>JBIJAH010000034.1:0-42540 GCA_044345845.1 Roseomonas sp.
TGCTGGTGCGGGGCGAGATAATTGCCGCCGGAACGCCGGAAGAAGTGCGCGCCAACTCTGAAGTGCAGCGCGTTTATCTTGGCACTTCCGGCTTGCGCGCCGCTTTGCGCGCCAGGGCAGCGGCGCATGGCTGAAGCGGTGCTTGAGGTGGAAGGATTGCGCGCTGGCTATGGCCCGGCGGAGATTCTGTTTGGCGTTTCCTTGAGCCTTGCACGCGGAGAGGTTGCCGCGCTGATGGGCCGCAATGGCGCGGGCAAATCCACCACGCTGAAAGCGATCATGGGCCTAGTGCCGCCACGCGCCGGGCGCGTGCGCTTTGCCGGGCGTGATATTGCCGGGCTTGCAGCCTTTCGCATCGCGCGGCTTGGCTTGGGCTACGTGCCAGAAGATCGGCGCATTTTCACTGATTTGACTGTGGCCGAGAATCTGGAAGTTGGCCGCCGCCCGGCAGAAGGGCGCGATGCCTGGACTGCGGAGCGACTGTTTGAGGTTTTCCCAAACCTGGCTTCCATGCGTCATCGCCGCGCCGCCGCCATGTCCGGCGGGGAACAGCAAATGCTGGCGATTGCGCGTACACTCATGGGCAATCCTGCAGCCGTGCTGCTGGATGAACCCTCAGAAGGGCTCGCACCCGTCATTCTGGAATTGATGGCCGATGCCGTGCTGCGCATGAAGCGCGAAGGCATAGCCGTTCTGCTTTCAGAACAGAATTTCGATTTCGCCGCGGCGGTGGCGGATCGCGCTTACGTGATTGAACGGGGCGAAATCCGTTATGATGGCAGCATGGCAGCGCTGGATGCTGACCCAGCGCTGCGCGCGCAACATCTCAGTCTTTAGACCGCTTCCCGTTTACCTTCGTTCACCGGAAACGCTCTAAACTTTTGTTTGGTCGCATTTTCCGAGTCGCCAAGTGATTCCACTTGGCTTTAAAATGCTCCAGGCAAACTAGCGAACACCTCATCCACCGCGGCGCCAAAGCGCTCCACGATCATCTCCACATCCCGCGCCGTCACGATATAGGGCGGTGAGAGGATCACATGATCGCCATGCTTGCCATCAATCGTGCCGCCCATCGGGTAACAGGCCAAGCCATGCGCGAAGGCGGCATGCTTGATGCGTTCATTCACGCCAAGCGCGGGATCGAAAGTGGCTTTGCTTGCGCGGTTTTGGACGAATTCCACTGCCCAGAACAGGCCGCGCCCACGGATATCACCGACATGGCGATGATTGCCGAGCCGTTCCATCAAACCGCGTTCCAATAACGCGCCCATGGCGCGCGCATTGGCCAGCAGGTTTTCTTCCGCAATCACTTCCTGCACCGCCAGCGCGGCGGCACAAGCCACAGGATGCGCCTGATAGGTATGGCCATGCTTGAAAGTGCCCGTGCCACGCTTCAGCGTTTCCACCACGCGCCCATGCACCAGAATGCCGCCAATCGGCTGATAGCCACCGCCGAGCCCCTTCGCGATCACCTGAATATCAGGCGAAACACCTTCCTGTTCCCAGGCATGCAAGGTGCCAGTGCGGCCCATGCCGGACATCACCTCATCCAAAATCAATAGCGCGCCATGCCGATCACAGACAGCGCGCATGGCTTGGAAATAGCCAGGCAAGGCGGTCGCGCAACCAAGCGTGGCACCCACCACTGTCTCTGCGCAAAAGGCGATCACATTGCGCGGGCCAAGGCGCTGGAATTCCGCCTCAAGCTCCGCCGCCAAGCGCGCGACATAATCGGCATCGCTCTCATCATCACGCCGATCGCGATAGGCGAAGCAGGGCGAGACATGGCTGAAAGCATCAGACAGGATCGGCGCATAAGGCGTGCGCCGCGCGATATTGCCACTCGCCGCCAGCGCGCCGAGCGTATTGCCATGATAGGATTGGCGCCGCGCGATGAAGCGTGTGCGTTGTGGCTCGCCCGCTTCCAGAAAATACTGCCGTGCGATTTTCAGCGCGGCTTCCATCCCCTCACTACCCGAGGAAACAAAATAGGCATGGGTCAGCCCGCCTGGCTTATGGCCGACCAGCACTTCAGCCAGCTTTTCAGCACTGCCGGCACTGAACAAGGCAGTATGGGCGTAGCAGAGGCGATCAATCTGCGCCTTCATCGCTGCCACCACATGCGGATGGCCATGGCCAAGGCAGGCCACCGCCGCGCCGCCGGAGCCATCAATCACATCATGCCCGGTTGAATCGCGCAGCCAAATCCCCTGACCGGAGACGGCAATGGGCGGGTCCTTCAATAGGTTGCGATGGACGATATGGGACATGGCGTGGCTCCTTTAGACTGATCCTGCCGCGTTATGCCCCGCAGGGCCAGCATGTATTTTAGGGCGTCAGCAGCCCCACCACCGCACCCGTCATGCAGCAGGCAATGGAAGCCGAAACCAGTGATGGCAAGCCTAGCCGCAGAATATCCGCGCGTCGTTCCGGGCACATGCCCGCCATGCCCGCCACCATGATCCCGACCGACCCGAAATTGGTAAAACCACATAGCGCGTAGGTCAGGATCAGGCGGGATCGTTCCGAAAGCCCCGCGCCGCCGGATTGCGCAAGCTCCAGAAAGGAGACGAATTCATTCACCACGATCTTCACGCCGAGTGAGGAAGCAACTGTCGCCGCTTCCGCCGCCGGTACGCCCATGGCCCAGGCCACCGGCCAAAGCAGCAGGCCAAGCAGGCGTTGCAAGGTGAAGCCCGTTGCGGGTTCCAACACCATATTCACCAAAGCGACCAAGGCGACGAAAACAATCAAGGACGCCATGATGCCGAGTAGCAGCGAAAGCCCATCCTGCGTGCCACGCACCAGCGCATCCATGCTGCTGTCGTATAGCTTTATGGGCTCACCCGTGTCGTGGTCTGGCACGGTGCTGGCGCTTTCCGCCGGCAGCATCAGCAACGCGGCGAGGATCGCCGCCGGGGCGGAAATCAGGCTCGCGGTCAGTAATTGCCCCGCCGCATCCGGCACCACGGGCGAGATCATCAGTGCATAAACCACCAGCGTATTGCCGCTGATGGTGGCAAGCCCCGCCGTCATCACCACGAAAAGCTCAGCGCGCGTCATGCGCGAAAGCCAGGCGCGGATCATGAGTGGCGCTTCCACCATGCCGACAAAGACATTCGCCGCTACGCCAAAGCCCGCCGCGCCACCAATGCCGAAAAGCCGCTGCAATACGGCTGCCATCACGCGCACAATCGCGGGCAGAATGCCCCAATGATAGAACAGCGCGGATAGCGCGCCGACCACCAGCACAAGCGGTAACGCCTGGAAGAACAGGATGAAGGAAGCGCCCGGGCGGAGTTCCTGAAAGGGCAAAACGCCGCCGCCCAAATAGCCAAAGACCAAGGATGTGCCGGCTTGCGTCGCAACCGCCAGCGCATTCACCGCATCACCCAAATAGCCAAAACCCGCGCGCAGCGGCGCGATATGCAAAAGCGCTGTGCCCAATAGGATTTGCAACGCCAGCCCCGTCAGCACCACGCGCGCTGAGACACCGCGCTTGAACCCGCCCAAAGCCCAGGCCAATACGCATAGCGCCAGCAAGCCGAAGCCTGATTGGGCTTGCAGCGCGGTCATGCTTGCGGGTCATCCTCATCGGTCGGAAGCACGCCATCCACACCAAGCAGGCTTGCCGCTTGATCGCCCGGCATCGCCTCCACGTCTTTCAGCTTGCGTGCAATGGCGCGGGTGCGGGTGCGGGCATCGCCGATGGAATTGCCGACTGTATTCACCTGCTTGCCAAGCTTTTCCAAAACGCCATCCATCTTCGCCATTTCCGCTTTGGTCGCGGAAAGCAATTCGCGCACGCTTTCGGCGTTCTTCGAAAGCGCGAGCGTCACATGCCCAAGCTGGATGGTGCGCAGCATGGCCGGCAGCAGCGAAGGCCCCGCAATGAAGACCCGCGCATTGCGCCCGACATCATCAATCAAGCCCGGAATGCGGGCGACTTCCGCGTAAAGCCCTTCGGTTGGCAAATACATCACGGCGAATTCCGTGGTGGCGGGCGGGTTGATGTATTTGTCGCGGATTTTCAAAGCCTCACCCCGAATGCGCGTTTCCAATCCCTTGCGCGCCTGCGCTTCGGCCTCAGTCTCGCCAGCGTCATGGGCTTGCAGAAGCCGCTCGTAATCCTCCACCGGGAATTTCGCATCCACCGGCAAGCGCACCGGTGCTTCCTGACCAACCGGCATGAGTATCGCAAATTCCACCGTGTCATTGCTGCCTTCGCGCAGCTTCACATTCGTCTCATAAGAACCCTGCGGCAGGAAATCATCCAATAGCGCCTTGACCTGCGCTTCGCCCCAGCCACCGCGCGTCTTCACATTGGAAAATAGTCGCTTCAGATCGCCAACCTGGCTCGCCACCGATTGCACATTGCCCATCATGGCCTGGATGGCGTTGAACTGGTCAATCACGCGGGTGAAGCTTTCGGTCATTTGTTTCTCGACCGCGGCACTCAATTGTTCGTTCACACTGGCCTGAATCTCCGCAAGCCGCTTGTCATTGGCTTCGCGCATTTCCTTGAGCTTGGTTTCAAGCTCGGCCCGGCTTTCATTGCCTTTGCGGTCAATCATGTCGCGTGCCGCTACCATTTCCGTGGCAATGGCATTCTTCATCACGGCCTGAGATTCGGCCAGCGCGCCGCGCACTTGTTCCATCATCACCTGCACGCGCGCAGCGGCATCGGCGTTTTCCTGCCGCAGTTTGGCGGCGCTTTCGCGTGCTTCCAGAACGCCCTGTTGCTGCGCCTGTGCGGTCGCGCCCTGCACTTCCATCAGCTTCGTGGTTAGCGCCGACATTTCCCGCCCCAGCGTCACTTCGCTGGCGGAAAGCGCGGCCTTCACGTCGCTCGCCAAGCCCGCCAGTCTTTCGCCTTGGCGTTCCTGCGTTGCTTGTAGCAGCGCTATGGAAGGATCAGGGGCGGGCTTGCGCAGCAATAGCGCCAGCAGCAGCGCCGCCACCACACCAAGCCCAATCAGCAGAAGAATGGTTTCAAGCGCCATCAGGATTGCTCAATGCCTGAAATGGCGCATGCCGGTGAAAACCATGGCAAGCCCCGCCTTATCGGCGGCCTCAATCACCTCATGATCGCGGATCGAACCACCTGGCTGGATAATGGCGGTGGCACCGGCGGAAGCGGCGATTTCCAGCCCATCAGCAAAGGGGAAAAACGCATCAGATGCCACCACGGAACCCTTGGCGAGCGGTTCAGACAACCCCGCCGCCTTGGCCGCAGCTTCGCCTTTCCAGGCGGCGATGCGGCTGCTTTCCGCGCGGTTCATCTGCCCCGCGCCAATGCCAACCGTGGCCAGGCCCTTGGCATAGACAATGGCGTTGGATTTCACATGCTTGCAGACACGGAAGGCGAAAAGCAGGTCAGCCATCTCGGTTGCCGTCGGCGCGCGTTTCGTGACGCATTTCAGCGTGGCTTCGCTCACGCACCCGGCATCGCGCGATTGCGCCAGAAAGCCGCCAGCCACGGAACGGAACATCATCCCCGGCGCGGCGGGATCAGGCAGGCCGCATGTCAGCAGCAGGCGCAGATTTTTCTTTTTGGCGAATACCGCGAGTGCCGCTTCATCCGCATCCGGCGCGATAACCACTTCGGTAAAAATCGCCGCGATGCGTTCCGCCGCCGCCGCATCCAGCTTGCGATTGGCCGCGACAATGCCGCCGAAAGCCGAAATCGGGTCGCACAACAGCGCGCGATCCCAGGCACTTGCCAAATCCGCTGCCACTGCCACGCCGCAAGGATTGGCGTGCTTCACAATTACAATCGCTGGATCGGCAAATTCGGCGAGTGCTTCAAACGCTGCATCAGTATCGTTCAGGTTGTTATACGAAAGCTCCTTCCCCTGGATTTGCCGCGCGGTTGCAATGCCGGGACGCGCGCTGCCATCCAGATAAAACGCTGCCGATTGATGCGGGTTTTCGCCGTAGCGCAAAGTCTGGCGCAGCGAACCCGTGAAGCTGAGGCGGTCCGGAAATTCCTGCCCTTCCTGCCCTGCGAACCATCCCGAAATCGCGGCATCATAAGCCGCCGTGCGCCCATAGGCCGCAGCCGCCAAGCGCCGGCGCGTGGCAAGCCTGGTGCCACCGGCTTCCGCGATTTCCGCCTGTATTTCGGCAAAATGCGCGGGTTCCGTCAGCACCGCGACATGGGCGTGATTTTTCGCCGCACTGCGGATCATGGCTGGGCCGCCGATATCTATGTTTTCGATGCAGTCATCGAAATCCGCACCCTTCGCGACGGTGGCTTCAAACGGGTAGAGATTCACCGCCACCAGATCAATTGGCGCAATCCCATGCGCTGCCATTTGCGCCAGATGCTCGGCCAGATCGCGCCGGCCCAGAATGCCGCCATGCACCTGTGGCACGAGCGTTTTCACGCGCCCATCCAGAATCTCCGGAAAGCCCGTATGGTCTGACACATCCTTCACCGGCACGCCGGCATCGCGCAGCGCCTTGGCAGTGCCGCCGGTGGAGAGAATCTCAACGCCGCGTGCGGCAAGGAAGCGGCCAAATTCAATCAGCCCGGTTTTGTCGGAAACGGAAAGCAGCGCGCGGCGCGGCGCGATCACATCAGTCATGGGGGGTATCCGTGCAAGCAATCCCTCGCGCCATACGCCCGGCGGGTGGGGGGATCAACCCTGGCAGGCCTAGGCAACGGGCAGCAAGGGGCAGGTCATATGGCGGCGCCTTCAGCTTTGGGCGGCAGGCGGCGCAGCAGCCACAGCATAATCGCCATGGCCGGCAGCGCGGCAAAGGTGGTCAGCACGAAAAACCAAGGCCAGCCAAGGCTTTCGGCCAATACGCCGGATGTCGCCCCCAGCGTGCGCAAGGGCACTGCCGCCAGTGATGACAGCAGCGCATATTGCGTGGCGGTGAAGCTGCGGCTGGTCAGCATGCCAAGGTAGGAAAGAAAGGCCGCGTCAGCCAGACCATCAGTGAAATTCTCCACCCCCACCTGCGCAAACAGCATGCGGATATCATGCCCCGCGAAGGCCAGCGCGACATACATAAGGTTGGAGAGCATTTGCGTGATCCCGGTCAGGATCAAGGCGCGCCCGGTGCCAAGCCGCGCCACCAGCCAGCCGCCGGCCAAGGCGCCGGCCAGGGTCGCAATAAGGCCAAAAACAGAAGAAACACTCGCCACTTCCAGACGGGTAAAACCAAGCTCCCGATAAAAGGGCGCGGTCATGATGCCGGCCAAAGCCTCGCCCAGCTTGAACAGAGCGATGAAGGCGAGGATGGCGAACCAATAGCGCCGGCGCATGAAATCTGCGAAGGGATCAATCACCGCATAGCGCAGCCGCGCCGCCCAGCCTTGCGGCGCAGCACCCCCCTGGCGCGTGGGTTCGGCGGCGAAAAGCACAGCAATAACGCCAAGCCCGACCATCGCCGCACAGCCGGCAAAGGCCAAGGCCCAGCCGGCGAATTCCACCATGGTCAGAGCGCCCGCGGTCGCCGCCAGCAAAGCGCCGCGATAGCCCCAGACATAGCAGGCCAGGCCATAGCCCTGATCGGCTTCATCCAGGCTTTCAATGCGGAAGGCGTCAATCACAATATCCTGGCTGGCGGACAGGAAAGCGACAACAACAGCCACCGCCACCGTCAGGCTCACATCCAGCGCCGGACTGGTCTGGCCGAGCGCGATAATGGCGCCGATCAGCGGGATCTGGATGGAAAGCAGCCAGCCGCGCCGGCGTCCCAGCGCGCGGAAGAAGGGCGGTGGGCTATGGTCAATCAATGGGGACCACAGGAATTTCAGCGAATAGGACAGCCCAATCAGCGCCGTGAAGCCGATGGCCGCCAGCGAAAGATTGGATTCCGCCAGCCATTGCCTGAGCGTGAAGGCCGAAAGCGGCAGCGGCACGCCCGCGGCAAAACCAAGCGCCAGCAGCACAAGGAAGCGCTTGTCGCGCCAGCGGGGAAGCGAATCGGCCATGGGCTGAAACTGACAGAAGCGGCGCCCGCCTGCCACCACCCACGGCTTGCCCACGCGGCAAAGGCCAGCGCAATATCCCCCAAACGAATGCGGGAGGCAGCGGCATGAATACCATCGCCAAGGCGAAGGGCCTTTTGATGGAACCCGGCAAGACCTGGGATGGGATTGCGGCAGAACCCATGACGCTTGGTGGGGTATTCGCGGGCTATGTGCTGCCCTTGGCCGCGCTTCCTTCCATTGCCAGCGCCATCGGAATCTTTGTTGGCGGAAACGTGCCAAATTTCGCGGAATTGCTGATCAGCTATGCCATTGCGGTGGTGAGCGTGTTGATCATGGGCAAGATCATGCCGCCCTTGGCCGAGCGTTTCGGTGCGACGCCGGATAGCAATGCGGGGATGAAGCTGGCCGCTTTTGCACCCACCGGCGCCTGGGTGGGTGGATTGGCGTTGATTGTGCCTTCGATTGGCGGGCTGCTCGCGCTGGTGGGGGCGCTGTACACGCTGTACCTGTTCTATGATGGCGCGCAGCGGCTGTTTCCCGTGGCACCGGTGAAGGCGCGGATGTTGGGTTTTTCGGCGGTATTGGCCTCGATCCTGTTGAATATGCTGATCGGTCTGGCGGCGGGCATCCTTTCCGCCTGATCGCCCGCCCTTCCCGCCACGCTGGGGCTCCCCCATATCTGGCTAGAGAAGTCAGGGATTTGGGCAATGCTTGTGACAGTTTTTGGCGGCGGCGGCTTTATTGGCCGCCATATCGTGCAGCGCCTGGCGGCTGCCGGCCATAGCGTTCGGATTGCAGGGCGCGATACGGAACGCGCCGCGCGGCTTTGCACCATGGGCGGCGTCGGGCAGATCACGCCCTTTGCGGCCTCGATCACCAATGAGGCTTCGTCAGCGCGGGCGGTGGCCGGGGCGGATGTCGTCATCAACCTGGTCGGCATTCTGTTCGAAAGCCGTGCGGGGGATTTCCAGCGCATTCAGGCCGAAGGCGCGGGGCGCGTAGCGCGGCTGGCTGCCGCCGCCGGGGCAAAGCAATTCCTGCATCTTTCCGCGATTGGTGCGGATGCCGGAAGCCCCAGCCTTTACGCACAAACCAAGGCGGCGGGCGAAGCCGCGGTGCTGGCGGCCTTCCCAAGCGCCATTATCCTGCGCCCTTCCGTGGTGTTTGGGCCGGATGATCAGTTCTTCAACCGCTTCGCCGGGCTTGCCGCCATGCTGCCCTTCATGCCGGTGGTGGCAGGCGAGACGCACTTTCAGCCGGTTTACGTGGGCGATGTGGCGGATGCCGCGATGGCTGCACTCGCGGACCCATCCGCAGCCGGCAAGGTCTTGGAACTCGGCGGCCCGCGCGTAATGAGCATGCGCCAAGTGCTGCGCTATATCCTGGATGTAACGGGCCGGCGACGCCCCATGATCGCCCTGCCGGAAGGGTTCGTGCGGCTGCAAGCGCGCCTTGGGGAGCTGCTGCCAACGCCGCCGCTTACGCGCGATCAGCTGATTCTGCTGGGCAAGGATAATGTGGTGTCGCCCGATGCCTTGGGATTTCAAGCGCTTGGCATTGAACCCAAGGCGGTAGAGGCGATTGTGCCGGCCTATCTGGCGCGGTTCCGCCAGGGTGGGCAGCGGGCAGCGACAACATAAAGACCGAAACGGACATATTTTAGGGGCGAGATAGATTGAAGGAACGGTATGGGGCAATTCTTTGCCTGTTTTAGGTCATAATTACTGTCTTTATATCACACAAAAGACTCGCTTTGGGAATTGGTTTTGGTTATGGGGCCATTCTGGGCTCAACCATGACTGAGGATCCCCAATGGCCGAGAGAATGCTGCAATTCGTCCGCCTGGCGCAGCACCAGCCAGATAAGCGGGAAGCGACCGACCGCCGCGCGGATTGGAATGAGGTCTATCGCCCCTTCGTGGCGGAAGCGGCGACCGAGCAGGCGTCCCGCTGCTCCCAATGCGGGGTTCCCTTCTGCCAGGTGCATTGCCCGCTCAATAACAACATCCCCGATTGGCTGAAGCTGACCGCCGAAGGCCGGCTTGAAGAAGCCTATGAGGTCGCCTCGGCCACCAACAACTTCCCGGAGATTTGCGGCCGCGTCTGCCCGCAGGATCGGCTTTGTGAAGGCAATTGCGTGATCGAAAAGGGTTTTGAGGCGGTCACGATTGGCGCGGTGGAAAAATACATCACTGATACGGCATGGGAGAATGGCTGGGTGAAGCCGCCCAAGCCGGTGCGCGAGAGACCGGAGAGCATCGGCATTATCGGCGCCGGCCCCGCTGGTATGGCTGCTGCTGAAAGGCTGCGCGTACTGGGCTTTCAAGTGGTGATTTATGATCGGCATGACCGCGCCGGCGGGCTGATGATTTACGGCATCCCGAATTTCAAGCTGGAGAAAGATGTGGTGGTGCGGCGCTGGCACCAATATGCCGAAGGCGGCATTGAATTCCGGCTGAATTGCGCGGTGGGGCGAGATATCTCCTTGGGCGAGTTGCGGCGCAAACATGCCGCGGTGCTGATTGCGACTGGCGTTTATAAGGCACGCGATATTGCCGCACCGGGCGCTGATCTGCCCGGCCTGGTGGCGGCGCTGGATTACTTGATTGCGTCCAACCGCAAGGGCTTGGGTGATGCCGTGCCCGAATTTGATTCCGGCGCGCTGAATGCCGAAGGCCGGCATGTGGTGGTGATTGGCGGCGGCGATACCGCGATGGATTGCGTGCGCACCGCAACGCGCCAGGGTGCGGCTTCCGTCACCTGCCTCTATCGACGCGACAAGGCGAATATGCCCGGTTCCATGCGCGAAGTGTATAATGCTGAAGAAGAAGGCGTGCGCTTTGAATGGCTGGCCGCGCCGGAAGCTTTTGAAGGCAAGACGAAGGTTGAAGGTGTGCACGCGGTGCGCATGCATCTTGGCCTGCCGGATGCGACAGGCCGGCAGCAGGTGGAAGCCATCGCCGGCAGTGATTTCACCCTGAAGGCCGATTTGGTGATCAAGGCGCTTGGCTTTGACCCGGAAGATTTGCCGATGATGTTTGAAGAACCAGCGCTTTCCGTCACGCGCTGGGGCACGCTGAAGGTGGACCATCGCAGCATGATGACCGCGCTGCCGGGTGTATTCGCCGCCGGCGATATTGTGCGCGGCGCATCCCTTGTTGTGTGGGGCATTCGCGATGGGCGCGATGTGGCGGAACAGATTGCGGCTTTTGTTGAAGCCGCCAAGTCAAGCATTGCAGTGGCGGCGGAGTAATCAAAATGAACGACATTGAACAAGACATCGCCGTCATGCGCGCCGAAGCCGCGCGCCTTGCGCGTGAGGCGCATCTCGACCTGACCGAACATGATGCCTGCGGTGTTGGCCTGGTGGCAGCGCTTGATGGCAAGCCACGGCGGGAGGTTGTGCAGGCCGGCATTGATGCGTTGCGTGCCGTTTGGCATCGCGGCGCCGTGGATGCCGATGGCAAAACCGGCGATGGAGCCGGCATTCATATCGAAATCCCGCAGGATTTCTTTGCTGCCGTGGTGGAACGCGGTGGCGATAGGCTCCGCCCCGGTCGTATCGCGGTCGGCCAAGTGTTTTTGCCGAAATCCGACCTCGGCGCGCAGGAACGCTGCCGGCAGATTGTGGAAACCGAAATTCTCAATGCCGGCTATGCCATTTATGGCTGGCGGCAAGTGCCGATCAATGTCGCCTGCATCGGCGAAAAGGCCAATGCAACGCGGCCCGAGATTGAGCAAATCCTGATCCACGATCCGGAACAACGCGACATAGCCACCATTGAACGCGATATGTATGTGATCCGTCGGCGGATCGAAAAGCAGGCCATCGCGGCGCAGATTGCGGAGCTTTATCTTTGTTCCCTGTCCGCCCGATCCATCATCTATAAGGGCATGTTCCTGGCCGAGGCGCTGACGGAATTCTATCCGGACCTATTGGATGAACGTTTCGTCAGCCGCTTCGCGATTTACCATCAGCGCTATTCCACCAATACCTTCCCCACCTGGCGCCTGGCACAGCCCTTCCGGACACTCGCGCATAATGGCGAAATCAATACGCTGCATGGCAATGTGAATTGGATGAAGTCGCATGAAACGCGACTTTCCCATGCGCTGCTTGATCCTTTCATGGATGATCTGAAGCCCGTGGTGCAGGCGGGTGGTTCTGATACCGCGACACTCGATAACGTGTTCGAATTGCTGGTGCGCGCCGGGCGAGACGCACCCATGGCCAAGGCGCTGCTGATACCCGAAAGCCTTGGCAATAACGCTACCATGCCGCAGGCGCATCGTGACCTGGTTCTTTACTGCAACGCCGTCATGGAACCCTGGGATGGTCCGGCGGCGATTTGCGCGACCGATGGGCGCTGGGTGGTGGCGGGGCTGGATCGCAATGGCTTGCGCCCTTTGCGCTATAGCGTGACTTCCGATGGCATGCTGATTGTAGGATCCGAGACCGGCATGGTGAAGCTGGCCGAAGACCGCATCATCCAGAAGGGCCGCGTTGGCCCCGGCCAATCCATCGGCGTTGATCTGGATGAGGGACGGTTTTTTGAAGACATGGCGCTGAAGGATTTGATTTCAGGCCGCAAGCCCTTCGGCCAATGGACCGAACGCACCACGCGCATTGATGAGATTGTGAAGGCCGAAGCCGATGAACGCGCCAATCGGACCGGTGAGGACTTGCGCCGCCGTCAGCTTTCTGTCGGCTATACCTTAGAAGAATTGGAATCCATCCTGCACCCCATGGTGGAGGACGCCAATGAGGCGGTGGGGTCCATGGGCGATGATACATCCATCGCCGTGCTGTCTGAACAATATCGCGGCCTGCATCATTATTTCCGCCAAGCTTTCAGCCAGGTGACCAATCCGCCGATTGACAGCCTGCGTGAGACGCGGGTGATGACGTTGAAGACCAGGCTCGGCAATCTTGGGAATATCCTTGATGAGGATCCGACCCAATGTGACATGCTGATGCTGGATAGCCCCGTGCTATCCAATGCTGAGTTTGACGCCATGCGCGCCTATATGGGCACAACAGCCTGTGTGGTGGATTGCACCTTTCCTGTCGCTGAAGGCGAAGCGGGGCTGCGGCGCCACATTGAACGCATCCGCCGCGAAGCCGAAGAGGGCGTACGTTCCGGCTGCGCTCATGTGATCCTGACAGATGAGGCGCAATGCGCCGAACGCGCCGTGATCCCCATGATCCTTTCGGTGGGCGCGGTGCAGACGCATTTGGTGAAGAACGGGCTACGCACCTTCACCTCGCTCAATGTCCGCGTCGCGGAAAGTCTTGATGTGCATTATGTCGCGGTGCTGATTGGTGCGGGTGCCACTACGGTCAATGCCTATCTGGCGCAAGAAAGCATTGCGGATCGGCATCGGCGCGGCTTGTTTGGTACCATGTCTTTGCGTGAAGCGGTTGGGCGCTACAAGAAGGCGGTGGATAAGGGCCTGCTCAAGGTCATGTCCAAGATGGGCATTGGCGTTTTGTCTTCCTATCGTGGCGGCATGAATTTCGAAGCCATCGGGCTTTCCCGTGCGCTGGTGGCGGAGTTTTTCCCAGGTACGCCTTCCCGCATTTCCGGGATTGGGCTTTCCGGAATTGCGCGTCGCGTGCTTGCCTTGCACAGCAAAGCCTGGGCGGAAGGCGCGGTGACGCTGCCGATTGGCGGACTGTACAAGCTCCGCCGGCGTGGTGAGGCGCATGCCTTTGACGGTACACTGATCCACACACTGCAAAGCGCGGTGGAGACCGAAAGCTATCAAACCTTCAAGCGCTATTCCGATGCGGTGCGGCGCCTGCCACCCGTGGCGCTGCGCGATTTGCTCGATTTCCGGCTGGAAGGCCGCACGCCGATTGCGCTGGAAGAAGTAGAAAGCATCACGGAAATCAGGAAGCGTTTGCTTGCACCGGGCATTTCGCTTGGCGCGCTCAGTCCCGAAGCGCATGAAACGCTTTCCATCGCCATGAACCGCATTGGCGCGCGCAGCGATTCCGGCGAAGGCGGTGAAGACCCCGCACGCGCGAAGCCCCGCGCCAATGGTGATAACGCCAATTCGGCGATCAAGCAGATCGCCTCTGGCCGCTTTGGCGTGACGGCGGAGTATCTGAACAATTGCCGAGAGATTGAAATCAAGGTCGCGCAAGGGGCGAAGCCTGGTGAGGGCGGGCAACTGCCTGGCTTCAAGGTAACGAGGCTGATTGCGAAGCTGCGCCATTCCACACCCGGCGTGATGCTGATCAGCCCGCCGCCGCATCATGATATCTATTCAATCGAAGATCTGGCGCAGCTGATTTACGATCTGAAGCAGATCAACCCGGATGCAACGGTGTGTGTGAAGCTGGTCAGCCGTTCAGGCATTGGCACCATTGCGGCAGGTGTCGCGAAGGCCAAGGCAGATGCGATTCTGGTCTCCGGCCATTCGGGTGGCACCGGTGCCTCCCCGCAATCCTCCATCAAATATGCTGGCCTGCCTTGGGAGATGGGGCTGTCTGAGACGCATCAGGTATTATTGCTCAATCGGCTGCGCCACCGCGTGAAGCTCCGCACCGATGGTGGCATCAAGACCGGGCGCGATGTGGTGATTGCCGCCATGCTGGGCGCCGAGGAATTCGGCATTGGCACGGCATCCTTGGTGGCCATGGGTTGCATCATGGTACGGCAATGCCATTCCAATACCTGCCCGGTTGGCGTCTGCACGCAGGATGAGGCGTTGCGCGCCAAATTCGCCGGCCGCCCTGAGAAGGTGATCAATCTCTTCTCCTTTGTTGCGGAAGAAGTACGTGAAATTCTGGCAAGCCTCGGCATGCGGAAACTGACCGATGTGATCGGGCGCACCGATCTGCTGCAACAGGTCAGCCGCGGGTCTGAGGATTTGGATGACCTCGATCTCAACCCGTTGCTGGTGCAGGCCGATGCCGGCCCGCATGCGCCCTATTGCACGCTGGAGGGCCGGAATGAGGTGCCGGAGACCTTGGATGCGGAAATGATCCGCGATGCGGATGCGCTATTCCGCCATGGCGAAAAAATGCAGTTGCAATACAATATCCGCAATACGCATCGCGCCATTGGTACAAAGGTGTCATCGCGCATCGTGCGGCAATTCGGCATGACAGGGCTGCAAGCTGGGCATTTGACGGTGCGACTGCGCGGCAGCGCTGGCCAATCACTCGGCGCTTTTGGCGTGCGCGGCTTGAAGCTGGAAGTCTTTGGCGACGCCAATGATTATGTCGGCAAGGGGCTATCGGGGGCTTCCATTGTGGTGCGCCCCGCGCCTTCATCCAGCCTGATCTCTCATGAGAATACGATCATCGGCAATACGGTGCTTTACGGTGCCACGGCTGGGGAGCTTTTCGCCGCCGGCCAGGCCGGTGAGCGCTTTGCCGTGCGCAATTCCGGCGCAACGGCTGTGGTAGAAGGCTGCGGCGCCAATGGCTGTGAGTACATGACCGGCGGCACGGTCGTGATCCTGGGCGCGGTTGGCGATAATTTCGGTGCGGGTTTCACCGGTGGCCAGGCCTTTATCTATGATGCGGATGGTACGTTTGAAAAGCGCATCAACCCGGAAACCTTGCTCTGGTCGCGCCTTGCGTATCCGCATTGGGAAGAAGCTTTGCGCGATCTGATCGCGCGCCATGTCACTGAGACCGGCAGCCGCTTTGCCGCGCGCCTATTGAATGAATGGGCGACGGAACGCGGGTGCTTTTGGCATGTGGTGCCGAAGGAATATGCGCAATACTTGCCCGTGCCGATGAGTGAAGCCGCGGCGATTGCGGCGGAGTAAGGCCGCCCAAAACTGCCAACACTCTGAAAGGAACCAAGAATGTCAATCGAACAGATGGCCCATTATCAAAGCAAGCTGGCTTATGAGATGGATTCCTGGGATCTCCATGTTGCGATCAGCAACGGAGAGGCCGTGGTGGTCGTGGATGGCCGATCCGAAGCCGCCTTTGCGCAGGAACATATCCCCGGAGCGATCAGCCTGCCGCATCGGGGTATTTGTGCCCTCAGCACCGAAGCCCTGGATAAGGCGAAGACGTATATCTGCTATTGCGATGGCATCGGGTGCAACGCTTCAACCAAGACCGCGCTTAAATTGCTGACCCTGGGTTTCAAGGTGCGTGAACTGATCGGCGGATTGGATTGGTGGAAGCGCGACGGCTACGAGACAGAGGGGCTGGAGGGTCGTGCAGGCACCCCGATTGGCTGTGGTTGCTGAAAACCATTCCGTAAGGCGTGGGCGTGCAGCATGCTGCTGCCCTGAAGCGGAGCGGCGGGGGTGCAAGCCCCGCCTTACGCCATCACCCCGCCATCAACGGCTTGCGGGATGCGCAGAATTCCTCGACCGCCGCGATATAGCGCGCAAGCTCAGCCTCACCCACTGGCAGGCTGAGCGCCACCATGCCGCGCCGCGCGATATAAATCCCCGCCTTCATCATATCCAGGAAGAACAATTCCCGCAGACCTTCCTCCTGCGTCGTCGCGGTATAGGGCCGCAGGATCGGACCCAGCCGGAAATGCGGCTGCACCATGCTGCCGATGCCGGTGAATTGCATGGCAACGCCGTGCTTGGTGCAAATCGCATTCAGTGCATCGCGCAGCCCATCGCCGCGCTTGCGCAGCGCCTCCGCCGCGCTGTCATCAAAAATCTCGCCCATGGCCAACATGCCCGCGGACATGGACAGCACGTTATTGTTGAAGGTGCCGGCATGGACCAAGGCGCCCGGGCGATGAGAGTCGAACACCGACATGACATCCGCGCGCCCGCCAAAGGCACCGAAGGACATGCCGCCCGCAATATATTTGCCGAGTGAGACAAGACCAGGCGTGATGCCATGCAGCTTCTGCAAGCCGCCCGCCGTATGTCGGCTGGTCATCACTTCATCGAAAATCAGCAGCGCACCCATTTCGCGCGTCGCGTCCCGTAAACCGGCCAGAAATTCACGCGTAGCGGGAATGCAGCCGCCGCTGCCCATCATGGGCTCAAGCAATACCGCGGCCAGATCAGCGGCGTGTTCACGGATCAGCGCCAGCGTGCCGGGCAGGTCGTTATACTCAGCAAGCGTCACGGAAAACGGCGCATTCACCACGCTGCCGCCGGTGACGAAGCTCATCACCCCACCATGATAGCCACCACGGAAGGCGATGATCTTGCTGCGTCCCGTATGCGCGCGCGCGGCTGCCAGGGCCATCAGATTCGCCTCGGTCCCGCTATTGGTGAAGCGCACCAATTCCAAAGCCGGGAAGCGCGCGCATAAAATAGCTGCAAGCTTCGCCTCATTCTCACCGACTGACGCCAGGCTGATGCCGTTTTGGATTACCTGATGCAGCATCGCCTGAATGCGCGGGTCTGAATGACCAAACAGCCCCGCAGTATATTCACCGCAAAGATCGAGGTATTTGTTGCCGTCAATATCTTCCAGATAGCAGCCCTGGCCGCTTTTCATCGCGGTCGGGAAGGGCGTGTAGAAAAGCGTGCTGCGCGTATTACCGCCCGGCATGACCTGGCGGGCTGCCTCGTGCGCCGTGGCGCTATTGGGGCGCGCGCGGGAATAATTCTCCCGCGCTTCGGCAAGGGCCGCCTCCAAATCGGAATTGCGCGGCGCGGCGGATGCATCAAGCGGCGGTGTCATACGCGTTCCTCCTTATCCTTGGGCTGGGCGACGGCTTCTTATGCAGCATGGACCACCCGCCCTGAGGCGTCACTTCAACATGTTTCATGCTGTCCTGCACCCCCTTTATCAGGGGCCGCGCTTTGCACCGGCGGCAGGCGGGTGGCATAAGCGCGCCGTGCGGATTCTCTATCACCTCCCCCTCTCTCCCTATGCGCGCAAGGTGCGGCTTGCCTTGGCGGAAAAGCGCATTCCCTTTGACCTAAGGGTCGAAAGGGTCTGGGAAAGGCGTGCGGAATTTTTGGCCATCAACCCCGCCTGTACTGTGCCAGTGCTGCAGGAGGAGAATGGCTTCTGCATCATCGATTCCTACGCCATTTGCGAATATTTGGATGAAGCCTATCCGGATATGCCGCTGATGGGGCGCTCACTCGGCGAAAGGGCGGAAATCCGACGCCTAGTCGCTTGGTTTGACGGCAAGTTCCACCTTGAAGTTGGCCGAAACCTGCTCTTTGAAAAGCAGATGAAGCAGCTTATGGGGCGCGGCAACCCAGACGCCGGGGCCATTCGCGCGGGCTATGCCAATTTGCGCCCGCATCTGGATTATCTGGGCTGGCTTGCGGAAACGCGGCCTTGGCTGGGTGGGAATGCCCTTTCACTCGCGGATTTGGCGGCGGCGGCGCATCTTTCCGCGCTGGATTACCTGGGCGATGTGGATTGGGCGCTGAATGACGCGGCCAAGGATTGGTATGCGCGGGTGAAATCCCGCCCTTCCTTCCGGCCGCTTTTGCAGGACCGGATCAGCGGCCTGATTCCCCCCGAACATTACGCGGATTTGGATTTTTGACGCTTTTCTCTTGAATATAAGATAATGCTAATTTAATTGGTGGGTGAGAATTTCAAGGAACCCCGCCATGACCACTGAGACCATTTCCGCCCGTGAGGCCGCTGGCCTGATCGCTACCGGGGAAGCCGTGTTAGTGGATATTCGCGAAGCCGATGAACGCGCCCGCAGCCATGTGCCGGGGTCCACCCATGCGCCGGCCTCTCGGCTGGGGAGTGGCCCGCTTGGCATTCCGCCCGGCTCCACCGTGATTTTTCATTGCCAATCGGGCAGCCGCACGGCGTTGAATGCCCCAGCCCTGGCCGAAGCCGTGCCGGGCTGCCGTGTTTTGCTTGTGGAAGGTGGGATCGGCGCGCTGAATGCGGCTGGCGTGAAGCTCAAGGAAGATAAGCAGGCGCCCCTGCCCATCATGCGGCAGGTGCAGATCACCGCAGGCAGCCTGGTGCTGCTTGGCGCGGTGCTGGGTGCGCTGGTGGACCCGCGCTTTCACGCGCTTTCCGCCTTTGTCGGCGCGGGTCTGGTTTTCGCCGGCATCATGGGGCTTTGCCCCATGGCGAATTTGCTCGCGCTGATGCCGTGGAATCGGCGCGCGGCTTAGCCAGCCTAGATCAATCCACCTTGGCGCCGGAAGCACGGATCAGCGGCGCAAAGGCGGCTTCATTATCGGCGCGGAACTTCACGAATTCCTCGGGCGTTGTGTGCCAGGTGGTAGCGCCGTTATCATGAAAGCGCTTCTTGATATCTTCGCTTTCCAAGGATTGCTTGGTGAGTTCATTGATGCGCCGGATCAGTGCCGGGGAAATCCCTGCCGGCGCACAAACACCCCCCCAGGAAGAAATCTCAAAACCCGGCAAGAATTCCGCCATGGTCGGAATTTCCGGCGCTTGCGGGCTGCGCTGCGCGCCTGTCACGGCCAAAGCGCGCACCTTACCATCACGCGCCAAGGCCAATGCCTGCGGGATATTGTCGAAAATCATGTGAACGCGCCCGCCCGCGAGATCAATATGCGCCGGCGCCGCACCGCGATAGGGCACATGCAGCATATCCACGCCGGCCAGGAATTTGAACATCTCGCCAGAAAGATGAACCGTGGTGCCGGAACCAGATGATGCGAAAGCGTATTTGCCCGGATTGGCCTTCAGCAGCGCGATCAGTTCAGGGACGCTCCGCGCCGGAACATCATTGTTCACCACAAGCATATTCGGCAATTGCCAAAGGCCGGAGATCAGCGCGATGTCGCGCGCGGGGCTGTAATTCAGCCGCGAATAAAGTGTGGGCGAAATCGCAAGCGGTGCCACCGATGCAAGACCGATGGTATTGCCATCCGGCGTGGAGCGCGCAATCGCTTCCGTCCCCACATTGCCGCCGGAACCGGAACGGTTTTCGACGACGAATTGCTGGCCGGTGATCTCGCTCATTTTAATGCACCAGATGCGGGACAGGATATCCGTGCCCCCACCCGGCGGGAAAAGCCCGATGAAGCGAATGGGGCCCGTTGGCCAATTGCCCTGCGCGCTGACAAGTGCAGGGGCCGCAAGCAGCCCGGCGCCCAGGCCCAAAGTGGTGCGGCGTGTGATGGTGTTTTTCATTTCGTTCCTCCCGTCACTCCCACGCCTTGTGGCGCGGTTTGTTCTGCCATGGCAGAGCCTCGGCGCAGGTTAGTCAAGGGAAAGTTTGTTCCGCCTTGCGGGATCTTAACTCGCCCGGCGCGACCGCCAAGCGTCATACGCAGCCTGAAACGTCAGACCTCCCAATAGGCAAAGCATTGGAACGATTGGAATCAGGTAGCGTTGTTCAAGATGTACTGGCAGATAGACAGCTACAAAAGCTCCGGTCGCGAGCCAGGCGCAGATGACCGCCGTACGGCGGCTGTCGGTTCGCGCCAGAAGGAAGGGCGACGCAATTGCGCCAACTGTTACGGCCAAACCAATCGCCCGGCCCAGCCAGAGTGCAAGCAAGATTGGCAGAGCAAATATCGAGCCTTCCATAGCGCGTCGCCACAGGGCTTCAGGTCGGCCGAACCAAGGCCGCGGCTCGCCCGACTGGCGATGAACATCAGCGGCTGTATCAACCGGCATAAATGTGATCCACAGCATCTTTACTGGTAGGCGCGTTGTGGTGGCCCGTAGCATTTCCAGAGGATGCTCCCGCCATGCGCGCGCATAATTGGCAGAAGCGGCAGAGGCAATTTCAGGTGCCGTCATGCCAGCTTCAAAAAGTCGAGCATTCAAGCGATGGATGCTATGATAATCGCTTCCGACGATCATTTCACGGGCCGTCGTGAGGAATAGCGTTTCGCCTTGAAAGACGGGAACGCCCCGCGCTACCAAAGGCATCAAAGCTTGCACCATGACGACTTGCTTCGACGTGGAAAGCACCGCATGTCCGGATCTTCGATAGTGATCGGCCATAATGAAGCCTGAAGCTAGAATTGGCGGCACCATGATGGCGGCAAATCCAACCAGCCTTCGCCCTTTAGTGGTTGCAATCAGCGCGGCAGGCACCAGACCAAGCAAGAGGTAAAGAGTTGCCTCCCGGATGGCGACCCCAACACACAACATCAGACCCGCCATCACTAGTTTAGTGATACCGCCGGGGATGAGAGCCGAATGCAACAGTAACAGCATGGCACCACCGAAGAGCGCACCAAAAAGAGCGTCAGTCATGACAGCCGATTGGAATACCGCAACCGATCCCGCAGCCGGCATCAGGGCTACAATGAAGGCCAAGATGGGATTAAGGCCGAGAGCCAAACCAACCCGGTGGGCATAAGCCGCCAGGAAAGCTTGGGCGAGAACCTGTACGCCGAGCAGCAGCGACATCCAGTGTGTTTGGGTAACATGTTGCAGCGCCGCGAGCACTACCGGATAGCCTGGGGTTCGATAAAGGGGGATGGGCGAATAGCTCGACCCCAGTAATGCCTCTCCTTCCGGCAGTGGGCCAGACAGCAACATTGCGGCATATGTCAGATAGCCACCGCTATCGGGCGTTTCGAAAACGCCTATCATCGCCGCCACGATGAGTGGGGGGACGCTGGCGAGAAGCCCGACAAGAAGCGTTGCGGCGGAGTTACGCGCGACCCAGTAAACGCTCAAACCCCTTGCTCCCAAACAAAGCCTTTCGGACCGGCAGAGCATTTGGGGGCCGATTTCGTTTTTGCAATGTTCTGGCAATACACCCCAAAAAAGAATGGCCCGAAAACCATAAGGTTTCCGGGCCAAGTCAACAGGGAGGCTTCACGTCTGGGAGACGAGGGATCAACGGACCCCTTCCGAAAATCTCGGATGCCCATTTTATAGCCGCTCTCGCTTTGGTTGTGGTTCCCGTTCTCGACTACACGGCCATGCAGAAAACGCATGGCTCAGGGTTCTGCCGTAACATTCGGTCACAGTGCGCCGGTCAGCTCCGCCACCAGAAAGTCCCGGAAAACCGCTACACGCTTGGAATGCCTCATTTCTTCGGGGTAGACGAAGTAAGCCTCAATCTTTGGCCCCTTCACCCCCGGCAACACCTGGACGAATTCATCCAACTCCGCCCCGATATACTCCGGCAGCGCCGCCAGCCCCAAACCACTACGGACCGCCTGCACCATGCCGGGCATGGAATTGAGTTCTACCGCCGCGCGCCTGGCCGTGCCGGGGCGCCGGCCCACCTCAGCCAGCCAATTAATGTTGTCAATCGGCGGCTGATAATCGCCATAGATGATCAGCCGATGCGCATCCAAATCCTCGGGCCGCTGAGGAATGCCGATGGTCTTCAGATAGGAAGCCGCACCACAAATCCGCCACCCGAAGCTTGCGATATGGCGCTGGATCAATTCCGGCTGCCGCGGCGCATGCATGCGGATCGCGACATCTGCTTCGCGCATCGCAATATCCAAATCGGAATCATCCAATAGCAGCGTGACACTGATTTCCGGATGAATATCCAGCAGCTTCTTCAAGCGCGGCGCCAGCCAGGTACTGCCAAAGCCGATGGTGGAGGTAACCTTTAGCCGCCCCGCCGGGCGCTCTCGGCTTTCGGTCAACATGGTTTCGGTCATCGCGAGTTTCGCGAAAACCTCTCGCACCGTGCGGTTGAGGGTTTCGCCCTGTTCGGTCAGGATCAGGCCGCGCGCATGCCGGTGAAACAGCGGCACATTCAGCGCTTCTTCCAAAGCTTGAATTTGCCGCGATACCGCGGATTGGCTGAGGTTCAGTGTGTCACCCGCATGGGTGAAGGACCCTGCCTCAGCAACTGCGTGAAAGATACGAAGCTTGTCCCAATCGGTCGGCATCAGGCTGCCGCCGCGTGGCCCGCTTCAAGCGCAGCGAGGTATTTTTCCGCCTCAAGCGCGGCCATGCAGCCCGTGCCGGCGGCGGTCACGGCCTGGCGATAAGTCTTGTCCTGCACATCGCCCGCAGCGAAGACGCCTGGGATGGAAGTGCGCGTGCTGCCGGGCGTGGTTTCGATATAGAATTCCCCATCCATGCCGATCTGGCCTTGAAAAAGTGCGGTCGCAGGTGAATGGCCGATGGCCACGAAAACACCATCCACCTTCAATTCGCGCGCCTCGCCGGTGATGCGATCACGCAGCGCGAGCCCCCGCGCGACTGGCATGCGGCCTGATGTATCGGCCAGCACTTCTTCCGTGAGCGTATTCCACATGATGGAGACATTCGGCTTCGCGAAAAGCCGCTGTTGCAGGATTTTCTCTGACCGCAAGGAATCACGCCGATGGATCAGCGTGACATGGCGCGCGAGGTTGGAAAGATACAGCGCTTCCTCGGTCGCGGAATTGCCGCCGCCAATCACCGCCACATCCTTGCCGCGATAAAAGAAACCATCACAGGTGGCGCAGGCGGAAACGCCAAAACCGCCCAGTTCCTTTTCGCCCGGAATGCCAAGCCAGCGCGCCTGCGCGCCAGTCGCGATCACCAGCGCTTCGGCGACATAGACATCGCCGGAATCGCCCACCGCGCGGAAGGGCCGGCGCGACAAATCAATGGAGGTAATCACATCCTGCACCACCTTGGTGCCGCAATGCACAGCCTGTGCGGCCATCTGGTCCATCAGCCAGGGGCCTTGCACGGCCTCCGCAAAGCCTGGGTAGTTTTCCACATCGGTGGTGATGGTCAGCTGCCCGCCTGGCTGCATCCCCGCCACCAGCAGGGGCGAAAGCCCCGCGCGCGCGGCATAGATCGCCGCCGTATAGCCTGCCGGCCCGGCACCCAGAATGAGCAGCTTGCTTTGAAATGTCTTGGCCACGATCCGCACCTCTGAAATCTACGGGTTGATATCGGCCAGCCGCCCCTTCCGGGCAAGCCGCAGCCTGGCCGATGCTGCATCTTGAAATGATATTGCGCGGCAGCCCGGTTTTGAGCAATGAAGACCCGTGCCCAATCCCAAGAACCCCGCCTCCGATCCGGCCCTGGATGCCCTGGACCGCCAGATTCTGGCGGAACTCCAGGCTGATGGCCGCATTACGAATGTTGAACTTGCCCGACGCGTCAATCTTTCCGCGCCGCCCTGCCTCCGGCGCGTGCGGCGGCTGGAAGAAGAAGCGGTCATTCGTGGCTATCACGCAGACCTCGACCCCACCGCGCTGGGGTGGGAGGTGATGTTCTTCGCCCTTGTTGGCCTGGAATCGCAAAAGCAAAGCGTGCTGGATGCCTTTGAGGCACTGGCAACTTCCTGGCCGGAGGTGCGCGAATGCCACATGATCCGCGGCGGCGGGGATTTCCTGCTGCGCCTTGTCGCGCGCAATACCGCGCATGAAAATGAATTGACCGCGCGGTTAACTGGGGCGCCCAATGTGTTGCGCGTGCAGACTTTGCAAACGATCCGTACGGCGAAGGATGCGGCGGGCGTTCCCCTAGGTTAGTTCGGCTTTAGTGGCAGGGCCGTTTGGCCCAGCACCCAACCCTCCCACCTGCGGATCATAGGGTCTGCGGGGATGAAATCCGGGCGCTTGCCGTCAATCACGCCAATCAGCCCAAGCAAGCCAATCAGCGAATCGAAGCGATCTTCCCCAGCGGCATCGGTGCCGAAGCCGGTTTGGATCATCTCGGCCAAGGCCGCATCAGGGGTGACGTGAAGGGCCGCCATGGCGTCACGCAATGCAGGCGCCAGCGCGCGGCGTGGTGCTTCGGCGCGTTTTGACCCTGCCAATTTCAGCCCCAAATGCCGCAAGGCTTCCGCCGGATAGACCTCAGCAATGGCGAGCGCGCCGGGGCGGAGCAGATCATGCAGCGCACCCGCGAAGGGCCAAAGGCGGAAGGGCGCGCCGGCGGCCAAAGCGGGGGCGAGCCAATCGCGCCAGGCGCTGATCGCTGCCTTGCCGGATTGATTGGCGCCAAGCGTCCAGAATACCGGCGCCCCGGCGGGGCGTTCAGCCGTGGCGCGATCACATAAACGGGACAGGCCAGCAGCATCGGCAAGCCCAAGTGCCGCAGCATGGGCCGCGCGCGTCATGCCCTTGATCCCACGTGCCGGATAGAAGGGGCGCGCGGGGGAGACAGTCTCCAGCCCCGGTGACACCGCAAAGAAATCAGGATTTTCCTTGAGCCCGGCCAGAAAAGCAGGAAAATCCTGTTCCGTGCGGTGTTGTGCAAAGCCGCGCGGCACGCCAAGCGGCAGGTCAAGCCCAAGTGCGGCTGGGCCGCCTTCCGCGATCATGGCTGCGGCCAGCGCGGCGGGGTCCCCCACCAGGCGCGGCGCTTTTGCTTGCCACAAGCCCCCTTGGCGCCGTGCCAGCGTGACCCAGCGTTTGCGGGCATCCATGCTCCAATCCGCATGGGCGGCGATCACGTTGTTAAATCCCTCGCGCAGGGCCTGGGCTTCATGTCATGCTGAACGGAACAAGAAGGGAGTGCGTGATGGATGGCATGGCAGCTTTGCCGCCCAAGGGGACGGATGCGGCGCATCCGGCGGGACAATATGGCGCGATTGCGAAGCTGTTTCATTGGGTGACGCTGGGCCTGATGCTGATGGCGCTGCCGCTTGGCTTTGTCATCCAACATGTGAAGGATGACAGCAAGATGGCGTTCTACGCGCTGCATGAAAGCGCGGGGCTGACCATTTTGTTTGTGGCGCTCGCCCGGCTGGCCTGGCGCTGGCTGAGCCCGCCGCCCAGCCTGCCCAATGACATGCCGAAGCTGCTCCGCACCGCATCCAGCGCCGTGCATCATGCGCTTTATGCGCTGCTGATCATCCAGCCCTTGCTTGGCTTTATGGCCACCAATGCCTGGGGTTTCCCGATGCAGGGTGCCACCGCCTATTTGGGCTTTATCGAGTTTCCGAAATTCATGGAGGCTTGGGAAAGCCTCGCCAAAATCTTGAAGCTGCTGCACACAATAGGCGGTTGGTCTTTGGTGGTGCTGATTGCGCTACATGTCGGCGGCGCGGTGTTTCACCACGCCATCAGGCGCGATGGCACGCTGATGCGGATGATCTGAACCGCACTGGCCCTGGTGATCTCAGATGGCCTTGGTCCATTCTATTCCAACCAGTGTCGGGCTGCGGTGATCGCCACGCCATTGGAACGGCCACCCGCGAATGTCTCAATCCTTGAAGCATAGCCCTGCGCCACAATCATCGCGCTAGGCAGATCAATCGCAATCCGCCCCGCCATGGCGATGCGTGCTTCCTGCCCTGTATTGCCAAGCCGGCCTGCCAATTCCACGGCGCAAATCGCGACCAGTACTTGGCGCGCTTCAATGCGTGAAAGCCCTTCCGGGCGGCAGGTCACGCCGCGTGGATTATCGGGTACCGGCAATTCGAATGTGACGTTGGGTTGGATGCGCCGCGCCGTCAGGCTCCAGCTTTCGAAATGCCGGCGCCAGGGGGTAAGCGCCCCATCGCGTGCCGCATCGGGCGGGTCATGGGTAAAGCTTGTGATGCCGCCATCATCGCGGCGCAGTACGGCAAGCTTTTCGCCGCGCAGCACCTCCGGCGCCAGGCTGATGCGCGCGGCACGCGCCGGCGCATCACGTTCTACGCCCGCAACGGCCAAGCAATCGCGGCGCGGGGTGCGGTCCAGCCTTTCCCACTGCTCACGGCAGAGCCTCCGCCACGGGCCCCAGGCAGTGCCGCCGATGGAAACTGCCGCCGTGATCGGGGTGATCGGGGCAGTTAGCGGCAAAGCCGGTGCTGCACTGCGCCAATCAGGCGTTTGCGCAGAAGCCCCCGCGCTGGAAAGGCTCAGCGCAACCAGCAGGAAGCGCAGCATATGTTAAAGCGGGTCCGGCGCCGGGATGGCATTGATGCCAAGGCTGCGCGCTGTATCGGCCAGAATATCCCAGGTGGTCGCATCCACTGGAATGCCGCCGGCAAGCCGCGCCGCGCGCGTGGCCCTTTCCTTCTCACCTGCGACCAACACAGGCTGATCTGGATCGGCTGGCGGCGATGCCTTCACATGCGCAATGACTGCGGCCATTTCGGCGCGGAAGGTCGCCAAATCGCCGAAGCGCGCTGGGTCAACCACAAAGGCAAGCCAACCATTGACGATGCTGCCATCCTTCGGGTGATGCGGCGCGGCGGTCACGCCACCAATCAGCGCACCGGCCAGGATTTCGCACATCAGCGCCAACCCATAGCCCTTATGCCCGCCAAAGGGCAGCAGCGCACCGCGTGGCTGGTCCCGATACAGGACACCGGGGTCATTGGTGGGCTGGCCCTTGGCATCCACCAAAGCGCCATTCGGCACCGGCTTACCGGCATTGAAGGCAACGCGGCATTTGCCAAGCGCAATCGCCGCCGTCGCAAAATCCAAAATCAACGGATGTTCGCCTTCCGCCACCGCCGGCACGGCAACGCAAACGGGGTTGGTGGACATGCGCCCATCACTGCCACCAAAGGGCGCCACCGCGCCGGGGCCCGAAACACCATTGACGAAATGAACCGAAATCATGCCCGCCCGCGCTGCCTGTTCGCCGTAGGAACCAATGCGCCCCAGATGATGCACGTTCTTCAACGCCATTACCGCATGGCCATGCTGGCGCGCGGCATTGATCGCCCAATCCATGGTAATGCGCCCAATGCGCTGGCCATAGCCCATTTTGCCGTCAAATACGGCAAGCGATGGATCCTGACGCACCGCCTCTGGCATGGCGCCCGGGTGCAACTTACCCGCGCGCATATTCTCCACATAGCGCACCAGCAGCATGATGCCGTGGCTGTCATGGCCTTGGAGATTCGATTCCAGCAAATGATCCGTGACCATCGCCGCTTCATCTTCCGTGCTGCCACCGGCGCGAATCATGGCATGCACCAGGCTGCGCAAGGCAGCGGGATCAACGCGTAGCATCGGGGCGGCGGTCATCGGGTTTCTCCTGGAAGGATTGCGGTGCTGATGGCAGCTTGCTTCACGGCACTTCTTTCAGGAAGTCCCCCAGCGCATCACGCCAGAAACGCGCCTGGCCTGTTGTGCCATGCCCGGCGGTCTCTGCACTGCCAGGTATCAGCAAAAGCCGCGCATTGGGGATGCGCCCCATTGCTGCCGCCATAAGCCCAGTTTCATGCGGGTTGCGTTCATCATCCGCGGAATTGATCGCGAGCACCCGTGCCTTGATCCGCCCGAGCAGTGGTTCCGGATCATAATCGCGCGATGCCTCATACATATAGATAAGGTCATTGGCATCCGCCGCCATTGGCTGGGCCAGTCGCTGATCCAGCAGCGCATCCGCCGCAACGCGGCTCTGGGCTGCCTTTTGCAGGGCCTGGGTTCCGCCATTGGTTGCAATGTTGAAGAACAGGAACGCGAGGGGCAGGCCAGCCGGTTGTGCCGTGTAATCGCCGCCCTGATAGCTTGGGTCACGGCGGATGGCTTCGATCAGCAGCCGCCTAAGCATCCAATTCCGCCCGGACATGGCGGCGGGCTGGGCCGCCATGGGCACGATCGCATCCATGAAATCGGGATGCGTCACACCCCAAAGCCAAGCCAGCATGCCACCCATGGAATTGCCGATCACCAGCCGCACATGGCTGACGCCAAGGCCTTCCATCAGCAGCCGGTACTGGGCGTGCAGGACATCGGCGTAATTGAATTGCGGGAAAGCTGTGCGCAGCCCATCCGATGGCTTGGCGGATTTCCCGGCACCCAGCGCATCTGGGATGATGATGAAATGCCGCGCCGCATCCAGGGGCTGACCCGGACCAAAAAGCTGCCCGGCAAAGGCAGGGGAGACCATGCTGCGCGCAGACCCGGCTGAGCCATGCAGTACCAGCACCGGGGTGCCGGAGGGTTCGCCAATTGTTAGGTAGCCTAGGCGAAGTTCGGGCAGCACTTCCCCGGTATGGAAGCGGAAATCCTGCGCGATCCAAGTCGCTTCGCGGGGTTCAGGGTAAAGGGCAGCAGGGGCGGCGCTGGGTGCAGCCATGACCTATCCTTTCATAGCAAGCCGGGAGAATTTCAGAGCCAAGCTTTGCCACTTGGCTTGAAGATACTCTAACGCAGCGCCCCCGCCGGCTTAGGTGATGCGCCAGCGGCATTGCCCGCCGAACGCCCGGCATCCACCGGCAGGATGACGCCTGTGATCCAGCGTGCGGCTGGCGAGGCCAGAAAGCACGCAGCCTCCGCCACATCCCAGGCGCTGCCTTCACACTTCAACATGCCCGATTGCGCGCGCTGCTGGCGCAATTCTTCCGTCATGCCGCGCGATGCCACCATGGGCGTATAGACATAGCCAGGGGCAACGGCATTGACGCGGATGTTATCCGCCCCGTGATGCCCGGCCATGGCGCGCGTCATTTGCACAATCGCGCCCTTGGTGGTGGCGTAAAGCAAGCCCGGATGGCCGGCGCGCAACCCCGCGACGGAAGACAGATTCACAATGGCGCCGCTGCCCGATTTACGCATCTCCGGCACGGCATATTTCGCCATGAGCATGACGGATTTTACATTGACCTGCATGGCGTAATCCCAAGCATCCGGGTCCACGCCTTCGGCATTGCCAGCGGGGCCACTGATGCCGACATTATTCACCAGAATATCCACGCGCCCCCAAAGCCTGATGGCTTCCGCCACCGCCGCCGCGCAATCATCGGCTTTTGAGACATCTGCTTCTGCCGCCGCGCAAACACCGTCTTCAGCGGCGATCAGGCGCGCGGTTTCTTCCAAAGCTGCGCGGTCCACATCCAACAGCAGCACCTTGGCGCCACGCATGGCCATCAGCACGGCAATGGCGCGACCATTGCCGATATTGGTCGCCCCCGCGCCTGGATTACGAGAGCCAGCGCCGGTGACTATGGCGACCTTGCCGGTCAGGCGCGTATAATCTTGCATGATGTTTCCTCCGCGCCCCAGTCTGGGCGCTTCTCGGACCCTGCGCTACCTCACCCTATTCGCCACCAGCTCATCCACCACAGCCGGATCGGCGAGTGTGCTGGTATCGCCAAGCCCATCCACCTCATTTGCTGCGATCTTGCGCAGAATGCGGCGCATGATTTTGCCGGAACGGGTTTTCGGCAGGCCCGGCGCCCATTGAATGGCATCGGGAGTTGCGATGGGGCCGATTTCCTTGCGCACCCAGGCGACTAATTCCTTGCGCAATATGTCCGTAGCCTCAACGCCCGCTTTCAGCGTGACATAGGCGTAAATGCCCTGGCCTTTGATGTCGTGAGGCATGCCAACGACTGCCGCTTCCGCCACCGCTGGGTTCGCGACCAGCGCGCTTTCAATTTCGGCCGTGCCCATCCGGTGGCCCGCCACGTTGATCACATCATCCACGCGCCCCGTGATCCAGTAATAGCCATCCGCATCACGCCGCGCGCCATCGCCGGTGAAATACATGCCCTTGAAGGTGGAGAAATACGTCTGCACGAAGCGTTCATGGTCGCCATAAACTGTGCGCATCTGCCCGGGCCAGCTATCCAGGATCACCAGATTACCCTCGGTCGCACCGTTCAGCAGTTTACCCTCACCATCTACCAGCGCGGGCTTTACGCCGGGCAAGGGAAGCGTGGCGGAGCCTGGCTTTTGCGCCACCGCACCTGGCAAGGGTGAGATCAAAATGCCGCCGGTTTCCGTCTGCCACCAGGTATCCACAATCGGGCACCGTGAATCGCCCACCACGCGGTAATACCAAAGCCAAGCTTCCGGGTTGATCGGCTCACCCACACTGCCCAGGATACGGAGGCTTGAGCGGTCATGCTTTTGCACCGGCGCTTCGCCATCGCGCATCAGTGCGCGGATCGCGGTGGGTGCGGTGTAGAAGATATTCACCTTGTGCTTCGCCACCACCTGCCAGAAGCGCCCGGAATCGGGCCAGCTTGGCACGCCTTCAAACATCAGCGTGGTCGCGCCATTCGCAAGCGGGCCATAGACAATATAGCTGTGCCCGGTCACCCAGCCGACATCGGCGGTGCACCAATAGATTTCGCCCTCGCGGTAATCGAAGACTTTTTCATGCGTATAGGATGCCCAAACCATATAGCCGCCGGTGGTGTGCAAAACACCTTTCGGCTTGCCCGTGCTGCCCGAAGTATAAAGGATGAAAAGCGGGTCTTCCGCGCCCATCGGCTCGGGCTCACAGGTATTGGGCTGGCCGGTGGTGATCACATCCCACCAATGATCACGGCCGGACATCATCTCAACGCTGCCGCCGGTATTGCGCGCGACAATTACGTTCTGGATGGACGAACAACTTAGCAGCGCCTCATCCGCATTCACCTTCAGCGGCACGCGTCGGCCACCGCGCCGGCCTTCATCGGCGGTGATCAGCATGACGCATTCGGAATCCTGAATGCGCGATGCCAGGCTGTCCGGTGAAAACCCGCCAAAGACGATGGAATGAACAGCGCCGACGCGGGCACAGGCCAGCATGGCGACCGCCGCTTCCACGATCATCGGCAGATAGATGCAAACGCGGTCGCCCTTCTTCACGCCAAGCTTGCGCATGGCATTGGCAAGTTTGCAGACCTGCGCATGCAATTCGCGGTAAGTTACCTTAGCATCCGCGGCCGGGTCATCGCCTTCCCACAGGATCGCGACCTGATCACCGCGCGTGGCCAGATGCCGATCAAGGCAGGAGACGGAGGCATTCAGCACACCATCTTCAAACCATTTGATCGAAACATTGCCGTTGAAATCGGTGTTCTTGATTTTCGTCGGCGCCTTCATCCAAGCGATGCGGCTGGCCTCACTGCGCCAGAAGGCTTCGGGGTCTTGCGCCGCAGCGTCATACATGGCCGCGCGCTGCGCTTCCGTCACACGCGCTTTGGCGACGATTTCGGGTTTCAGCGCAATCAAATCATCAGCCATGGCCGGGTCCTCCCCTTGTTTCGGTCTTGATATGGGGGAATTTGCGTCCGGGCTTTGGGGGACGTCAATCTTTAGGGTGGGCTGAGGTGACCCCAAACGACAAAGCCCGCCCCGGTGAAGGGCGGGCTTTGCGGCTGGCCGGCGGGCAGGGCGCATCCGCCCGCCGGTTTTGCGGTCTCAGGTCAGCGAGTGGCACCGCCCGAGGGAGCCGCCGGCGTTACCGCGCGGGTCTGGCCATTCCCCTGATGGCCACGCACCTGGCCGGTGGCGTCGCCGGGCTTGGCCGTTGCCGGCGCCTGAACGGCGGGGCGGCTGCCCTGGGCGGGGGCGGTGCTGGCCGTCCCTTGGGCGAGTGCCGCGCCTGTCAGCGCGAAAGCAAGGCCGGTTGCGAGAAGTGAAGTCTTTGTCAGGTAGCGCATCTTGTCCTCCTATGTTTGAACCGTGCGCCAGGACATATGACCCCGCAGGCAAGGCGGACTTACGTCTAAGGCAAGGTATTTTCAGGACTTTTGCGGCGGCGCCATGGCGGGCATGGCATGATTGCGACGGGGCCCGCGTAATGGCGCCGCATTATTGTGCCTGTAGAAATTTCTCCTGAGCCTGCGTATGGTCACAGGATCGTGATGAATTTACCGACCTCGATTCGCGCCGTCCTTGCCCTCGGCTTGCTGATGCTGGCCGTGCCCGCTGAGGTTTTGGCTCAGGCCAGGCCGTCCTCCCCGCCTCCTGCGGCGCCTCAGGCGGCTGGCAGCTACCCGGTGCAGGTGGGCCGCAGCTTTCGCGACTGCGCCGAATGTCCGGAACTGATGGTGATCCCGCCTGGGCAGTTCATCATGGGCAGCCCCGCGACCGAAGTTGGACGCTATAACAATGAAGGGCCGCAGCGCATCGTTACCCTGCGCGCGCCTTTGGCGGTTGGTGTCTTCGAAGTGACCTTCGCGGAATGGGATACCTGCCTTACCGCTGGTGCGTGCAGCCATCGCCCGAATGATCCGGGCTGGGGCCGGGGACGCCAACCGGTAGTGAATGTCAGTTGGGACGACACGCAGCAATATCTGCGCTGGCTGACCGCCCGTACCGGCAAGCAGTACCGTTTATTGACCGAAGCCGAGTGGGAATTTGCTGTCAGGGCCGGGTCCAACCGCCCCTTTACGACGGGCAACGCCATCAATGAATCGCTCGCGAATTATGGGGGCGTTGTTGCCCGCACGCGGCCAGTTGGCAGCTATCCGCCAAACCGCTTCGGTTTGTATGATATGCATGGGAATGTCTGGGAATGGGTGCAGGATTGCCTTGAACGCACCTATAACAACGCACCGGCCGATGCTTCCGAACCCGTTATCGTAAGCGGTTGCGCTTGGCGTGTGTTGCGCGGTGGTTCATGGTCCAACGCGCAACAATTTCTGCGTTCTGCAATGCGCCACGGCGTTCCCGCTAGCAGCCGCGCTGACAATATTGGCTTTCGCGTTGCCCGGTGAGGGGCGCGCATAAGGGTTCTAGCCACGCCCCTGAATAGCAGGCAAGGGCAGGGCCGCATTGTCTTGCTGGAGTATTTCGAGCGACACTAAGCCAACCCACTTGGTGCCAGAATACCTCAGGCTGAGCGCTGTAGCCCTTGAGGGACAAAATTCGTTTGAACCGCCAGCGCCAAAGACGCCGATAGCTTAGGTGCCGGCGGTGGCTCCATGGCTTGCGGCGCCGCGAAGGAGAGCATGCTTGACTTAAGAGGCTTCAGGGATGACGGCAGTTCCGCCCCGTAATTCACCGAGTCACGATAAGCCTGCAATTCCCGCTCGCTCGGCAGACTGGTTGATACCTTGCCCGCGGCATCGCGGAATTCAATAACGACCATGCCCAAATCCCGATCCATACGCAGGCGCGGGTTGGGGGGACCCACCTCTGGCGAGATGGTGGGGGGGGCAGCACCAGCCACGCGATCCGGCCCTGCGGCCCTGACGGGCTGGCGGGGGGCCTCCTGCGGGGGAGCCTGCCGAATGGCGAGATCAAGAGACATGGATTTCACAACCTCTGTTGTGGATATACTCACATTTTCTTTCTAAATTGTGAAGGAAATTAACCCTCGAAGTTGAAAACTCCATTACCATATCAGTTAAATCCGCTATGGCCTTGATTCAATGATGAGGCAGGTGGGGTGATTAACCGCAGAAAGCCAGATTCGGGAGCAGCAATGAAACTGGACTATCGCCCTGATGGACGAATTATCCCAATTCTTGAGGTTGGTGACTTGGTACGCCTGATCCGGGATGAGCCGGGTCCGGAACCCACGGCACTCAGGGGTGAATGGGGGCGCATTGTGCGGATCACGCCGCGGAAAAGCCTGGATATCCAGCTTGCTGGCTATTCCCGCCCGCGCAGCGTGGCGATGACGCTGGTCCGGGATATTCTGGCGATCAATGTCGTGCCTTGCGATGCCAAGGGCCTGCCAAGACGCCTGCCGAGCTGGAGCGAAACCAACGCCGCCCTGCCCAGCCGCAATGGGAAAGGCTTTTAGCGCGCCTTCCCATCTTGTTCTGTCGGCAGTGATCAGCGCAGGCAGAAGCATCAAAGTGCTTGAAAACCAGCCCTATGCTTGTGGTCCACCAGGGCCGACCACGCTATGGCGCCGAATCGGGGGATGGGTTATCAAGATCGCCCATGACCCGGTTCGTATTCATCACCGGCGGCGTGGTCTCCTCACTCGGTAAGGGTATCGCTTCCGCTTCGCTCGGCGCGCTGTTGCAGGCGCGCGGTTACAAGGTTCGGCTGCGGAAGCTGGACCCGTACCTCAACGTGGATCCGGGGACCATGAGCCCCTATCAGCATGGGGAGGTCTTCGTCACCGATGATGGCGCGGAAACCGACCTTGATCTTGGTCATTATGAACGCTTCACCGGCGTGCATGCGCGCAAGGCCGATAACTGGACCACGGGGCGCATCTATTCGGATGTGATCGCGGCGGAGCGGCGCGGCGATTATTTGGGCGGGACTGTGCAGGTGATTCCGCACATCACCGACAAGATCAAGGAAGTGGTCCAGACCGAAACCGATGGCTATGATTTCGTGCTGGTCGAAATCGGTGGCACGGTCGGCGATATTGAAAGCCTGCCCTTCCTGGAAGCCATTCGGCAAATGGGCAATGAACTTGGCCCGCAGCGCAGCATTTTCATGCATCTGACTTTGGTGCCCTACATTTCCTCAGCCGGTGAATTGAAGACCAAGCCCACGCAGCATAGCGTGAAGGAATTGCTTGGCCTTGGCATTCAACCGCAGATTTTGCTCTGCCGTTGTGATCGGCCGATCCCGGAAAATGAACGGCGCAAGATTGCGCTATTCTGCAATGTGCGCCCGGAAAGCGTGATCCCCGCGCTGGATGCCAGCACGATCTATGAAGTGCCCTTGGCCTATCACGCCGAAGGGTTGGATGTGGAAGTGCTGCGCCATTTCGGCCTTTCCGCCTTTGGCGAGCCCGATATGTCGCGCTGGGAAAGCATTGTGAACGCGATCAAGGCGCCAGAAGGCGAGGTGACGATCGCGATCGTTGGCAAATACACGAATTTGCTGGATGCCTATAAGTCGCTTTCGGAAGCCTTGGTGCATGGCGGCATTGCGCATCATGTGCGCGTGAAGCTCGATTGGGTGGATAGCCAGATATTCGAGAATGACGCGGAAGCACTCGCGCGGCTTGAACATGTGCATGGCATTCTGGTGCCTGGCGGCTTTGGCGAACGCGGCACAGAGGGCAAGATTGAAGCGGTACGCTTTGCGCGCGAACGCAAGCTGCCGTTTTTCGGCATTTGCTTCGGCATGCAGATGGCGGTGATTGAAGCAGCGCGAAACCTTGTTGGATTAAAGGGCGCATCTTCCACCGAATTCGGCCCTTGCGCGGAACCGGTGGTTGGCCTGCTGACCGAATGGCAGCGCGGCAACCAGGTGGAACGCCGCGATGCGAGTGCCGATTTGGGTGGTACCATGCGGCTTGGGGTTTACCAGGCGCATCTCGCGGAAGGGTCGCTGGTGCGTTGTGTTTATGGCGATCAGCCGGAAATCCAGGAACGCCACCGCCATCGCTTTGAGGTGAATATCGCCTATCGTGAAAGGCTTGAAGCAGCAGGTTTGCGCTTTTCCGGATTGTCGCCCGATGGTGTGCTGCCCGAGATTGTCGAATATCCCGACCATCCCTGGTTCATTGGCGTGCAATACCACCCGGAATTGAAATCCAAGCCCTTTGACCCGCACCCGCTTTTCGCGGGCTTCATTGGTGCGGCGGTGCGTCAGGCGCGGTTGGTATGATGCGCCATGTGAAGGCGGGCAATGTGACCTTCGGCAATGATTTGCCGCTGGTCTTCATTTCTGGTCCCTGCCAGATTGAAAGCCGCGCCCATGCGCTGGAAACCGCAGCCGCACTCAAGGAAATTGCGGCATCCGCTGGCGTGCCGCTGATCTATAAATCATCCTTCGATAAGGCCAATCGCACCAGCGTTTCCGCCGCGCGCGGTATTGGCATGGCGGAAGGCCTGGCCATTCTGGCCGAGGTGCGGGAAGTGACCGGGCTGCCGGTGCTGACCGATGTGCATAATGCCGAACAATGTGCGCCCACGGCGGAGGCGGTGGATGTGCTGCAAATCCCGGCCTTTCTATGCCGGCAGACGGATTTGTTGCTGGCCGCGGGTGCAACAGGCCGCGCGATCAATGTGAAGAAGGGGCAGTTCCTCGCACCCTGGGACATGAAGAATGTCGCGGCGAAAATCGCGAGCACGGGCAATCACAATGTCCTGCTCTGCGAACGTGGCGCATCCTTCGGCTACAACACGTTGGTTTCCGATATGCGTTCTTTGCCGATCATGGCGGAGACTGGCTATCCGGTTGTGTTTGACGCGACGCATTCCGTGCAGCAGCCAGGCGGGCAGGGGACATCCAGCGGCGGGCAGCGCGAATTCGCGCCCGTGCTGGCGCGTGCCGCTGTTGCGGTGGGGGTTGCGGCGGTTTTCATCGAAACCCATACGGACCCGGATCACGCGCCATCCGATGGGCCGAATATGATTCCGCTGCGTGAGATGCCGGCGCTGATCGCGCGGCTGAAGGCGTTTGATCGGCTGGCGAAGGGTGAGTGACAAATACTTCATTTCAACCGAATGAATTTTGGACGCGTTTCGCAGTAAAAGGGATCAAACCCCACCCGCACGCCGCGCCGGCTCGCGTATCAAACCGCGCGTTGCCAGCGCCGCCAAATATTCCGCCCAGCGGCTTTCCTGTTCTTCCCCCAGGCGGCGGAGATATTCCCAGGTGAAAATCCCCGTATCATGCAAATCATCAAAGCTGATGCGCAGCGCATAATGGCCGACAGGTTCCAGCCCGATAATGCCCACATGGCGCCGGCCCGCTACAATCACCTTCTGCCCAGGCCCGTGGCCCTGCACTTCCGCACTCGGGCTTTCCACGCGCAGATATTCGGCAGGCAACGCGAAACGCGCGCCATCGGCAAAGGCAATCTCCAGGATTTTTTCCGCTTTGCGCAGGCGTATTTCAGTGGGTGCGCTCATGCGTCCAGTTTACGCGCCTCATCGGGCAGCATGATGGGAATGCCATCACGCACCGGATAGGCCAGGCCCGCAGCGTCGCTGATCAATTCGCCCCTCTCGCGATCATAGCGGAGCGGCTTCTTGGTCACGGGGCAGACCAGGATTTCAAGCAGCTTCGGGTCCAGCGCGCCGCCCTTGGGTTGTGGTTCGGTCATAAGGTCATTCCCTTCCTCAACTCAGGCTGCCGGGGTTTGGCATATTGGCCGCTGCCCCCATGCGCAGTAGTGCCACAAGCATCTCAGCGCGTTCTGACCCTTCGGCGGCTTCCAGAAGCGCCTGCTTTTCCGGCGGATCAAAGGGGCAGACCATGGCGAGCATTGTCACCAGCAGCGCATCAGGCGTTTGTTCCACCGCATCCCAATTCGCCTCAATCCCGCGCGCCTGGAAATAGGGGCGCAGCGCGCCGAGCAATGCCGGGCGATCAAGCGGCGGCGGATCGGCTTCCAGCAAATCAGTGACGAAATCCCCATAATCGGCGCGCACGCGGCGATAGCCGCCCTGCGCCAGGGGTAATTCCTCCAGAATCCTGAAGCGCGTCACGCCAATCAGCGTGATCAGTAGCCGCCCATCATCGGTTTCGCTGAAAGAAGAAAGACGCCCCAGGCAGCCGATGCGGTAAAGCCCCGGCCCTTCCGTGCCCGCCTTGCTGCGCGCATCCGGCTGCACCATGCCGAAAAGCCGCCCCTGGCCCAACGCGTCCAGCGTCATCGCCAGGTAGCGTGGCTCAAAGATATTCAGCGGCAGGCGCCCGCGCGGCAGCAGCAGCGCCCCTGTCAGGGGGAAGACTGCAATTTCGGTCGGCAAATCCGCAAGTCGCGGATGAAAGGGTTGCATGATGCGTGGTGCCGCCGGCCTTAACGGAACAGCACAGAAGAAAGCTTGCGCCGCCCCGCGACACTCGCCGCATCGCCAAAGCCCCAGGCTTCGAAGAATTTCAGCAATTGCTTGCGCGCGGCTTCCTCATTCCAGGCGCGGTCGCGCCTGATGGCTTCAATCAGCGCATCCACCGCGCCGGCGCGGTCTTCCATGGCGTTCAGCGCAACCGCAAGGTCAATCCGCGCCGCATGGTCATTGGCATCAGCCGCCAGGCGGGTTTCAAATTCGGCAAGCTTCGCCCGCGCTTCGCGGCCTTCAGCGGCCAATTCCAAGGCGCTGCGGATGGAAGCGATTTCGGCATGGGCGCGGAGCTTTTCCGGTACGCTTTCAATCACCTGAAGCGCCTGTTCTTCCTCACCCAGCGCCATCAGGCAGCGCGCCACGCCGGCCAGCGCATCCGCATTTTCCGGTTCCTGCTGGGCCAGAGCACCAAACATTTGCAGCGCCGTGGTGGCATCGCCTTCTTCCAAGGCGGCCTTGGCTTCGCCCAGAAGGTCGGCGGTCGGCATTTGTCCACCCGCCTGCTTCAGCAAACCTTCAATGAAGCGCTTTACTTCCGATTCCGGCAGCGCGCCCTGGAACAGATCCAGTATCTGCCCCTTCCAGAAAGCGACCACTGTGGGCACAGATTGCAGCGGCAGGCCCATTTGCACGAGCTGCTGCACAAGGCCGCGATTCTTATCAATATCAATCTTCACCAGCCGCACGCGGCCTTCGGCGGCATTCACCACCTTTTCAAGCGCGGGGGTCAGTTGCTTACAGGGGCCGCACCAGGTGGCCCAGAAATCCACCAGCACCGGCACATCATTGGATGCCTCAACCACATCCTGCATGAAGGTGGCTTGGTCACCATCCTTAATGGCGCTGGCAGCGGCGCCCTGCGGCGGGCGATTGGGGTCGAAGATCACTTCCATCGGGGCAATTCCTGGTCCTGTTGCCCCATAAATGCGCCCTATTGCCGCAGAAGCAAGCCACCCTGGTGCGGTTCAGGCGCCATCCAGTTCCAGCAGCCGGGTTTCATGACTAAGCGCGCCCAGAAAGCCAAGCAAATCCTGGGGTGCGAGGCCTGTGGAAGCGGTATTGACCAAGGGATGCACCCAAATGCGCGGGTGGCGCATCAGCCCCGCATCCATGACAAAGCGAATCCGCTCAGGCAGTGCATTGACCAGCCCAAAGGGCGTGACGGAGCCCGGCGTCAGGCCCAGGATTGCCAGCAATTCCTCAGCACTCCCCATGGAGACCTTACCGGCTTCCGCCATGCGGGCCAGGGCATTGATGGAAACTTGGCGGGATTCCTCAAGCGTTGCCAGCAGGAAGGGGCCATCGCCCTTGGCGGGGCGCAGGAACAGGTTTTTGGTATGCCCGCCGGGCAGGGTGCCGCGCAAATCCTTGCTTTCGGCCACCGTAAACACCGCCGGGTGATGGCGTGTTTCGGTGGCAATCCCGGCGGCTTCCAGCCGGGCGAGCAGGTTTTCAGGCGTTTCAGGCATCAATCCAACTTGATGTTATTGGCGCGCACCACGCGGCCCCAGACCTCGATCTCGTTGTCCAACCAGCGGCGGAAGGATTCTGTGCCTTCTGCGCGGTTTTCCCCGCCAATCGCGGTGATGCGTTCGGCAACCGCAGGCACCGCCATGGCGGCGCGAAGGTCGCGCGACAGACGTTCCACCATTGCGGGCGGGGTGGCGCCCTGCACCAGCACGCCCTGCCAGGTGCCGCTTTCAGCCGCCGGCCAGCCGAGTTCCCTGAAGGTTGGCACATCTGGGAAATCAGGCAGGCGGCGCGGGCCGGTTACGGCGATGGGGCGCAATTGCCCCTGCTTGCAGAAGGGCGCCGTGGCGGTGGCGCCATTGATCAGCAATTGCGCTTCGCCCGAGGCCACAGCGGTGAGTGCCGCTGCCCCGCCGCGATAGGGCACTTGGGTCAGATCAGCGCCCCAATGCTGCGTCACCAAAAGCCCCGTCAGGTGATTGCCCACGCCAATCCCGGCATGGCCGACATTGACCTTGGTTGGATTGGCCTTGGCATAGGCCACCAATTCGGCGGCGTTATTCACCGGCACGGAAGGATGCACCGCCAGGATATAGGGCGCGTAGATAAGCATCGTCACCGGCGCCAAATCCCGCTTCAGATCAAAGGGAAAGCGTGTGTAGAGCGATGGCGCGGTGGCCAGGGTTGAAACATCAATGATCAGCATGGTGTGACCATCGGGCGGCGATTTCGCCACCAGATCCGCACCGATATTCCCGCTGGCGCCGGTGCGGTTTTCCACCACCACATTCTGGCCGAAGGATTTAGTGAGTTCTGGCGAAAGCAAGCGCGCGATGATGTCCGAGGTGCCGCCTGGGGCGAAGGGCACAATGAAGCGCATCGGCCGATCCAGATTCTGCGCCACAGCGGGCAAGGCAGCCAGGCTTGAAAGGGCTAGCGCGCCCTTCAGCGTATCACGGCGATTCATGGGTTTCCTCCGGCAGGTTCGGGAAATGGTTGCGCTAATGCAAGCCCCTGTCCAGAGCCTTCAGTTCCGCGGGCAGGTCGCTAGCGCCACCTGGACAAAGCCGCGCATATCACTCGCCGTAATGGCAAGGTCCAGTTCCAGATTGCCGAGCGGGATGGTGAGGCGCTGCGGCAAGCCGGTCAGGTTTTCCGTACGACCATTCCAGGCGGTGGTAACCGTCACATTGGCCAGCCGCGCCACATCTTCCGCGCCGGCCGGCATGGCGGCGGTGATGCGGAGCAATCCATCCATGAAGTTGGAGCCTTCATCGGGAGTTGGTGTGCCGCCAAAGCGCATGGCGAAGCGGCGGATGATCGGGCGGCCTTCACAGCGGCGTGGATTTTCTGCAGCGCGCAGCGCCTCCATCAACCGTTCCGGCGCAACACCAGCGGCGATACGTTGCGCGGCGGTGGCCAGCACCTCCGTGAAGGGTGGGCGCGGCACTTCCTGGTCATGGCGTAAGCGCCAAGTGCTGGCATCGGCGCGCGCTTGTTCAAGTTCGGCGATAAGCTTGGTTTTTTCGCCCGCCTCGGCGCTTTCGCGTTCCGCCGCTGCCGCGAGCCGCGCTTCAAGGGTGGTGACCTCGGCGCGCGCAATCTCCTCCGCGCCACGATAGGCAATGACGCCGAAGCCCAGAAACACCAGCAAAAGCATGACCGCTTGGGACAGGCGCCACAGCCAGCGCGTGGCGCGCTGGCGGCGTTCCCGGTTGCGTCTTCTGCCAAGGGCCATCACGCTTCAGCCTTGCAGCAGCGCCCAGATGCGGGGCGGCGTGAGTGGCATTTGCACGCTATCCGCTACCGCACCGCGCCCGTTGCGCGCCAAAGCATCCGCCACCGCGTTCACCAGCGCCGGCGTGGCACCAATGGTGCCAAGCTCACCCACGCCCTTCACACCCAAAGGATTGGTAAGGCAGGGGATAGATTGATCAAGCAGCGTGGTAGCCGTGGGCAGCATATCTGCGCGCGGCATTGTGTAATCCATGAAGCTTGCGGTCAGCGGTTGGCCGGTGGAGGGGTCATAGATCACCGCTTCACACAATGCCTGGCCAATGCCTTGCAGCGCACCGCCCACCACTTGGCCTTCCACAATCAAGGGGTTCACCACGCGCCCGGCATCATTGCTGGAAACATAAAGCGGAATGGCAACCTCGCCCGTATCGAGATCAATCTCCACTTCCGCGATATGGCAGCCATTAGGCCAGGTAGGGCCGGAAACAGAGCTTGTGGAATCAATGAAAATGCGCCCTTCCGGCTGCTTCGCCGCCAAGTCGAAAAGCCCGATGCGCCGATCCGTGCCCGCCACCTGGAAGGCACCGGCCAGATATTCCAAATCAACCGGCGCCACTTCCAAAGCATCGGCGGCAAGATCACGCGCCTTGTCCACGGTTTTGTCAGCGGCGACCTTCACTGCTGATCCGGCAGTGAACAGCGAACGCGACCCCGCGCTGCCAAAGCCGCTGCCGCGATCCGAATCGCCCATGACGATTTTGATATTGTCGAGTTCAACGCCGAAAACATCCACGGCAAGCTGCGCATAGCTGGTGGCGATGCCCTGACCCATGGCTTGCGTGGTGGCGTAGATTTCAATTTCGCGATTGGCCTTCACTGCCACCGTCACGCGTTCTTCAAACACATTCCCGCCAGTCCATTCCAGGAAGGTGGCAATGCCGCGCCCACGCAGCTTACCTGCCTTGGCCGATTGCGCGGCGCGCGCGGCAAAACCCTGCCAATCGGCGGCGACCAAAGCCTGGTCCATGATTTTTTCAAAACTGCCGCTATCATAGCTTTGGCCCATGGCGTTCTTGTAGGGCATTTGCTCTGGCCGGATCATGTTGCGCCGGCGAAGCTCCGCAGGATCAAGCCCAAGCTTGCGTGCCGCCGCATCCATCAGGCGTTCGATGATGTAGATGGCTTCTGGCCGCCCGGCGCCGCGATAAGG
>JBIJAH010000008.1:0-126034 GCA_044345845.1 Roseomonas sp.
TGGCCGCGGGCGCCGGTATCCAGCACCACCTCGGCCTCCACAGTTGGGTTGCCGCGGGAATCCAGCACTTCGCGGGCGATGATGTCAGCAATGGCGGCCATGGGGTGTGATTCCGGTTGCAGGGGTTTCGGGCGGTTGGCTACACCGGTCCGCCCGGGGCGCCAAGAGCCTAGGCCATGATCCGGTTTGACGGATCATGGCCTAGTATTGTTTGAGCGGCTGATTCACCGCTTCGGTCATTCGACCTACGCGGATCAGGCGCGCTATGGGCACGGTTCCCTAAGGGGCGCCCAGGCGCTATGCCTTGCCGGAAATTGAGAAAGGATCACCCCCATGCTGGATCGCCCGCACCCGACCCCCGCCGCCCCCTCGGCAGACCCCTTCGCGCTCGCCAAGGCGCTGTCCGGCCTGCATTTCATCGGCGGCGCCTATGTCCCGGCGCGTAGCGGCAAAAGCTTCGCCGTCGTGAACCCGGCCACGGGGATTGAAGTGGCGCGCGCGGCGGAAGGCGATGCGGCGGATGTGGATGCGGCGGTGACCAATGCCGCCAAGGCGCAGACGGAATGGGCCAAGCTGCCGGCGCGCAAGCGCGGCGCCTTGGTGCATCAATGCGCCGCGCTGCTGAAGGAACATGTGGATGAATTGGGCCGGCTGATTGCGCTTGAAACCGGCAAGGCGTTGCGCACGGAAAGCCGCGTGGAAGCCAATGTTGTCGCTGATGTTTTCGAATTCTTCGGCGGGCTTGGCGGCGAATTGAAGGGCGAAAGCGTGCCCTTCGCGCCCAATGTGCTTTCGGTCACGGTGCGTGAGCCGCTTGGCGTGGTGGGCGCCATCATCCCCTGGAATGTGCCGATGCTGCTGATGGCGCTGAAAGTGGCGCCGGCGCTGGTGGCGGGCAATGCGGTGGTGGTGAAAAGTGCGGAAGAAGCGCCGCTGGCGGTGCTCCGCATTTGCGAAATCATGAACCGCGTGCTGCCGCCAGGCGTGTTCAATATGGTAAGCGGCTTCGGCCCCGAATGCGGCGCGCCGCTGGTGGCGCATCCGCTGGTGAAGAAAGTGACCTTCACCGGTTCGGTGGAGACGGGCAAGATTGTCTATCGTGCTGCGGCTGAAAAGCTGATCCCTGTCACGCTGGAATTGGGCGGCAAAAGCCCGATGATTGTCTTTGCCGATTGCGATTTCGACAAAACGGTCTCCGGCGCGCTGACTTCCATGCGCTTCACGCGCCAGGGGCAAAGCTGCACCGCGGCGTCACGCATTTATGTGGAACGGCCGATTTTTGACCGTTTCGTCACCGCCATGAAGGATGCGGTGAATGGCATGGTGATGGGCGATCCCTTGGATGAAAAGACGGATATCGGCACCATCATCAGCCAGGGCCAATTCGATAAGGTGAAGGGCTTCATTGCGGAGGGCACCGCCACCGCCGGCGCCACCGCGCATGTCTGCAGCCGCATGCCGAAAGACGCTGCGCTGAAGAAGGGCCTGTTCTTGCAGCCGGTGATCTTCACTGGCCTGACGCGCGAAAGCCGCCTGGTGCAGGAAGAAATCTTTGGCCCGGTGACGGTGATTCAGCCCTTTGATGACCCGGAAGCAGTGTTGGCCGAGGCCAATGATTCCGTCTACGGCTTGGCCGCCAGCCTTTGGACCAATAACCTCAAGGTGGGGCTTGATCTGGCGCATCGGCTGGAAGCGGGGCTTGTGCAGATCAATCAAAATCTGGTGGTGCAAGCCAATCTTTCCTATGGTGGTGTGAAGCAATCCGGCCTTGGCAAGGAAGCGTCCTTGGAAGCCATGCTGGAACATTTCACGCATAAGAAAACCATTATGGTGAATATGGGCTGAGCATTTTCAAGCCAAGTGGTGACACTTGGCGACTCGGAAAATGCGATCAAACAAAAGCCAAGTGGAGCAGGTCATGGGGCGGTGGTTGGCGATGGGGTTGCTGGTTTTGGGCCTGGCGGGCTGTGCTGAAGAAGCGCCAGAACCTGCCGTATCCGCCATTCCTGAGCCACCCGGCCCCGGTCTTGTCGGCTGGCGCTCCATTGGCTTCAGCAATGAAATCTTTGAAAGCGGCTATGTGCAGGAACGCGAATTGAACATCTCCGGCCCGGTGCGCCGCGCTTGGATCATGCTCAATCTGCGCGAATCCATTCCCATTCCGGAAACCGGGGGCAGGGCGCTTTCAGTGCGTTTCATTGGCGAATATCGCTGCGCTGAACGGCTATGGCGCCCATTGGAAGGGGCGTGGTTCGCTAGGCGTAATGCGCAGCAACCCGTGCATGCGGAACGCCCGCGCCGGAGCGGCTTCCGCGCGGCGGCGCCGGGGACGCTGGATGGGGCCTTTCTGGATGCGGCTTGTGGGTTGTGAGGGCGGTAAGGGTGATTTGCCTGAGCGCAGGCTGAAATCCCCTATCTTGCGCCGCTCGCGGGAGATCGCTGTTGCCTGATCTCTCCGAAAGGCTGAAGGCGCTGAAGGTAAAGGCTGCGGACGCGCTGCGCCCGGGGGCGGCTGATGCAGCACCGCTTCTCTCGAATCAGGCTGTCATTTGGGCGATCCGGGTAATGCTGGGCCGTGAGCCACAGAATTCTGAGGAAATCGCGCAACTCCGCCGTAGCGCCGATCTTGATGCCTTGCGGCGTGCTCTTGCAGAAACCGCCGAATTCAAAGGCTTCCTTTCATCCCTCAAGCCGTGGGCCGCGCCATTGTTCTTGCTGGAAGCGCCGGCCAACCGGTCCATCCCGGCCGTCTTTCGCCCACCGAGCCTTGCGGCACCAACCTCTCAGCTTTGCACCGAAGCGCAGTTTCGTGAGGAATTGCACACCAAGATCTGCAATGTATTGGCTTTGCCCCCTTCGCATATGCACCGTAAGAATTGGGAATTCGTATGGATCATTGCGGTTTTGCATAGGGCAGGGCTTTTGCGCATTGGTAAGCGCGCCTTGGGATTCGGTGTTGGCAATGAACCGCTGCCCGCTTTTTTTGCCAAGGTTGGGATGGAGGTGCTGGCAACCGATGCGCCGCTTGATGCCATTGACGGCCATGGCTGGGATTCCACCGGTCAGCATGCCAGCAGCCGTGAACAGCTATGGCGCCCCGGACTGCTCGACCGTGAGAATTTCGAAAAACATGTTTCCTTCACCTTCGCTGATATGAACGATATCCCTGAAAAATTCACAGGTTTCGATTTCTGCTGGTCTGCCTGTTGCTTTGAACATTTGGGGTCTATCGAAAAAGGTCTCGATTTTGTCCGCAATAGTCTGAAGACGCTGAAGCCCGGCGGGCTTGCCCTTCATACAACCGAATTCAATCTTTCTTCCAATGAAGATACCTTCGAGCACCCGACGCTTTCGCTATTCAGAAGGCGCGATATTGAAAGCCTTTACGCGCGCCTGATTGAGGAAGGCCACAAGCCCTGGCCGCTCAACCTCTTCCCAGGAGTTGGGGCGCTTGACGCCTTTGTGGACCTGCCCCCCTTTGCGACGCCGCATCTCAAAATACAGGTGGACAGATACGTGACCACATCCATTGGTCTGGTGGTGCAGAAGGCTGAAATTGCCCCGGCTGGATGAATTTTCGTTCAAGCCACTCCGGCAAAGGGGCCTATTGTGTCGGCGCTGGCCTTGGTGCCTTTTCAGGCAACCTGTTCCCCGAATAGCTTGACTTGCACGCGCCGCATCATGTGCAAGGGGGCGCCGAGCGCTTCCAGCCGGCGGTAAGCCGCAACAGCACCCTTTATGTGCTTCGCTTCACGATGGGCATCACATAGCGCTTCCCAAGTTTGCAGATTATCCGGTTGTTTTTCTGCCAAGGCGGAAAGTATTGCCACTGCGTCATCATGCGCGCCCTTGCCCGTCAGTGCGATCCCAAAGCCCAAAATCAATTCCGGCTGATCCGCTGTATCGGCTCGTAGTTCTTCCAGCAGGCTTGTTGCCTCATCCCATTTTTGCTGGCTGAGCAGGCCGGAAATCAGCGCAATCTGCACCGGTATGGCATGGCTTTCCTGCCCGAGTACGTCCGCGATATCTTGCGTGATGGCTTCCAATCCTGTGCCGTTGCGCAGCAATATCTCAGCCAATAAGGCGCCAAATTCAGGTGTGGCGGGATAAAGCAGCATGGCGCGGCGCGCGGTATCTGCCGCTTCCTCATGCTCCTCCTGCTTGATTAAGGCGCGGATCAGCACTTCCCAGATACCGCGTGGCATCTCGGCCAGGCCGATAGCGCGCCGATAGGTTATAACAATCGTGTCTTCGCGAAACACGGCGGGAGCCAGTCGCACCATTTGCTGAAGCAAGAAAGTATCGGTGGGGAAACGTTCAATCACGGCTTCAAGCGTACGGAAGCTCTCGTTATGGCGGTCCTGCCGCCACAAGGCATCAACCAGTACCCAATGGGCGCGCGTATTGGTGGGGTCTAGTTCGATCGATTCGCGTGCCGCAGCCGCTGCTTCCATGGCTCGGTTTTCAGCCAGCAGGAAATTTGCCAAATGCATGCGCAAACTAGGTGAATCGGGCAAGATTTCAATCGCCCGCGCTGCCATCTTGCTGCCCACCGCATAGCGCTGCGTCTGCCAAAGCGCCGATAGCAGTGAATTTTGCAGCACCTCTCTCTCGGGTGCCAATTCACAGGCAATCTGCAAGGCTTCCACTGCCTCGGGAAAATCCTGGGCCAGCATGGCCTGCCGCCCGCGCCGCGCCTGGAGAGGAATGCTTGCCGGCAACGCCAGGCAGGCTTCCTGCAAAACAAGCCTTGCATCTGCGGCCCTTTCCTGACGGATCAGCGTATCAGCCAGAATGATCCAGGCTTCCTCCGCCAAGCCTGCGGTGGGGCTGCCTGCCAGGAAGCTTCGCGCCGCATCCTCAGCCGCCGCCAATTCCCCAGCCGCGAGCCAGAAACTTGCCTGCCCCACCCCAAAGCCCGGCTCATCCGGAAAGCGCGCTGCGGCACGCCGGGCCACTTCAGCGCCTTCCTTGAAGCGCTTTTCATGCCAAAGGCGATTCAAGGCAGCACGCGCCATGTCAACGCCCTGAACGGGGGAGGGGGTTGGGGCCCCCGCCGGGTCTGTCGGATTTTCCGCCACCAGTTTTGCCCTGCCTGACCGGGTAAGAGGACTATTCTTACGCCATAAACCAGATTGCTTGCCACAAGCTGAAGGGCTTTAGGCGCTGCGCCCCCGCCCACCGGCCAAAAGCACCAGCACAAACGCCACCGCCGAAGCCGCCGTGAACAGCCCAAAGCCATTCACATAGCCAATCATCGCCGCCTGGCGCGTGATTTCCCCACTCAGCTTGGCCAATTCCGGCACGGTTTCCATGCCAAACGCGCCCATGGAGCCCGGCAGATAAAGCGTCCGATTGAAGGGGGAAATCATTTCCGTCATGCGGCTGTAATTCATGGCACCCGACCGGATAATCTCAGCCACACTCAACGAAATGAACAGGCTGGACCCGATATTGCGCAGCAGATGGAACATCGCCATTGCTTCGGGCAAATGCTCCCGATCCAGCGTCTTGAAGGTCAGCACCGTCAGCGGCACCCAAATGATGCCAACTGAAACCCCTTGCAGCATGGCGTTCCACAGTAGCGCTTCCTCACTGACATTCAGGTCAAAGCGCATCAGCCAAAGCCCCGCCGCCACCATGGCGGCAAAGCCAATCGCCATGCCAATCCGCGGATCCCAGCGCCCGATCAGGAAGGTCAGCGCAAAGCCGATGGTGCCGCCAATGCCGCGAAAGCCCACGATTTCGCCAATCACGCTATCAGGATAACCCGCATATTGCTGCAGCAGCGATGGCAACAGCACAATCGGCGTGAAATTCACCATGCCATAGATGAACACCAGCAAAAGCCCGATGGCGTAGTTTCTATCCAACAGCAGCCGCAGATTCAAAAAGGGCTGCTTGGCGGTCAGGCTATGGGCGATGAAGATGTAGAAGGCCAAGCCCGCGATGGCGGTTTCAAGGATGATCTCGTTCGATTCATACCAATCAAGCCGCTGCCCGCGTGAAAGCACCAATTGCACGCAGGAAATCGCGACCGTCAGGGCCAGAAAGCCAGTCCAATCAAGCGGTATGGGCTTGCCTGGCTCATCCTTTGGCAGCGTCGCCCAAAGTGCGAAGCTTGCCACCACGCCCGCCGGCACAATCATGTAAAAGGCCCAACGCCACCCATAAGCCTCAGCCAATTGCCCGCCGAATACGGGGCCAATCACCGGGCCCAAAACCACTGTCATGCCGAAGATGGAGCTCACCAACCCCGCCTGTTTGCGCGGGAAACTATCCAGCACAATCGCATTCGCCAAAGGAATGACCGGCGCGCCAATGCCGCCCTGCACAATGCGCCAGAGCACCACGGTTTCGAGCGAATCCGCCTGCCCGACCAGATAGGTTGAAATGGTGAAGCCCACCACGCAGAACAGCATCACCTGCCGCCGCCCAGAACGCGCAACCAGCCAGCCTGTCATGGGTGTGACAATCGCGGTCGCCAGAATATTGAAGGTGGTGGTCCAGGCGATTTCATCCGCCGTCGCGGCCAGGCTTCCCTGCATCTGCGGCAGTAGGGTGGAAGCAACCAGCAGCGTGGTGGCGTAGAGTGTAGCACCCATGACCACCGCCGCCAGGATCAGGCAGCGCCGCGTGAGCGACAATTCCAGGATTGGGTTGGTTTCCGACATTAACGACCCCACCCAAGCTGGCCCAGTGGTGCCTGTTTTCGCCAAGAATTCACCGGCAAGCCTATGGCGGACATGGCATTTTCCTGCCAAGCTGACTGTGATGAGGAAACGAATACTGCCAAGTCTTGGCGCCGGTGGCGAGCCTTTCTCGCGCCGCGCCAAACTGTTCCAGAGCCACTGACCATGCGGGGCGGGCTTCTGCGCCTTGTGCTACTGGTGGGGGTGCCGGTGCTGGCGCTGCTGGTGGCAGGCGCTTTTTGGCTGACGGGCGGGCGCTACATCACCACCGAAAACGCCTATGTCCGCGCCGATATCGTGCAGATTGCCCCGGAAGTCGCCGGCCGCGTAACAGAAGTATTGGTGCGCGACCATGCGCATGTCGCCGCCGGCGCGGTGCTGCTGCGCCTGGACCCCACCCCCTTCCGCCTGGCGCTGGAAAAAGCGGAAGCTGAATTGGACGCCGCGCGCACACAGGTGGAACTCGCCCGCGCCACCTATCAAGAAACCCAGGGCGAAATGGCTGAGCTTGAAAAGCGCGTTGCTTTCCTTCTGCGTCAGGCCCGCCGGCAGGAAGAATTGGCAAGCCGCGGCATCGCCCCCACAGCGCGCATGGAAGAAACCCAACATGACGCGCAAGTGGCGCAGGACAGGATGAATGTGCTGCGCCAAAGACTTGTGCGCCTGCTGACCACGCTGAAGGGTGATGCCGATTTGCCGGTGGATGAACACCCACAAGTGCGGGAGAAAATGGCGGAACGCGACCGCGCCGCGCTCGATCTGGCGCGGACAGAAATCAAGGCGCCGACCGGCGGCACGGTGGTTAATCTGCGCCTGCAAGTGGGCGAGCAATTGCGCGCCGCGACTCCTATTTTCGCGCTGGTTTCAGATAGCCGCCCCTGGGTGGATGCGAATTTGAAGGAAACCACCCTGACCCATGTGGCCATTGGCCAGCGCGTGGATGTGGTGCTGGATATCTACCCGAAAGTGACCTGGAAGGGCGTGGTGGAAAGCATCAGCCCGGCAACAGGGGCGGAATTCGCGATCCTGCCGCCGCAAAATGCCTCAGGCAATTGGGTGAAGGTGGTGCAGCGCCTGCCGGTGCGCATCCGCCTTGAACCCCATGCGGGCGAGCCCCCCTTGCGCGCCGGCGTGACCGCGACGGTTTCGATTGATACCGGCCGCGGGCGGAGTATTGCCGATGTGGTGACGGGGTTTTTTGATTTGTTCCGGGGGAAGGCTGAAGCAGCAGGGGGCGGCGGGGGTAGGTAGCGCCTTGTTTTCGAGTTTATTCTTGAATTTCTGTCAGACGCCAGTGGCGTCAGACTCAGTGGTCTTGCTATATGGTTTCGATAGGGTTGGTGATAATTTAGCTTCGATCTTGTAACCAAAAGGACTTGGCATGGCTCTCAACGAAGAACTTGGCCGAATTCGGGCGCGTGCGGGCAAGGCGTCTGATCTGGCGACCGAGGAGGCCGCAAAGAACGCTCTCGTGATGCCTTTGCTTCGTACCCTGGGTTTCGATGTATTCGACCCGGAGGTGGTCATTCCTGAATTCACGGCGGACGTTGGCACAAAGAAGGGCGAGAAGGTCGATTATGCGCTTCGGGTGAACGGCGAACTCGCCATTCTTATTGAGTGCAAGCCAGCGAACGTGGATATCAGTCAAGCGCATGCCTCACAATTGTATCGCTACTTCACCGTTACGCCTGCCCGGATTGGTATTGTCACCAATGGGATCGATTGGCATTTTTTCACCGATCTTGACAAGCCAAACATCATGGACGCCAAGCCGTTTTTCCGTTTCAGTGTCCTAACCTATGTGGACACTGATGTCGCGCAGTTGGAGAAGTTCCAGGCTTCGAATTTCAATCTTGCCAACATCCTATCAACTGCCAGCGATCTGAAATTCAGTTCCCTGATGACAGAGGCGTTGAGAAAGGAATTCGCAACGCCTTCCGAAGAGTTGGTGCGCCTATTCACCCGACGGGTGTACGATGGGCAGATTACTTCTGCGGTCCGGGAGCGTTTTTCCGAAATCTTTCGTTCCTGCGTACAGGAAGTGATCCGCGAAGAGGTCAATCGGCGCTTACTGGGCGCCATTCAGCCGCCCCGGTCGCTTTCGCCTGCCACAACGCCCGCCGACCAAGCCGCGACCGTCGATGAATCTGTGCCGTCACCGGGCACAAACGACCCCAACACAACAGACGATGAGCGAGAGGCGTTCCGGATTATTCGTAGTATAGGACGGCAGGCTATTGCTGCGTCCCGTATCACAATGCGCGATGCACAGAGCTATTGCGCGATCCTCGCTGACGACAACAACCGCCGCCCGATCGCCCGCCTCTATTTCACTGGCGCGCGGCTTCGAATCGGCATCTTTAATGAATCGAAGGTTGAAGAGCGGCTAGAACTCTCATCGCTCGATGATCTGTACAATCACGCCGATCAGTTGCTGGTTGCTATCTCCCAGTATGCAGACAAGAGCACCTGAGTATCCATTCGCAAGAGGCCGAAAGACGACAAAGGGGCTTATAGGGCTGCGTTGCCTCCCCAAAACCCCTAAAGATTCTAAGCCTTTGAAATCATGGTGCTGTTGGAGAGGATTGAACTCTCGACCTCTCCCTTACCAAGGGAGTGCTCTACCACTGAGCTACAACAGCCAAGGCCCTGGCGGACGGGCATCCTCTAGCCCCAGCCTGGGGCTTCCCGCAACCCCTTGATGCCGGGCGCTGGCCCTGCCACTTCACGCCCGCATGGAAAAGGAAAGCAAAACCCCGCCCAAACCGGCCCCCACCCTGCGGGAGCAAAGGCTGGCCGCGGCACTGCGGGAGAATCTGCGTCGGCGCAAGGCCCAGGCCCGGGCGCGGGATGCGGCGGAAGCGCCCCCTAAGCCAGACAGGCCGGAAAAGCCAGGCGAATAGGCCCAGGACCGGCGCTGGCTTTCCCCAAGCCACCCATCTGCGCTATTCCCCCCGCAAGGCGCCCGGTGCGCACAAGTTTAAGGATATGCCATGAACTGGATCAGCGATTGGGCCCTGCCGAAGATCCAGGGTCTGTTCAAGCGGGAAGCGCCGGAGAACCTCTGGCACAACTGCCCTTCCTGCCAGCAGATGATCTTTCATCGGGATCTGGAACGGGCGCTGCGCGTTTGTTCCCATTGCGGGCATCACATGCGGCTGGGCGCGGCGCAGCGCTTGGAAGCCACTTTGGACGCGGGCTTTTCCCGCATTGAATTGCCCAAGGCGCCCGCTGATCCGCTGCGCTTTCGTGATCAGCGCCGCTATGCGGACCGGCTGCGCGAAAGCCAAATCAAAACCAGCATGGATGATGCCGTGGCGGTGGCGCATGGCACCATCAATGGCCAACGCGCGGTCGTTGCCGCCTTTGAATTCGCCTTCATGGGCGGGTCCATGGGCGCCGGCGTGGGTGAGGCGATTGTCACCGCCGCCAAGCTTGCCGTGCTGCAGGATGCGCCGCTGATTGTCTTCACGGCCTCGGGCGGGGCGCGCATGCAGGAAGGTGCGGTCAGCCTGATGCAAATGCCGCGCACGGTGATCGCAACGCGCATGGTGAAGGAAGCGGGCCTGCCCTTCATCACCGTACTGTGTGACCCGACCACGGGCGGTGTGACCGCCAGCTTTGCCATGCTGGGCGATATCCAAATCGCCGAACCAGGTGCCATGATCGGCTTCGCTGGCGCGCGGGTGATTGAACAGACAGTGCGCGAAAAATTGCCGGAAGGCTTCCAGCGTGCGGAATACCTGCTGGAACACGGCATTCTGGACATGGTGGTGAAGCGTGGTGAGATGCGCGAAACCTTGGCGCGCGTGATTTCGTTGCTGCGTCAGCCGCTGCTTGAACGCAGCGATGAAGAAGCGGAAGCCGCCACCGCACCCGCCGAATAATTCCCTTGTCCCGCGCTGAAGCGATTGTGGAGCGTCTCCATGCGCTCCACCCCAAACTTATTGATCTGAGCCTGGGCCGGATGGAGGCTTTGCTCGCCAAGCTCGGCCATCCGGAACGGCGCCTGCCGCCCGTGATCCATGTGGCGGGCACCAATGGCAAGGGTTCTACCTGCGCCTTTCTGCGCGCCATCGGTGAAGCGGCTGGGCAGCGCGTGCATGTCTATACCTCGCCCCATCTGGTGCGCTTTCATGAACGCATCCGGCTTGCGGGCGATTACGTGACGGATGAGGCGCTGACGGCGACGCTGGAGGAAGTGGAAGCGGTGAATGGCGGCGCGCCGATCACCGTGTTTGAGGTGACCACCGCTGCCGCCTTTGTACTGTTCAGCCGCGTGCCGGCTGATTTGCTGGTGCTGGAAGTGGGCCTGGGCGGGCGGCTGGATGCGACGAATGTCGTGCCGCGCCCGGCGGCATGCGCCATTACCTCCATTTCCATGGATCACATGGATTTCCTGGGCGATACGCTCCGCAAGATCGCCGCCGAGAAAGCCGGCATCATGCGCGCTGGCGTGCCCTGCGCCACCGGCGCGCAGGCGGCGGCAGCGCTGGAGGTTATCAGCGCCACGGCAGCCGAACGCGGCGCGAAGCTGCTCCGGCGCGGGCAGGATTGGTTCTGTGAGGCTACACCCGAGGGTCTGCACTACCGCGATGCCGCTGGCGCGCTGAGCCTGCCGCCGCCGGGGCTGATTGGCCCGCATCAGGTGGATAATGCCGGCATTGCCATCGCCGCCCTGCGCGCTGCTGGCCTGCCCTGGCTGAGTGATGCGGCGATTGCGGACGGCATTGCCAAGGCGTCTTGGCCCGCGCGCTTGCAGCGCCTTTCGGGCGGGCTTTCTGCCCTGCTGCCGGCGGGTTTTTCGCTCTGGCTCGATGGCGGCCATAATGCCGGGGCAGGGCAGGCGCTTGCCCAGCATTTCACGCAATGGCGCGACCAACCATTGCATCTTGTCATCGGCATGAAGCAGGGCAAGGCGAGCGCCGAATTCCTCCGCCCCTTGCTGCCCTTCGCCACCAGCATCCACGCCGTCGCCGAACCCGGCCAGCATCTGGCGATGAGTGTTGAAGACATCATCACGGCGAGTGGCGGTATCGCAGAACCCGGCCCCACCGTTGCGGAAGCACTTGGCAAAATCGCGGCGAAGGCCAAGCCAGGCCGCGTGCTGATTGCGGGAAGTCTTTATCTGGCGGGCGAAGTATTGAAGGCTGATCTCGGTTAGGGATCAGCCAAACGAGCTTCCGCCAGTTTCGATATTTGGCTTCCTATTGCGTACGACGCGTAAGCGAAACAGCATAGGCAGCAGCACGCGCCTGCAAGACCGGATCGTCGCTCATTTCAATCCCCGGTGCCTGATCCAGGATCATGAAGCTGATCGGATCGCATGGCCCACCGGGGCCCGCTGAAACTTCAGTGATGGTCAGCCTGCCCACAATGGCGCGTGGGCGATCATCCGGCCAGGCGATGGTCGCGTTCAGCAAATCATCGCCCTGTCCCGGGAACTGCAGCACCATGTCGAATTCCACAGGCGCGGTTGCGACACGCCGACGCAACTCACCAGCCAGAAAATTGTTGCCCACGCTTTGCATCTGCTCCGCTGTCAGGCGTTCCACCCCCGCGCGCGGTTCAAACACCCAGCGTGCCGGGCGTACCTGCCCATCCTGCCCACGGAACATGAAAGTATTCACCCCCCAATAGGGTGTGGAGGCGAAGCTTGCCGGCGGCGCATTGGCGGCAAGGTAGCGGGCCTGATTGCCGACAGAAGGATTGGCCGCGACGAAGGCGGCATAAGCGGCGGCGCGTTCCGGATTGGGCCGGCCGGTCGCTGGGTCATTCGCGCGCGACAGCAGCCCATCTACCAGGGCCTGCGCCGTGGGTGCCCCAAAGACCGGCGCGGAGATATTTGCCATTTCAAACAATTCGCCCGAAGGCGCTTCGAAGCGGATGGAAAGGCCCCGCGTGCCGCGCGCGGTGTCTGAGGCGTTGGGATTGGCGCCGGCAACACCAAAACGGATCAGTGCCGTATTGCGTTGGCCACTGAAGACCGGCGCCACAGAAAGCCTTCGGCCTTCATCGGTTGCGACAAAATAGCCTGACGCACAAATGCCCTTCGGGTGGCTTGGGCGATGGGTGCGCACCGGCCCCAGCACCGCCTCAAACGCATCAACGATCGTATCAGGGCTCGGCTGAGCTGAGGCTGAGTGGGGTGTGGCGAGGAACGCGGTGGCAGCAAAAACCGCAGCCAGATTGCGCCAGCTTGGACGTATCGCAGGCATCACGATCTTCTCCCGGGTCAGCAATTTACGGAAAATGTCTCCAGCGCTTCTCAGCGATGGCAGAACAACATCAATTCCAGGAAAACACTATCCAGGCGCCATTCCCGGCAAGTCAAGCAATTTCGCTTGGCGCCGCCACGCTTACGCCTGCTTCCGTTCAATCAAACTACGCCGGATCTTCCGCCCGCGCTCGATGCGGTCTTCAATGAAGCCTGCCTCTCCACGGCGAATGGCGCGGCCAAAGGCATGCGCATCCTCGGAGAAACGCGACAGCATCTCAAGCACCGCTTCGCGATTATTCAGGAAAACATCGCGCCACATATCAACATCGGAAGCCGCGATGCGCGTGAAATCCCGAAAGCCAGATGCCGCGAATTTCAGCACCGCTTCCTTGGTTTCTTCCGCCAAATCATCCGCCGTGCCGCAAATAGTGAAGGCAATCAGATGCGGCAGGTGGCTGACAATGGCGACAACCTTGTCATGCGTGATGGGGTCCATCGTCTCGATCATGGAACCGCAGCGCCGCCATAGTTCTTTCACCTTTTCCACCGCTGCCGGATCGCTATCGGGCAGCGGTGTCACGATGCAATAGCGGCCTTCGAATAACTCAGGAAAACCCGCATCGGGGCCGGAATGTTCGGTCCCCGCCATGGGATGCGCTGGCACCAGATGCACGCCGGCTGGCAGCAGGGGCGACAGATCACGCACCACGCTGCCCTTGGTGGAACCAACATCGGTCAGCACCGCACCCGGTGCCAGATGCGGCGCGATATGGCGCATGGCATCGGCATAGGCGCCAACGGGGATGCAGAAAATCACACCATCGCAGCCTTCAACGGCGCGCGCGGCATCGGGTTCCACCACATCCGCCAGGCCCAATTCACGCACGCGCGCGAGTGTCTCGGCCCGCCGTGTGGTGACCACGATGGTCTTCGCAATATCGCCGCGCTTTTGCGCGACACGCGCAATGGAAGACCCGATCAGCCCAATGCCAACCAGGCACAGCCGATTGAACAGCGGTTCAGCCATGTTGCGCCATGAAGGCAGCAATGGCATCCGCCACCATCTGGCATTCCTCACCGGTGCCGATGCTGATGCGCAGGCACGCCGGCAGCCCATAGCCACCCATGGCGCGCATGATCAGCCCGCGTGATTTCAGCGCGGCATCGGCGGCCTTGGCCTTCTCCGGCGTGCCAAAATCGGCCAGCAGGAAATTGCCCTCACTCGGCCATACCTTCACGCCGGCGGCGGTCAGCGCTGCCGCCAGCTTGCCGCGCCATTCGGTGTTGTGCGCGATGGATTTTTCGATCCAATCCGGTTCCTGCACGGCGGCAATTCCAGCCGCCATGGCCGCCGCATTCACATTGAAGGGCCCGCGCACGCGCGCAAGCACACCCACCACCGAAGCGGGGGCATAGGCCCAACCAAGCCGCATGCCGCCAAGCCCGAATATCTTGGAAAAGGTGCGCGTCATCACCGTATTGCCGCCACCCGCATCCACCAGCGCCGCACCCGCATCATAATCCGGGCGCGTGACATATTCGGCATAGGCGGAATCAAGCACCAGCAGAATGTCATCGCGCAGCCCCGCGCGCAGGCGCACAATTTCAGACTGCGACAGAATGGACCCTGTCGGATTATTCGGATTGGCAAGACACACAAGCTTGGTGCGCGGCCCCACCGCGGCCAGCATTGCATCCACATCCACCGTCAGGTTGCGTTCCGGCACCTTGATGATGCGGCAGCCAGCCCAGCGCCCGGTAATGTCATACATCATGAATCCATGGGCGGACATCACAAGTTCTGTCCCCTCACCGCCATAGGCCAGAATCAACAGCGCCAGCAATTCATCCGAACCATTGCCACAAACGATGCGCGCAGGATCAAGCCCGAAACGCGCGCCAATCACCTCCCGCAACGCCTTGGCGCCGCCATCCGGGTAGCGATGTGCATCGGCGGCCATACCGGCAATGGCGGCAATGGCGCCGGGCGGCGGGCCGAAAGCGCCTTCATTGGATGAAAGTTTCACAATCCGGTTCACGCCGGGAATTTTCGATTCGCCCCCGACATAGGGCTCCACCGAAAGGATCGAAGGGCGCGGCATCACGGTCATGGCACATCTCCAGTAACTGGCACGGCATAGGCGCCCAGCAGAACAGCATTAAGCCCAGCAAGCGGCGCATCACCTGCGGCGATAAACCCATCAATTTCGGCAAGCGCCAGGCTGCGCCCGCCTTGGCGCGCCAGGCACAGGATGCGCCCGGCAAGCCCCGCTTCAGTCAGCATACGGGCAAAGCTCTCGCGTGAGGCATCAGCGCCCGCTTCCAGGCGGAGCAGGCTACGATCCTCGCCGGAGGCATCTGGCGGCACGGGTGCGACGACCAGCGCCGCATCGGCATGCGCGGCATCGGCCAGGAAGGGCAGGCGTGCCACCACGGCAAGGCGCGGCGCTTCAAGCGTTTGCCACCAGGCGCCATCACCTTCGCCTGCCGGCGCCGGCAGTACCGCAACCGATGCCTTGCCAGCGCTGACCGCCGCCAGCGCCTGCGCTGGCGATGCGTAGATATGCAACGGCGTCGCGCTACCGAAATGCTCTCGCGCCAGGGGCATGGCCGGTGCGGCTTCACCGGGCGCCGAGACGGCGGCGGCGAATCCACCCTGGATCGCGGTATGGGCCATGAAGATATGCCGCCAGATGCGTACCACCGCGCCACGTGAAAGCGCGCCGGAATGCCGCCCGAGCAAGCGCCGCAGCACCGCCGCTTCGCGCCCAGGCCTGAGGGGCGATCCCGCGCCTGTTTTGGCGCGGCTCGCTGCCATGCGCGCCACCACGGCGGCGCGGCGCATCAGCAAATCATGCATCGCATCATCCAGCGCATCTATCTCGGCGCGCAGCGCCTGAAGGGCTGGGTCAGCGGTTGGGGGGGCAGGGGCTTTATCGTTCATGCGGGACCAAATCTTCTCGGCAGCAATAACCTCCTCATGCCCGCCCGCCAAGCGCCCCGGCATGCGCAAGCCAAGGTTGCGCCTGGGGGATGGGGCAGCGTAAAACCCGGGTCATGAGCCAATCCATCGCCCCGCTGTCCGATGTGGACCATCAGGCCGCCCTATTTCCGGACGGGCTTGCGTTGGAATGTGGCGCGGTCATCGCGCCGCTCACGGTCGCCTATCGCACCTATGGGCGGCTGAACGCGGCGGCCAGCAATGCCGTGCTGATCTGCCATGCGCTGACGGGCGACCAATATGTCGCCGAAAACCACCCCATCACCGGCAAGCCTGGCTGGTGGGAAAACATCATTGGTCCGGGCAAACCGCTCGATACGGATCGCTATTTTCTGGTCTGCGCCAATGTGCTTGGCGGCTGCATGGGCTCGACCGGGCCGCGCAGTGAAATGACCGATGCATCGGGGCGCGGGCTTGGCCGGCCTTGGGGCACGGATTTTCCTTCGGTGACGATCCGCGACATGGTGCGCGCGCAAAAGCGCCTGATGGAACAGCTTGGGATCAGCCGGTGGCTGGCCGTGATTGGTGGTTCCATGGGGGGCATGCAGGTGCTGGAATGGGCCGCGACCTATCCGGAAGCGGTTTATGCCGCCGCCCCCATTGCCACCGCCGCGCATCATTCGGCGCAGAATATCGCCTTTCATGAAGTGGGGCGTGCCGCCATTCATTCCGATCCGGATTGGCAGGGCGGGCGCTATTGGGAAGCGGGCATCATCCCGGCCAAGGGCCTGTCTGTCGCGCGCATGGTGGCGCACATCACCTATCTGTCCGAAAAGGCGCTGACACGGAAATTTGGCCGGCGGCTGCGCGGCGCCGCAGCACTCACGTTCTTGGAAGATGTGTTTGAGGTGGAAAGCTATCTCCGCCACCAAGGCTCCACCTTTGTGCGCCGCTTTGATGCCAATTCTTATTTGACCATCACGCGCGCCATGGATTTTTTTGACCTGGCTGCCGATCACGAAGGTGATTTGGCAAAGGCCTTTCGCGGTACCGGCACGCGTTTTTTCGTCGCGTCCTTCAACAGCGATTGGTTATTCCCGACCAGCGAAAGCCGGACCCTGGTGCGCGCGCTGAACATGGCCGCAGCCAATGTGAGTTTTGTTGAGATTGACAGCGACAAAGGCCATGACGCCTTTCTGTTGGAAGAACCCGATTTCCATCGCGCGCTCGGCGGTTTCCTCGCCGGTTGCGCTGAACGCCTTGGGGTTTAGGGTGTGACTATGGATGGCGTGCAATATGTCGCGAAGAATATGCGGCTCGATCTCCGCCTGATTGCGGAGATGATTCCCCATGATGCGCGCGTGCTTGATATTGGCTGCGGCGATGGCGCTTTAATTGAATATCTGGCGCGGGACAAACGCGCCGATGCGCGCGGCATTGAAATTGACATGGCGCAGGTGACCAAGGCGGTCTCTGCCGGGCTCGCCGTGATCCATGGCGATGCGGATAATGATTTGGCCTTCTACCCGGATGGCGCCTTTGATTACGTGGTGCTGTCACGCACGTTGCAGGCGGTGGAAAAGCCACGCGAAGTGCTGCGGCAATTGCTACGCATCGGGCGGCACGCGATTGTGTCCTTCCCCAATTTTGGCCATTGGCAGATGCGCTGGCGGCTGCTGTGGGGCGGGCGCATGCCAGATACGGAAACCTGGAACCGGCCCTGGTACGAAACGCCCAATATCCACCCCTGCACCATCACGGATTTCACCGAGCTCTGCACCCTTGATGGGTATGAGGTGGAACGCTGGCTGGCGGTGGATGAACAGGGGCTGAAGGCACCGTGGCGGCGCTCACTCAGGCTCGCCAATATGTTTGGCGAACAGGCGCTATTCATGCTGCGCCGTGCGGGTCCGGGCGGGTAATCCCGCCCGGGGCGAAGCCTATTCGGTCGGCGCCAGGCTCTTGATCAGGTCAAAGACGCGCTTGCGCACACCAGCTTCATTGATGCGGTAATAGGCGCGCACCAATTCAAGCGTCTCACGCTTGTTCATATTCTCATCCTCAAGCCCGTCTGACGTTTCGGCGAAGCCGAACAACGCTGGGCGGCTGCGGACTGCGGCATTGCCGCCTATCTCTGGCGGCAGATCGTCGAAAAAGAAGCCAATCGGCACATCCAACACCCGAGCCAGATCAAAAAGCCGGCTGGCGCCGATGCGGTTCACGCCGCGCTCATACTTCTGAACTTGCTGGAAGGTGAGCCCAAGGGCGTCGCCGAGCTTTTCCTGGCTCATGCCGAGCAAGGTGCGCCGCAGGCGAACCCGTGCCCCAACATGGGCGTCAATCGGGCTGGCCCGATGTTCACGTTCACCTTTGGGGGGGATATCATCCAGCTCATTCATGGCAACTACCGATTTCATGCCTTGCCCTTTCCTTGCCCCCAAAACAACTCAAACGCGAAACTAGGGGCGCATTTGAATTCAATGGTTGCGATTAATCAAAACCGTATAGTTTTCACCAACGATTGATACAGGTTGAGAATACCTTAATTAGCTCGCTAAGGTCTATAGCTTTTTCCATATTCTCAAAAAAGAAACAATATTATTCTCGTTTTTCTCAAAATTCAGCATTTATTGGCGATTTCGACCTGGGATAATCCACCCTAGGGCGAAAACAACCATGGCCAGCGCAAATGGGATCATCAAACCAAGATGTGCAAAGAAGGTCGGTGCGCGCGGTGCGGGTAAAGGTGCCCGGACAATGGCAGATTCGCCCAAGGGGCTTCGCGCCACCAAGCGCCCACGCGAATCAAACACAGCCGAAACACCTGTCTGCGCTGCACGTGCCAGCGGCAGACCTTCTTCTACTGCGCGCAATCGGGCGGCAGCCAGATGCTGCCACGGGCCAGCGGTTGCACCAAACCAGGCGTCATTGGTGACATTCACAATCCAATCGGGCCGTCGGGCAGGGGTAATCCGCCCGGTAAAGATCACCTCATAACAAATCAGGGCGACAAAGGGCGGCAGCCAGCCCGCCACCAGCCGACGCCGTTCCTCAGCCGGGGTGAAATCGCGCGTGCTTTGCACCAGCCGAATCGGCAATAAGCCCCGAAAGGGCATGAATTCGCCAAAGGGCACCAGATTCACCTTATCGGCCATCGCGACCACTTGGGTATCCGGGGCAATGACCGCCAGGCTATTGAACAGGTCGCGTGCATAGCCTTCTGCCGTAAAATCGCCGCGTACCGTGCCCGTTAGCAACAGGGCGTTCTGCGGCAGCGCGCCCGCCACCAATTGCCGCGCATCCCGATCATTGGGCAGCAGGAAGGGCACGGCGGTTTCGGGCCAGATCACTGCCAGCCGATGCCCGGGTGGCAGGTCACGCAGGGCTGCCAGCGCCGCTTCCCGTGTGGCTTCCACATAACGGCGCAGGATTGGCACACGCGCCTGTTCGCGCCATTTCACTTCCTGCGCGATATTGCCCTGCACAATCAAAAGGCCAACAGGTTGGGGCTTCGGTTCGGCGGGTAAAAGCCGGACAAAACCGAAGACGCCGCAAAAGGCCAGCGTCGCCACCCCCGCCAGAAAGCCGCGCCAGCTCAACAGCGGCGTTGCCGCCACCAACAGGGTAATCAGCGAAAGCCCATGCACGCCAATCAGCGCCGCCATCTGGATGGGTAGCGCATCAAAGGCCCAAACCGTGCCCAACAGATTCCATGGAAAGCCGGTCAGGATTTCGCCGCGCAGCAATTCAAAGCCAACAAAGCCGCCGGCGAAAACCAGCACGCGCGGCAAGCCGGGCCGTGCCCCCCAGGCAATGGCCGCGGGCACCGCAACGAAAATCCCAAGCGGCAGCGCAAGCGCTGGCACCGCGATCGGCACCAGCCACCAATAGCGCGCCACATCCGTGAGAATAGCGGTGGTGATCCAGTAAAGCCCGCCGGTGAAAAACCCGAAGCCCCAGGCAAGCCCCAGCGCAAAGGCGCCGGTCCAGCTGGCCGCCCCGCCAATCATCGCAATCAGCCCCGGAATGGCCAGGAACAGCACGGGCACAACATGCAAGGGCGGCAGGGCCAATACTGCCAGCACGCCAAGCCCGAAGGCAGTCACCAGGGCGCGCCAGCCTTTTCGCGACGCCAGCGCTTGCCACATCCGCCCCATTAACGCCCCGCTTTCCTATTCAGCTGCCACACGCGGATTGGCACCTGGGCGGCGCACGCGCAAGCGCCGAATTCGGCGCGGATCAGCTTCCAGGATGCGGAATTCAAGCCCCGAGGGATGGGATACCAATTCCCCCTTTGCTGGCACGCGTCCGGCCAGCGTGAAGACCAGCCCGCCCACCGTATCAATATCAGCGGCGCGTTCCTCATCGGTCAGCACGGTGCCAAGCTTATCCTCAAAGGCGGCAATCGGCGTGCGCGCATCAAGGTCAAGCGCGCCATCGGGGCGTTCGGTGATTTGTTGCGCCTGAACCTCATCATGTTCGTCGCTGATGTCACCGACAATGGTTTCAACCAGATCTTCAATCGTGATCAGGCCATCTATGCCGCCATATTCATCCACCACCAGCGCCATATGCACCCGTGCCTGGCGCATTTGCAGCAGCAGATCCAGCACGGGGATGGAAGGCACCACAAAAAGTGGCCGGCGCAGAATATCGGCCAGCGCGAAGGCTTTCTCATCCTTGCCGATGGCCGCAAAGACATCCTTGATATGAACCATGCCAACAATATCATCCAGCCCATCGCGATAGACTGGGTAGCGGCTATGGCCTTCGGTCTGGATCAGCGCGATGGCTTCGGTCAGCGAATGGCTTTCCGGGATTGCCATGATATCGGCGCGCGGCACCATGACATCATAAGCCGTGATGCCACGCAGCCTGAGCACATTGCCAAGCAGCGCGCGCTCCTCGGCATCAAGCCCTGAGGCCGGGCCATCACCATTGCTGGCTTCGTTTGGCGCTTCCTGGCGTTCGATCAGTTCTTCCACCTGATCGCGAATGGATTCCGCTTCCTTGCGCCGCAGCATGCCCTGGATTTTCCAGAACAGGCCGGGTCTTTGGCTGGCATCGCTCATGTCGCGCCCCGCCACGGATTGGGCAGACCAAGCCGGCGCATGACGCGCGCTTCGGCACGTTCCATCCGCCGCGCTTCGCCCGCTTGCAAATGATCATGGCCGGTCAGATGCAGCGCGCCATGCGCGACAAGATGCGCGAAATGGGCCGCCACGCGCCGCCCGGCGCCGCGCGCTTCGCGCCGCACCACGCCAAGTGCCAGCGCAACATCGCCCAAATAGCCCGGCACGCCACCCGGGAAGGACAGCACATTGGTCGGCTTCGCCTTCGCGCGATGCATCCCATTCAGCCGCTTCACGGTGGTATCATTGGCCAGCAGCAGCGTCATCGCACCATGCGCCCCTGCTTCAAGCAATGCGGCATGCGCGGCGCGGCGCGCAAGCGCCTCAGGCCGCTTAATGCTGGCGCGCCAGCCTGGCGCTGCCAGGATCACGGAGATTTCAAGCCCCTCCGTCGATCCGCTCCGAAGCCCAGCCGAAGCGCCCTTTCGGCGCCCCTGGCCGGGACGGCTACTTCCCGGTTCCATTCTTCTCCTTCTTCGCCCGGTTCTGGTCATCGGACCGCCCATAGGCGGCTACGATCCGGGCAACCAGCGGATGCCTTACCACATCCTGCTCCGCAAAGCGCGTTATACCAATACCTTCAACGCCCGCCACTATGCCAAGTGCTTCCACAAGGCCAGAGGGCTGATGGGACGGCAGGTCAATCTGCGTCGGGTCACCGGTAATCACCATCCGGCTGCCCTCCCCCATACGGGTCAGGAACATCTTCATCTGGGCGGGGGTAGTGTTCTGCGCCTCATCCAATATGGCGTAGCAATGGGCGAGCGTACGACCGCGCATGAAAGCCAAGGGGGCGATTTCAATCTCCCCCGCCGCGATCCGCCGCGCGACTTGATCGGCGGGCAGCATATCATTCAGCGCATCGTAAAGCGGGCGGAGATAGGGGTCCACCTTCTCCTTCATATCGCCCGGCAGGAAGCCGAGCCTTTCGCCGGCCTCCACCGCAGGCCTGGACAGCACAATCCGGTCCACGCGGCCCGATTGCAGCAGCGCCACACCCTGCGCCACCGCCAAATAGGTCTTGCCCGTACCGGCTGGCCCTATCCCAAACACCATGTCGCTGCGCGAGAGCATATCAATATAGGCCGCCTGGGCCGCGCTGCGGGGCGTAATCGCGCCCTTGCGGGTGCGGATTGCAGGCAGGTCCCGCAAGGGCAGGCGCGGTTCGCCCTGTGCTGCGCCGCCTTCCGCGAGCCTCAAAGCCGCTTCCACTTCAGCCGTGCCAACATATTCCCCCCGTTCCAACCGTTTCCAAAGCGCCAACACGGCTGCTTCCGCCATTTCCGTTCGTGCCGCCCCGCCTGAGATGGCGATGCGATTGCCGCGTGAAGCCACGCGCACGCCAAGTACCTGTTCCACCCGCGCCAGATGACGATCATGTTCGCCATGCAGCAAGAGCAGCAGCGCATTGTCGTGGAATTCCAGCGTTATGGAACGCTGGTCACTGGATTGGCGCGACTCCGCAGCGCGGAGGCCAGGGGTTTGGATGTTCAAGCGGCGTCTCTCTCCGATGCTCGGGGTTTGCGATCAGCGAGGAGCTCCCCGCTGAGGGAATTAGGCCTGGTCACGGTGATGCGGATGGTGACGGTCTGACCGGTCAGGTCGCTCGAGGAAGGGAAATGCACCGGCTCCAACCAAGGGGAACGCCCGGACATCTGCCCTGGAAGCCGGCCAGGGCCGGTCACCAGAACGGGGATATCCATGCCCATGCGGCTTCGATTGAAACGGTGTTGCTGATCACGCAGCAGCGCCTGGATTTCCTGAAGTCGCGCATCTGCTACCGCTTCATCCACCATCCCCGCCATGCCGGCTGCCGGCGTGCCGGGGCGCGCGGAATAGCGGAAAGAAAAGGCGGAAGCGAAGCCGATATCCTCAATCAGCTTGAGCGTGGCGCGGTGATCTGCATCGCTTTCACCGGGATGGCCCGCGATGAAATCGGAAGACAGCGCCAGATCAGGCCGCGCGGTGCGCAGCTTTTCGATCAGCGCGGCATATTCCGCCACGGTGTGGCCCCTATTCATCGCCTTGAGAATGCGGTCCGACCCCGATTGCACCGGCAGATGCAGAAAGGGCATCAGCGCAGGAATATCGCGATGCGCCGCAATCAGATCATCGCCCATGTCGCGCGGGTGGGATGTTGTGTAGCGCAAGCGATCAAGCCCTGGGATTTCAGCCAAAGCCAGCAAAAGCCGCGCGAGCGACCAATCCCCGCCATCCGGCCCTTCACCGTGATAGGCATTCACATTCTGCCCAAGCAGTGTGATCTCCCGCGCGCCGAGTGAAACCAGGCGCTTGGCTTCGGCAATCACCGCCGCGGCGGGGCGGGAATATTCCGCACCGCGCGTGTAAGGCACCACGCAGAAGGAACAGAATTTGTCGCAGCCTTCCTGCACGGTCAGGAAAGCGGTCACACCCTGCGGCGCCGCCTGTTCCGGCAAATGATCGAATTTACCATCCACGGGGAATTCGGTTTCGATCACCGCACCCGCGGCGCGGGAAGCGCGCGCCACCATCTCCGGCAGGCGATGATAGCTTTGCGGCCCCAGCACGATGTCCACCCAGGGCGCGCGGGCGGTGATTTCCGCGCCTTCTGCCTGCGCGACACAGCCCGCCACGGCGACAATCATCTGCCCACCGCGCGCCACCTTGGTTTCGCGCAAGCGGCCCAGATCGGAAAACACCTTCTCGGTCGCCTTTTCGCGGATATGGCAGGTATTGAGGATGACCATATCGGCTTCCTCCGCCACTTCCGTTGGCGCATAGCCAAGGGGTGCCAGCACATCTGCCATGCGCGCGCTGTCATAGACATTCATCTGGCAGCCCCAGGTGCGGATCAAAAGCCGCTTCCTTGCTGGGCTGCCTTGGGGTTCAGTCATGAAATCCAGGCCTCCGTCGCCCCAGCCTGGGGCGGAACGGGGGAAATGAGCAGGCCGGCTGCGCTGGTCAAGCGCGTCAAGACCCGAAAGCGCGAATCAAGGAGCCAAGGATCATAAAATCAGCCTGGAGGCTCAGGCCGCGTCGGGTCAAGGATTTAGTGCGACGCATTCAGGAATAGCGGCGTGGCGGGGCGGTTTTGCCGCAATTGGGCAGCACCTGCGGCAACCACATCGCTGACCGCCACGGTCAGGGCCTTGCGGTCGGGGATGGTGGCTGGGTCGGCGGGTTCATGCAGCAGCACGGTCGCCCGCGCCCCGGACCGACGCGCGATGCGCCAGAAATGGGAAGCGATATCCATATCGCCATACCAGGCAAAAAGTGGCCTATCCCGCCGGCAGGCCGGCAAGCCGCCAAGGCGATCATAGACTAAAGACACCGGCTGCACCGCTTTGGCATCCGCCGCCGCCGCCAGGAAAGCTGAGCGGAAAGGCAGTACCCGCGTGCCGTCATTGCTGGTGCCCTCGGCAAACAGGATCAGATTATCGCCGGCCTGCAGCCTTTCGCGCATGGTGTCCGCTTCCCGCAGCACGGTCGAATTACGCTTGCGGCTGACAAAGACAGTGCGACCAAATTTGGCGATGATGCCCACCACCGGCCATTCGCCCACTTCCGATTTCGCGACAAAGCTGGCGCGCAGCACCGCGCCCAAAACCAGGATATCAAGCCATGATGAGTGATTGGGCAGAAACAGCGTTGCTGGTTTGTCCGAAACCTTGCCCACAACCTGGACCTTAAGCCCGATCAGCCAGCAGAGCACGCGATGGTAAAAGCAAGCGAAACTGATCTTGGCTTGGCCCGGCAGCAGCATCAGCACGGATTGGATGGGGATGGCGATCAGCGTCCAGATCAATGCGCTTCCGATCCGCCTGATGGCGCGGAGCCGCCCACCAAGCGGGCGCGGTTCCATGATATCGCCCCAGGCATCACCAGCCATAAAGGGCTTAAACCGAAGAGGCTTGATCCGCATCTGCCGACGCGGCTTCAAGGCTTCTTCCGGATTCCTTACAACAGCTTCCATCTATTCGGCGTAGCGCGCGAAACATGGCGCCGCAATGACGCTTTGGCGACGATTGCGTGAAAGCCGGGCCGGTTCGCCCTGAAATGCCTTAGAAGTGATCTTGTTTCCATCCGCAACGGCTTGTCAGCCCGCGGCACCGCTTGGCAGAAGACAGTGTTATGTTATATCAAAGCATATGAGTTTCTCGAACCCCCTTGCCCTTTCGGGCGGCATTGCCGCGCGGCTTGGCCTTTCCGCCATGCTCGCCGCCTTGCTGTGGGCCGGGGTTGCCTGGGCGCTTTCGACATGAAGCCTGCCGCGCTGGAATTGGCTGATCTTACTGTCTGCCATGGCCGCCGCCCGGCGGTGCATCATCTTTCCGGGCGCTTTGCGCCGGGCAGCCTGACTGCGATTGTCGGGCCGAATGGTGCGGGCAAGACCACGCTGCTGCGCGCGCTTGCTGGGCTGCATAAGCCTGAATCCGGGCGCATCGCGCATGAAGGTGAGGCACGCATCGGCCTGCTGCCGCAATTGGCCGCTTTGGATCGTGCCTTCCCGATAGCCTGCCGCGATGTGGTGATGCAGGGGCTTTGGCCGCGCATCGGTGCCTTCCGCGCTGTACCCGCCGCTGAGCATACCCGCGTTGACCAGGCACTCGCCGCCGTTGGCCTGGCGGGTCTGGCGCGGCGCCCGGTGGGCAGCCTTTCAGCCGGGCAATTGCAGCGCCTGCTTTTCGCGCGGCTTTTGGTGCAGGATGCCGATATCCTGCTGTTGGATGAGCCCTTCAATGCGGTGGACGCAAAAACCGCCGCCGATCTGTTGCGGCTGATCCGCCAATGGCATGGCGAAGGCCGCACCGTGATTGCGGTTTTGCATGATCTTGATCTTGTGGCGCGGGAGTTTCCGGAAACCCTTTTGCTCGCGCGCGATCTTATCGCCTGGGGGCCGACGGCGCAGGCGCTGTCGCCCGCCAATCGCCTCAAGGCGCGGCAAATGGCCGAAGGCTGGTCGGAAGAGGCTGAGGCTTGTGAGCGCGCGGCCTGAACTAGAGCGGTTTCCGTTCACCTTCGCTCACGGCAACCGCTCTAGATTATTGTTTGGTCGCAAGTTCCGAGCCGCCAAGTATGCCACTTGGCTTGAAAATGCTCCGGCCCACCATGGTTGAGGCGCTTTTCGGCCCCTTCGTTGAATTCGGTTTCATGCGCCGCGCCTTGGTTGGGTCACTCGCCCTTGCCATAGCCGCCCCGCCGCTTGGCGTTTTCCTGATGCTGCGACGCATGAGCCTGACCGCCGATGTGCTTTCCCACGGCGCCTTGCCGGGTGTCGCAATCGCCTTCCTGATCGCGGGGCTATCCGTGCCGGCGCTTTGGTTTGGTGGCTTGGTGGCCGGGCTTTTGGTGGCGGTCGGTGCCGGGGCGCTCGCGCGCATCACTGGCGGGCGGGAAGATGCGACACTGGCGGCACTTTATTTATTGGCGCTTGGGCTGGGTGTTGCGCTGATTTCAATGGGCGGTGGTGCCGGGGATTTGAAGCATATCCTGTTCGGCAGCGTGCTTGGCGTGGATGATGCGGCGCTATTGCTGATGGCCGGCGTGGCGACGCTAACGCTGGTGCTGTTGGCCATTGGTTGGCGGCCCTTGGTGCTGGAATGTTTTGACCCGGCCTTTGCCGCGGCCACCGGCGCGCATGGCGGGTTTTGGCATTTGGTGTTCATGGGGCTTGTGGTGCTGAACATGCTCTCGGCCTTTCTGGCGCTGGGCACATTGATGGCGGTTGGGCTGATGATGTTGCCCGCCATTGCCGCGCGCCATTGGGCAGCGGAAATCAGCGGCATGGTCTATGCTGCTTCCGCCATTGCAGTGTTTGCCAGCGTTATTGGCCTGCTGCTGTCCTATCACGCTGATCTGCCTACCGGCCCCGCGATTGTGCTGATGGCGGGCGCGGCTTGGGCGATATCCGTGCTGTTCGGCCCAGTGGATGGCCTTGCGCAGCGCGTGATCCGGCGGCGGCATTTGGCTGGGTGAACCAGCCGCGCACGTGATCTCAGCCGGCCTTCGCCTGTAGCTCTGCGAGTTCCGCCAAAAAGCGTTCCGCAGCCAGCGCGGGCGGCCAGGGGCGCCAGGGCTCCCCGCCGTAACGCGCCACAAGCGGGTCCCGCGCCAGTACGGCGGCGCGAATACCCAGCGTTTCGCGCATTTCCGCCTCTGTCCAACCGGCGACATGCACGGCTTCCGCTGCCGCCGCCGCGATATCAGCGGCCTTGTGCGCGCGCTTATCTTCCACCCCCCAAGCCGGCAGTTGGTACCTGAGCGCGACCGCAGCCGAGAGGCTTGCCTGCAAAGCCGCGAAACGCTCCCCCAAAAACGGCTTAAGCGGAGAGATACAATCGAAATTGATCAAACCCTCATCCGCATCATGCAGCAATTCGCGCAATTCTTCAGGCGGTGTCAGCCAATGGCGCGTGCGTTGGCGGCGGAGTTGCAGCACGAAAAGCGCGTGCTGGGCGACAGAAAGCGGTTCTGGCCAGATGGAATGCCCGCCCCAGCGAAAGGTGCGCGCAAGCCCCGTGGCCAAATCCTCATCCGTCCAATCAAAAGGTGTGGGCGAAAGCAAATCCAGCCGCCGCCCGGAAGGCAACCGCACCCAGGCGCGTTCGGGGGCGGCGGCCTTACGCGGCGGCATGGTCAATAGGTCGCAAAAACGCGCCGGAGTCCGTCATCATCCAGCCCCTGAACAAGGGCAAGCGATAGCAGGATGCGCGCCTTTTGCGGTGTCAAATTATCGGCACTGATGAAGCCGGATTTATCGCCGCGTTGCGTACGGAAAGTGCGCCCCGATCCTGCGCGGCTGGAAAGCACCAGCTTCACACCGGCAGCGACCGCAGCTTCACCCGCCTTCACCATGGCCGGTGTCACATAGCCAGGTGCGAAGCCCGCCGTGACAATTCCCTTGGCGCCGGCAGCGACAAAGGCATCAATCGCCGCGCCATCCGCCCCCGCATAGCAATAGGCAATATCCACGCGCGGCAGCGCATCCAGCCCGCGCACATCAAATTCCGTATCAGGCGCGATCTTGCGGATGGGCTTGCGGTACCAGGCGATCATATCGCCATCCGCATGACCCAACACACCGAAATCCGCCGTGCGGAAGGTTTGCATCCGCAGTGTGGAGGTTTTCGTCACATCGCGCGCCGCCTGAATCTCGTCATTCAGCAGCACCAGCGCGCCCAAGCCCCGCGCGCCGGGATCAGCCGCGACACGAATGGCATTGACGATATTCATCGGCCCATCACCGGAAAGCGCGGAAGCCGGGCGCTGCGCGCCGACCAGCACCACGGGGATCGCAATCTTCAGCGTGAGCGAAAGGAAATACGCCGTTTCTTCCAGGCTTGCCGTGCCATGCGTGATGACAATGCCGGCAAGCTTCGGGTCTTCGTCGGCCAGTTTATGGCAAAGCCCGAGCAATTCCTTCCATTCCGGCCAGGCCAATTGCGTGGACGGAATGGCACGAAAGGGCACCGGCACAATCTCGGCCACCAATGCTGCCTCGGGGATGCGCGCCAGCAACCCATTCACATCCAGCACCGAGCCATTAGCCAGGTAATCAAGGATATCGAGCGGGCCCGTCCCCATTGAGGAAATGGTGCCGCCCGTGCCAATCACGGCAACGCGCGGCTTCATGCCGCCACCCCTGGTGCTGCGGCGCTTAGTCTTTCAATCACCTGATCCATGGTCATGACATCTCCAAAACATCTCAGAGGGCGGCGCGGCGCATATCCCAAGCGCCTCAACCGCAATTTGCGGGATTAACCTGACCCGTTTTGCCGAATCGCGCCATGGCTTGATGGCCCTGGGCGCAAGGCAGGCCCGCGGCCTGCCCACCTCGCTTATGATGTTGTCCGGTCCAGCACGGCCGTGGTCAGGCGCGACACACAGGCAAGCTTGCCATTGGGCCGGTGGATTTCCGTCTGCCAGACCTGGGTGCGGCGGCCCAGATGAAGCGGGCGGCAGATCGCGGTCACAGTCTCGCCCTCCGGCACGGCGGAGACATGGTTGGCATTCACCTCCAACCCCACGGCCTGCTGGCCCTCAGGCAGGGTCAGGGTGGTGGCCAGGCTGCCAAGTGTCTCGGCCAGCACCACGGAAGCGCCGCCATGCAATATGCCATAGGGCTGCACATGGCGCCGATCCACCGGCATTTCGGCGCGGATGAAATCGGCGCCGACTTCCAGGATACGGATACCAAAGGCGCCGGGCAGGCTATTGGCCATGCGTGCTTCGATGGCTTCGGGCGTTGCCGGGCGTTTCCAGATGCTCATGCCTGATATCTCTCCTGGGCCTTTCAGGCTTGGTTTCTCGCAGCCCGAAGCCGGAAAGGAAAGCGGCCCTGGCCGTCCTCCCATTTCCGCGTTTCAAATTTTCTTGTTTCATCATAATATTACATTCTTTCAACCGGGCTGCGTGCGGGTTTTGCGCGTCAGAATGCCCGCGAAGCCAAAGGCGGGCGCTTGCGCATTTTGCTCGATATTTCGCGACTGATTTCCGGCACGGGGCGCCCCGCGCCGACCGGTATTGATCGCGTGGAGCACGCCTATGCGCGCCATTTTCTCGCCCGGGACCCCGCGCGCGTGACCTTTGTGATGAGCGGGCCTTTCCTGCCCCCGGTGGCGCTGCCGCAGGGGCTGGTGGAAGCCCTGCTCACGGCACTTCAAACGCTTTGGCGGGGCGCAGCGGGGGCAGAGACTGCGTGGCAAGACGCACGGCGGCGCGCGCGGCAAGCGCAGCTCCGCCAATGGCTCGGGCTGGGTCGCGGCGCATTGCGCCAGGCGCTGGCGGCCCGCGAACCCGTGCTGCATCTGCTGGTGTCCCATCGCGGGGCGGAGCGGCCTGGCGCCATTCTGGCGCTGAAGCGCCAAGGCGCGCGCTTCATTCCCCTGGTGCATGATCTGATCCCGATCACCCATCCGGAATATGCCCCGCCGCGCAGCACCCGGCAGCATCTCAGCCGGCTTGAGACCTTCACGAGTTTGGCGGATGCCATCATCGTCAATTCCGCCGCCACCGCCGCAAGCTTGGCGCCCTATCTGGCGCATGAAGGCGCGCGTGGTTCCATCCCCGTATTGCCCGCGCCGCTTGGCATTGACCCCGTGGCGCCTGATGCCGGCTATCCGCGCCCGGCGGGGCCTTATTTCATCTGCCTCGGCACCATTGAACCGCGCAAAAATCACCTGCTGCTTTTGCATATTTGGCGTGATTTGGCCGAAACCCTGGGTGATGCCGCGCCGAAGCTCATCCTGATCGGCCGGCGCGGCTGGGAGAATGAGAATATCCTGGACATGTTGGAACGCTGCCCGGCGCTTTCCGGAAAGGTCATGGAATATGCGGGCCTGCCGGATGCGGCCGTAGCGGGCGTGCTGCACGGGGCCAGGGCGCTGCTGTTCCCATCCTTCGCGGAAGGCTACGGGCTGCCGCTTGCAGAGGCGCTAGCGCTTGGCTTGCCCGCGATCTGTTCGGATTTGCCCGCCCTGCGTGAGGTAGGCGGCGCTGTGCCGGAATATCTGGACCCGCTCGATGGCCCAGGCTGGCGTCGCCTGATCCTGGATTACGCATCATCAGAAAGCCCCTTGAGGCAGGCGCAAATGGCGCGGCTTTCTACTTGGGCTGCGCCAAGCTGGGAAGACCATTTCGCGCGGGTGGATCCCTGGCTGGAAGCTTGCGCCCGCGCCGCACCGCGCGCTTTGGCCGATCAGGCCCTTGCCCATGCTGATCGGGGTGTGCCGGCGGCGCTCACGCCGCAAAGCCTGCCGCGTGGCTGAACCCATGCGCCGCGCCCCCTATCGCCCGAAAGCCACCGCGCCGGAGCCGATTGCCATTATCGGCGCGGCGGCCAGGCTGCCTGGTGCGCCTGATCTTGCGCGCTTCGCCGATGTGCTGCGCCAAGGCGTGGATGCGGTGACGGAAGTGCCCGATGACCGGTTCGAAAAGGCGCGCTGGCATCATCCGCGCCCAGGCGAAGCGGGGCGGAGTTATAGTTTCGCCGCCGGCACGATTGGCGATATCAAGGGCTTTGACGCGGAAGCCTTCGGCCTTTCCCCGCGTGAGGTTGCGGAAGCCGATCCTCAGCAGCGCCTTCTACTGGAAGTAACGCGCGATGCCTTTGAAGATGCGGGGCTAAGGCCGGAAGCCTTGGCTGGGCGCAATATCGCGGTCTTCATCGGCGGGTCTTCCACGGATTTCGCTGAGCTGCGCTTGGATGATCCCGCGGCAGCCGACCGTTTTCACATGACCGGCAATGCGCTTTCCATCCTGTCCAATCGCATTGGCCATGTGTTTGATTTGCGCGGCGGTGCGCAGACCATTGATACCGCCTGTTCGTCTTCGCTTGTCGCGCTGCACCTGGCCGCGCGCGCCTTGGCGGATGATCCGGGTTTGGAAGCCGCGGTGGTGGGGGGCGTCAATCTGCTGCTCTCGCCCTATGCCTTTATCGGTTTCTCCCGCGCGGGCATGCTCTCCGCACGCGGACGCTGCCAGGTGTTTGATGCGGCGGCGGATGGCTATGTGCGCGCGGAGGGCGCGGGTGTTGTCATTCTGCGCCGCCTTGCCGATGCCAAGGCTGCGGGGGAGCCGATACGCGCGCTGTTGCTTGGCACCGGCACCAATACCGCCGGGCGCACCATTGGCATTTCGCTGCCCAATCGCGATGCGCAGGCGACATTGCTGGCGGGCCTGATGGATAAAGCCGCGGTGCAGCCGGATCGCTTTCTGGCGTTTGAAGCGCATGGCACCGGCACCCAGGCGGGTGACCCGGCTGAGGCCTGGGCGATTGGGCAAGCGATAGCGCGCCATCGCAGCGCGCCGCTGCCTATTGGTTCCGCCAAGGCGAATATCGGCCATTTGGAAGCCGGCGCGGGCATGGCTGGTTTGGTCAAGGCCATGCTGATGCTGGAACAGGGTTTCGTGCCGCCGGCGCTGCATTTTGCAAACCCCAATCCGGCGATTGATTTCACCGATCTCAATCTGAGTGTTCCACGTGCAACAAAAAGCATTCTCGTTGCTGATGACGCGGTGATCGGCGTCAATGCCTTTGGCTTTGGCGGTACCAATGCCGCAGCCATTTTGGGCCGCGCGCCAAATCCGCGCGCGCTCCGCCCTGCGGCGGCCAAGGGGGCGTCGCCGCTTATTCTCTCGGCGCGCTCTGCCGAAGCGCTCAGGCTTTCGGTGGCATCATGGCGCGATGCGCTGGCGGGCGCTGATGCCGCGCGCGCTACGGCACTCGCGCGCGGTCAGGCGCGGTATCGGGACCTTGCGCCGCATCGGCTTGTGCTGCGCGGGGCTGATGGTGCGGCGCTAGCCCAGCGTCTGGCTGCCTGGGGGGCGGGGGAACGTGACGCGAGCGCTGCGCAAGGGGTCGCGGTCAGCGGCGGCATTGCTTTTGTCTTCAGCGGCAATGGCGCGCAGCATTTGGGCATGGCGCGGGAAGCCTTTCGCGCTTCATCCGCCTTTCGCCGTGGTGTACTCGCCGCCGATGCCGCGCTGGCGCCACAGCTTGGCGTTTCACCCGCCGCGCTGATCAAGGCAGGTATAGGCGAAGCGCATCTGGCGGGGACAGACCTTGCCCAGCCTTTGCTTTTCGCGGTGCAGATCGGTGTTTTGGCGGCGCTGGCCGCACAAGGCATCACGCCTGATGTTTTGATCGGCCATTCGGTCGGCGAAGTGGCGGCGGCGCAGGCGGCGGGGATACTCTCGCTTGATCAGGCGGCGGCGCTGATTGTAGCGCGCAGCCGGCATCAGCATGCCACGCGCGGCACCGGGCGCATGGCGGCGATTGGCGCAACGCCGGAAGCCATTGCGCCATTGCTGGAAGAATGCGGCCCGGGGCTTGAAATCGCGGCGATCAATGCGCCGGCGGCGCTCACTATCGCAGGTCCTGCCGCGGCGATTGCACGGCTGTGTCAAGCAGCGGAAGCCGTGCGGCTGGTCGCGATTCCGCTCGATCTGGACTACGCCTTCCACAGCGCGGCGATGGAACCGGTGCGGGCGGGGCTATTGGATGATCTGGCGTGCATGATCACGCGGCCCGGTACTTGCCCGATGATTTCCTCGGTCACTGGCAAGCCCTTGGTCGGGGCGGAAGCAGGCGCCCAGTATTGGTGGCGCAATCTGCGCGAACCCGTGTGTTTTCAGGATGCGGTGGCAGAAGCGGCGCGGCAGGGTGCACGGCTTTTCCTGGAAATCGGCCCTGCGCCGGTTTTGCAGAATTATCTGCGAGAGACGCTGCGCGCCGAGGCCGTGGAAGGGGCGATACTTTCAAGCCTGAAGCGCCAAGACCCGCCGGGCGATCCCTTTCCGGCCATTGCTGATCGCGCCATCGCCGCAGGTGCTGATCCGCGTGCAGCCCCTGGCTTTCAGGGCATGGCCGAGCGTGCAGCACTGCCGCGCACGCCATTCGCGCGTCGGCCCATCTGGTTCCAGCGCACAGTGGAAAGCGCGCGGCTGACTGATCTGGCGCAGGATCATCCATTGCTGGGTTTCCGGCGCGGCGCGGTGCCCGGGCTTTGGACGCAATGGCTGGATACCACCGCCATGCCCTGGCTTGGCGATCACAGGCTGTTTGGTGATGCCGTGCTGCCTGCTGCCGCCATGGCCGAAGCCGCCTTGGCCGCCGCGGCGCTTGCCCATCCGGATGCGCCGGTGCTGGAAGTCAGTGATCTTGCCATTCTCCGCCCCGTTTCGCTTGCCAAGGAAAGCATGGCCGAATTGCGCTTCGCGGCGGATGGCGAAGGCGGCTTCACGCTGGAAGCCCGCCCGCGCCTGGCCGAGGATGATTTCGCCCTTTGTGCCCGCGCGCGGCTGGCCGCCCTGCCGCGCCTGCCTGCCGCACCGGCATGCGCGCTGACCAAAACACGAAAGGTGCCGGCGGCCGAGGTTTTGGCCTTCGCCGCGCGCCACGGCCTTGATTACGGCCCGGCCTTTCAAAGCCTGGAGCTGGTGGAGGTGGATGGCGCCGCCGGGGTGGCACTTGCGCGGCTGCGCCTGCCGGAAGCGGCACCGGACCATACCGGCTTCATGCTCCACCCCGCCCTGCTGGATGGCGCCTTGCAGGGGCTTTTCGCCCTGATGCTCGGGCAGGGCCTCAGCGCTGATGAGGCGATTATTCCCGTACGCATTGGCCGGCTTTGCGCCCGGCGGGATGCTGCCCCCATCGCTTCCGCCGAAATCACCCCCGGTCGCCGCGGCGCCAGGCTTTTTGCCGCAAGCCTGACGCTGCGCGATGCCGCTGGCGCAATGGTCGCCAGGATCGAGGATATCTGGTTCCAGCGCGTCCCGCGCCCAGGCCGGGAAAAGCTGGAAAGCTTGGCTTTCCGGCTTGACCCGGTGCCGAGCCTGCCGCTGCACGGCGCGCCCGCACCGCTTGATCTTGAGCCCATCATGGCAGCAATCCTGAATCAGGATCAGGAAGCACCTTTGAGTGAGGCCGCGCTGCTGTTGGAAGCCTTTCTGGCCGCCCTGGCGCTGCCGGCGCTGCGCGATAACGCCGCGCCGCCAAGCCCCTATCGCGCTGCCCTATGGCGCATGCTGGCCCTTGCCGGCGCTGCGGAACCCCTTGCTGAGGGTTGGCGCATTATTGAAGACCAGCCCCTGCCGCCGCCCGAGGCGATCTGGCGCGCTGTACTGGCGGAACAGCCAAGGCTTGCGCTTGATCTGGCCTGGCTGGCACGGGCGGGCGAGCAAATGATCCCGGCCTTGCATGGTGAGGCGCTTGTGGCGCCGCCGCCGCCCGCCATGGGTGGGGCGATGCAGGCTTTGGCTCAACCAATCTTGGCTGGGCTTGGCGCTTTGGCGGAGTCTTGGCCGCAGGATAGGCCGCTCAGGGTATTGGAACTTGGTGCGGGCGGGGCGTTGACGCGTGGCGCCTTGGCGCTGCTTGGCGCAAGCGGCCGGCGCATCCAGTATCGCGCGATTGGTGAGGCCCAGGCCGGCGCTGCGGGTGCGGTGCCGGAAGCTGTGGCCATGCGCTGGGATGGCTGGGAAAGCCTGAACGCCACCCCTGTCCAGGCGGACAAGGCCGATGTGATCCTGGGCTTGGCGCCGGCGGCGCTTGGGCGGCATGGGGTGGCGCTGCTGGAAGGGCTAGCTGCCCAGGCCGCGCCAGGGGCGGTGCTGCTGCTGGCCGAACCCGCGCCTGGGGTGCTTTGGGGCTTCACACTAGGGCAGGACGCAGCCTGGTGGCGGGATGATCCGGAAGGCGCGCTGCCCGATGCCGCCGCCTGGCGCGCCGCGCTTGGTGTGGCGGTCTGGCAGGGTGCGGAGGTTCAGGCGCTGCAATCCGCCCCCTGGCCGGCACTGTTGATCTCTGGCCAGAACCCATCGGTGAAGCCCACGGAGGTCGCCCGGGATGGGGCCGGGCCAAGTGTGATCTTCACCGATGCCGAGACCATGCCCTTGGCGGAAGCCTTGGCCGCGCGGCACGCGCCGGGTCAGCGGCCCGCCATTCTGCACCTGGGCGAAATCCCGCCCCCGAAAGCCTTGCGCGGCGCCGATATTCTGGCGCTGACGGGCATGGCGGACCCGGCCAGGGTGCTGGCGGCCATGACCGCATTGGCAGCGGCGGCAGATGGCGTGGCCCGCAGGCTGATGTTGGTGGCTGAGGCCGAGGAAGCCCGTGCGGCGGCGCTGATTGGGCTTGCCCGGGTGCTCGCCAATGAAATGCCGGGGCTGAAGCCGCGCCGACTTATGATTGCGCAGGGCTTGGCGCCTGAGGCAGCCGCGCTCAGCATTCTGGCCGAATGGGACGGTGACGCGCCGGAGATCCGCCTTACCGCGCGCGGGCGTTTCACGCCGGTCCTGCGGTCTGGCTTGCCCGTGGCAGCGCCCGCCTTTCCGGCACAATTGGCCATTGGCCAGCCTGGGCAATTGGCGAGCCTCGGCTGGAAGCCTGCCGATCCTATGCCGAAACCCGGCCCGGGCGAGGTACGGCTGCGCGTGAGCGCGACGGGGCTTAACTTCCGCGATGTGATGTGGGCGCAGGGGCTGCTGCCGGAAGACATGCTGATGGATGGCTTTGCGGGGCCGAGCCTTGGCATGGAATGCGCCGGCATTGTGGATGAAGTCGGGCCGGGGGTTGGGCTTGCCCCTGGTGCGCAGGTTTTCGGCTTTGCGCCGGCGGCTTTTGCGACGCATGCGCTGACGCGGGCCGAGGCGCTGCAGCCCTTGCCGCCGGGCATGAGCGCGGAAGCGGCGGCGACCATTCCGGTTGCTTTCATCACGGCGGCTTATTCGTTGGAAACCCTGGCCCGGCTGCGCCCAGGTGAACGCGTGTTGATTCATGGCGGGGCGGGTGGCGTTGGTTTGGCCGCGCTACAAATCGCCAAGGCAGCTGGCGCCCTGGTGGCGGCTACCGCCGGCAGCCCGGAAAAGCGCGCCTTTCTGCGCCAGCTTGGTGCCGATTTGGTGTTGGATAGCCGCGATGCCGGCTTTGCCGATGCGCTGCGTGCTGTCTGGCCGGATGGGGTGGATGTGGTGCTGAATTCCTTGGCCGGCCTTGCCATGGAAAGAAGCCTGGCGCTGTTAACCCCGTTTGGGCGCTTCATTGAATTGGGTAAGCGCGACTTCGCCGAAGGCCGACGCGCAGGGCTTGGCGCCTTCCGCCGCAATATCAGTTATTTCGTGGTGGATGCGGATGCGCTGCCGCGCGCGCGGCCTGCGCTGGCTGAGGCATTGCTGCGCGATATCGCCGCGCGGCTGGCGGATGGCGCGCTGGCGCCCTTGCCCTATCGCGCTTTCCCGGCGCGTGAAGCGGAAGCCGCTTTCCGTCAGCTTCAAGCATCTTCCCATATCGGCAAGCTGGTGATCAGGCCGCCCGAACCAGGTGCTGAAAGCGCCGCACCCTGGCAGCCGGATGAAGCTGGGGCTTATGTGGTGCTGGGCGGCACGCAGGGCTTTGGCTTGGAATGCGCCAAATGGCTGGCGGCGGTGGGGGCAAGGCGCATTGCCCTTGTGTCCCGTCGCGGTGCCGCCACACCGGGCATGGATGCAGCCCTGCGCGTTTTGGCCGCCCTTGGTGCGCGCGCCAGCGCCCATGCCTGTGATGCGACGGATCGCGCGGCACTTGGCGGCGTGCTTGCTTCCTTACGCGCTGAGGGTCTGCCTTTGCGGGGTGTGGTGCAGGCGGCGGCGGTTTTCGCTGATGGCGCGGCGGCGCGGCAGGATGGCGCAAGCTTCGCGCGCGTGCTGGCGCCGAAGCTTGCGGTGGCCGAGGCTTTGGAGGCGCTGACGGCTGATGATCCTTTGCATTTGTTCCTGCTGTTTTCTTCAGCGACCACGGCCTTCGGCAATCCGGGCCAGGCGAATTACGTCGCCGCCAATGCCGCATTGGAAGGCTTGGCGCGGCGGCGCCACGCGCAAGGCAAGCCCGCGCTTGCAGTCGGGTGGGGGCCAATCGCTGATGCTGGCGTGCTGACGCGCGAAGCTGCCGCGGCGGAAAAACTTGAACGGCTGAGCGGCGCCAAACCCATGGCCGCGCAGGAGGCCCTTGCCACCCTGCCCGCGCTGATCGGCGCTGGCGCGCCCGTGATCCATCTGGCGCGCATGAATTGGGGCGGGATGCAGGCCGCGCTGCCCATCCTGGCTGAGCCCGCCTATGCGGCGCTCGGCGCGCGCATGGCATCGCAGGATACGGATGGCGCGGCTTTGCGCGCACGGCTTTTGGCCATGGCGCCGGACGCAGCGCGGGCGGAATTGCTGGCACTCGCGCGGGAAGAAATGGCGCGAATCCTGCGCTTGCCGCCCGAAGCGGTGCGCGTGGATCAGCCACTTCCTGGGCTTGGGCTTGATTCGCTTGGCGGCATTGAATTGCGCATGGCTTTGGAACGCCGCCTTGGGATCAGTGTGCCATTAACTGCGGTGACCGAGGATTTGACCTTGGCGTTATTGGTGCAGCGTGTGGCGGGCGTGCTGTTCAAGGATGATGCCGAGGGCGCAACTATCGAAGCGCTGATGGAAACCCATGAACCGGCGGCGGCGCCATGAATAGCGGCTTTGGCCTTTCCGCTGCCGCGCGCGCTGCGCTGCTGGCCCGCCTGACGCGCCGGCGAGAGGATGCGCCGGCACCGGAAGCGCCGCGCGGTTTTCGTGAATTGCCGGGCCAGCGTGAAATGGCGCTGATCCGTGATGCCGCGGCCAGCCTTGAATTGGAAAACCCCTTCTTCCGCGCGCATGAGGGGATAGCCTCTGCCCATAGTGTCATTGCCGGGCGGGATGTGATCAATTTCGGGTCCTATAACTACCTTGGGCTGAATGGTGACGCCCGCGTGCAGGCGGCGGCCAAGGCGGCGATAGACCAATATGGCGTCTCCGCTTCAGCATCACGCATGGTTTCCGGCGAAAGGCCGCTGCATGGCGCTTTGGAAGCTGCTTTGGCCGCGCATTACCAGGCTCAGGCAGCGCTTGTTTTTGTCTCAGGCCACGCCACGAATGTCACGGTGATTGGGCATATGCTTGGGCCGCGCGATCTGATTGTGCATGACGCGGCCATTCATAATTCCTGCACCGAAGGGGCCAGGCTTTCTGGCGCCAAGCGGCTTTCCTTCGCGCATAATGATTGGCGCGCGGCAGATGCAGCGCTTGCCGAAGCGCGGCGCAGTGCGCGGCGCGCGCTTTTGGTGATTGAAGGCCATTATTCCATGGATGGCGATATCCCCGATCTGCCGCGCTTCATTGAAATGGCGCGACGCCATGACGCCTGGCTGATGGTGGATGAGGCGCATGCGCTTGGCGTGGTTGGCGCGCGCGGCCATGGCCTGCATGAGCATTTCGGTATTGACCCGAATGAGGTTGATATCTGGATGGGCACGCTCTCCAAAACACTGTCGGCTTGCGGTGGTTATATCGCCGGCAATGCCAGCCTGATTGAATGGCTGCGCCATTCCGCGCCGGGCTTTGTCTATTCTGTTGGTCTGGCGCCCGCGCTGGCGGCGGCGGCTTTGGAAAGCCTTGCCATAGTGCGGGCGGAACCAGAGCGTGTGGCCCGGCTGCAAGACAATGCAGCGCTTTTCCTGGGGCTGGCGCGTGAGGCGGGGTTTGATACGGGCAGCGCCACGGCCCATGCGATTATTCCGGTGATATTGGGGTCTTCGATTGCGGCGGCGCGTTATGCGCAGTTGCTTTTCGCGCGCGGCATCAATGTGCAGCCCATCATCTACCCCGCGGTTGCGGAAAAGGCCGCGCGGCTGCGCTTTTTTCTTTCCAGCGAACATACCGAGGCCGATATCCGCGCCACCATCACCGCATTGATCGCCATTCGGGCCGACGCAACTTAGGCGCCGCTGGGCGCGCATATGGGTGCAATGAGGCGCGTTGCGTGGCCTTGGCCATCACCCCAGCGCGGCGACCCCCGGCAATTCCTTGCCTTCCAGCCATTCCAGGAAGGCGCCGCCGGCGGTCGAGACATAGCTCATGCGTTCCAGCACGCCGGCATGGCGGAGTGCGGCGACGGTATCACCCCCGCCCGCGATGGATTTCAGCGCGCCGGATTGCGTGAGCGCCGCGACGGTCTGCGCCGCCGCCACTGTTGCCGCATCAAAGGGTGCGGTCTCGAACGCGCCAAGCGGGCCATTCCAGACCAGGGTGGAAGCGGTGCGCAGCCGCGCTTCCAAGGCGGCAGCGCTTTGCGGTCCGACATCCAGCGCCATCATGTTTGCTGGTACGCGATCCACCCCCACGGTGCGGGTTGGCGGATTGGCGCGGAATTCCTCTGCCACTACCAAATCAACCGGCAGCAGGATTTCGCAATGTGCGGCCTTGGCCTGTTCCATGATCTGGCGTGCGGTTGCGTGCATTTCGGCTTCTTGCAGGGATTTGCCCATGCCATGGCCCTGCGCGGCGAGGAAGGTATTGGCCATGGCGCCGCCAATCACCAGCACATCCACCTTGCTGCAAAGATTGCCGAGCAATTGCAACTTGGTCGAAACCTTCGCACCCCCCACAATCGCCACCACTGGCCGCGCGGGATTGCCCAGCGCCGCATCAAGCGCCTTCAATTCCGCTTCCATGAGCCGCCCGGCATAGGCGGGCAGCAGGCGCGCCACCCCTTCCGTGCTGGCATGGGCGCGATGCGCTGCCGAAAACGCATCATTCACAAAAGCATCGCCGAGCTTGGCGAGTGCGGCCGCCATGGCGGGGTCATTCTTTTCCTCACCGGGATGAAAGCGCGTGTTTTCCAGCAGCAGCACACCACCATCGGGCAAAGCCGCGACGGCGGCTTCCGCCGCCTCACCCACGCAATCATCACACCAAGCGACGGGACGGTTCAGCGCCGCCGCCAGCGCTTCCTGCATGGGCTTCAAGGACATTTCCGGCACGCGCTTGCCCTTGGGCCGATCAAAATGGCTCAGCACGACCACACGCGCGCCCTTATGCGCCAATTCCGCAATGGTCGGGCAAAGCCGTTCGATGCGCGTGCTATCCGTGATGCGGCCATCCTTGACCGGCACATTCAAATCCGCGCGCAGCAATACGCGCTGACCCTTGGCGGGAAGCGCATCAATCGTCTTGAAAGCCATGATGGGACCTCGGGCAGGGGGGCAGCACCAGGCGCGCTGCCCCGTAACAAAAATCAGAGAGAACCGAACAACGCCGCAGTATCGCTCATGCGGTTCGAAAAACCCCATTCATTGTCATACCAGGACAGCACGCGCACCAGCCCGCCATCCACCACCTGAGTCTGCGTTGCATCAAAGGTGGAAGACGCTGGGTTGTGGTTGAAATCAATGCTGACCAGCGGTTCGGTATTATAGCCAAGAATACCCTTCAATTCGCCCTCAGCCGCCGCCTTCATCGCGGCATTCACAGCTTCCTTCGTCACCCCTTCCTTGGCGGGCACGAAATCGAGCGAAACGAGCGATACATTCGGCGTTGGGATGCGAATGGCCGTGCCATCCAGCTTGCCCTTCAATTCCGGCATCACCAGGCCCACGGCCTTGGCCGCGCCGGTGGAAGTCGGGATCGCGGAAACCGCCGCAGCGCGGGCGCGGTGCAGATCCTTATGGAGCGTGTCCACGGTGTTCTGATCGCCCGTATAGGCGTGGATCGTCACCATATAGCCGCGCAGAATGCCGAAATTCTCATGCAGCACCTTGGCGACAGGCGCCAGACAATTGGTGGTGCAAGACGCGTTGGAAATTACCGTCATGTCTTTCGTCAGCGTCTTGTGATTGACGCCATAGACAATGGTCGCATCCGCATTATCGCCGGGGGCGGAGATCACCACCTTGCGGGCACCTGCCGTGATCAGCGCGGAAGCCTTTTCCTTGCTGGTGAAAATGCCGGTGCATTCCAGGGCGACATCAACGCCCTGGAAGGGCACCTTGGTTGGGTCACGCTCGGCGCTCACGATGATCGGCGCATAGGTGCGGCCATTGGCGGTGATGATGATCTTGTTGCCATCCACTGCAACCTCACCGGGGAAACGGCCATGCACGCTGTCATAACGGAACAGATGCGCATTGGCTTCCACACTGCCGAGATCATTGATGGCAACGCATTCCACATCGCGGCGATTGCTTTCAATCATCGCGCGCAGCACCAGGCGCCCGATGCGCCCGAACCCATTGATGGCAACCTTGACGGCCATGATATTTTCCTTCCCCAAAGAAACTGACTTCAAACCCCAAGCCGCTTGCGTACGGCTTCAACCACCGCATCCGGCGTGATGCCGAAATGCTTGAAAAGATCATCGGCGGGCGCCGAGGCGCCGAAGCCCGCCATGCCAATGAAAACACCATCCGCGCCAAGCCAGCGTTCCCAGCCGAAACCAACTGCGGCTTCAATGCCAAAACGCGGCGCGCTGCCCAGCACGCCGGCGCGATAGGCATCATCTTGTGCGGCGAATAACTCCCAACACGGCAAAGACACCACAGCGGTTGGAATGCCTGCTGCCTGCAATGCCTCCCGCGCGGTCATGGCGAGCGAAACCTCGCTGCCGGTCGCGATCAGCGTCGCTTGGCGCGCGCCATCGGCTTCCGCCAGCACATAGCCACCGCGGGCGGAGCGATTCTCGGCCGTATCGGTGCGCAGCGTCGGCAGGTTTTGGCGGGATAGCGCCAGCAAGGAAGGCCCATCAGCGCGGCGCAGTGCCAATTCCCAGCATTCCGCCGTTTCCATCGCATCCGCCGGGCGGAAGACATGCACATTCGGCATGGCGCGGAAGGAAGCAAGGTGCTCCACCGGCTGGTGCGTCGGGCCATCTTCGCCAAGGCCAATCGAATCATGCGTTAGCACATGAATAACGCGCTGGCGCATCAGTGCCGCAAGCCGCACGGCGGGGCGGAGGTAATCGCCAAAGACCAGGAAGGTGCCGCTATAGGGGATGATGCCGCCATGCAGCGCCATACCGTTCATGGCCGCCGCCATGCCATGTTCGCGCACGCCCCAATGCACGAAGCGACCACTGAAATTGCTGGGCGTAATCGCCGGCACGCCCTTCACATTGGTATTATTGGACCCCGTGAGGTCCGCCGAACCGCCAACCATTTCCAGCACGGATGGCACCAGGGCTTCCAAAGCCTTCTGGCTGGAAACGCGGGTTGCCAGCTTTGGCTTATCGGTCGCGATTTGGGTGCGGAGCGCCGAAAGCGCCTCATTCCAGGCTTCCGGCAGGCGGCCCGCCATGGCGCGTTCGAATTCCGCGCGCTGCGGGTGCTTGGCGATGCGCTTCAGCCAGGAACGCCGCGCACCTGCGCCGCGCCGCCCGGCAGCCTCCCAAAGCGCCTTGATATCCGCCGGCACTTCAAAGGGGGCGGCGGTCCAACCGAGCGCCTGCTTGGCAGCAGCGGCTTCAGCGGCACCCAAAGGCGCGCCATGGCTGCCCGCCGTGCCCGCCTTGGTCGGCGCGCCAAGGCCAATGATGGTGCGGCAGGCGATCAGTGTCGGCTTGCGGTTACGCATGGCCCAGGACATGGCGCCGGCCAGTTCGCCCGCATCATGCCCATCCACGCGCCGCACAGCCCAGCCATAGGCCTGAAAGCGCTTCAGCACATCTTCCGAAAACGACAGCGCGGTGTCGCCATCAATCGAGATGTGGTTGTCGTCCCAAAGCACCGTCAGCTTGGAAAGCCCGTAATGGCCGGCAAGTGCAGCGGCTTCATGCGCGATGCCTTCCTGAAGGTCTCCATCGGAAGCGATGACCCAGGTGCGGTGATCCACCAAGGAAGTACCAAAGCGCGCCGCCATCATGCGTTCCGCCATGGCCATGCCGACGGCTGTGGAAATCCCTTGGCCGAGCGGGCCGGTGGTGGTTTCAATCGCCGGATGTTCGCCAAATTCCGGATGGCCAGCGGCGGGGGAGTGAAGCTGGCGGAAGCGCCTCAGCTCATCCGCGCCCATGCCCTCATGCCCCGTCAGATGCAGCAGGGCGTAAAGCAGCATGGACCCATGGCCGGCGGAAAGGACAAAGCGGTCCCTGTCCGGCCAGCGTGGGTCGGCAGCGTCATATTTCAGGAAGCCGGCAAAAAGCGCGGTTGCGGCATCGGCCATGCCCATGGGCATGCCGGGATGGCCGGATTTGGCTTGCTCCACCGCGTCAATCGCCAATGCCCGGATGGCATTGGCCATGCGGCGGGGATCATCGAGCGGACGGGCGAGGATAGCCGCCTGGGCGGCGAGCGCGGGGTTGGGCGCGTCGGGGGCGGCAATGGTGGCCACGTGTTGGGGAACCTTAATGGCTGTTTCTGGACCCTGGGCGCTATAGGGCGCGGGGCGGCTTCGGGCAACCGGTAGCCTGGCTGTAGGATGGCTGGCTGCCGTGGCTCAGGGGGCAAAAATCGTGAAAACGAAGGTCACCGCCAGGATCAGATGGACAATGCCGGAAAGGATATTCGTCCGCCCAGTCCCGTAAGTGAGCATCGCCACGGCAAAACCCAGCGCCAACAGAACAGAATGCCCCGGCGAAATGCCAAGGGCCAGGGGTTGACCATACCACCAGGTCACCAGGGCGACGGTTGGCACGGTCAGACCAATCGAGGCAACACCGCTGCCAAGCGCGAGATTGATCGCTGACTGCATGCGGTTATGCGCCGCAGCACGGAACGCCGCCCCCGATTCGGGCAGCAGCACAATGGCCGCGACAATGACGCCGACAATCGCCACCGGCGCGCCGGCCGCCGCGACGCCATCTTCAAGTGCCGGGGCCAGGCATTTGGCGAGCATCACCACCGAAAGCAGGCACAGGCATAGCAAAGCGAAGGATAGCAGCGCCAAGCGCCCGCTGGGGCGGGCATGGCCTTCACCCGCAGCGCTTTCTTCCGGCAGGAAATATTCCCGGTGGCGATTGGTCTGCACAAACAGGAAGGCGCCATAGAGCGCGAGACAAACAAATGAAACAAAGGCCAATTGCGCCGCGCTGTAATAAGGGCCTGGGGCAGATACCACATGATTGGGCACGATCAGCACCAGCACCGCCAGGGGCATCAGCACCGCCAGAAGCGCATTGGCGCCAGCGACCCGGAACTGATTTTCCCGATGCACAATGCCGCCCACCAGAATGGCCAGCCCGGCAATGCCATGCAGCACAAGCATGACGGTGGCGAGCAAGGTATCACGCATCAGATTCGGGTTCTCATCCCCGGTCAGCATCAGGGAAATAATAAGCCCCGCTTCGATCACCGTGACAGAAAGCGCCAGGATCAAGCCGCCGAAGGGCTCCCCAACACGCAGCGCCACCACTTCGGCGTGATGCACCGCCGCCACCACATTGCAGAGCAATGTCACAAGGGTCAGCAAGGCCAGAAGCTCAACCCCGACCTTACCAATGCCAAGCCAAACACCGATGCCTGCCAAGGGCGCCAGAATGAATAGCGGTGGAATGCGATCCCTTGCGCCAGACGCCATGATGAATTGCTACCCTTCCGGAGCCTTTGGGGCGCAGGATGCGTTGCGCATTTTCAGAACAACAACCCCTTCTTTAGCATGCCATGCACGCCCTTTTCGCCATTCACCGTCTGCGTTACGCGGAAATCAACTGCCAGTGAGCAGAATTGATAGGCGTCGGCATCCGAAAGATTGGTGCGCGAACAGATGAAGGCGATCATCTCACGCAGCGCCTGCTTCATCGCCAAATCCAGATCCTCATTCATCCCCATGGTGATGAAATGGGTTTTGGTCTCCGCGCGGGGGAATTTCAGCACCGGGTCCTTGGCGCCGCCGCCCTTCACCACGGAAAGCTTGAAATGGCCAGTCAGGCAGATTTCGAGGGCATTGATGCAGACCTCACCATCGCCTTGCACGCCGTGGCCATCACCGGCGGAAAACAAGGCGCCCTTGTTGAAAATAGGCAAGAATAGCGTAGTGCCCTCGGTCAATTCCTTGTTGTCGAGGTTGCCGCCAATGGCGCGCGGTTCCTTGGTATTCACCATCCCCCAATCGGGCGGTGGCGCCACGCCCATCACACCAAAGAAGGGTGCCAGCGGCAGATCAAGCCCGCCATCCTGCGGCCCGAAGGGCAGGCGGCAGGTCATGGCTTGCTTATTCACCGGAATATGCAGCGTGCGGCGATAGGGGAAATCTTCCGGCAGCGTGCCGAAAAGCGGGCGGAAGCCGCAAAAGCCCCAATCCGCGCCGAGTTCGATTTTCTCGATATCCACGCGCAGCGCGTCACCTGGTTCGGCGCCGCGCACCTCAACCGGGCCGGTGATGATATGTGCGCCGAGCCGTGGCAGCTTGGTGTGGATTTCTGAAATGGCGGGGTGCAGTGGCAGGCCCTTCTCCGGCCCCGGCATCACCTCCGGCCCGCCCGAGACGCATTCCAGAATAACAGTCTCGCCCGAGGCAATGCTCGCAACCGGCGCAAAGGAAGCGTCGAACCCGCCCCAACGGCAGGTAGCGACAGAAGCGGGGACCCGCGTTGCTTGCGACATCAGATTGTCCTCTTGATTTAGAGCCAGCCTTTGCGGCGGAAATAGAGAATGGGCATAATGGCTGAGACGATCATCAGCACAAGCGCCAAGGGATAGCCAAAAGCCAATTTCAGCTCAGGCATAAACTCAAAATTCATGCCGTAAATGCTGGCAATCAGCGTGGGTGGCATGAGCGCGACTGAGGCGACCGTAAAGGTCTTGATGATATTGGTCTGTTCGACATTCAACACGCCAAGCACGGCATCCAGCAGGAATTGCGCCTTGGAATTCAGGAAGCTTGCATGTTCCACCAGGGATCGCACATCGCGCACCAGCGTCTTGATCAGCGCTTGGTTTTCCTTGCGTATCGCTGTTCCCTTTTCGGCCCCGACAAAGGTCAGAATCCGTGAAAGGCCAAGCAGGGTTTCGGAAGCGCGTGTCGTCACTTCCCCAACCTGGCCCAGTGTGAATAGCGCATCCTTCAGCTTGTCATTGCGCCGATGCATCTTGAAATCGGCCTGTGAGGCGCGGAAGGTGGATTGGCTCGCCTTATCCATATCCGCGCCGACTTTTTCCAGAATATCGGCCAGCCGGTCCACAATCTGTTCGAACAAATGCAGCATGACCGCATCTGCGGATTGCAGTAAGGATGGGTGGCGCTGTGCGCGCGCTGCGAAGGCAGTGAAGGCGCGTGGTGTTGCGTAGCGCACCGTGACCAGCGCGCTATTGGTCAACACAAAGCTGATGGGGGTGGAGCCATATTCGCCCGAATCCACGCCATAGAGAAAATTGGCAGTGAGAAACAGCGCTTCATCTTCGCGATAAAGCCGGGAGGAGCTTTCGATTTCCTGCATTTCCTCCCGCGTCGGTATTTCGAGCGAGAGCGCCTGCTGCACCGCGCGTTCTTCCGACGGTGTCGGGTTCAGCAAATCTATCCAGACAGCGTGTCGAATATTCTCGGCTTCCGCGACCTCACTGGCGGCTTCCCGTGCGGGTCCAGGCAAGGCGGCGGTGATGTGGGAGATGGCACCTTCACGCAGGCGGCAGCGGCCATCCTCAACGGTCCAGGTTGTGAGCATGGCGCGGGCCCTCCACGCGGAAAAAACGCGAATCTGTTCTAACCTTGGCCCGGCAGCCTGGATAGTCTTACTTGCCCCAAGCCCAGGCATGAATGCCCGGGGATGGGGATGAAGCCGCCCCCGCCCAAATGGCGCGAGGGCGGGCAAGGCAATCAGGCGCCCGGGCGGGGCGGTGTAGTTTGCGCGGACGCGCCCTGCGCTGTGGAAGAAGCCGCGGCAGGGCCTTGGATGCTGCCAGCCGGCTGGGACTGGCCCTGGGCCTGCGCCTCCATCGAGGCATCCGCCTGATCTTCCTTGATATTTTGCTTGAAGGACTTGATGCCCTTGGCCAGATCGCCCATCAGCCCGCTGATCTTGCCGCTGCCGAAAAGCAGCAGGACGACCAGCAGAACCACAAGCCAATGCCAGATGCTGAAGGAACCCATTGCGACGCCTCAATTCCCAGTTGGAAGTCCCGCCGGAGCGGTTCTTCGGACCCTATGACATGGCGGCAACCTATTAGCCAAGGGGTCACCGCGCAAACCCCCAAATGGTTCCTCCGAGGGGCCGCCGCAATGGGGCTTGAAAACCATTCCGGCCTGCGCCATCTAACGCCTTATCCGGGCCCCTCTGGCGGAAGTCGCGCGTCTTCGGCGACCCATCGCGATGTCGGATCGTGCAACACTGCGCGGTCTCGGCCCCCTGTGGCTGATCCGCGCCATTGGATGAGGTATGGGGATGGAATTCCTTGCGGCCGAATGGATGGGCAAGCCTTTCTGGATGTGGAAAGGCTTTCTGCTGATTGTCCTGCTATTGCTGGCCTTTGACCTTGGCGTTTTGAACCGCAAGGATAAGGAAATGGGCGTGGCGCAAAGCCTGTGGCTTTCCGCCTTCTATATCGCCTTTGCCGTGCTGTATGGCGCGGGCATTTGGTGGGCCTATGACAATGGCGAAATTACCACATCAGATGGCACCCATGCGGGCATTGCCTTTTTCACCGGCTTTTTCATCGAAAAGGCACTGTCCATTGACAATGTTTTTGTGATCAGCCTGATCTTTGGCTATTTCGCCATTCCGGCGCGCTACCAGTACCGCGCGCTGGTCTGGGGCATCATTGGCGTGATCTTGCTGCGCGGCATCATGATTGCGGCGGGTGCGGCGCTGGTGCAGCAATATAGCTGGGTGCTCTATATCTTCGGCGGCTTCCTGATCGCGACCGGCATCAAGATGCTGGTGGTGCCGGAAGGGGAGCAGGATATCTCGAAAAACCCCATCGTGCGTTTCATGCGCAAGCACATGCGCGTGACGGATGAACTCCATGGCCAAAAGTTCTTTGTCCGCCAGATGGATCCGGCTACGGGCAAGAAGCTTGCCTTCGCCACGCCGCTATTCCTGGCGCTGGTGGTGATCAATATCGCCGATTTGATTTTCGCGGTGGATAGCGTGCCGGCGATCTTCGCCATCACGACCGATACCTTCATTGTCTACACCGCGAATATCATGGCGATCCTGGGGCTGCGCGCGCTGTACTTCGCACTCGCCGCCATGGTGCATCGTTTCCACTACCTGAAATATGCGCTGGCGCTGGTGCTGGTTTTCATCGGCGGCAAAATCTTCTGGAACCAGATGGTCGGCAAGCTTGACCCCGCCATTTCGCTGGGTGTGACAGCGGCGATCATTGCGGGCGGGATTTTCTGGTCGCTCTGGAAAACCCGCGGTCAGCAGCCGCAAGGCCACTGAACCAGGCTTTAGCCGAGGTGCAGTTCAAAAGGCTGCACCTCAACAAATTCATCATCGGCGCTGGTGCCATCCTTCCACATGAAAACGGCGAAGCGTGCTTCGCGGTCAAACACGGTGGAAGGGTGGTGCCAGACATTGGCGCCGTAAGTGACGCCTTGATCAGGCCGCACCAGAAAGGCGCGCGCCTTTGCCATATCTGGCAAGCCATCCGCCCCATGCGGCGCCACCAGCGCCAGCCAGCGCCCCGCTTCCATGGGAATGAAGGATTGGGAGGAGAACTCATGCCTTTCCATGGTGGTGGACGCGAAAGGCGCTGTTTTCGGTAGGGCACGCGTGAAGGAAAGACTGGGCGCTGCCCCGCCACGGCGGTTTTCCAAAAGCTTGTCTATATAGGCGCGGCCTGGAGAGGCTGGGCTTTCCAGCACCTCCCCAAAGGGGGCGAAGGCTTCGGCGGTAAGCGGTTCTGTGGTGATGCGGCGCATGGTGTGGCTTTCGGTTTGATCCCTGCCACCAAAGCCGTGCAGCGCGCGCCTGTCCAGCCCGTTTCCCTGCCTGTATTTTGCGCAGAGTTTGCCCTCAGCCGCGCCATTTGGTGGCGGGCGCTGGGCGTGGTTAATCTCACGCCATGAATGCTGCTTCCATGCCCCAGCCTAACCATCAGCGCTCTCGCGGGCGGTTGGAATTGGATTACCATCTGCATGAAGGGCGCACGGTGCTGGGCGGGCTTTATCAATCGCCCCCCATGCGCGCCCTGTTTCCCGACCCGGAGGCCGATGAGGCACCCATTTGCGCTCTGGTGAATACCGCGGGCGGCCTGGCCGGCGGCGATAAGGTGGAAATCGCGCTTAGTCTTGGAGCCGGGGCGCGGGCCAGTTTCTCCACCCCGGCGGCTGAGAAAATCTATCGCAGCCTTGGCCCTGCTACCGAGATTTCCGTGACGCTTGAAGCCGGCCCCGGCGCGGTTTTCGAATGGATCCCGCAGGAAACCATCCTGTTTGAGGCCGCGCGGCTTGAACGGCGCCTGAATGCCGACATCGCCGAGGACGCGACACTGCTGATGGCCGAAGCGCTGGTCTTTGGCCGCGCCGCGCGGGGCGAGACCTGGCGTCGCGGCGCTTTGCAGGATTCTTGGCGCATCCAGCGCGGCGGCAAGCTGCTTTGGGCGGATGGGTTGAGCCTTGGCGAGGATATCGCCGCCGATTTCGCTGACCCCTTTGGGTTCGCCAATGCCGAAGCGCTGGGCAGCCTGGTGCTGGCCGGCCCGATGGCCACGCCTGATTTGCGCGATACTTTGCGCGAAGATGGCGCATTGGCCAGCCTTGTCCGGCCTGGGCTTTTGGTCACGCGTTGGCTTGGCGGTGCCGTTGCGGTGCGCGAAGGGCTGGGGGCTGCGATTTGCCGGCTGCGCCCGGCGCTTGGCCTGCCGGCGCGGCTGCCGCGCCTATGGACGACATGAAGCAGAAAATCCCATGATGATGGCACAGCGATTGCGGAACCCAACGCCATGAACCTGACCCCGCGTGAAAAAGACAAGCTGATGATTTCCATGGCCGCGATCGTGGCGCGACGGCGCCTGGAACGCGGCCTGAAAATGAACTTCCCCGAATCCGTGGCGCTGATTACGGATTTCGTGGTGGAAGGGGCGCGCGATGGCCGCAGCGTGGCAGAACTGATGCGCGATGGCGCAACCGTGCTGACGCGTGACCAGGTGATGGAAGGCATCGCGGAGATGCTGCATGAAATACAAGTGGAAGCGACCTTCCCGGATGGCACCAAGCTGGTGACGGTGCATCAGCCAATCCGAGCGCCGGTGGCGAAGAAGCCCAGCGCAAAAGCGAAAGCCGCGCCTAAAGCCAAAGCCAAACCGAAAGCTGCTGCGAGACCTGCTAAAAAACCCGCCAAGACCAAACCCAAGGCGAAATCAGCGCCGAAGAAGGGAGGCCGCAAATGATCCCCGGCGAAATCATCACCGCCCCCGGCGATATTGCGCTGAACGCAACGCGCGATTCAGTGGAAATCACGGTGGCCAATAAGGGCGACCGCCCGGTGCAAGTTGGCAGCCATTATCATTTCGCGGAAACCAATCCGCTGCTCGATTTTGATCGCGCCAAGGCGCGTGGCTGCCGGTTGGATATTCCCGCCGGCACGGCTGTGCGTTTTGAACCGGGGCAGGCGCGCAAGGTGCGGCTGATCCCGATTGCGGGTGCGCGGATCATTCATGGCTTTCGCGGCGAAACGGAAGGGGCGGTCTGACCCATGGCAACGAAGCTCTCTCGCGCCGCCTATGCCGGCATGTATGGCCCAACGGTGGGCGACCGTATGCGCCTGGCCGATACGGAAATCTTTATCGAGGTTGAAAAAGACTTCACCACCTATGGTGAGGAAGTGAAGTTCGGCGGCGGCAAGGTGATCCGCGATGGCATGGGGCAATCCCAGGTCACGCGCGCCCAAGGTGCGATGGATACCGTGATCACCAATGCGCTGATCCTGGATCATTGGGGCGTGGTGAAAGCCGATATCGGCCTGCGCGGCGGGCGCATTGCCGCGATTGGCAAGGCGGGCAATCCCGACACTCAACCGAATGTGGACATCATCATCGGGCCGGGGACGGAGATCATAGCCTGTGAGGGGCGCTTCCTGACCGCGGGCGGCATTGATCCGCATATCCATTTCATCTGCCCGCAGCAGATCGAAGAAGCTTTGGCGTCTGGCATCACCTCCATGTTCGGGGGCGGCACGGGGCCGGCGCATGGCACGCTGGCCACTACCTGCACGCCCGGCCCTTGGCATATGGAGCGTATGTTGCAGACTGCCGAAGGCTTTCCGATGAACCTTGGCTTCTTGGGCAAGGGCAATGCCGCGCTGCCGGCGGGCTTGGAAGAACAAATCCGCGCGGGGGCTTGCGGCCTGAAACTGCATGAGGATTGGGGCACAACACCAAAGGCTATTGATACCTGCCTTTCAGTCGCGGATGAGATGGATATTCAGATCGCCATCCACACCGACACGCTGAATGAAAGCGGCTTTGTGGAGGAAACCATCAAGGCCATTCGTGGCCGCACCATTCAGGCCTTCCATACCGAAGGCGCCGGCGGTGGCCATGCGCCGGATATTCTGCGACTGGTCGGTGAAGCGGGTGTGCTGCCTTCATCCACCAACCCCACCATGCCCTACACGGTGAATACGGTGGATGAGCATTTGGATATGCTCATGGTCTGCCACCATCTTGATCCGCGCATTGCGGAAGACGTGGCCTTTGCCGAAAGCCGCATCCGCAAGGAAACCATCGCGGCGGAAGACATCCTGCATGATATCGGCGCCATCAGCATGATGTCTTCTGACAGCCAGGCGATGGGGCGCGTGGGTGAGGTGATCATCCGCACCTGGCAGACCGCGCATAAAATGAAAGTGCAGCGTGGGCGCTTGCCGGACGAAAAGGGCGACAACGACAATGCGCGCGCCAAGCGCTACATCGCCAAATACACGATCAACCCCGCGATTGCGCAGGGTGTGTCTGATCATGTCGGCAGCGTGGAAGTGGGCAAGATCGCCGATCTTGTGATGTGGACGCCGGCCTTTTTTGGCGTGAAGCCGGATATGGTGTTGAAGGGTGGCACCATTGCCATGGCGCTGATGGGCGACCCGAATGCGTCCATCCCCACGCCGCAGCCAGTGCATTACCGGCCGATGTTCGGCAGCTATGGGCGTTCTCGCCTGTTATCTGCGGTGACCTTCGTGAGCGGTGCTTCGTTGCAAGCGGATATCGCCGGGCGCTTCGGGCTTTCGCGCGAATTGGTGGCGGTGCGCAATTGCCGCGGCGGCATCAGCAAGCGCAGCATGGTGCATAATGCGACGCTCCCCAAGATTGAGGTTGATCCCGAAACCTATGAGGTGCGTGCCGATGGCGTATTGCTGGTGTGTGAGCCAGCCAAGGTGCTGCCCATGGCGCAGCGTTACTTCATGTTTTGAGGTATGCCAGACATGACCGAGACACTCCCCCGCGCGATCCAAGTTCTGCCCGCCGACGGCTGGGTGGAACGCACCGCGCGCCATCGCGTGACGCTGGATTTTGATGACCGCTTCCGCCGCCGCAAGCGCTATGTGGCGGAAGATGGCTTCGCCTTTTTGCTGGATCTGGAAGAAGCGACTGCGCTCCGGCAGGGGGATGGGCTGCTGCTGGAAGGCGGCGGTGTTATCCTGGTGCAGGCCGCGCCTGAGCCCTTGATTGAAATCACCGCCGAAACGCCGGAACGGTTGGCGCGGCTGGCCTGGCATCTCGGCAATCGGCATTTGCCGACGCAGATTGAAGGCAGCCGAATCCTGATCCGCAAGGATCATGTGATTGAAGCCATGCTGAAGGGCTTGGGCGCTGAGCTGGCCCATGTGGAAGCAGCCTTCGATCCGGAAGGTGGTGCTTATGGCGAACATAATCGCCATCCGGGGCACCATCATCACCATCATGGCGATGGTGATCATGACCATCACCATGGCGATGGAAACCACCATCATCACCACTAGAAAAACCCCCGAAGTGCCGGAAGCGCAGCAGGCGCTCTATCGGCTGCTCACGTGGCTTTCGCCGGCCTATCCGGTGGGCGCCTATACCTATAGCCATGGGTTGGAAGCGGCGGTGGAAGCGGGCAGCGTCACCAAGCGCGATGGGCTGATTGCCTATGTCTCGGCGGCACTGCGGCTTGGCGCCGGTCGCGTGGATGGCGCCTTGCTGGTGGCCGCGCATCGCGCCATGGCGAAGCGCGATGACAAGGCGTTGGATGAGGTCGCGGAACTGGGTGCCGCCTGGCGCGGCACGGCAGAAACCGCTTTGGAAGCGGAAGCGCAGGGCACGGCTTTTACCAACGTCACGCTGGCCGCCTGGCCCACGCCGCGCTTCGCGGCCTTCGCAGCGCGCCATCCGCGCCAGCTTGCCCATGCGGTGGCCTTTGGTGCGGCAGCAGCGGAACAGGGCATTGCGGCGCGTGATGCGGCCTTTGCCTTTCTGGCGGCTTTCGCGGCGAATTTGGTTTCTGCTGGGGTACGGCTGGTGCCGCTGGGGCAAACCGATGGCCAATTGGCCATCGCTGCCTTGCAACCCAGCGTGGCCGCCGCCGCTGAAGCCGCGCTGACCGCCGATCTCGCCCGGCTTGGCACGGCAGCGCCGATGCTGGATATTTTTTCCCTGCGTCATGAGACGCAATACACAAGGTTGTTCAGATCATGAGCACATCGCAGCATGGCCCGTTTCGCGTTGGCATTGGCGGCCCGGTTGGGTCCGGCAAAACCGCTTTGGTGGATCGCCTTTGTAAATACATGCGCGACCGCTACGACATCGCGGTCATCACCAATGACATCTATACGCGCGAAGATGCGGAATTCCTGACGCGCTCCGGCGCGCTGGTGCCGGAACGCATCGCGGGCGTTGAGACCGGCGGCTGCCCACATACGGCGATCCGCGAAGATGCCTCCATCAACCTTGCTGCCGTGCATGACATGGCAGTGAAATTCCCCAAGTTGGAGATACTGTTCATTGAAAGCGGCGGCGATAATCTGGCCGCGACCTTCAGCCCGGAATTGGCAGACCTGACCATCTATGTGATTGACGTTTCAGCCGGCGATAAAATCCCGCGCAAGGGCGGGCCCGGCATTACGCGGAGTGACCTGCTCGTGATCAACAAGATTGATCTGGCGCCTTTGGTTGGCGCTGATCTTTCCGTGATGGACCGCGATGCGCGCAAGATGCGCAATGCGCGGCCCTTCATCTTCACGAATCTGAAGGTGCTGAAGGGGGTTTCTGAAATCGCTGATTTCATCGTGGCGCAGGGCGGCATTACGCCACGGGCCGCAGCATGACCGCCCCGCGCCATGTCATCATCCTCGGCATGGGGTTGATGGGCTGCGATATCGCGGCGATTTTCCTCAACGGCGGTTGGCGCGTGACCGCGGTGGAACCGGCGCGGGATCGTTGGCCCGCCGCCCAAGCCCGCGTCGCGCAATCCATCACGCAGTTGGATGGCGACCCTGCCGCGGCTTCCGGCCTCACACTTTTGGATGACATGAAGGCGCCGGATTATGCAGAGGCCGAGGCAGTGATTGAAGCCGTACCCGAAAGGCTTGATCTGAAGCGCAAGGTTTTTGTGGAACTTGATGCGCTGGTGCCCGCAGGCATCCCGATAGCGTCCAACGCATCTGGCTATCGCATCACAGATATTGCCGGTGATCTGCCGGGGCGCGCGCGCTGTGCGAATTTGCATTTCTTCCTGCCCGCGCATCTGGTGCCCGGCGTCGAGGTTGTGCGCGGCGAATACACAGACCAAGCGGTTTGCGACAAACTCGCTGACATCATGGCGGGGCTTGGCCGCAAGGTTATTCGCGTGGCGAAAGATGTGCCGGGGTTTCTGGCCAATCGCATCCAACATGCGCTGATGCGCGAAGCCTTTTCCGTGATTGATCAGGGCCTCGCCACGGCTGAGGATGTGGATAACGCCGTGCGCTACGCCTTCGGCTTTCGTTATGTCGCGGCGGGGCCGATCCTGCAAAAGGAATTGGCAGGGCTTGAGACGCAGTTGGAAGCGGGGCGCACCATCTATCCCTCGCTCAATAACAGTCCGGAACCAAGCCCGGGCCTCGCGCGCTTGGTCGCTGAGGGCAAGCTGGGCCCGAAAACCGGGGAGGGGTTTCGCCCCTGGCCGGCTGAGAAAACCGCCAAGGAACGCGCGCGGTATGAGAAGGCGCTGCTGGCGGCGGCGCGCATTTTGCGGGATGAGGAAGCGTAGAACGCGACATGCCGCGAAGGTGAAGTGACGCGCCCATAGGCTCGCGCCATTTTCGCGCATGACTTTCTCAGCCAAACCCATGGCGCGCTTCGCCGACCGCGCTGAGGCAGGGCGTAGCCTTGCGCCCTTGCTTGCAGCGCGTGGCTTCGACAAGCCCGTGATCTTTGCCCTGCCGCGTGGTGGCGTGCCTGTGGCGCTGCCCATTGCTGAGGCCATGGGCGCGCCGCTAGATCTTTTGCTTGTACGCAAATTGGGCGTGCCCTGGCAGCCGGAACTGGGCTTCGGCGCTTTGGCAGAAGGCCTTGAAGAGCCGCTGCTCAATCAGGACGTCATCGCCCATACCGGCCTGAACACCGACATGATCGCCCCCGTGCTGGCCGCAGAAAAGCAGGAACTCGCGCGCCGCGCCGTGCTTTATCTAAAGGGCCGCAAAAGGCTGGACCCCAAGGGGCGCAACGTCATTCTGGTGGATGATGGGCTTGCCACGGGCTTTACCGCGCGGGCGGCCTTGCAGGCACTACGCCAGCGTGGTGCCGCGCGGCTTGTGCTTGCCGTGCCCATCGCCGCACCTGAAAGCATCGCCGCGCTGAAGGATGTGGCGGATGAGATCATTGCCGTGGAAACGGAAGATTTCCACGGCGGCATCAGTGCATCCTATGTTGATTTCCACCAGATCAGCGATGCCGAAATGCTGGGGATGCTGGCAAGTAATCCTTGATCACGCTGCGCGCTGCGGGCGTACCGCCAGAATTTCGCGCAAACGCTGCAAGCGCGCGCGGGCATTGTCTCCCAACTCCTCATCCGGGCCAGCCACGGTTTCAACCACCTTCAGCGCCTTCCGGCGTGAAGCCGCATCTGGCAGCAGCGCCGTCAGCGTCCTGATCGCCTCCTCTGGGAATAGCGTGGCGATCATGGTCTGATCACGAATCACGCCCATGCGGTCCGCAGCACTCATTTGCGCAAAGGGCGCTTCGGTGGTGAGCAGATGATTGGACCGCGCAAGACGTGAACGGCGCACCGCGCCACGCGCATCAGCCAGCAGGATCATCATGCGGATCACGGCCTCGGCATAACCGCCTTGTGCAAGCTTCGCTTCTGCTTCGGCGCGCTGCGGCGCATCGGTGGTGACAGAAGCGCGCGCTGCTTCCGCTTCCGCGGTATAATCCTCACCAGTGACGCCCGAGGCATTCAGTGTGCCATAGACGCCGTGGAAGGCGATTTCCACCCAGGCATCACGCACATCGCGCATCGCATTCAGCCCGTATTCCACTGAATCAGCAAAGGCCTTTTCGAAGGCCAGGAAAGGATTATCCGGTGCGGCCTGGCGGCGGTTCTCGCGCGCCAGACCCGCAAGCGATGAAATCGGGCCCATCCAGGGGTTCATATCGCTCAGCGCATAGCGGCGCCAACGCATGGGGTTCATGCGCCGCCGCGCCTCGGCGCCCATTTCCGTGCTGAATTGCCGGATCACGGGGGCCGCCAGCACATCGTAAAGATGCTGGTTCAATTCGGAAATCTGCGCGACCGCGGGGAAGGCTTCATTTTCAGCCTCACCAGAAATTTCGCGCACCTGGGCGATGGTGCGTTCCACCAGCTCCACCTGCCATTCGCCATCCTCGGGACCTTCCTGATGGCTGGTGATCACCATTTCATAAAGGCCAGGCGCCACAGCTTCGATCATGTCGAGCGTATTGGCGATTTCGCTATGTTCCTTCTTCGCCACCTTGCCGGAGACGAAAATGCCAAGATGCCCAATATCCTCATGCAACAGATACACAATGGTCTGGCCGAGGGATTTGATTTCGCGTTCATCGCGATAGACATCGGCAATCCAACGCAAAGCCTGGCCGGGCGGGGTGATATTGTCGCCGGCGGAAGCAAAGACGATGATCGGCGCCTTCACTTCGCGCATATTGAAGGTCTGGCCATCACCCGCCGAAATACGCCCGGCGGCGAAACGGTTGCCGATGAACAGGTTTTCCACAATCCAGCGAATCTCATCGCGGTTCATGAGGAAATATCCGCCCCACCAGCGTTCAAATTCCAGGAATCGCTCCGATTCCTGATCCACATTGGCGTAAAGGTCGAAGTACTTGCGGAACCAAGTATTGGCGGGCGACAGAGCCTCAAAATTCGCGACAAGATTGGCGCCATCAAAGCGGCCATTGCCCATATCGGCCATCAGCGCGGCAGGCCAGCCACCACCAGCCAAGCCACCCAGATAGCGCATGGGATTCTTGCCCTTCTCACCCGCCCAATAGGAAAGCGGGGCACCATTCAGCACCAAGGCACCAAGCTGATTAGGCAAAGCCGCGCCCAGCATCATCACCGCCCAGCCGCCCTGGCAATTGCCGATCACAACGGGCTTCGGCGCCTTGGGGTGGGCATCCGTCACATGCTTCAGGAACACCGCTTCGGCGGCGGTGATGTCCAGAATCGTCTGCCCCGGTTCCGGGTCGCGGAAAAAGATCACGAAATAAACCGGGTGGCCGCGGCGCAGTGCGACACCCACCTGGCTGTCTGATTTGAAGCCGCCAATGCCAGAACCATGGCCGGCGCGGGGATCAATGATCAGGAATGGCCGCAACGCGTCATTGCTCGGCACCATATCTTCGGGCGGCGTGATGCGTACCAGGGCGTAATTCACCGGGCGCTTCAGCTTGCGGCCATCCACCACGGTTTCAAAATCAAAAATCAGCACGGGCGGGCAGCCCGCCTGTTCATGCGAGACGAAGTTATTGCCCGCTTCGCGCATCGTGTCCCAGAACAGGAAGCTACGCTGCGCCGCGTCCAGCATGTAGGCGCCCGCATCCATCACTAGGTTCTGCGGTGCCTGCATCAGCCCATGGCCCGCCTTGGCCAGGCTTTCCAGCGGTGCTTTCGGGTTCAGTGCTTCTGGCAAGGCCTTGGCGTGGCGGCCCATCACATCGGCCATGCTTCGGCTTTGTTCGATCACGCGCTTGGCTGTCTCATTGCCCTTTTTCAGCAATTCCCGGCCGGGCGGGATGTGGCGCTGGGATGTCATGGCACTGGCTCCTGTTTTGAGTATCTTCCTGCGCCTGTAACCCGCACGGTTCAAGTATTTTTTGCGGTGCAGCAAAACTGTGGGCTGGCTGGGCGGCTTGCGCTGGCGCGGGTCTCGGCGGAAGCTTGGCCATCATTATGCGGGAGATAACGCAACATGTATGTCGAACAGCGCCAATATACCTTCCATCCGGGCAAGATGCCGCTCTGGATGGATGCCTATCAAAGCTTGGGCGGCCCGGCCTCGGCCCGCCATATGGGCCCTTCGCTCGGCTTCTTTCAGGTGGAAGTGGGTACCTTCAATCGCGTGGTCTTCTTCCGTGGCTGGGATGATATTGATACGCGCGAAACATCGCTCGCCGCGCGAGAAGCGGACCCGGATTGGCAGGCTTTCCGCAAGCGTTCAGCAGAGGCCGGCGCGCTGGCCCAGCAGGAAGTCAAGTTCCTGAAAACCGTGCCTTTTTCGCCCATCACCCAAGCCAAGGGCTTCCAATTCAAGCGGGAGATTGGCGGGACGGGCATGTTCGTGGATCACCGGACCTATGATTTCCACCCCGGCAAGATGGCCGGCTGGCTTGAGGCGTATGAAAAATACGGCCTGCCGGTGCAAAAGCGCATGCTTGGCCAATTGCTGCTTTTCGCGGTGACGGAAATCGGGCCGATCAACCAGGTGGTCTTCATGTGGGCTTATGAAGGCCTGGGGGACCGGGATCGCCGCCGCACCGCCATGATGAGCGATCCGGGCTGGGCGGAATTCGGCAAGGCGATTGCGCCGCTCGGCGCGCTTAAGCAGCAGACGGTGATGGAATTGAAGCCGACTGCCTTCTCCCCGGTGAAGTAAACCCTTATATCCTGACCAGGTCGCCGGTTCGGTGATGAATGGGCCTGGGTTTGGTTGTTTGGGTCGCGTTTTTCAGGCTCAAACAACTTGGCGTCAGGCCCTATCCAGCCCCGGATGCGGCCATGAAGGAACGAACGCTTAAGTGTTTGTTCATCTTTAGGCGGGCGAATGGGTTGATCTGGTCCGGAAGGAATAATGGGTAACGCCGCGCCATCACAGAAACTCGGCCCTTCAAGCCGGAGCAAAGACCGCTTTGTGGTCTTTGCCTTCGCCGCGGCTGAGCTTTTGCTGGAAGCTGATTTGCAGGGGCGGATTACCTTTGCCGAAGGCGCCTTTCGTGCGCGCTTCGGGCGTGATGCGCAGGAATTTTTGGGTGAGCCGGTGATTTCCCTGGTCACCGCAGCGGATCGCCCAGCCCTTGCCACCGCGCTAGTGCTGATGGCCGAACAGGGCAGGTTGAAGCCCGCTGTAGTGAAATTGGCGGATCAGGAAGCCACGGCCTTCAGCGTTTCGGGACTCCGGCTTGGTGGTACAAATGCGAAGCTGGTGCTGACCCTGGCGCCCTTGCCCCGCGAATTGCCGGGCGGCCCTCTGCCTGGCGGGCCTGGGCTGGTCAGCCTGGCTGAGGAAATTCTGCGTTCCGGTGAGCCGGGCGGCCCGGTCGGCTTTCTGGAATTGAGCGGCCCTGCCGGCAATTTCACGCCGGCTGCTGATGTCAACAAACAGATTCAGGAAAAGCTGAGCCAGGAAGCCGGGCAGGGCGCTATTGCGACCGAGCTTGGTGATGGGCGCTATGGGCTTTTGCCTGGTCAGGCGCCACTAGATTTGCCGGCACTCACCGCCGCCGTTGCCGAAATCCTGAAGGATCGCGGGGTGCAGGATGTATCGGTTGGTGCCATGGCTGTGGGGCTGGAGGCTGAGGGGCTGAGCCCCGTTCAGGCAACAAGGGCGCTGCGCTTTGCGCTGGCCGCCTTTGCCCGTGGCGGGAATGATGCCCTAACCAAGGCCGGCTTTGCCGGCGGGCTTGCGGGCTTTCTGGATAGCGCTTCGGAACGCGCGGGCCTGCTTCGGCGCAGCATTGCCGAACGGCGCTTCCGGATGGCGTTTCAGCCGATTGTGGCGCTGGCTGACCGTACGCCGCATCATTATGAAGCGCTTATCCGCCCACTTCAGGCCGATGATATGGCGCTGTCCCATCCGGGCGAATTCGTGGCGCTCGCGGAAGCGGTGGGCCTGACCGAAGAATTGGACTGGGCGGTGGTCAGCGCGGTTTGCGAAGCTGCGGGTGCCGCGGGCGGCACGCGGGTTGCGTGCAATCTTTCCGGGCTTTCCCTCCAAAGTCCGAAATTCCGGGAAGAAATGCGCAAGCTTCTGGAAAAGACGCCGGGCATGGCCGATCGGCTGGTGGTGGAAATTACCGAAACCGCCGAAATCGAACAGGAAGATGAAGCGATTCGGATGATCGCCCTGTTGCGTGAACATAACATTCCGGTCTGCCTTGATGATTTCGGCGCCGGGGCAGCGGCCTTTCGGTATCTGCGCGCCTTCAATGTGGATTACGTGAAGGTGGATGGCATTTATGTCGCGAATGCCTTGCAGAGCGAACGTGATCGCGGCTTCATCGCCGCCATGGTGGATCTTGCCCGCACGGTCGGCGCGCAGGTGGTGGCTGAACGTATTGAAACGGAAGCGGAAGCGGCGCTGATGCTGGAACTGGGCGTGAAGTACGGCCAGGGCTATCTTTTCGGTAAGCCTGAGTTGGAATTGGCGGCGCGCAAAACCGGCCTTGCCTGGCAAGAAGAAAAGTGACCGCCACGGCGCTGCCGCGCCTTTGCGTGGTGATCCCCTGCTTCAATGAAGCGGCGAATGTGGCGCCCATGGTGGCGCGGCTGGATGCGGCGCTGGCGGGCGTGCCTTGGGAAGCGATTTTTGTTGATGATGACAGCCCAGATGGAACCACGGCGGCAGTGCGCGCCATTGCCGCGCAGGACGCACGCATCCGGGGCCTGAAGCGTATCGGGCGCAGAGGGCTCGCTTCCGCCTGCATTGAAGGGATGCTGGCGACGTCTGCGCCTTATGTTGCGGTGATTGATGGCGATTTGCAGCATGATGAAACGATCTTGCCGCGCATGCTGGAAGCATTGGAAGCGGGCCACGCCGATATCGCGATCGGTAGCCGCAATATCGAAGGTGGCGATAAGCAGGGCGGGCTTACCGCCGCGCGGCAAATGATCTCAGATACCGGGGCGGCTCTTGCTAATGCGGCATTGCCCATGCGCGTGAGTGATCCGATGAGCGGATTTTTTGCCCTGCCGCGTGACGTGTTTGAGGAAGTGGCACCGCGCTTGACCGGCACGGGCTTCAAGATTTTGCTGGATATTCTGCTTTCAGCGAAGCGGCCTTTGCGCAGCCTGGAAATCCCCTATTCCTTCCGCGCGCGTGTGGCGGGCGAAAGCAAGCTGGATGCGGCGGTGCTATTGGAATTCGCGGGCTTGCTGGCGGATAAGGCGCTCGGCGGTGTTGTGCCGCTCCGCTTCCTGTCCTTCGCCGCTGTCGGGGCGATTGGCGTGCTGGTGCATCTGGTGGTGCTGGGCGCGTTGCATGGGCTGGGCGGGGTTGGCTTCAGCGCCGCGCAATGGGCGGCCACTTTCGTCGCCATGACAGTAAATTTCCTGCTGAATAATCGCATCACCTATCGGGATCGGCGGCTGCGCGGGCCGGCGCTGCTGCGCGGCCTGGTGCTGTTCTATCTGGTCTGCGGCCTTGGTGCGGCGGCCAATATCGGCATTGCCAATCTGTTGCTGCGAGATGGCGTGCTGGCCTGGGGCTTGGCCGGCGCGGCAGGGGCAGCGCTGACGGTGGTGTGGAATTACGCGGTCTCAGCCACCTTGGTGTGGCGCGCCAAGTGAACCCTTGGCTCGCTGCGCTTGTTGCGCTGACGCTGCTGCGCCTGGTGCTGGCGGCGATCCTGCCACTTTCCCCGGATGAGGCTTATTACTGGGTTTGGTCGCGCAATTTGCAGCCGGGATATTTGGACCATCCGCCGATGGTCGCGATCTTTATCTGGCTGGGCACGGCGATGCTGGGGGATAACGCACTGGGTGTGCGGCTTTTGGGGCCGGTGTCGCTTTTCGCGGGCTCCCTGATGCTGGCGCGCACAACGGAGGATCTTTTCCCGGGGCGTGGTGCGGGGCCATGGGCGGCAGCGCTGATGAACGCGACGCTTTTCGCTGCACTCGGCGCCGTGACCATGACACCGGACACGCCTTTGCTGTTCTTTTGGGTGGCGACGCTTTGGGCTGTGGCGCGGGCGCATCGCAGCGGCGATGCAAGCTGGTGGCTGGTGGCCGGGTGCTTCGCGGGTGGTGCGCTGCTGTCCAAATATACGGCGGCGCTGCTGGGCTTTGGGTTGGTGCTGTGGCTGGTGCTGTTGCCCGAGGCGCGGCGCTGGCTGACGCGCTGGCAGCTTTGGGTGGGTGGCGCGCTGGCAGTGGCGCTTTTTGCGCCGGTGATTTTCTGGAATGCGGCGCATGAATGGGCTTCCTTCGCCAAGCAGGGCGGGCGGACAGCGGCGGGCGGCGCGGGGCAGAGTCTCCGCTGGCTTGGCGAATTGCTGGGCGGGCAGGTGGCTTTGGTGACGCCTCTGGTTTTTCTATTGTGCGTGATCGGCGCCTTCATGGCGGCGCGGCAGGTCTGGCGCGCGCGGGATGCCGGGGCTGGGCTGCTGCTCGCGCTGATCCTCCCGGGGGCGGCGATTTTTCTCTGGCAGGCGCTTGGCAGCCGGGTGCAGGGGAATTGGCCGGCGATCCTTTATCCCAATGCCGCCATAGCTGCCGCTGCGCTTCTGCCCGCGGCTTGGCTCCGCTGGCGTATCCCCGCCCTGGCGCTGGGCTTTGCCATGGCGGGCGTGGCCTATCTGCAAGCCACCGCGGCGCCTTTGCCACTGCCGCGCCGCCAGGACCCAACTCTGGCGCGGCTTGGCGGCTGGGATGGCTTGGCGGCTGATCTGGCGCGGGCCGCCGCGCGTGAAGGTGCTGGCTTCATCGCTGCCGAGGAGTATGGACTGGCTTCCGGCATGGCTTTCCGCCTGCCGCCCGAGCTGCGCGTTGTGGCCATGGACCCGCGCTGGCGTTTCTTCACCCTGCCTAAACCGCCCGAGAACGCCCAAGGGCTGCTCATCCGAAGTGAAAGACGCGGTGATGGGCCGCCACTTTGGCCTGGTGCCACCCCAATTGAAGGCGAAGCGGGCCGCTTGATACGTGCTAGAGGCAGCCAGCAGGCCGAAGCCTATCGGCTATTCCGCGTGACCCTTGCGCCCGGCCAGCCGCCAAGTGCGGTTTTGCCACAACCCAGACGCTGATCACGCTTGACCTTGGCGGGCGGCGCGCCTTTATCGAGACTAACGAAAGGCTTCCCGCCATGCATATCCTGAAAAGCCGCCCCTGGAATCTACCCGAAAGCAGCGTAACGCCGGAAGCGCTGGTCTTTGGCCGCCGGAAGGCCCTGGCGCTTGGCACCGGGATGCTTGCCGCTGGTCCCGCTATGGCGCAGCAAGCTGGATTACCGCCTGCCATGCGCAATACGCGCTACGCGCCGGGCCGCGCCATCACTGCTGAACGCGAAGTCACCACCTACAACAACTTCTATGAATTCGGCAGCCAAAAGACCATCAGCGCCGCCGCGCAACGCATGCCCATGCGCCCCTGGACGGTGAAAGTGGAGGGCATGGTGGAAACCCCGCGCGAATTTGGCATTGAGGATTTGCTCGCCCGCATGCCGCTGGAAGAACGCGTCTATCGCCTGCGCTGTGTGGAAGCATGGGCCATGGTGGTCCCTTGGACCGGATTTCCGCTTTCCGCCCTATTGGCCGAGGTGAAGCCGCTATCTTCCGCGCGCTATGTCGTGTTCCAGACCGCGACTCTGCCGAGTGTCATGCCTGGCCTCAGGCAAAGCTGGTACCCCTGGCCCTATACGGAGGGCTGCACCATTGCGGAGGCCGCCAATGAGCTTTCCTTCATGGTGGTCGGTGCCTATGGCAAGCTGCTGCCGCCGCAAAATGGTGGGCCGCTCCGGTTCCATCAGCCCTGGAAATACGGCTTCAAGGCGGGCAAAAGCCTGGTCACCATTCGCCTGACCGATCAGCGCCCGGTTTCCTTCTGGGAGAAAATCCAGTCACAGGAATATGGCTTCTGGGCCAATGTGAACCCCGCCGTGCCGCATCCGCGCTGGAGCCAGGCTCAGGAACGCATGCTGGGCACGGGAGAGTCGGTGCCGACGCTTTTGTTCAATGGCTATGGCGAATTCGTGGCGGACCTCTACACCAATCTGCAACGCGAAAGGCTTTGGGCGTGAGCAGTTCATGCGCTTGATAGGTTTGGTGCTGCTGTTCCTGGCGGTGGGGCTTTTCGCGGTTTTTGGCGCTGACCCCTTGGGGGCGGTGTTGTTTCGCCTGGACCCTGGCTTGCTCAATTTGGTGCAAGCCGTGGTGCAGCGCTATCTTCTGCCGATGATTTGGGATGACCTGCTGTTGCCGGTACTGGAAGCCCCCGCCTGGGTGGTGCCGGCGTTCTTGGGCGGTGCCATGACCCTATTCGGTTGGATGCGCGCGCGTGGCTGATGCGCCGCTCCATCACAAGATTTTGCTGGTGGAGGATTCACCTTCACTCGCTACGGTCTATCAGGAATATCTGCGCGCGGGGCCTTACGATATTCGCCACGCGCATTGCATTGCCGATGCGCTGAAATTCGCCAATCAGGCCATGCCCGATGGCGTGCTTTTGGATTTACGCCTGCCCGATGGTGATGGGCTTTCCGTGCTGCGCGAATTGCGCGGGCGCGATCCTGATCTGCCTGTGGTGGTGATGACCGCGCATGGTTCGGTTACGCTGGCGGTGGAGGCGATGCAGGCCGGGGCATCTGACTTCCTGGTGAAACCCTTCGCGCCGGAACGCCTGACGGTGACGGTTGCGAATGTGATGGAACGCGCGGCCTTGCGCCGGCAGGTGGCGGTGCTGGCCGCCGGCGCGCCGCGCCAGGGATTCGCCGGCTTCATCGGCGCCGCGCCCACCATGCAGGCAGTCTATCGCATTCTAGAAAATGCCGCGGCATCGCGCGCGACTGTGTTTGTGACTGGGGAGAGCGGCACCGGCAAGGAATTAGCCGCCGAGGCTGTGCATGGAATTTCGCCGCGCAAGGCCGGCCCTTTCATCGCCATCAATTGCGCGGCAATCCCGAAGGATTTGATTGAAAGCGAAGTCTTCGGCCATGTGCGCGGCGCCTTTACCGGCGCGGTGGCGGACCGCATCGGCGCGGCGCGCGCGGCGGATGGCGGCACGCTATTTCTGGATGAAATTTGCGAAATGGATTTGGCGCTGCAAGGCAAGCTGCTGCGCTTCATCCAGACCGGCACGTTTCAGCCGGTGGGCAGCGGCAAGCTGATGCAGACCGATGTGCGCTTTGTCTGCGCCACCAATCGTGACCCGCTGGAAGAAGTGCGCGCAGGGCGCTTCCGTGAGGATTTATATTACCGCCTGCATGTGATCCCGGTGCCCCTGCCGCCGCTGCGTGATCGTGGTGATGATGTACTGACCTTGGCCGAGGCGTTTCTGGCGAAAAGCGTAGCCGAGGAAGGCAAGCGCTTCCAGCGTTTTGATACGGAGGCGCGCGCAACCCTGCTACGCCACGCCTGGCCCGGCAATGTGCGCGAATTGGAAAACGCTATTCGCACTGCGGTGGTTTTGCATGATGGGGAAGTGGTGAGCGCTGGCATGCTGCCGGCTAGGGTGCGCGTAGCCGGCGCGAAGCCCGCGCCTGTACCTGCACCACCACCGCCACCAGAGCCGGAAATCTTCAAGCCCGCGGTGCCCACGCTAACATTGCGCGCGGCTGAAACGACCAAACGCATACGCCCCCTTGCCGAGACAGAGCGTGAGGCGATTGAAGAAGCCGTGCGGCTATGCGGTGGCAATATCCCAAAGGCAGCGGCGTTTTTGGGCATCAGCCCTTCCACGCTTTACCGCAAGCAGGAAAGCTGGCGGCGGCGGTAAGAGTTTAGCTGAGACCAAGCGCGATCCGCGCGGCGGCAATCGCCTCATGCGCGGCTTCAGTCAGATCATAAGCCACGAGTTCATGCGGTAACGCCCAGGCGACTTCGCTGACATCATCACCAGCGCGCGCTTCGCCTTCCATCCAAAGTGCTGCGAAATCAATGATAGTGTAATGGTAGCGCGGGCGGCCATCCTCATCCTGATTGATGGCATCGAAAACATAAGCGAGGGCGAGCGTCCCAACCTTGATATTTGTTTCTTCGTGCAATTCGCGCCGCGCTGCTTCTTCGGCCTTTTCGCCGATATGCTGAGCGCCGCCGGGCAAAGACCATTGGCCGATACGCGGTGGCTTGCCGCGGCGGACCAGCAGCACCGCTTCTTCGCGAAACACAATGCAGCCAATGCCGACCCAGGGGCGGTCAGGATATTCGCGCGGCGCGTTGCTCACCGTGGCACAATCGGCGGTTCAGTCGCGGGGGCGGGCGCTTCTTCCTGGCGGCGCAAATCCAGAAGTCGCGGGATCATGGCTTTTTCTTTCCATTGACCGATTTGATAGACCCAGCCACGCCAGCGTGTATTCAAGCGCGCGGCTTCGTCATCACCCTCAGCGGCCAGCGTTACCCAGATTTCCTCGGCCTGCTTGCGCGGGCGGGCGATGATGACCAGCCGATCGGTCAACTCGAAACGCGTCTCACCCAACGCTTCACCAGGCGCATCGGCTTCGCGCCGCACATCCAGGAAGGTCAAGAATTCGAAGCTGCGCGAAACCTCATCCAGGCTGATGTCATCAGCGGGCGGCGCATCGGCGGGCGTTGTGATGGCAAGCTTGCCATCGGGCTGGCCGGTATGCGTCAGCACCAGCGCTTCTTCGCCGGCACGCGCAATGACAACGCGCTGCACGCGTTCGCGCGGTAGGTTCGCGATGTCGCGATCCAGCCAAAGCTGTGGGTCGGCATCCACCGGAATGCGCCCTTCGGCCAGCCAGGCCTGGTTTTCATTGGGCCGCCGCACATAGGCACTTTCCGGCACATTGCCCTGGGTGCGTACGCGCCGCCGGCCAATCACCAATTCCACCAGCGCCGCGCCTTGCGCATCCAGAACCCGCAGCAGCGTAGAAGTGGCGCCCGCGCGCATCGGGTCTTCCAACCCTAGCCGATCAAACATCTCTGGATTGCCGGTGCGCGGTTCCATGAGGCGGAGTTCCGTCAGCCCCGTCAGCAATTCGCGCAGCTTCTCCTGCCGAATGGGATAATCACCCTTGGTCGGCAATACCCAAACATCGCCACGACGGATGATTTCAAGCGCGCCATCATGCCGACGCACTTCGATCCGCGCGGCATTGGGCAGCCGTTGCGCAAGGCCCGGAAAGGCAAGCGCACCCGTGCCCACTGGCGGTGCTGGTGGCTGCGGAGGCTTGATCAAAAGCGCGCCGGCCATGGCAATGACCGCAGCGCTGCCAAGTAAAATCAGGGAACGTCTTTGCATAATCTTGCCCCCTGTTTCAGTGCCGAGCCGCAGCGCGCCGGCGCGCACGCAGAACACCCATGACCAGCGCAAGCACCGTGAGCAAGACCGGCACGGCGGCGATATTGAGGATGCGGAGCCGCGTCTCAAGCCCCTCAATATCGCGCCTGAGGTCAAGCTGTACCGCGCGCAATTGCTGACGGGTACGGAGAATTTCTTCTCTTGCGCTATCAATCTCCGCGCGTTGTTCGGCGCTGATCACGGCATTGGTCTGGCCGCGTTCACCGCCCTGCGGGCCTTGGCGCAATTCGCGCAAGCGCTTTTCGGTGGCTTCCAGGCGTTGCGTCAATTCACGTTCCGTCTGGCGGAAACGCGCTTCCGCATCGCGGCGAATATCATCCACCACTTCAAACGGGCGGAGCGATTCACCGCGCGAACGCAGCGAAATCAGCGCATCACCCCCCGCCATGGTATCCACCAGATTAGCAATCAGCGCGCCATTATCGCTGAAGGGGGTGGCGACCTGCTGGCCAAAGAAATCCTGCACGCGGACCCAGAAGCGATCTTCCAGCACATCCGCATCATGGATGACGATGATATTGGCGGCCCCTTCACTCCGCGCGCGATGCGCCGGGAAATCGGCGGGGCGTTCGGCGCCTTGCGGCGGCGGTGGCGCGCCATCCGGGAAGGCAGTGCTGACTTCGCCGCGCAGTCGCGCCGCCAGCACGCGGGTCTGCCCATCGGGGCGGAAATCGGCCAGCAATTGCGTCGGGTTCGGGTTGTCGCGGACCTTCGCCGCATCCGCTTCCATGCTGCGCGTGCTTGAGGTGATGAGCGGCGTGAATTCCACCCGCGCGCCATCCTTCCGCCGCAGGAAACCAGCCGAGGCAAAAGTCACCTGGTTAAGCTGCGCGGTCGCGACTTCTCCCTGCGCGATGGAATCGCCCTGGGCATTGAACCAGGCGACGTAATCCACCGCCTGCACCCGGTCTTGCGGATTGGCACGCACGCGCCAGGCGCCGCGCAAATCCAGCACTACTTTATCGGTGGGGGCTTCAATGCCCCAGGTATTGGTCAGGCGTTCCAGGCTTGATGCGGTATTGGCCGGCGGCCGGCCGCCCGGGCCAGGGCGCGATGCCTGACCTTCGGAATGCGGATCAATCAGCAGGATAAGCTTGCCACCGCGCAGCACGAATTGATCCACGGCATATTGCGCCGCATCCGAAAGCCCTTGCGGATGCGCCAGAATCATCACCTGGATATCGTTTTCAATCACCTGCGCATCCAGGGCCACATCGCGCAAAGTGAAGAATTGCCTGAGGCTATTCATCACCGCGAAAGGCTGACCCATCGCGGCTTGGCGCATCATCATCGCGCGCGGGTCGCCATTCAAAGGCAAGGGCGACATCACGCCAATCACCGGGCGGCGCGGGTTGGACAATTCAAAAACCAAGCGCGTCAGATCAAATTCCAAAAAGCGTTCACGGTCCGGCTGGAAGAATGGGATGTTGCGTTCATCATCCAACAAATTCGCACCAACCAAGCCGAAATAAACCTGCTCACCGGATTGATCCACCGGCACACCTTGCAGGCCAAAAGCCAAAGCGCGATCTTCGGTTTCGCTGAAGGGCTCCGGGTCCAGCACTTCAAGCCGCAGCTTGCCGCCCGAGACCGCGACATATTCATCCAGCATCGCGCGCACGCGTTCCGCATAGGCCCCAAAGGCCGGGACGGCGGTGCCGAGCTTCCGCGAATAAAACATCCGCAGCGTCACCGGGTCTTGCAGGCCAGAGAGCACGCTGCGCGTGCCATCCGACAGCGTGTAAAGTTTTTGCGCTGTCAGATCGAGCCGCGCGTGGGGCGCAAAACGCTCCACCAGCATATTGACGCCAATGGCGAGCGCCAGCGCCGCCACTACCCCAAGCGCCGAGGACCAGATGCGCCGCGTGCCGGGCTTTGCCTTCATTTGATCAGCCATGATCTAGTCAGCCTTCCGGTGGTCAAGCACCACCGCATTCACGAAAAGCCAGAACCCGATGAAGGATGCGAAAAACACCACATCGCGCAAAGCAATCACGCCGCGCGTGAGGCCATTGAAGCGCTCCGTGAGGGATAGCGCGCGCGCGACCTCCGCCAGTACGGGCATGCGCTGGCTCAGGAAATCCGTCACCAAAGCGCTGCCGGCCACGGCAAACAGGAAACACACCGCGACGGCCAGCACAAAGGCGATCACCTGGTTCTTGGTCATGGCCGACATGGCGGAACCGATTGCGAGGTAAGCGCCCGCCATCAAAAGGCAGGCGCCATAGCCCGCAGCAATCACGCCATTATCGGGCCGGCCCAGAAAATTCACGGTCAATACCAGCGGGAAGGTCAGCGCCAGCGCAATGGCGCAAAACGCCCAAGCCGCGAGGAACTTCCCCAGCACCGCCTGCCATTGCGCCATGGGCAAAGTCAGCAGCAATTCAATCGTGCCAAGCCGGCGTTCTTCCGCCCAAAGCCGCATCGTCAGCGCGGGCACCAGGAACAGAAACAGCCAGGGGACGAAACCGAAGAAGGGGCCAAGATCAGCCTGACCGCGATTGAAGAAACCGCCCAGGCTGAAGGTCATCGCACCCGCCATCATCAGGAAAATCACGATAAACACGTAAGCAACGGGGGTCGCGAAATAGCCGGCCAATTCCCGGCGAGCGACCAACAGGGCAGCGCGCATCAGGCGGCCTCCTGCTTCAGGGTCAAATCGCGGAAGACTTGCTCAAGCGTTTTGCCGGGCGCTTCAAGCTGTTTCGGTGTGGCATCGGCCAAAACCTTGCCGCGGGCGATGATGATGGCGCGGGTGCAGACTGCATCCACTTCTTCCAGGATATGCGTTGAAATCACGATGGCCTTTTCAGGCGCCATGCGGCGGATCAATTCCCGCACTTCATGCTTTTGGTTCGGGTCCAGGCCATCGGTTGGTTCATCCAGCACCAGAACGGGCGGGTCATGCAGCAGCGCTTGCGCCAAGCCTACGCGGCGCTTGAAACCCTTGGAGAGTGTCTCAATCGGTTGCAGCCGCACACCTTCCAACTGCGTCATGGCCATCGCACGCGCCATGCGTTCATTGGCCTCCGCCCCGCTGAAGCCGCGAATGCGCGCGATGAAATGCAAAAACCCCGTGACGGTCATTTCGGGATAGGTCGGCGCGCCTTCGGGCAGATAGCCAAGCGCGCGTTTGGCCGCGACGGGCGCCTCAATCACATCCTGGCCGCAAATGCGCGCCGTGCCGGCAGTAGGTGTCACGAAGCCCGCCAGCATTTTCATGGTGGTGGATTTGCCGGCGCCATTGGGGCCGAGGAAGCCCACCACTTCCCCGCGGTTCACCGTAAAGGACACATCATCAACGGCGGTGAAGGCGCCAAAGCGCTTGGTCAGGCGCTCAATTTCGATCAGCGCGGCCAAAGCCTATCTCCCATTATCCTGCCTCAACTCAATTTTTTGCAAAGTGGCGCGCCGCGATTTGACCCTTCCGGCGCCGGCTTGCAAGCCCCCGGTGCTGCCCTACCCGGCATCCAGCGGCGCCATCGAAAGATCATGGCCAAAAAGCCTGAGCAAAAGCCGCGCTGCCTGCCCGCGCGGGGAGGCAAGCGCGGCATCACGCGTCAGCAGTGCTTCCGCATCGCGATGGGCAATCTGGACATAGCGCGCGAATTGATCCGGGTCTTCCCGCGCATCAAACAGCCGGGCGCCGGGCAGCCCGGCTTGCCGCGCGCCCAAAGCATCGCCACCGCCGCGCGTCTTCAAATCCTCCTCGGCGATCACGAAGCCATCTTCCGTATCGCGCAGCACCAGCAGGCGCCGCCTTTCGCCGTCACTCAGGCCCGGCGAATGCACCAAAAGGCAGGAAGATGCTTCCTTGCCCCGCCCGACGCGGCCACGCAGCTGATGCAGCGCGGCCAGGCCAAAGCGTTCTGCCTGTTCAATCAGCATAATGCTCGCTTCCGGCACATCAACGCCCACTTCAATGACGGTGGTGGCAACCAGGATATTGGTCCGCCCGGCGGCGAAATCGCCAAGTGCGGCTTCGCGCACCGCGACATCCTGCATGCCATGCGCCAGGCCAACACGGCCCGGGAAATGGGCGGAAAGCTCGGCAAAGCGGTCCTCAGCCGCCACGCTGTCATCCTTTTCGCTGCCGGTAATGGCGCGCACCACCCAATAGGCGCGGGCGCCGCGTGCCACCGCTTCATGCAGGCGGGCGACAATCTCCGGCAGGCGTTCCTGGCTCAAGATGCGGGTTGCGATGGGTTGGCGCCCGGCGGGTTTGCCCGCCATGCGGCTCACGGCCATTTCGCCCCATTGGGTGAGTAGCAACGTGCGCGGAATGGGCGTTGCGGTCATGACCAGCATATCTGCGGCCTGGCCCTTTTCCGCCAGCAATAGGCGCTGCGCCACGCCAAAGCGGTGCTGTTCATCCACCACGGCAAGGCCCAGATCCTTGAAGGCGACGCCTTCCTGAAACAGCGCATGAGTGCCGACCACGATGGGGAGTGTTCCATCCGCCAACCCTTGCAACACGCGGCGCCTTTCCTTGCCCTTCACACTGCCTGCGAGCAGCGCCACCGGCACCCCAGCCGCACCGCAAAGCCGCCCAAAACTCCGCACATGCTGGCGCGCGAGCAATTCAGTGGGTGCCATCAAGGCGGCCTGGGCGCCCGCTTCCACCGCGCGCAGCATGGCCATCAGTGCCACCAGGGTTTTGCCGGCGCCGACATCGCCTTGCAGCAGGCGCAGCATGCGCCTGGGTGCGGCCAGATCAGCATCAATATCGGCAATGGCTTGAAGCTGGGATGGCGTTGGCGCATGGCCAAAGGCGGCCAAGGCAGGGCCGCGCAGGCTTTCATCGCCCATCAGTGCCCGGCCCGGTCTTTCGCGAGACCGGCGGCGCACCAGGCCAAGGGCGACCTGCCCGGCCAGCAATTCATCATAGCCAAGCCGGCGGCGCGGGGCCTCGGCGCTTTGCGCTTGGGGGGCGTGGAGCGCGCGCAAAGCCTCGGCAAAGCCAGGCCAGGCTTCGCGCTTCAGCAGCGGGCCATCCACCCATTCCGGCAGATCAGGCAGGGATTTGAGCGCCCCATCCAGCGCATCCGCCATATTCCGCCAGGAAAGCCCGGCCGTCAGCGGCCACATTGGCTGCCAAAGCGGGATATTGAGCGGCGGTTCCACCAGCGGGTCCGCATCCAATTCCAATTGCCAGGCGCGCTGAAATGCCTTGAGCCGCCCGGCGACGCGCCTCTCTGCGTCCTGGGGGAAGGCGCGGGTCAACGCCGTGCCGGCCCAGGTGGCGCGGGAGAAGGAAATCAGGGCACAGGGATCAGCGCCACAGATGGCGGGGACCATCCAGGGCCCACGCCCACCACGCGCCGGGGCGCCGGTGATGCGGAGTTCAAGGGTCACTTCCTGCCCTTCAATGCCGCCGGCCAGGCTGCGCAGTATTGGCCTATGCTGCACCCGTTCCGGCAAATGCAGCAGCACATCCAGCACGCGCCCCCCACCCACGGCGCGCGCCAGCAATTCTGCCTTGCGCAGCCCGGGCAGGCTTTCAATGGGCGCCAATAGCCGCGCGAGGGGGTCCTCGGCGGCGTCGGGCGGTTCGGGGCGGGCTGACAGGATTCCCATCCGCCTCTATATGCCAGCGCCTTGAGACTAGAGCGATATGTCAGACCCAACAGAACTCGATGCCCGGCGTCGCCGGCTTGTTTTTCGCGCCCAGCACCGCGGCACCAAGGAAACCGATATCCTGATCGGCGGCTTTGTTGCGCGTCATATCGGCAGCCTTTCGGATGCCGACGTGACGGCCTTGGAGGAAATCCTGGAACTCTGGGATGTGGATTTGGCCGATTGGCTTTCCGGCCGGCGCCCGATTCCGCCCGAAAATGACCACCCGCTATTGCGCCGTATCATGGCCGAAGCCGGCGGCGGGCCATGAAGCCCATCACCATCCATGGCGCGCCTGAGGGCTTTGATGCCCTGCTGGTCGCGCGCAGGCGCGCGGAGATTGAGGCACCCATCGCCCATGTTTGCCGCGATGATGCGCGCATGGCCCGCATGGCCGAGGCTTTGGGCTTCTTCGCGCCGGAGATCGAGGTGCTGCGCCTCCCCGCATGGGATTGCCTGCCCTATGATCGCGTGTCGCCCAATCCTGAAATCATCGCCGAACGTGTCGCGACCCTGACGCGCTTGTTGGAAGCGCCGAAGCGCCCGCGCGTATTGCTCACCACCGTGAATGCGCTGGTACAGAAAGTGGCGCCGCCTTCGGTGTTTGAAGGCGCCACACTTTCCCTTGCCAAAGCCGGTCGCATCCAGCCGGAAAAGCTGACCGAATTTCTGGAAGCCAATGGCTATCACCGCACCGGCACGGTGATGGAACATGGCGAATATGCTGTGCGCGGCGGCATCATTGATCTTTTCCCGGCGGGCGAGCCGGAGCCTTTGCGGCTCGATTTCTTCGGTGATGAGATCGAGGATATGCGCCGTTTTGACACGGCCAGCCAACGCAGCGGTAAGGTAGTACCCGCGCTTTCGCTTCGCCCGGTGGGCGAGGTGTTTTTGGATGAGGCATCGCGTACGCGCTTCCGCAGCGGCTACCGCGACTTATTCGGCGCGGCTGCGGCGGATGATCCGCTTTATGGCGCGATCAGTGCCGGGCGGCGCTATCCCGGCATGGAACATTGGGCCGGGCTGTTTCACGCAAGCATGGTGCCGCTGTTGGACTATCTGCCAGGTGCCGAAATCAGCTTTGACCACCAGGCGGAGGAAGTGCTGAAGGCGCGGCTTGAGATGATCACCGATCATTACGAAGCCCGCCGCGTGCCTTCCCGCATTGGGGAAGGCGATGTGCCTTATCGCCCCGCGCCGCCTGCAACGCTTTATCTGGATGAAGCCGGCTGGGTGGCGATGCTGGCCGATTGCCGCGTGCTGCGCTTCTCGCCCTTTGCGGCACCGGATGGCATTGCTGCGGGCGGCAGGCCCGGCTCGCTTTTCGCGGAAGCACGCAGCGCCGGCGAGAATGTCTTCGCCGCCTATGCCGCCATGGTGCAGGGGGAAGCGAAGGCTAAGCGCCGGCCTGTGCTGGCGGCTTGGTCACGCGGGTCTCGTGAAAGGCTTGGCAATCTTTTGCGCGAAAATGGCGTGCGTGCGGAGGTGGCCGAGGATTGGAAAGCCGCGCGCGCGCTGCCGGCAGATGTTGTCGGCCTGGTGGTCATGGGGATTGAACGCGGCTTCATCGCGGAAGGCATCGCGGTCACGGCTGAGCAAGATTTGCTTGGTGAACGCATCGCCCGCCCGCCGCGCCGGCGCCGCAGGGCTGATCAATTCATCGCGGACGCCACCGAGATTGCCGAGGGCGATCTGGTGGTGCATCAGGACCACGGCATTGGCCGTTATGAAGGCTTAGTCACGATTGAGGTCTCGGGTGCGCCGCATGATTGCCTGAAGCTGATTTATGATGGCGGGGACAGGCTTTTTGTGCCCGTTGAGAATATTGAAATCCTCTCCCGTTTCGGGTCTGAAGGTAATGGTGTCGCGCTGGACAAGCTGGGCGGCGTTTCCTGGCAGAATCGTAAGGCCAAGGCGAAGTCGCGCATTCGCGACATGGCGGCGGAGCTGATTCGCACCGCGGCCATGCGGCGCATGAAGGATGGCACGCTGGCAACGCCGCCTGAGGGGATGTGGGATGAATTCTGCGCTCGCTTCCCCTTTGCGGAGACGGAAGATCAATCCCGCGCCATTGCCGATGTGTTGGAAGACCTTTCCGCGGGACGCCCGATGGATCGGCTGATTTGTGGCGATGTTGGCTTCGGCAAGACCGAAATCGCTTTGCGCGCTGCCTTTGTGGTGGCGATGTCAGGCGCGCAGGTGGCGGTGGTGGTGCCGACCACGCTGTTGGCGCGCCAGCATCATCGTGTATTCCAGAAGCGCTTTGAAGGTTTCCCGCTGCGCATCGCGCAACTCTCGCGCCTCGTGACCGCCAAGGATGCGGCGGAAGTGCGGGAAGGGATGAAGCGCGGCGATATCAACATCGTCATCGGCACCCATGCGCTTTTGGCGAAGGGCACTGAATTCGCCGATCTTGGCCTGCTGGTGGTGGATGAGGAACAGCATTTCGGCGTGCGGCACAAGGAAGCACTGAAGGCGCTGAAATCCGATGTGCATGTGCTGACGCTGACGGCTACGCCCATTCCGCGCACGCTGCAGTTGGCGCTGACAGGCGTGCGGGAAATGAGCGTGATCGCAACCCCGCCTGTGGACCGGCTGGCGGTGCGCACCTTCATCATGCCCTGGGACCAGGTGGTGCTGCGCGAAGCCATTCAACGCGAACGCTTCCGTGGCGGGCAGATTTTCTGCGTGGTGCCGCGCATTGAGGATATGGCGAAGCTTGCGGAACGGATGGCCGAGATTGTGCCGGAAGCACGCATGGTGCAGGCCCATGGCCGCTTGACGCCGACCGAACTTGAACGCGTCATGACCGAATTCGGCGATGGCAAGCATGATATTTTGCTGTCCACCAATATCGTTGAAAGCGGCTTGGATATGCCGGCGGTGAATACGCTGATTATCCACCGCGCGGATATGTTCGGCCTGGCGCAGCTTTATCAGCTGCGCGGGCGCGTTGGGCGCGGCAAGCTGCGCGGTTATGCCTATTTGACCTGGCCGGAAGCGCATCGGCTTTCGGCGGCAGCGGAAAAGCGGCTGGAAGTGATGCAGACGCTGGATAACCTCGGCGCTGGCTTCACGCTCGCGTCGCATGATCTGGATATTCGCGGCGCCGGTAACCTTTTGGGTGAAGAACAATCCGGGCAAATCCGCGAAGTGGGGATCGAGCTTTACCAGCAAATGTTGGAAGAAGCCGTTGCGGATATCAAAGCCGGCGCTGAGGGGCAGGAGAGTGAGCGGGATTGGACGCCACAGATCAACCTTGGCCTGCCAGTGCTGATCCCGGAAAACTACGTGACCGACCTACCCGTGCGGCTTGGGCTTTATCGGCGCATCGGTGGCTTGGCGACGGATGGCGAGAATGACGCCATGGCGGCTGAATTGGCCGATCGCTTCGGCCCCCTGCCGGCGGAGGTTGAAAACCTGCTGCAAGTGGTCGCCATCAAGCGGCTCTGTCGGGATTCGGGGGTGGAAAAGCTGGATGCCGGGCCAAAGGGGCTGGTGCTGAGCTTCCGGGGGCAGAATTTCGCCAATCCTGGCGGGCTGATTACCTGGATCCAGGGGCAGAAGGGGGCTGTGAAGCTCCGCCCCGATGCCAAGCTGGCGCTGATCCGCGACATGGACCTGGCGGAGCGGGTGAAGCGGGCGCGGGATTTGCTGCGCGTGCTGGCGCGCTTGGCGGGGGACGCAAAGCGTGTTTGATTTTCAGGGGGTCTCGGCGCTATCAGGGGGTTGATGGGCCTGTAGCTCAATGGTCAGAGCGGACCGCTCATAACGGTTTGGTTGCAGGTTCGAGTCCTGCCGGGCCCATTCTTCGCCCGTAAACGGGCGAAGAATCCCCCGGAGGGCGGCAGGGTTGGTTGAGCGGCTGATTCACTGCTCCGGCGTGCCGCCTCCGCAGATCAGACGCTGGGCTGCCGAGACAAACCCTCGCGCGGCACTGCCGCGCGAGTTCAGGGATTTTGGGAGCCCTTTGACAATCCACCTAAACAGCGTCGGGCAAAAATCCCCCGGAGGGCGCAACCCTTTGCGGATTTCACCCGCCCGCAATCTGTTCTATTAGCGCCCTTCGAAACACCCTAACCGCATCAGGTCCCCCGCCCCATGGCCGCCTATCAATACGTCTATGTCATGAAGAACCTCACCAAGTCCTATCCGGGTGGGCGAGAGGTCTTCAAGGGCATCACGCTCTCCTTCCTGCCGACCGCCAAGATCGGCGTGCTGGGACCGAATGGCGCGGGTAAATCCACGCTGATGCGCATCATGTCTGGGCAGGACAAGGAGTTCGGCGGAGAGGCTTGGGCGGCGGAGGGGTGCAAGGTTGGCTATCTGCCGCAGGAACCGCAGCTCGACCCCAATATGACAGTGGGCGAGAATGTGCGCGCGGCCTTTGCCGAGCTTTCCGCGAACCTCACTCGCTTCAATGAAATCTCCGAAAAATTCGCCGAGGAAATGAGCGAGGAGGAGATGAACACCCTGCTGGCCGAACAGGCGGAATTGCAGGAAAAAATTGACGCGGTGAATGGCTGGGAAGTGGACCGGCAGGTGGATATTGCGCTGGATGCGCTGCGCTGCCCGCCGGCGGATATGGCTGTCACGAATCTTTCGGGCGGTGAACGGCGCCGGGTCGCGCTTTGCCGCCTGCTGCTGGAAAAGCCTGATCTGTTGCTGCTTGACGAACCGACCAACCATTTGGATGCGGAAAGCGTCGCCTGGCTGGAAAAGACGCTGCGCGAATATCAGGGCGCGGTGCTGATCGTGACCCATGACCGCTACTTCCTGGACAATGTCACGAACTGGATTTTGGAAGTGGATCGTGGTCGGGGCATTCCTTATGAGGGAAATTACTCGGCCTATCTGGAAGCCAAGCGCAAGCGCCTTTCGCAGGAAGAACGCGAAGAAAGCGCGCGCCAGCGGCAATTGGCCGAAGAACAGGAATGGATCGGTCGTTCACCCGCCGCGCGGCAGGCGAAATCCAAGGCGCGTATCGCGGCATATGAGGATTTGCTGCGCCGCAGCCAGGATAAGGCGCCGGACCCGACAGAAATCACCATCCCGCCGGCGCCGCGGCTGGGCAACACAGTCATTGTTGCCGAGAATCTTTGCAAGGGTTTTGGCGACAGGCTGTTGATTGACAATCTTTCTTTCAAGCTGCCGCCGGGCGGTATTGTCGGCGTCATCGGCCCCAATGGCGCGGGTAAATCCACGCTGTTCAAAATGATCACGGGCGGCGAAACGCCTGATGTTGGCAGCCTTGTGGTGGGTGATAGCGTGCAGCTTGGCTATGTGGATCAAAGCCGCGACAGCCTGAATGATACGCGCTCTGTCTGGGAAGAAATCTCGGATGGGTTGGATATGATTACCATTGGCAAGCGGAGCGTACCGTCACGCGCCTATGTCGCGGCCTTCAATTTCAAGGGTGGGGATCAGCAGAAGCGCGTTGGCGTGCTTTCCGGTGGTGAACGTAATCGCGTGCATCTCGCGAAGATGCTGAAGCGTGAACACAACGTCATTCTGCTTGACGAACCGACCAATGATTTGGATGTGGATACGCTGCGTTCGCTTGAAGAAGCGCTGATGGATTTTGCCGGCTGCGCCGTGATCATCAGCCACGACCGCTTCTTTCTGGACCGCTTGGCAACGCATATTCTGGCCTTTGAAGGCGATAGCCATGTCGAATGGTTTGAAGGCAATTTCCAAGCCTATGAGGAAGACAAGCGCCGGCGCCTGGGTGCGGATGCAACAGAACCGCACCGCATCAAGTATCGGCCCTTGCAGCGGTGAGCCAAACGCTCGGCGCATTGCATACGCCGCGCGGGATCACCACCGCGCGGCTTTCCCTGCTGCCGCCTGCGCCCGAGCAATTGCCTGATCTGATCCGCCTGAAGGCTGATGAACGCGTTTTTGGCTTCATGCTGCATGGCACACGAAGTGCCGAGCGCACGCGGGAAGAACTTGAAGACGACGTAGATTTCTGGGCGGTGCGGGGTTACGGCACCTGGTCTGTCTTTGTGCGTGGCAGCGGCGAGTTTCTTGGGATTTGCGGGCTGATGGAACGCCCGGATGGGCGGGGTGTCGCGCTACGTTATGCGCTTTGGCCGGAATGTCGCGGCAAGGGCTATGCGCGGGAAGCGGCGCGCGCCGCGCTTGATTTTGGCCATGCCGCAGGATTGCCGCGCATCATTGCTGTCGCGCGGGAAACCAATGAGGCGTCACGGCAGGTGATGGAAGATATTGGCATGCGCCCTGCCGGCAGCTTTAACCATAAGGGGCATGCGATGGTGGTTTATGAAAGCGTGAAAGCGGGCTGATCAGCCGCCCTCACGCGCCGCCAATTGGGCAATTTGCCCGCGCATGGCATCCAAAAGCGCGGCCACGCGCCCACCATTGCGTTGAATGACAGCGGCATATTCGCTGCGTGTCGTCAGGCGAAGCGAAGTGCCTTCAGCGATCACATCCACCACTTTGGGCTGGCCGTTGATTTCAGCAACGCGCCAATCCAGCGTGAAGGAAGGGCTATTGGGACGTTCAACCTGGGTGCTGACCAGCGCGTCTTCTTCGGTGCGCTGCTGGGAACGACCCAGCGAGAATTTCACACCGCGATATTCACCGAAACGAGCCGAAAGATTGCGGATGATGATTTCGTCAAAAAGCTTCAGGAAATCCTGCAACTCGGCCGGTGATGCCTGGCGGACATAGCGGCCAAGGATGAAGCGGCCAGTGCCTTCGATATCAATTGCGTAGCGCAGGATGCTGCCAACCTTGTCGCGGCGTTGCGCCAGGTTCATGCGCGGATCATTGATGGCATTCACTAAGTCTTGCCCCGCCTTATCCACAAAGGCGGTGGCGCGGGTGATATCCATTTGCTGCGCGCTGGCTGGGCTACTGGCAAAACCAGCGAGGCCGGCAAGCAGAAGGCGACGAGAAAGCAGAAGCCGAGACATTATTTGGGCTCCATCACACCCTGGCCGAAGCCGACACCACCTGCCGGCGCAACCGCGCCGCCGGGGCCTTCCTTGTTCTGGATTTCAAAGGCGCGGCGCTGGCGATAGGCGGAACGGAGCGTCGCATAGGGATCAAGCGATGTCTTGCGCACGATATCAAAGGGCTCCAGCAAGGCTTCGCGTGTATCTACAACGGTCATGCCGATGCGCGTATAATTCCACACATCCAGAATCTGCCCTTGGCCGATCATGGATTGCGGGTTGGTATAGATATCAACCGCAAAACCCACCAGATCGCGCGCTGTGGTCGGGCCGAGTAGCGGGACAAACATATAGAAGCCTTCGCCCGCGCCCCAGACCGCGAAGGTCTGGCCCATATCCTCCGAATGGCCGTGCACATCATAGCGGCGCCCAACATCCACAATGCCACCGATCCCGATGGTGGAATTGACGATGAAGCGGCCAAGTGTTTCGCGTGCGCGTGTCACATTGCCTTGCAGCAGGTCACCGGTCAGGATGGTTGGTGTGCGCAGATTGCCGAGCACATTGCGAATCCCTGACCGCACTGGCTTTGGCAGCAAATCCCGATAGGCTTCGGCGATTGGCTGCAGGACCGCCTTGTCTATCACTTCATTCACTTCGAACATGACACGGTTGGTCGGTTCAAAGGGGTCGTTGTTTTCCCTGAATTCCTGCAGCGCCTCAGGATCATCGGCGGGCGGACGCGTCGCGCAGCCCGCCAGCATCAGCAGGACAAGCGCGATAGGGCCGAGGATGCGGGCGGTGAGGGGCTTCATCAGATTGGTCTTAGCGCGAAAAGCCATAGGAAAGGAACCGCTTAACCTAATGGGCACGCCCTTGCCAAGATGGGCGTGATGGGCAAAGGGGGCGCGGTTGCGGAAGGCCAAAAGCCTCACCATTTCGGGAAGTGTCATGAACAACCTCACCCCTGGCCCCTTGGCCCGCTGGCTGACAGGCCCGCGTTTCAGCGCCCTGCCGGCCCCGGCTGCCCTGCCGGTGCCGCGGCTTTCCTTTGAATTTTTCCCGCCCAAGACGGACAAGCTGGAAGACCAGCTTTGGTCCTGCATTCGGCGGCTGGAACCACTGGGCCCGCGATTCGTCTCGGTCACTTATGGGGCAGGGGGCAGCACCCAGGAACGCACCCATGCCACGGTCGCCCGCCTTGTCGCGGAAACCAGCCTGACCCCTGCGGCGCATCTGACCTGTGTTGGGGCGACCAGGGAGGAGGTAGATGACGTCGCGCGGCGCTATTGGGCAGCCGGTGTCCGCCATATTGTGGCCTTGCGCGGTGATCCGCCGGCGGGGGCTTCGGAATATGTGCCGCATCCGGGCGGTTACGCCCAGGCCGAGGATTTGGTGCGGGGCCTGAAGCGGATTGGGGATTTTGAGATCAGCGTGGGTGCCTATGCGGAAACCCATCCGGCAGCGCTTTCCGCAGATGCGGATTTGGATTTCCTGAAGCGCAAGATTGATGCGGGGGCGACGCGCGCCATTACGCAGTATTTCTTCGAAGCTGAGACGTTCTTGCGTTTCATTGATCGCTGCCACGCCAAGGGCATTACGGTGCCCATCGTGCCGGGGATTCTGCCGGTTTCAAACTTCCAGCAGGTGGTGAAGTTCTCCGCCATGTGCGGCGCGAGTGTCCCCGCCTGGATGGGCCAATTGTTTGAGGGGTTGGAGGAGGATGCCGAGACCAGGCGCATGGTGGCGGCGGTAGTGGCGGCGGAACAGGTGCGCCTTTTGCAGGCCAATGGCGTGGATGAATTCCACTTCTATACGCTGAACCGCCCGGACCTAACCTTCGCCATCGCCCATATCCTGGGCGCCCGCCCCCATCGGGATTGATGTATTGTTGGCGGGGTCCGGGGTAATACTATTACCCCGGCGGGGGCCTGGGGGCGGAGCCCCCGGTTCTGCCATTGACCTATGTTGTGGGTTATAGTCGTCTCATGCAGACCCTTTTCACCCCCGCCCAATTGGCTGACCCGGATATTGCCGAGAGCAACCGCATTCTGCGCAGTTGCGTCCATTGCGGCATGTGTACCGCGACCTGTCCCACGTTTTTGTTGCGTGGTGATGAGTTGGATTCGCCTCGGGGTCGGATTTATCTGATCAAGGACATGCTGGAATCCGGCCGCCCGGCGAGTGAGCTGGAAGTGCGGCATGTGGACCGCTGCCTGTCTTGCTTGTCCTGCATGACGACCTGCCCTTCGGGTGTGCATTACATGCATCTGGTGGATCATGCGCGGGCCTATATTGAAAAGACCTATCAGCGCCCGGCGGCGGAACGGTTTTTGCGGCGTTTGCTGTCAGCAGTTTTGCCCTACCCGTTTCGGTTTCGTGTGGCTTTGGTGGGGGCGCGTTTGGCGCGGCCTTTTGCGCGCCTGGTGCCGGGCAAATCACCCATGGCCGAAAGGCTGCGCGCCATGCTGCGCCTGGCGCCGGCGCATGTGCCATCGCCTTCCGCCATGGAAAGGCCGGGCGTTTTCCCGGCGCAGGGTGAAAGGCGCGGGCGGGTTGGCCTGCTGACAGGCTGCGCGCAGCAAGTGCTGGCGCCTTCGATCAATGAGGCGACGATCAGGCTGCTGACGCGCATGGGCATTGAGGTGGTGGTGACCAAGGGCCAGGGCTGCTGTGGCGCGCTTGATCACCATATGGGCCATCATGATGCCGCCATGCGCCTGGCGCGCGCGAATATCGCGGCCTGGTCGGCGGAGATTGAGAATGAGGGGCTGGATGCGATTGTGGTGAATGCGTCCGGCTGCGGCACCACGCTCAAGGATTACGGCTTCATGTTCCGTGAGGAGGGGGCACCCTGGCGGGAGCGGGCTGCGAAGGTTGCGGGCTTGGCCGCCGATATTTCGGAAGTGCTGACCCGCTTTGGTTATGCGCCAAGCCGGCCAGCGCCGGGGCTGACGGTAGCCTACCATGCCGCTTGTTCGCTTCAGCATGGGCAGAAGATCACGGCGGAGCCGAAGGCTTTGTTGGTGAAGGCCGGTTTTGCGGTGAAGGAACCGGCGGAGGGGCATATCTGCTGCGGTTCGGCGGGGACGTATAATCTGATGCAGCCGGAAATTGCTGGGCAGTTGAAGGCGCGCAAGCTCGGGAATCTGCAACGCACCGGCGGGGCAGTGATTGCAGCTGGGAATATCGGCTGCCTGACGCAATTGGGTGATGGGGCGATGCCAGCCATTCATACCGTGGAGTTACTGGATTGGATGGCGGGCGGGCCGGAGCCGGAAGGCATCGCCAAGGCACGCGAGTTGGCATGATGACGCGCCGCGCCGCCCTGCTGCTGGGCTTGGCGCTGCCGGGGTTGGCACTGGCGCAGGGCAGCCCGCGCGCGGCTGAGCTTGACCAGCTTTTTGCCGTGCTGCGGGATGGCCAGGATGCGGCGCAGCTTGCGCTGGCGGAAGCGCGCATTCGCCAATTATGGGTGGAAGCGGCATCGCCCGCCGCGCGGCTTTTGATGCAACGCGGCACGCGCAATTTGAATGCGCGGCTGCCGGAAGAAGCGATTGAGGATTTTGATGCCGCGCTGACCCTTGCCCCCAATGCAGCGAGTGTCTGGCATTTGCGCGCTGAAGCGCTGGCGGCACTTGGGCAAATGCGTGAAGCCGCGCGCGATTTGGCCGAGGCGCTGCGATTGGAATCGCGCCATTTCATTGCCCTGCAAAGTCTGTCGCGCTTGCAGACTGAAGCAGGTGATGCGGCGGGCGCCTTGCGCAGCATGGAAGCGGCGTTGGCGCTCTACCCCGCCATGCCAGGGGGGGCTGAGGCGCTCAGGCGGTTGAAGAGCGCGGCGGAAGGCGAGGCTTTGTAAAACCTATCCCTTCGGGCGATGATCCTTGAAGGTTTCGCGAAGCTTCGTCTTCAATATCTTCCCTGTCGCAGTGTGCGGAATTTCATCCACCACCACCAGATCATCCGGCAGCCACCATTTCGCAACCTTGTCGGCGAGGAATCCATTCATAGTGGCAAGATCAGGCGCGGCAGCACCCGGCTTCATCACCAGGATCATGAGAGGGCGTTCATCCCATTTCGGATCATACATGGCGACAACGGCGGCTTCCGCGACACCGGGATAACCAACCGCAGCGTTTTCCAAGGCGATGGAAGAAATCCACTCCCCGCCGGATTTGATCACATCCTTCGATCTGTCGGTCACTTCCATGAAGCCATTGGCGTCAATGGTCGCGACATCGCCGGTATCGAAGAAGCCATCTGCATCCAGCACGGCTTCATCCTCACGCCGGAAATAATTGCGCGTGATCGCCGGGCCGCGGACTTTCAGGCGCCCGAAAACCTCGTCATTCCAGGGCAGTTCGCGGCCGTCATCATCGGTGATTTTCATCTCCACCGTGAAGGGCGGGCAGCCTTGCTTGGCTTGCAGGGCCAGTGCCGCTTCCGCATCAAGCCCGCTGATTTCGGGCTTGCGCTGATAGGTTGTGCCAACGGGCGACATTTCCGTCATGCCCCAGGCATGGATCACGCGCACACCGTATTTTTCCTGATAGGTTTGCGTGATGGCGGCGGGGCAGGCAGAACCGCCAATCACCACGCGCTTCAGCGTATCAATCCGCGCGCCGGTCGCTTCCATGTGCTGCAACAGCATCATCCAAACTGTGGGCACGGCGGCGGAGAAATTCACCTGAGCAGCAGTGATGGTTTCATGCACGGAAGCGCCATCCAGCTTGGCGCCTGGCAGAATCAGGGTGGCACCCGCCATGGGGGCAGAAATGGGTAAGGACCAGCCATTGGCGTGGAACATGGGCACTACGGGCATCACACGATCCGCCACACCAAGCCCCAGACAATCCACCTGATTGCAGGCCAGCGCATGCAGAATATTTGACCGGTGGGAATAAAGTACGCCCTTGGGATCGCCCGTGGTGCCGGATGTATAGCAAAGCCCGGCAGCAGTTCTTTCATCGAAACTTGCCCAGGCGAAATCGCCATCGGCTTCCGCGAGCCAATCCTCATAGGCAACCGCATTGCGGAGCCCCGTTTCGGGGAGATGCGCCCCATCAGTCAGGATGATGAAGCGTTCAATATGTTCAAGCTTGGGGGCAATTTGCTGGATCAGCGGAATGAAGGTCAGGTCCAGCATCAGCACGCGCGACCCAGCATGATTCAGGATCCAGGCGATCTGATCCGGGAAAAGCCGTGGATTGACGGTATGGTAAATGGCGCCAATGCCGGTGATGCCATACCAGGCTTCCAGATGCCGCCAGGTATTCCAGGCAAGGGTCGCGACACGATCCCCAAGCTTAATGCCATCACGTTCCAGCCGCTGCGCCACGCGAAGCGCGCGGCGCCGCACATCGCGGTAATTGGTGCGATGAAAAGGGCCTTCGACGGACCGGCTGATGATCTCCCGCCCCGGGTGCTGGATGGCGGCGTGGTCCAGGACCTTGTGCATCAGCAAGGGCCAATCCTGCATCAATCCCAACATGCTTCCCCCCGGGCTGGGACCGCTTTGCCCAGCCTTTTCTGATGAAACCCTACACGCAAAGCCCCTGCCTATGGCAAGATGCCGAGAGAACCGAACACGAGAGGAGACCTCACCATGCCCCCGATCCCCGATATCAGCCCCAAGGATACCTGGGATGCATTGGCCGCCGATCAGGATGCCGTGCTGATTGATGTGCGCACGGATGCGGAATGGAATTTTGTGGGCCTGCCGGACTTGATGGCTCTCGGCAAGCAGGTGGTGCTGATCCCCTGGCAGATTTACCCGTCCATGCAGGTCAATGATGGCTTTGCCGAGCATTTGCGGGCGGCGGGGCTGACGCCGGATCAGAAGCTGTATTTCATCTGCCGGTCCGGCGCGCGGTCCCAATCGGCGGGGCTGGCAGCGCAGGCGGCGGGCTTTGCCCATGCCTTCAATGTGGCGGATGGGTTCGAAGGCCCGGTGGATGGCGCGGGGCATCGCGGTAGCGCCGCCGGGTGGAAGGCTTCTGCCCTGCCTTGGCGGCAGCGTTAAGTAGCGCCATGCTGGCCGGGTAAGGGAGAAACGCTCATGACCCAATTGCCGCTACAATCCGAATTTCTGTTTCGCATGACGCTTGGCGTCGGCACGCCGCAAATGATTGGCGCGACGCGGAATGGGGAGCTCCGCATCGTCCCCGTCACAGGTGGCACCGTGGCTGGGCCGAAGCTGAATGGCGAAATCATGCCGGGGTCGGCGGCGGATTGGCTGCGGGTGGACCCTGATGGTTCGGCGCAGATTGATGTGCGCCTGACGATCCGTGCTGCTTCCGGCAGCATGGTTTTTCTGGCCTATAATGGCATTCGGCATGGGTCGCCGGCGGCGTTGGCCAAGCTTGCGGCGGGGGAATCGGTTGACCCTTCTGAGATTTATTTCCGTACGCTGATCCGTTTTGAAACCGGGGCGGCGGATTTGGCCTGGATGAACAAGGTCATCGCTGTTGGCGTTGGCCAGCGCCCGCCGAGCGGGCCGTGTTACGATGTTTACGCAATAAAGTAGCGGGAGCCATCCGCGAAACATTTTTCACACCGTCGTGAGCCGCATCAATCAGGGCTTCATTCTGGCCCTGAACATGTTACGCATTCCAAGGGGCCATGGACGGGAAGGGTGGTTTGCGATGACGGAACCTCTCGCGGGTCGGCGCGTTTTGTTGGTGGAAGATGAAGCGCTGGTTGCGATGCTGATCGAGGACGCGCTGGATGATGCGGGTGCGGTCATGATTGGCCCCTTCGCCGCCGTGGCGCCTGCCCTTGCCGCAATCCCGCAGGCGATGCCGGAATTGGCCGTGCTTGACCTTAATCTTGGCGGCGAATCATCGCTGCCGATAGCCGATGATTTGGCGCTACGTGGCGTGCCGCTGGTGTTTGCCTCGGGTTATGGGCAAGCAGGTCTGCCGCCGCGCTTTCGAAACAGGCCCATGCTGGCCAAACCCTTCGACCCGGCGGAATTAATCGCGGTGCTCACCAGCCTTTGGGAAGCCGCGCAGCCAAGCGACTGACGCTATCTCACCGCCGCGCCGCCAGTTGCTTATTCTCAAGCCGGCTCAGTAGCCGCACCACAGGCCAAAGCAGGATGAAATAGATAATGGCCGCCGCGACAATGGGCGAGGCATTATACGTCACGCTTTGCGCCTGGCGTGCCTGAAACAGCAATTCAGGCAAAGCGACGACGGACGCGATGGAGGTAAGCTTCACCACCTCCAACGTATTGGAAATCAGATCAGGCAGCACATTGCGCACCGCCTGGGGCAGCACGATGAAGCGCAGGGTCTGCGCCGCAGTGAGGCCCGTGCTGCGCGCCGCTTCCACCTGGCCGCGCGGCACGCTTTCAATGCCGGCGCGCAGGATTTCGCCGTAATAGGCGCCGGTGTTCAGAAAAAACCCAATCGCCACCGCGCTCCAGGCGCTGATTTCAAGCCCCAGAAACGGCAGGCCGGCAAAGATGAAAATCAGCAGCACCAGCGGCGGCAGGGCGCGGAAAGTATCCACCCAAACACGCAGCGGCCAACGCACCCAGGCTGAGGGCAGGGTGGAGAGTACCGCCAGGATAATGCCCCCCAAAAGCCCAAGCGGCACCACCAGCAGCGAAAGCAACAACGTGGCGCGCAGCCCAGCCCAGAGAATGGGGGAGGCGTCGCGCATGATCTCCCAATTCAGGAAGGCTTCAAGAAAATCCTGCATGCTCAGCGCTTCCAGGCAAAGCGCGTTTCAATCCAGCGGCCCAGCAGGACCACGGGAAAGAACAGCACCAGATAAGCCAACGCGCCCAGTGTCAGCGGCGATGGGTTGAAGGAATGGGAGAGGCCGGAACTCGCCGCGCCCAGAATATCCGGCACTGCCACCACAGAAGCGAGCGCGGTGCCCTTGGTAATCGCGATGGTGCGGTTGGTGAGCGGCGGGATGGTGAGGCGCAGCGCCTGCGGCAGCACCACATAGCCAAGGGCTTCCACGAATTTCAGCCCCGTAGAGCGTGCTGCTTCCCATTGCCCCTTCGGCACGCTGGTAATGCCGGCCCAGAAGATTTCTTCTGAAAACGCCATGAGAACCAAGGTCAGCGCAAGCCAGGCGGAAGCGAAGCCCGACAATTCCATTCCCATGCTGGGCAGGCCAAAGAACAGCAGCACGATGATAACCAGCGGCGGCAGGGCGCGGAACAAATCCACCACGAAAATGATCAGCCAATTGAGCGGCCTCAGCCCCAAGGCGCGCAGCACCGCAAGCGCCAGGCCCGCGATCAGCCCAGCCGCAATGATGCAAAGTGCGAGCACAATCGTGAGCCCAAAGCCTTCAATGATCTTCGGCAGATATTGCGCCATGACGCGCGCATTGAAGAAGCTGTCAGTAAAGCGTTCCCAGCCTGTCATGGTGGATCAGTGACGCTCGATCTGGCTGATGAAGGCGCGGAGTCTTTCATGGCGCGGTGTGCTGAAAAGCTCGGACGGCGGGCCTTGTTCCACTATTTCGCCATCGGCCATGAAGACCACACGATCTGCAGCGGCGCGGGCGAAGCTCATTTCATGGCTGACCACGACCATGGTCATCCCGTCTTCGCGCAATTCGCGCATCACGGCCAGCACACCGCCGACCAATTCAGGATCAAGCGCGCTGGTGGGTTCGTCAAACAACATCACGCGCGGTTCAAGCGCGATGGACCGTGCGATGGCGACACGCTGTTGCTGGCCGCCGGAAAGCTGGCTTGGGTAATGATCCGCACGATCGGCCAAATGCACGCGGTCCAACGCGCACTGAGCGCGGGTTTCGGCTTCCACCCGATCCAGCCCTTGCACTTTGCGCAGCGCGAGGCTGACATTCCCAAGCGCGGTCATGTGCGGATAAAGATTGAAGGATTGGAAAACCATGCCAATCCGCTGCCGCGCCTTGTTGATGTCCGTCCGGGCATCCAGCATGTCTATGCCGTCCACGATGATGGAACCGCTGGATGGTTCCTCAAGCCGGTTCAGGCAGCGCAGCAGGGTGGATTTGCCGGACCCCGAAGGCCCGATCACGAAGACAAGCTGGCGTTCTTCCACTGTGAAATCCACGCCCCGCAAAACATGCAGGGCGCCGAAATGCTTGTGGACAGCGCGCGCTTCCACGATGGGGCGGGCGGGGTTCATGCCCGCCGCGCCCGGTCAGCGTTTGGCATTAGCAGCGCGGGTTCTGCGGTGTCGCGTCGTGGCCAGGCAGACCCGGCGGACCGTAGCCCGGGAATTCCATCACCTCGGCCTGATCCGGGCCAGGGCGATTGCCGAACCATTTTTCGGACAGCGTCGCAATGGTGCCATCGCGCTTCATGCAGGTCAGCACATCTTCCACCTGGTTGCGCATGGCGGCGCTATCCTTGCGGAAGGGCGTGCCCCAATGCATGCGCGTGCCGGGTAGCACGAAATCCGCGATATACTGCGGCGTACGAGACGCCGAATAACGCACCACGGTATTGCCAGACAGGTTCGCAAAGGCGCGGCCCTGGATCACGGCTTGTACCGCATCGGGCTGCGTATCAAAGGCAAGGAGCGTCAGGTTCAGGCGCGCGGCATTGGCCGTAACCCAGTTTTCATAAGGCGTGCCCTTGTTCACACTGATGGTCTTGCCGCGCAGATCTTCTTCAGACTTGATCGGCGGCGTGCCGCGGCGGATGCCGAATTGCAATTCGGTCCAGATATAGCCTTCGGTGAACAGCAGCGCTTCGGCGCGTTCGCGCGTGACGGTCGTGGGGGCGCAGAGGAAATCATAGCGCCCCGCATTCATGGCCGGAATAAGGCCGGAAAAGGAAGCGCTTTCGATCACAATCTCGCGCCCCATGCGCTTGGCGACTTCGCGGAACAGGTCAATCTGAAAGCCCTGCACGCCGCCTTGTAGCGACGGGAAGGCATGTGGGGCGAAAGTGCCATCAACCCCGCAGCGGAGCGGCGGCTGGCCCTGGGCCAAAGCGGGCCCGGCAAGGGTAGCGGAAAGCAGGGCGGCAGCCAGAAAACGGCGCATTGAGACCTCCTTCTAATCGGTCGAGAGGGCGGACAGTCTCAGAACTGGGTGCTTCTGTCCATGGCGGCTTGCCACGAAACTGCCTTTCTATGGTCGCGCTGCTGCCCCGCTAGGCATGTTTAAGGATAGCCTGAACGATGAATGAGCAGGTAAATGTTTGCCCTTGGACTGATTGGTGCTGGTGTGCTGTGTGACGTGGTGCTGGTGGCGCTTTTGCTGGGCGATGCCACGGCGCCGGGTCGCTTTTCGCATGCCGCGGTGGCGCTGCTCGCCCTTTGTGGGGGCGGGCTGAAGCTTGGTGGAATGTTGCTGCTGGAACCACGCCGCCGGGTGGGGTGAGGGCGCGCGGCTATTCAACGCTCCACCCGCCGATCATCCATCCCACGAAAGACGATAAATTCGCGTTTCGCGCGCGCTGCTTCGGGAAGCGCAAGCCATTCCAAAAACTCACCCATGACGCGCGCCGTGATGGTCGCGACATTATGGGCATGCGCCGCCTCCGGGCTGTACCAGCCAAGCTTTTCCAATTCGCCGGAACCTTGAATGGAACCATGCACGGCTTCCGCCGGCGCGATCAAAAAGCGCGCATGAAAGCGAATGGGCCGGCCCGTGGGGGTGATGGCGCGGCATAAATAATCCAGCGCGCCCAGCGCTGCCGCCACGCCGTCACCGCGTTTTTCACCCAGCACCAGGCCGGTTTCCTCAAACAACTCCCGCGCCGCCGCAATGCCAAGCGCGCGTGCCCGCGCTGGCGTAGCGCGGCGTTCCAGCAAGCGCCTTGGCTCCGCACGCAATTCAGTGATGGCGGGGCCGCGATGGTCATCGGGGTCCACGCGCCCGCCGGGAAAGACCATGACATCCGGCATGAAGCGATGCCCTGCGTGGCGCTTGCCCATCAGCAGCTCTGGGCCTTTGCGGCTTTGCCGCCAGACAATCAGGCTTGCGGCATCGCGTGGCCTTGCGGTGCGGGCGCGCGTGCTGCGCTTGCCTTCAACATCGGCGCCACCTGGATTATCGGCGGTCGGGTCTTCGCGATGCGGGGGCTTAGTCAAGCTCAAAACCCCGGCTGCGTAGCCAGGCGCGGAAGCCAAAGCGCTCCGGCACGGAAAGCTGCCGCGCAGCATTTTCAGACCAAGTGCAGCCTTCTGGCGCGGGGCCATGGATTTCTGGATAGCGCGGCTTTTGGCGTGGGCGCAGCGCATCATAAGCGGCAATCGCTTCTGCCTCCGCCGCGCTGGAATAGGCTTCGCGGTGGATCACGACAGAAGGTGGCAGGCGCGGTGTCACTTCATTGCGCGCGGCGGGCCAGCCGAGTGACAAGCCCGCCACGGGGTAAGCGCCTTTGGGCAGCGCGAATAGCGGCGCCACTTTTTCAATATGGCTGCGCACATAGGAAATCGGGCAGGTGCCCAGCCCCGCCGCATCTGCTGCCGCAATCGCGGCACCAAGAGCCAGCGCAGCATCCACCGCCGTATTCAGGAAAGTGTCCATGTTGTTATTGGCGTGTTCGCGTCCGTGGTGCGCGCAAGCCGCCTGGCCGCGCCGCATATCGCCGCAGAAAATCAGCAGCACCGGAGCATCCTTGATCCAGGGCATGGTGCCGATCCAATCCGCCACCTTCGCGATCTTCACAGGATCACGCGTGACGATGATGGAATATTGCTGCAGGTCTGATTTGGAAGGTGCTGATTGCGCCGCCGCCAATACCGTGTCCAGCAGCGCTTCATCCACGGCCTCAGCGCCGTAGCGGCGTGTGACGCGACGATCCAACAGCGCGGCAAGTGCGGGCGGCACTGCCTCGGGCGGGGTGAAGGGGAGCGACCCGTAGCGGGCGCGGATCAAATCTTCGGGCTTCATGGCCCCAAACTGGCACCGCCCCGGGTTAAGGGGAAGCGGGCACTACCCAAGCATCCGCCACCGTCACGCCCTGGCCTTCGGCATGGATGATCAGCGGGTTGATTTCCGCCTCGGCCACGCTCTGCTGGGCGGCCAAACGGGAAGCGGCCACAACCGCCTTTGCCAGCGCATCCAAATCGCCACGCGGCAAGCCGCGCCAGCCGGCCAGGGGCTTCAAACCCTTCACTTCGGCGATCATGGCGCGTGCTTCAGCCTCATCCACCGGGGCGATGCGGAGTGCGGTATCGCGGTGCAATTCCGCCATGATGCCGCCGGCACCGACCAGGATCACCGGCCCTGCCTCCGGGTCCCGGCGGAAGCCGATAATCGCCTCAGCCAGGCCCTTCACCATGGGCTGCACCAGAAAGCCGGTGATGCGCGCGGCTGGGGCGCGGGAAGTCACGCGGGCCAGCATGGCGGTGGCCTCGGCCTTCAGCGCCGCCGCATCGGCAATGTTCAGCGCCACGCCGCCGACTTCCGTCTTATGCGCGAGATCAGGCGAGAGGATTTTGAGCGCGACGGGATAGCTGAGCCCATCCGGCACGGCATCGGGCGCATCCATCACGGCAAAGGGGCTATCCAGGCCAAAAGCCGCGAAAAGCCGCCGCGCATCGGCCTCATCCGGTTGGGCGGGGATGGTGTGGCTGATGGCAGGCGCTGGGGCCTCCGCCCGCGGCGCGCGCCAATCGAAAAAGGCGCGGATCACATCGGCGCAGGATTCCGGGGTGCGGAAGGCGGGGATGCCGGCCTCCCCCAGCAGCCGCAAGGACGCATCGGCCTGCGGCACCAGGAAGGCCGCGATGGGCTTGCCAAGCCCCGCCTTCACCGCGCCGGTAATGCCCGCCACTGCATCATGCGGGCGGAATTGCGCGGAAGATCCCACCACGGAAAGCACCATATCCGTCCCCGCATCGGCGGCGAGTGCGGAAAGGGCGGCTTCCACCTTATCGGCCCGCGTGCCGGCCAGCGTCACATCAATCATCCGCCCGTGATGCGGCAGGCCGGCGGCTTCCAGCCCTGCCACGGCGGTGGCATCGGGCGGGCAGGTTTCAATGCCAACGACGCCCAAAGCATCCACCGCCATAGCACCGCCACCGCCCGTTGTGGTCATGACCGAAATGGTGCGGCGCGGATTGGTGAGCGGCTTGCGCCCAACGAACAAGGCCGGCGCTTCCAATAGGGCTTCAATCATGGTCACGCGCGCAATGCCATTAGCGCGGAAGAAGGCATCGGCTGCCGCATCAGACCCTGCCAGCGCGCCAGTATGGCTGCCCGCCAATTCCGCACCGAAGCTGGAACGGCCAAGCTTGAAGGCAATGATGGGCTTACCCAGCGCATGCGCACGCCGCGCGGCAGCGGCTAGTTTCTCCGGCGCGCGAATCGCTTCCAGAAACAGCAACACCGCGTCCACATCAGGGTCTTCCACCAGCATGCCGGCGATTTCACTCGCGGTCAGATCAGCTTCATTGCCGGTGCCGATCAGATGGGAAAAGCCCATGCCGCGCGGGGCGCCCCGCGCCATGATGGCGCCCATCATGGACCCGGATTGCGAAACCAGCGCAATGCGCCCGGCGGGCAGGCTTTCGGCTTCCAGTGCGGCATTCACTGAACAGGCGGTGCGCGCATTCAAATTGACCAAGCCCATGGAATTGGGGCCGAGCAGCCGCACACCGGCTGCTTTCGCTGTCGCCAAAAGCCTTTCTTGCAAGGCGCGGCCTTCCGGCCCGGCTTCGGCAAAGCCATCGGCCAGAATGGCAGCGACAGGAATGCGCTTTTCCGCCACCGCCGCGATCTGGCCTTCCACATGCTGCGTGCCAAGCAGCAGATAGGCGAGATCAATCTCACCCGGCACATCGGCCAAGCGCGGATAGGCGCGTTCGCCAAGAATGGTCTCGGCGCTTGGATTGATCGGGAAAAGATCACCCGTGAACCCATGTTTACGCAGATAGACTTGCGCGCGCGCGGTCAGGCGCTTCGGGTCCGACGATCCGCCAATAAGCGCGATGCGGCGTGGGTTGAGCAGGGCAGAGGCAAGGCGGTCCATGAGGCTATCCGTCAATTCAAAGCGGGCGCAACGCAGCCCTCGGGTGGTGTTTCGGGCCGTGCGACATGCAGCGCCATGAAGGCGATTTCTTGCGCGGTCTCCGGCAACGTATTCAGATCATGATCATGCAGCGAAACGCGCCCCGTTTGGATACGCTCCCGCACCGCATGCCGCGCGAGCAATTCCCGCGTTGGGCGCAACAAGATGGCGCGGTTCCCTTCCGGGACGCCATCCAGCCCGCCAAAGATCACCACTGCTGCGGGACGAGACCAGGCACGCCGCGCCGGCAACGGGCCAAGATGGCGTGCATTGGGCGCAAAGGCACAATCCGCCGCGCCATCAATCATGTCCAGCGTAGCACTTGGTGGCAGCCGCTGCGCCGCCGCCAGAAGTTCCGGCGCGGTGGCGGCTGCGCGCCCTGATCCCAGGACGAGCAGCACCAGCGCGGCAAGAAGGGGCGGCTTCAGACCGGGTCCCAGCAGAAGACATCGCCGGAACGCTCAAGCGCCGAGAAAGCGGGCTTCAGTGCCGGCAGCGCATATTCCTCGATCATCTCGGGCGTCCAGCCTTCGCCGCGATGGATGCCGCGGATCGGGCGGGATTGGCTGTAGATGAAAATCTCATTCATGCGGGGCGAGAAGATTTGCCCTGTCACATCCTTCGCCGCGTCAGAAGCCAGGAACACCGCAAGCGGCGCATTCTTGTCCGGCGTCATGCGCATGATGCGTTCCACGCGGCGCTTCTGTTCCGGTGTTTCGGCGGGGATCGAGCCTGTCATGCGGCTCCAGGCGAAGGGGGCGATGCAATTGGACCGCACGCCAAACCGCGCCATATCCAGCGCGATGGATTTGGACAGCGCCACAATGCCAAGCTTGGCCGCCGAATAATTCGCCTGACCGAAATTGCCAATCAGGCCAGAAGTGGACGACATATGCACATAAGCGCCCGATTGCTGGGCGCGAAAATGTGTGGCCGCCGCGCGGGAGACATAAAAGGACCCGGAAAGATGCACGGCGATCACCGCATCCCATTCTTCCGGCGTCATGCGATGGAAAATCTGGTCGCGCAGAATGCCCGCATTATTCACCACGATATCAATGCGGCTAAAGTGATCCATGGCCGATTGCACGATCTTCTGCGCGCTGGCCCAAGTGGCCACGCTATCGGTGCAGATTTCTGATGTGCCACCATTTTGGGCAATGATTGCCTTAGTTTGTTGCGCCGGCGTGGCATCCAAGCCCTCGCCTGACAGCGATGCACCCACATCATTGATGATCACCTTCGCACCCTGGCCCGCCATCATAATGGCGATTTCCCGGCCAATCCCGTTACCGGCGCCGGTGACGATGGCAACCTTACCTTCAAGCATATTTGGCATGTGGCATTCCTCCTGCTTCTACACGCGCGGAGACTAGACCCGGCTTGCCGGGTCGTGAAGCCGGGTTGCTGGTTTGGGCGCCGGCGCCTAGATGGGGTTCGTAACACAGGGGGCGGATGTGGCGTTGGTATCGCTACAGGGCGTGGGCAAGACATTTTCGGGCCGGACTGGCGCCTGGGAAGCCGTGCGCGATTTCAGCCTTGACCTGGCAGAGGGCGAGTTCTTCTGCCTGCTTGGCACATCAGGCTGCGGCAAAACCACGGTCTTGAACATGGTGGCGGGGTTTGAAGCCGCCACAGCCGGCAGCATCCTGCTGGATGGCGCGCCGGTGCAAGGCCCGGGCGCTGATCGCGGCGTGGTCTTTCAGGGCCATGACAGTCTTTATGAATGGCTGACCGCCTTGGATAACATCGGCTTCGGACTACGCCTGCGGGGCCTTGGCCGGGCAGAACGGCGGGAGAAGGCCGAGCATTTCCTGCGCATGGTCGGCCTCACCGGGCAGGGGGCGAAGCACCCTTCGGAGCTTTCCGGCGGCATGAAGCAGCGCATTCAGATTGCTCGCGCTTTGGCGAATGACCCGCGGATGCTGCTGATGGATGAACCCTTCGGCGCGCTTGATGCCATGACGCGCGCGGTCTTGCAGGGTGAGCTCAGCCGCATTTGGGCGGAGACCAAAAAGACCGTGCTGTTCATCACCCATGACATTGAAGAAGCCTGCGCACTGGCAACCCGTATTGGCGTGATGCGGCGCGGGCCGGGTGGGACGCTCAAGGCCATTGTGCCGGTTGATTTGCCCTTCCCGCGTGAACGCACGTCAGATGATTTCATGCGGGTCTTCCGTGATGTGCATGGCCTTATTCATGATGAGATTCACGGTGCGCATTGAACGCTTGACCACCATTGGTGGCTATATCGCTGGCTTCGCTCTGCTATTTTTGATCTGGCATCTGGCTGCTGTTCATTTGGTAAAGTCCACCTTGTTTCCGCCACCGGGCCCGGTGCTGGAACGCGGTTGGATGCTGATTGAAGATGGTATTCTGCAAGAACAGATCATCGCGTCACTAAAGCGCATCGCGCAGGGCTTTCTGCTGGGGTCGGCCATGGGCATTCCGATTGGCCTTGCGATTGGATCCTTCAAGCCGGTGCGCTGGTTGTTGGAACCTTGGACCGAATTCTTCCGCTTTATCCCGGCCGTTGCCATGATCACGGTTTCGGTGATTTGGTTTGGCATTGGCGAAGAAAGCAAGGTCTTCCTGATTGCCTATACCACCATCTTCGTCGTGATCATCTCAACGGCTGCCGGCGTGGGTGCTGTGGGGCGGGATAAGATCCGGGCCGCGCAATGCTTGGGCGCCAATCGCTGGCAGGTGTTTGGCCTGGTCGCGCTACCGGCGACCGTGCCCTATATTCTGACTGGGATGCGCCTTGCCATGTCCAATGCCTTTGTCACCATTGTGGCGGCGGAGCTGATCGCTTCCAATGATGGGTTGGGCAAGATGCTCTGGGATGCCAGGCTTTTTATGCAGATCGAGGATATTTTTGTGGCCCTGGTCGCACTTGGGATGCTTGGGTTCGCGACCGATCGCAGCTTTCGTTTTCTGATCCGCGCCTTTGCGGGCCGCTTCAACGCAACCGTCTAAAGACAAGGGAGATTTCACCATGCTTCGTCGTTCCATCCTGGCGCTGCCGGCTGCCGCCGCAGGCGCCTATATCCTGCCGGCTTCAGCGCAAGCCCCCACCAAGATCACCATCGCCACTGGCGTTGATCCTTCCTTCGCGCAATTCTATGTGGCGAAGGAAGGCGGCTTCTTTGAACGCAATGGGCTTGATGTCACGGTGAATACCGGGCCTTCAGGCAGCGCCATGATTGCGTTTCTGATCGGCAATCAAATCAATTCCGCCTATGGCGCCGAACAAGCCGGGGTTTCCGCCCATGTGCGCGATGCGAATGTCGTGGCGGTTGCTGAAGGTGTTGCGCTGATGCGCTGGCTTTCCGTGGTGGGCCGCGGTGTCGAGAATATGGAAGCGCTGAAGGGCAAGCGCGTAGGTGTGGCGCGCGGCACGGGCAGCGAAACCTTCTGGCTTTCCGTGGTGGCGAAGCTTGGTCTGAACCAGGCCGATTACACCATTGTAAATGTCGAAGCGCCGGAAATGGTCGCCGCCATGGAACGCGGCAATATTGATGCCTTTGTTGTGTGGGAACCTTGGCCGACCCGCGCCATGCGCGCCATTCCCGGCAGCAAGATTCTGTTGAGTAATGATCAGATCGCGATTCAGAGCAATTATGTCTACATGAACAAGGCCTGGGCGGAAGCCAATCGCGCCACCACCGAACGGTTGATGCGGTCTTTGGTGCAGGCAACCGAATTCACCGCCAGCAATCGCGACCAGGCGGTGCAACAGGTGGCGCGTTTCCTCCGCCAGGATCGCGCTTTCATCGCTGAGCTGATGGGCAAGGTTGAATACCGCATGAACCTGACCAATGACAGCGTTGCCTTCATGCAGCGCGCCATTGATCAGCTGCGCGGCATGAACCGGCTGGATCGCCCCGTTACCACGGATCAGGTGATCTGGAAGGAACCGCTGAGCTGGGTCGCGCCAGATCGCGTGAAGATCTGAGCCACGCGCGCGGTGCTGAATTTCAGACGCGCCACGCGGGCGGATTTGCCCGCCATTATCACGCTTCTGGCCGATGACAGGCTGGGTCAGGGGCGCGAAGACGCCGCTGACCCGCCCAACCCTGCCTATCTTGCCGCCTTCGCGGCGATTGACGCGGATGCCAATCAATTCCTGGCGGTGGTGGAAGAAGAAGGGCGGGTGATTGGCTGCCTGCAACTCAGCTTCATTCCAGGGCTTTCACGTTTAGGCATGTGGCGCGGGCAGATTGAAAGCGTGCGCATCGCGGCAGACCGGCGCGGTGATGGGTTTGGGCGGCAGATGTTCGCTTGGGCCATTGCAGAATGCCGCGCGCGCGGCTGCGGGTTGGTGCAGCTTAGCACCGACAAGCAAAGGCCAGAGGCGCAGCATTTCTACGAAAGCCTTGGCTTCGTCGCGAGCCATGAGGGCATGAAGCTGGCGCTGTAACGTGTTTCAGCAGGCGATACCTTTTGCGCGCAGCACGTGCAGCACCTGTGCGACGCATTCCTCGGCGGTGAAATCGGCCGTCTTCAGATGTATGTCGGGATTTTCGGGCGCCTCATAGGGGCTACTGATGCCGGTGAAATTGGGGATCAGGCCGGCCTTGGCCTTGGCGTAAAGCCCCTTCGGGTCGCGCTTCATGCAGGCTTCTATGGGTGCATCAACATGGATTTCGATGAACTCCCCAGCCGGGAGCAATTCGCGCAGCATTTGCCGTTCCGCGCGAAAGGGTGAGATGAAGGAAGCAAGCACAATAAGCCCAGCATCCAGGAACAGCTTGGCGACTTCGCCGGCGCGGCGAATATTCTCCACCCGATCCGCTGCAGTAAAGCCCAGATCATTGCAAAGCCCGTGGCGCAAATTATCGCCATCCAGGCTGTAGCAATGCCGCCCGGCGCCAAATAGCGCCTGTTCAACCAGATCGGCGATGGTGGATTTACCCGAACCGGAAAGCCCCGTGAACCATAACAACATGGGGCGCTGGCCGTAACGTTCGGAACGCGCGGTTCTATCAATGGTGAATGCAGCGCGATGGATATTGGTGGCGCGGCGCAAGCCATGGCGGATCATGCCGGCGGCGACGGTTTCATGTGTGAAGCGATCCACCAGGATAAAGCCGCCAGTGGCACGATCTTCGGCATATGGGTCGAAGCTAAGCGGATTCAGGCTGGCAAAATGACAAAACCCGATATCATTCGTTTCAAGCTGGCGCGCGGCTTGGTGTTCGCGCGTATTCACATCAAGGCGATGTCGCAGCGATGCCACGCGCGCAGTGGTCCAGGCATGACCGTTGCGCAGCAGATAGTCGCGGCCAGGGAGCATGGGCTCATTGCCCATCCACAGAATATCGGCGGCGAATTGATCAGCCGTTTCAGGCCGCGCGCCCGGTGCTACCAGCATATCGCCGCGGGCGATATCAATCTCATCGGTAAGCGTCAGCGTTACAGCCTGGCCGGCCACGGCTTCCGGCAGATCGCCATCCGCAGTGACAATGCGCGCGACGCGGCTTTGGCTGCCGGTCGCGGCAAGCATGATGGCGTCACCTGCCGCAATGCGCCCTGCAGCGACAGTGCCCGCAAAGCCACGAAAATCTGCATTCGGGCGATTGACCCACTGCACCGGGAAGCGGAAGGGCTTCGCGGCCTCATGCGTCGTGATATCCACCGCTTCCAAATACGTGAGCAGGCTTGGGCCACGATACCAGGGCGTATTGCCGGAAAGTGATGTGATATTGTCGCCCTGCCGTGCGCTTATCGGAATGGCGATGATGTCCTGAAATCCAAGCGTTTCGGCAAAAGCGCTATATTCGGCGGCAATCGCAGTGAAGCGCGCGGTGTCAAAACCCACCAGATCCATCTTGTTGATGGCCAGCACAACATGACGAATGCCAAGCAGTGAACAAATGATGGAGTGCCGTCGGCTTTGCGGCAAAAGCCCTTTTGTGGCGTCTACCAGAATGATGGCGAGTGACGCGGTGGAAGCGCCGGTCGCCATATTGCGCGTATATTGTTCATGGCCCGGCGTATCGGCGACAATGAAGCTGCGGCGCGGTGTGGCAAAATAGCGATAGGCGACATCAATGGTGATGCCTTGCTGGCGTTCAGCTTCAAGCCCATCCAGCAGCAGCGCGAAGTCCGGCGCGTCACCGGTGGTGCCGTGACGTTGGCTATCGGCGGTAAGCGCGATGTAGGTATCTTCAAAAATCAACCCGCAATCATGCAGTAGCCGCCCGATCAAAGTGGATTTTCCATCATCCACCGAACCGCAGGTGATGAAGCGCAACAAATCGCGTTCCGCCGCCATCAGAAATAGCCTTCGCGCTTTTTGCGTTCCATGGAAGCTTCGCCATCCTGATCAATCAGCCTTCCTTCGCGTTCGCTACGGCGTGCGGCGCGCATTTCCGCGATGATATCCGGCAGGGTCGTGGCCATGCTCTCGATGGCACCAGAAAGTGGGTAGCAACCCAGGGTGCGAAAGCGGACCATCTTGGTTTCTAGTGCCTCACCTGTTTCCAGCGGCAAGCGTTCATCATCCACCATGATCCAACCGCCGGACCTTCGAACCATGGGGCGCGGTGCAGCAAAATAGAGCGGCACAACGGGGATGTTTTCTGCCGCGATGTATTCCCACACATCATATTCTGTCCAGTTGGAAAGCGGGAAAATCCGCATACTCTCCCCGTTATGGATGCGTGTATTGAACAAGGACCATAATTCAGGCCGTTGCGCACGCGGGTCCCAGACATGACCCGGACCGCGAAAGGAAAAAACCCGTTCCTTGGCGCGCGACTTTTCTTCATCACGCCGCGCACCGCCGAAGGCAGCGTCAAAGCCATGTTGATCAAGCGCCTGACGCAAGGCTTCGGTCTTCATCACCTGTGTGTGTAATGCGGAACCAGAAGTGATGGGGTTGATACCGCGCGCCAAGCCTTCGGCATTGGTATGCACCAGCAATTCCAGCCCAAGGCGCTGCGCAGTGGCATCCCTGAAGCTGATCATTTCCTGGAACTTCCAGGTGGTATCAATATGCAGCAAGGGGAAAGGCAGCTTGCCTGGGTAGAATGCCTTCAGCGCCAGATGCAGCAAAACGCTGCTATCCTTCCCGATGGAATAGAGCAGTACTGGGCGGCGGAACGCGCAAACACCTTCGCGCAGAATGCCAATCGCTTCGGCTTCAAGGCGCGCGAGATGGGGTGTCAGGCGTTGCAGGCCGGCCATTACTTGGCCAACCAGCCGCCATCCACTGGCAGCGCGATACCTGTCGTGAAGCTGGCGCTATCGCTTGCCAGATAAAGTACGCCATCGGCCACTTCCTCTGGCCTGCCGAACCGCCCCATGGCGTGGCGCGCGCGGGATATGGCGCGTGCCGCTTCCGGATCCGCGCGGCGGCCCATGCTGCGCGCAAGCAAGGGTGTATCAATCGCGCCCGGCACAATCGCATTCACGCGAATGCCATCCACCACGAAATCAAGCGCCATGACGCGCGTCAGGCTCAGTATCGCGCCTTTCGCCGCGATGTAGGCGCTATTGCCGGAACCTCCAGCAATCGCAAGCTGTGAACCGGTGGTGATGATCGCCCCACCCCCTTGGCGCTTCATGGCCGGAATGACGGCGCGCGCCCAAAGCCAGGTGCCACCGACATGCACGCGAAACACCGCATCCCAATCCTCAGGCTTCGTGTCCAGCACTGTGCCGCCTACTGAAAACCCGGCTGCTGCGAACAGAATATCAATGCGCCCATAATGCTGCAGGATGGCGGCTGCATCTTCATCTGCGGTACCCGGGGCACCAACATCGGAAACACAGGTCAGCGCGCCACCGATAAGCTTCGCAGTTTCCTCAACCGCCACCGCATCGCGGTCCACGAGCGCGAGCTTCGCACCTTCTTGCGCGAATAACACGGCGGTCGCGCGACCAATGCCGGAACCGGCGCCGGTGATGACTGCAATCTTATCTTTTAATCGCATGGAAGCCTCCTCGATGGGATTTTCACTTCTGTAAGCGCTTGGCATCGCGCCGTTGTTCGAATGCCTTGGCATGCAGGAAGGCCGCTTCATGCAGGCTGCTTGGTAGCCGTTGGCGCCGCGCGGCTTCCAATAGAAAGCCCAGAATATGATCCGCTTCGATCCGCCCGCCGGCTTCCAGATCACGCAGCATGGAGGCTGTATAGGCGCTGGCGCTATCGCCAAAAACACCACGATATTGCTGCATGAAGGCCGCACTTACGGGGTAACCTTCAGCCGCCGCGATGGCGGCATTGGCTTCCAGAACGCCATGCATAAAGGCAATACCGCCCGGCGCGCGGGCGATCTCACCAACATTGGCGCGCATCAGCACGGTGCAAACGGCGCTGGTGCCAAGATGTACAATCTTTTCCCACATCTGCGCCATGATATCGGGCACTGCGGTGGCGACCATGCCGGGGGCTGCACCACATGCAGCCGCGATGCGTTCAACCCGCTCACTCATGCCGCCGGCAATTTCGCCAAAGGTGAGCCAGCGCCAATCATTCAAATGGCGGATCGTACCATCCGGCCCAAGGCTCGCTTGAATTTTCGCAAGCCCGCCCAGGATATATTCGGGGCCGAAGCTGCGTTGCAGCGCTGCGATATGGCCAATGCCATTCAGTACCGGCAGGATGGCAGTGCGCGCATCCATCGCCGGGCGGATCGTTTCTATCGCCGCGGCCAGATCATAGGCTTTGCATGTCAGCAGCAGCAGGTCCCAGCCCGGCTGCACCCCTTCTGGCGATACGGTCCTGACTTGGGCTTGATAATCGCCCAGCGGGCTTGCGATGCGCAGCCCATCGCGTGCCAATTGCGCTGCACGGCCTGGGCGGACCAGGAAGCAGGGACCTAGCCCCGCTTGATGAAAGCGCCCGCCGAAATAACCCCCCAGCGCGCCGGCGCCCAAAATCAGAATACGCATTGCGACCCCATGTGACAGTACCGGGATTAGGCTAGCGTAAACGCGGCGGGCTGCGAATGGCATTGCCCGGTTACAGGCCGATAAGTTTCGGGACATGCACGTAGCGAAATGCCTGCTATGCTGCCCCCATGCGGAGATGGCTGATTGCCCTGGTCCTTTTGCTTGGTGCTGGCACTGCCTGGTGGGGTGCTGGCATGCCGCGCCCTGGCTTTCTGGAAGCGGATGGCGGCGCCACCACAGCGCGCGTCAGAACCACAACGCTGGATCGCGGGTCCATCACTGCCGTGGTGGCGGCCACGGGCACCGTCAATCCCGTGACGCTGGTGCAGGTGGGCAGCCAGCTTTCCGGCCAAATTCGCGAATTGCTGGCGGATTTCAATTCCAAGGTCACGGCAGACCAACCCATCGCGCAATTGGATACCGCGACGCTTGAAGCCCGCCGCGCAGCGGCCGAGGCCGATGTCCATGCCGCCGCGGCACAAATCGCCGTCACGCGCGCCCAAGCTGAACGTGCGGTGGCGGATCACACGCAAGCCAGGGCACAGATCGAAGCCGTGCGCGCCGCGCTTTTGGGCGCCGAGGCCAGCTTGCGCGATGCCGAGGTTGAAGCCGCGCGCACCGCGGAATTGCGCGCCCGCGGTGTGGGTACGGAACGCGAAGCATTGCGCGCCGGCTTCACCGCTGACCGGTTGCGTGCTGGCGTGGCGCAGGCCCAGGCGGATATCTCTCGCGCTGATGCCGGTCATTTAGCGGCTGCTGCCGCCGCCCGCACGGCGGAGGCGCAGGTGGAAGCCGCCATTGCGGTGCGTGAACAAAAAGTCGCGCAGCTCCGCCAGGTTGAGGTGGATCTGCGGAATGCCACGATCAAATCGCCAATTGATGGCGTGGTGGTGTCGCGCAATATTGATGTCGGCCAAACTGTCGCGGCTTCCTTTCAATCCCCCATCCTGTTCCAGATCGCCGCTAGCCTGGATGAGATGGAAGTGCATGCAACTGTGGATGAAGCCGATATTGGCCGTGTACGGGCAGGCCAGGATGTGACCTTCACAGTGGCGTCTTACCCTAATGAAACGCTGCGCGGGCGCGTCAAGGAAATTCGCCTCGCGGCCACCACGGTGCAGAATGTGGTGACCTATACCGTGGTGGTGAATACGCCCAATGCTTCTGGCCGGTTGCTGCCGGGCATGACGGCGACTTTGCGTATCATCACCGATATCCGCAATGACGCATTGCGTGTGCCCAATGCGGCGCTGCGTTGGCGCCCGGCGGGCAGCACCGGCACTTCAGGCGGCGCCACGCAAGCACAAGCCGGCGGGCAGCAAATGGATCAGGCGCTGGCGCAGCTCACGGATTTGACCGAAGCGCAACGCGCCGAAATCGAAGCCGCACGCGCGGAAATGCGCGCGCGCATGGCAGCACTCCCGCAGGACCCCGATGCGCGGCGCCAACAGGCGCAAGCGGGGCGCCAGCGCCTGATTGCGCGCCTGAATGCGGTGCTGACACCTGACCAACGCGCGCGCCTTGCAGCACTTCGCGGCAATGCCGCAGCCGGCCAGGCGGGCACGGTTTGGGTGCAGGAAGGCGATGCGCCACCACGCGCCGTGCAACTGCGCATTGGCCTTTCAGATGGCAGCGTCACGGAAATCCTCAGCGGCGATATCGCCGAAGCTGCGGCCGTGATTATCGGTCAGGAACGCGCTGGCGCCGCCGCGGCTTCCGGCGCAAGGCGGCTTTTCTGATGCCATGACGGCTTTGATTGAGACCACCGGCCTCACCAAGCATTACCCAGCCGGTGAGGGCGTGGTGGCCGCGCTGCAGGATGTATCGCTTGCCATCGCACCTGGGCGTTTTGTGGCCGCCATGGGGCCATCGGGTTCCGGCAAATCCACCTTTCTCAATCTGATCGGCTGCCTTGATCGGCCCACACGCGGCAGCTACCGCCTGATGGATGAGGAAGTGGGGGCGCTGTCCCATGATCGACTTGCTGATCTCCGCAGCCGGCGCCTTGGTTTTGTCTTTCAATCCTTCAATCTGCTGCCGCGTGCTGATGCGCTGGCCAATGTGGAATTGCCGTTGATTTATCGCGGCATGCCAAAGCGGCTCAGGCGCGAACGTGCGGCGGCGGCGCTGGCGGCGGTGGGTTTGGCGGATCGCATGCACCATCGCCCCACGCAGCTTTCCGGCGGGCAACAGCAGCGCGTGGCGATTGCGCGCGCCATTGTCGGCAGCCCTGATCTGATCCTGGCGGATGAGCCCACCGGCGCTTTGGATACACGTACCGGACTTTCCATCATGGCGCTGTTTCAGGCGCTTAATCGCGAAGGTGTCGGCATTCTGATGGTGACGCATGATCCGGATGTGGCGCGCTTTGCCGAACGCGTGCTGCGTTTTCGCGATGGGCGATTAATTGCGGATGAAACGCAAGGCGCCGCCGATGCCGCAGCCGCGCTGGTCGCGCTGCCTGATGCGGATGCAGCGGCATGAATGCGCTTCTGCCACCCATCACTACCGCTGCCAGGCGCGGCATTGATGTGCTGGAAGCTTTGCGTGGCGCGCTTTCTGCGCTTTCGGCTAATCTGCTGCGCTCCATCCTGACGGCGCTTGGCATTTTCATTGGTGTGGCGGCGGTCATTGCGACAGTGGCGGTGGGTGAGGGCGCACGGCGGCAAGTGCTGGCGCAGATACAGTCTCTCGGTGCCAATCTGCTGATCGTCTGGGGCGGCAGCGCGACCATGGGGGGCGTGCGGCTTGGCGCGGGCGGGCGTTCCAACCTCGCTTGGGATGATGCGGTGGCGATTGCGCGCGAGATTCCGGAAGTGCAGGTGGCCGCCGGTTCCATTCGCCAGACTTTTCAAGTTGTGGCCGGCAATCAGAATTGGTCCACCACCGTACTGGCGACCGAACCGGATTACTTCATCGCCCATGAATGGGTGGCCGATAGCGGGCGCTTATTCTCGCCCGAAGAAGCCGCTGGCGGGCGCAAGGTAGTTATCCTGGGCGCCACCGTGGCCGAAATGCTGTTCGCCGAAGAAGACCCTGTCGGACGCGAGATTCGCATTCGGCAGACACCTTTTGAGGTGATTGGCGTCATGGCGCGCAAGGGCCAGAACCCCACGGGTCAGGATCAGGATGATACGGTTTTCGTGCCCTATTGGACCGCGCGGCGCAGCGTGATGGGTGCATCGCGTGCCAATGCGCGGCAGGTGGGTGTGATTTCTGTGAAAGTCCACGAAGGTGAGAATATGGCCGCGGCGGAAGAAGCGATCCGCGTCCTGATGCGCCAACGCCATCGCGTGGCCGCCAATGAACCGGATAGCGTTTCCATCCGCAATCTTTCCGATATCCAGGCCACGCGCGATGCATCAGCGCGCACTCTTTCCACGCTGCTCGCCTCGGTCGCCGCAGTATCGCTGCTGGTGGGGGGTATTGGCGTGATGAACATCATGCTGGTGAGTGTTACGGAACGCACGCGCGAAATTGGCCTGAGGCTCGCGATTGGTGCGCGGCGGCGGGATGTGCTGGCACAATTTCTGTTGGAAGCGGTGATGCTGGCGCTGCTGGGGGGCGCGGCTGGAGTGCTCGCGGGGATCGCGCTATCGCATATTCTGGCTGATGTGGCGGGTTGGCCGGTTCTGGTCAGGGCCGATGCGGTCCTGATTGCGGTTGGGGTTTCGGCGCTGACGGGCCTGTTCTTTGGCTTCTGGCCAGCCCGCCGCGCCGCGCATTTGGACCCGATAACGGCGCTGCGGCACGAATAACCCCCTTCCGTTCCGGCCCGGCGCGCGGCAGGATCAGGCAGAAGCCAAACAAGGGGAAAGCCATGACCAAGGTCATCATTACCTGCGCCGTCACCGGTGCCATCCACACGCCTTCCATGTCGGAATACCTGCCGATCACACCGAAGGAGATTGCGGAACAAACTATCGCGGCGGCGGAGGCGGGGGCTTCCATCATCCATCTGCATGCGCGCGACCCGCAAAATGGCCAGCCCACGCCGGACCCCAAGGTCTTCATGCAATTCCTGCCGGTCATCAAGCAATCCACAGATGCGGTGATCAATATCACCACGGGCGGCGGGCTCGGCATGACTTTGGATGAAAGATTGGCAGCGCCTTTGCTGGCGAAGCCCGAAATGTGCAGCTTGAATATGGGTTCGATGAATTTCAACATCGCGCCATCGGCCGCGCGCGTGAAGAAGTTCAAATATGATTGGGAGAAGCCTTATCTTGAAGGCACCACCAATTACATCTTCCGCAATACCTTCCAGGATATCGAACAAGTTGTGGAACGGCTCGGTAAGGAGCATGGCACGCGCTTTGAATTTGAATGTTACGATGTTGGGCATTTGTACAATCTGGCCCATATGCTTGACCGCAAGATTGTCGAAGCACCGCTCTTTACCCAGACTATTTTCGGCATTCTGGGCGGCATTGGGGCCGAGCCGCGCAATCTGATGTTCATGAAGGAAACGGCGGATCGGCTTTTCGGCAAGGATTATGTTTGGTCCGTGCTGGCGGCGGGGCGCAACCAGATGCCCTTCACCACCATGGCTGGCATGATGGGCGGCAATGTGCGCGTGGGGCTGGAAGATAGCCTCTGGCTCGGTAAGGGCGTGCCGGCAAAATCCAATGCCGAACAGGTCGCGAAAATCCGCCGCATCCTGGAAGAACTCAGCCTGGAAATCGCAACACCTGCGGAAGCGCGTGAGATGTTGAAGCTCAAGGGCGGTGATCTCGTCGGGTTCTGAAGTACATAAAAAATAGGGAGGCCGCGCCATGGCCGAGAAATACACCGTCGCCGATCTGGTGGCAGAATTCCTGCCGCAGATTGGTGTTTCGACCGTCTTCGGTATTGTATCTGTGCATAATATTCCGATGCTGGATGCAATCGGCCAGCGCAATCGGCTGCGCTATGTAAAGGCGCGTGGAGAGATGGGCGGCGCGCATATGGCCGATGCCTATGCGCGTGTCACCGGCCATTTGGGCGTAATCTTCACCAGCACGGGGCCAGGCATGGCCAATGCCATTCCTGGCTTGGTGGAAGCACGTTTTGCGGGAAGCCCCGTGTTGCATATCACAGGGCAGACCGCGACACGCTTCATTGATCGCGATGTCGGCACGGTGCATGACGTACCGGGCCAGACACAGGCTTTGGCAGCCGTCTGCAAGGCGGCCTATCGCGTGCGCAGCGCCAATGAGGCGTTTGGCGTGCTGGTGCGCGCGGCGGCGGAAGCGCTCTCAGCGCCGCGTGGCCCAGTTTCGGTCGAAATCCCAATTGATCTGCAACGCACGCCCATCCCGCGCCCTGCTGGGTTGGATGCGCTGGTGCTGCCCATCACGGCGCCCTTGCCGCCCAATCCTGCGGAATTGGATGAAGCCGTCGCCATTCTGTCCAAAGCCAAGCGCCCGATGATTTGGCTTGGCAATGGCGCGAAGCAGGCTGGCGCGGAAGCGGCGCGCTTGATGGCTTTGGGCTTTGGCGTTGTTACATCCTGGAACGGACGCGGCATTATCCCCGAAGATCACCCGATGAGCCTCGGCGCGCTGCATGGCAATGGATCGCCACGCGTGCAGGAATTTTATGGCAGCGTGGATGCCATGCTGGTGGTGGGGTCTCGCCTGCGCGGGCATGAAACCATGGATTTCAACATGAAGCTACCACAGACGCTGATCCGCGTGGATGGTGATCCTTCAGCCAATGGGCGCGGCTATGCTTCCTCGCTCTTCCTGCATGGCGATGCGGCTTTGACCATGGCGGCACTTGCGGATGGGCTGGCTGGCAAAATGTCGGTTGATCCAGGATTCGCCGCTGATTTCGCCGCGCTGAAATCCCGCGCTGGGCAGGAGTATCGCGAAACGCTCGGCCCCTATCAGGGTTTTCCCGATGCAGTGCGCGCCGCGCTGCCGCGTGATGGCGTGTGGGTGCGTGACATCACCATCTCAAACTCTACCTGGGGCAATCGCATTTTCCCGATCTATAATCCGTGCAATGCCGTGCATCCGGTTGGTGCTGCCATTGGGCCCGGTTTGGCGCTTGGCATTGGCGCTGCACTTGGTGCGGGCGGGCGGAAGACCATCACCATGGTGGGTGATGGCGGCTTCGCGCTCGGCATGAATGAACTTTGGGCCGCCACACAGGAAAAGGCCGAATTGGTCACCATGGTGATGAATGATCGTGGCTATGGCGTGATCCGCCACATCCAGGATGCTGTGGCCGATGGGCGCCTGTTTGGTGATGATATCCTGAACCCGAATCTGGAAGGCCTCGCGGCACTTGCAGGCATGCCGTACTTCCGTATCAGCAATGCTGAGGAGGTGACTGAAGTACTGCAAAAGGCCCTCGCGGTTTCTGGCCCTGCTCTGGTTGAGGTTGATATGAACGCCATCGGGCCATTCCCGCCCTATGCGCCGTTTAACACCATGGGCAAACACGCTGAACGCGCGGCGCGTTAGATGGCAATGAAGCAACCGCAGATCATTTCGCATCGGGGTGGCGCCTATCTCTGGCCAGAAAATAGCCTTCTCGCCTTCCGCCAAAGCTTGGCGCTGCCCGTTGAGGTTGTGGAATGTGATGTGCACCCCTCCTCTGATGGCGTGCCCATGGTGCATCATGATGCCACGCTAGAACGCATGACGGATCTGGCTGGGCCTTTGGTGGCGCGGAGCGCCGCTGAACTTGGTGCGGCAAGGTTTCGCGGCGCGCCGGGGGAGAGCATCCCGACACTCGCCGCACTCGCGCGGCTGGTGGCACCTAGCGACAAGCTGCTGCGGGTGGAGGTGAAGGGTGATCGCGACTACAAACCCTATCCAGATTTCCTGCCGCGCGTGCTCAGTGTGCTGGAAGCGGAAGGCATGCTTACGCGCAGCATTATCATCGCCTTTCATGGCGGCACGGCAGCGGCGGCGGCTGAGGAGAAGCGTTTGGCGGGCGCGGTGTGGCTGGTGAATAGCCCTATTCTGGCAAGCCTGGGGCCGGATGCCTGCATGGCGGCAGCGCGCGCGCTTGGTGTGACAGGCTGCGAATGTTCCATGGGCGATGTGACACCGGCTTTCATCGCGGCGGCGCGCAAGGCGGGCCTTACCACCGGTGTCTGGGCGGCCAATCACCGTGCGGAGATTGAAAAGGCGCTCGATCTTGGCTTGGATGCTTTTGCAACCGATGACCCGCCACTGGCGATTGAACTCCGCAAGGCGCGCGGCTGATGCGCATTGCCGCGCTTGATTTTGTCGGTGTGAATGTCACGCCCAAGACCAATTGGTGTTTTGCATTACTCCGACTGGAAGATGGCCGGGTTGGTATTGGCGAAATCACGCTTTCAGATCATGAGGCTTTGCTGGCCGCAGAAGTTGCGCGCGTATCGGCAGCGCTGAAGGGGCAGGATGCCAGCGCGCGTAATCGCCTCGCGCGGCTATTGCCGCATACGCCGGCAGGCCTTGTCGCGCATGCGGTGATTTCAGGGTTGGAACAGGCGCTATGGGATGTGGCGGGGCAGGAAGCAGGCCGGCCCATTCACGCCATGCTGGGCGGCGCCTTGCGCGATGCTGTGCCGCTTTATGCCAATATCAATTGCGGCGCCTCGCCCCGCACCCCCGCAGGTTTTGCTGACGCTGCGAAGCGCGCGGTGGCGGCTGGATTTCGCGCCGTCAAGCTCGCCCCGTTTGAGCCCATGGTCTGGGAAGATGTCGCACACCCCGCGCAACGCGCTGCCTATGCGGAAGGTCTTGCGCGCATCGCCGCCGTGCGCGAAGCGGTGGGCAGCGCGATTGATGTCATGGTGGATGCGCATTGGCGCTTTTCACCTGGCGGCGCTGCCGCGCTGATCCGCGATGTCGCGCCCTTCAATTTATTCTGGCTGGAATGCCCTGTATCCGAAGCCAATCACGCGGCAATCACGCGATTGCGCGGCATGGCGAATGATCGCGGCATGCGCTTGGCGGGGGCAGAGACCCTCGCGGGCCTTGCCGCCTATCGCCGCATCATTGAAGCCGGCTGCTATGATGTGCTGATGCCCGACATCAAATATGCCGGCGGGCATGAGGAAATTCGCCGCATCGCGGCCCTTGCCCATACTGCGGGAATTGAGATTGCGCCGCATAACCCAACAGGCCCGATCTGCCACGCGCATTCCGTGCATCTTTGTGCGACCCTACCAAATCTTTTGCCGCTGGAAGTGCAATTCGGCGAAACGGAGCGCTTCTTCACCATGATCAGCGGCCATGATCTGCGCTTTCAGCAGGGCAGCGCCAGCCTCCCGCAAGCGCCCGGGCTTGGCGTGCAATTGGATGAAGCCAGCGCGCAGCTTTCCCCCTGGCAGCCCATAGCGCAGCCCTGGCTTGACCCGAGGCTCGGCTGATGCCGCTTTGGGTTGCCGCCACCATCATCGCAGCGCTGTTTCAAACCTGGCGCACCGCCCTGCAGCAAAAGCTGCGTGGGCAGCTTTCCGTCAACGCCGCCGCCGTGGTGCGCTATCTTTACGGCGTGCCAGTTGGTTTGCTGCTGGTCGGGCTATATCTGCTGATCTTTGGCGGCGCGCTTTCTGCGCCAACGCCAATGTTCTTCGTCTACGCCGCTCTCGGCGGCCTTGGGCAGATCATCGGCACCAATCTTTTGATCATGTCCTTCGCGCATCGCGGCTTTGCCGTCGGCACCGCTTACGCCAAGACCGAAGCTGTGCAGGCGGCCTTTCTTGCCCTGCTGTTGCTCGGTGAGAATTTCGCGCCACTCGCCTGGGCCGGCATTGCCGTTTCAGTGGGCGGTACGCTTTATCTTTCGCTTGCCGGGCGCGTTGGTTCGCTTGGCGAAATGCTTCGCGCCACGGTGCAGCCCGCCGCATTATGTGGCTTGGGGGCAGGCTTCGCCTTCGCGCTTTGCGCCCTTGCCATTCGTGCGGCGACGCAGGAATTGCAGGGGCCGGATGTGGTGCTGCGCGCCCTTGAAACCCTGGTGGTCATCAATGTCATGCAGACCATCATGCAGGGCGGTTGGCTGGTATTGCGCGAACCCGCCAGTGTGCGCGCGGTTTTCTCCACCTGGCGATCTTCCGCGCAAGTTGGCGCGCTTTCGGCTTGCGGTTCTGCCTGCTGGTTCACGGGCTTCGCACTCGCTCCAGTTGCGCTGGTGCGCGCCGTTGGTCAGGTAGAAATTCTATTCACGCTGCTGTTCAGCAAGTTTTTCTTGAAGGAGAAAATGAAACGCACCGACATTATCGGTGCGCTCGCCGTTGTGGCCGGCGTGGTGCTGGTGCTGATTGGGCGTTAGTTATGCGCTGAACATCGCCTGAATAGCCGCCTGATCCACCGCCGCAATGCTCGCCGGCTGCCATTGCGGTTTATGGTCCTTATCCACCAGCACCGCGCGCACGCCTTCCCGAAAATCCGGATGGTCATTTACCACCACCCGCGTCAGTGCCAATTCCATGGCAAGGCAGCCGGCCAGGTCACGCTTGGCGCCACGGCTCAGCAACTCATGCGTCACAAACAGCGATGTTGGAGAGGCGTGATGCAACACGCCAAGCTGTTCGCGCGCCCAATCAGTGCCCTCCGTCTCCAGCGCCGCCAGGATGGCGGGGATGGACCCCGCACCAAAGCAGCGATCAATCGCCGCGCGATGTGGCGCGAAGCTTGGCGCAGGCGCGGCTTCGCAAAACTGCGCAACCGCGCCGATATCGCCCGCAATCAGCGCAGCGCGCAAAGCCGGCAGCGCCTCACGCGTTGTGAAATGCGTGGCCAACCCCGCATGCACCGCATCCGCGCCATTCAAGCGTGCACCCGTCAGCGCCAGCCACATGCCAAGCGCACCAGGCAGGCGCGGTAGCGCGAAGGAAGTGCCAACATCTGGGAATAGTGCAATCGCGGTTTCAGGCATGGCGAACATGGCGTGATTGGTGACGATGCGGTGTGATCCATGCACGGAAACGCCAATGCCACCGCCCATGCAAACGCCATCAATCAGGCTGACCCAAGGCTTGCCGAAAGCGGCAATGCCGGCATTCACGGCATATTCTTCCGAAAAAAATGCCTCCACCGCCGCGCGATCACCCGCAACCGCTGCCGCGCGCACGGCGCGCACATCGCCACCCGCACAAAAGGCGCGCCCGCCGGCGCCTTCCAGCAGCGCAAGCTTTACGGAAGCATCATGCCGCCAATCCGCAATGGCAGCAGCGAAGCCCCGGATCATTTCCTGATTGAGCGCATTCAGCGCCTTGGGCCGGTTCATCAGAATGGTACCGGCCGCGCCTTCGCGTGTGGCAATCAGGCTGGATTCAGGGGCTTCGTTCATCGGTATTCTCACTCCGGCTTCAGCTGCACACTCGCCACCAGATCGCGGATTTTCGCCGCCTGGGCGCGCACCATGGCGCCGAAGCTTTCGGAATCAGACCCCACGGCTTCCGCGCCGACTTCTTCGCAGCGACGGATGAAATCGGGCTGCGCCGCCGCCGCGGCAATTTCGCGTTGAAGGCGCGCCATGATGGGCGCTGGCGTGCGCGCGGGCGCGAAGAAGCCATTCCAGCCTTCCAATTCCAGCGATGCAAAACCCTGTTCGCGCACCGTCGGTACATCGGGCAGAATCTTGGCGCGCTTGGATGCGGTGGTGGCCAGCCCCTTCAGCGCACCGGCGCGCACATGGCCGAAACAGGTGGAAATCTGATCACCGCCGAATTGCACGCGCCCCGCGATCAATTCCTGGATCATCGGCGCGGCACCGCGGAAGGGCACATGCTCCATCGCAATGCCGGTATCGCGCTTCAGCACTTCGCCCACCATATTCATGAAGGAACCAGGCCCGGTCGAGCCATAAAAGGGCGGGGAGCCTTGCGCCTTGGCCCAGCCAACAAAGCCCCGTAAATCCGCCACGGGCACTGAAGGATTGGCCAGAATCACCAGCGGCACATTGGCGCCGAGCGACAGCGGCGCGAAATCCCGTTCAATGTCATGCGGTGGCCGCCCGGCCAGCGTCATCGCCGCCGTTGTCGTCGGGAAGGTGATGTTGTGCATCAACAGCGTATAGCCATCGGGCGCCGCCTTCGCGACAACATCAGCACCAATCGAACCACCGCCACCGCCGCGATTTTCCACCACTACGGATTGACCCATTGTTTCGGTCAGTCGCTGCGCGAAAAGCCGCGCGAGCAAATCCGTGGTACCACCGGCGGGAAAGGGCACAATGATGCGAATGGGCCGCGTTGGGAAATCCTGCGCGCGCAAGGTGGCCGGCGCTGCCAGCACGGCGCCCGCAATCAATACATGACGACGATTTAGTTTCATCCCCGGTTCCTTCCCTTGTTCAAGTTGAAGGAACCGTAACCCGAAGTGGCGCCCTGCCTCAATGCCCCGCATTGGCGCCGGAGAAATCCGGCACGGCCAGGCCACTTGCCGTGATCTGATGCGCCAGATCGGCCTTCAGGCGTTCAAGCCCGGCTTCGCTGGAAGCCTCCACGCGGGCCACCAGCACGGCCTGGGTATTGGAAGCGCGGAGCAACCACCAGCCATCATCGGTCAGCACGCGCACGCCATCCACATCCTGCACCTTGGCACCCGCGGCGGCCAAGCGTTCCTTCACTTCACGCACCACTTCAAACTTGCGCGCCTCGCTGCAATCAAACCGCAATTCAGGCGTATTGATCACCTGCGGCAAGGCGGCGCGCAGTTCGGAAAGCGGGCCGGAAAGCCGCGCCACAATACCAAGCAGCCGCACAGCGGAATAAGGCGCATCATCAAAGCCGTACCATTTATCGGCGAAGAAAATGTGGCCCGACATTTCGCCCGCCAGCGGGCTGCCCGTTTCGGCCATTTTCGCCTTGATCAGCGAATGCCCGGTTTTCCACATCAAGGGCTTCCCGCCGGCCTTGGCGATTTCATCGAATAGAACTTGCGATGCCTTCACATCCGCGATGATGGTCGCCCCTGGTTTCGCTTTCAGCACATCACGCGCCAGCACGATCATCAATTGATCGCCAAACAACACATGGCCTTCATTATCCACGATGCCGATGCGGTCCCCATCGCCATCAAAGGCAATGCCGAGATCAGCGCCTTCACGCGCCACGGCGGTGATCAATTGCTCGAGGTTCTTCGGCACTGTCGGGTCGGGGTGATGGTTCGGGAAGCGGCCATCCACATCGGCATTGATCACCATGTGATGCCCTGGCAGGCGCGCCGCCAGCGCCTTCACAATCGGCCCGGCGGAGCCATTGCCCGGGTCCCACACCACCTTCAGCGCGCGGTCCCCGCCATCCCAATCCTGCAATACCCGGTCGGCATAGCGCGTTGCGATATCCACGGCGCGCTCGCTGCCGGCGGCTTCCGGCACCACATCGCCTTCGGCAGCCATGCGGCCAATTTGCTGAATCTGCGCGCCGTAGAAGGGCTTCTTGCCGATCATCATCTTGAAGCCGTTATAGTCGGGCGGGTTATGGCTGCCGGTCACCATCGCCGCGCCATCCGCTTCCAAAGCATAGGCCGCGAAATAGAGCATCGGCGTCGCGCAAAGCCCAATGCGCACCACTTCCAAGCCGCAGGCGCGCAGGCCCGCCACAAGCTGCGCTTCCATCTCGGGCGAATGCAGCCGACCATCATAGCCAACCGCAACCCGCTTGCCGCCAGTGCGGCTAACCACGCTGCCAAAGCAGCGGCCAATCGCATAGGCATCTTCCGGGTTCAGGGTTTTGCCGACAATGCCGCGAATATCATATTCGCGCAGTACGGTGGGGTCGAAGCGATGATTGAATCCGGTCATGATGTGGGTTCTCAGGGTCGGCCAATGGATGAATAAGTGAAGCCGGCGGCGCGCATCGCCGCAGGCTCCCAGATATTGCGAAGATCGAGCACAGTACTGCCCTTCATGGCGGATTTCAGGCGATCCGGCGCAAGCGCCCGGAATTCATTCCATTCTGTCAGCACCACCAGCGCATCCGCCCCCGCCGCCGCATCCAGCGGGCTTTCGGCATAATGCACAGCCTGGGGCAGCACTTGGCGCGCATGGCCAGATTGCGGGTCAAAGGCGCGGAGTACCACCCCCGCCGCCGCCAGCCTGGGCAGGATGGCAAGGGATGGCGCATCGCGCATGTCATCGGTTTCGGGCTTGAAGGTCAGCCCTAGTACGGCCACCACCTTGCCGGCTGGGTTCGGGCCCAGGGCGGCCAGGATGCGGTCTGCCATTTGCGGCTTGCGCGCCTCATTCACCGCAATGGTTGCCTCCACAAGCCGCAAGGGCGCGCCGGCATCCTGCGCGGTATGGGCCAGGGCCAATGTGTCCTTGGGAAAGCAGGAACCGCCATAGCCCGGGCCGGGATGGAGGAATTTACGCCCAATCCGCCCATCAAGGCCCATGCCGCGCGCCACATCATGCACATCGGCGCCGACTTTTTCACAAAGATCGGCGATTTCATTGATGAAGGTGATCTTGGTCGCGAGGAAGGCATTGGCGGCGTATTTGATCAGCTCCGCCGTTTCCAGCGATGTCGCCAATACGGGCGTTTCAATCAGATATAGCGGGCGATAAAGCCGCTTCAGCACGGCGAGCCCCTGATCATCCTCAACCCCAATGACCACGCGGTCCGGGCGCATGAAATCGCCAATCGCGCTGCCTTCACGCAGGAATTCAGGGTTGGAGGCAACGCTGATGGCAAGTTCTGGCCGCACGCGCTGCACAATGGCGCGCACTACCCGCCCGGTGCCGACCGGTACGGTGGATTTCGTCACCAGCACCAGGGGGCCGGTCGCGGCGCGCGCCACTTCCTCCGCCGCCGCATGAACATAGGAAAGATCAGCATGGCCATCGCCGCGCCGGGTTGGCGTGCCGACCGCAAGGAACACCGCATCCGCCCCGGCGATGGCGGTTTGCAGATCGGTGGTGAAGCCAAGCCGGCCGGCAGCGACATTTTCCGCAACCAGCTTATCCAGCCCCGGTTCATAGATCGGCATGCGCCCTTCATGCAGCGCGGCGATCTTGGCGGGATCAACATCCATCACCGTCACATCCACGCCGAATTCGGCGAAGCAGGCGCCGGACACCAGGCCGACATAGCCGGCCCCAATCATGGCAATACGCATGGTGTTCTCCTTCGCTTCGAAGCGCGCCTGCAATGGCGCGGCCAGGCTGGGCTGGCAAGGGGTTCAGCGGGCGTCAAAGCCCTCTCCGCCACGGGGCAGCAGGGGGCGCAGGCTTTCCAGATCACGCTCGGCCCGGCAAACCAGATAGCGCGGCGCGGCGCCATCCGGGTCAAGCGGTAGCGCGGTCAGCCCGATATCGCTGTAAATGCGCAGCAATTCCGGCCCAACACTCCAGAAGGCGGGGTCCACTTGCGCTGCTTCGCATAGGTCGCGGAAGCGCCAAATGGCGGAAACCCTGTCCCGAGCCTCGCCCACCGGATCGCCCAAGGCCAGCCAAACCCCATCCCGCTTCAGAAAGGCGAAGCCCGCGCGGCCCGCCTCGCCAAACACCGCCCCATCAGCAGCTGAAAGTGCTGGCGCCATGGCGCCCAGGGCCAAAAGCCTCTCCTGCGCGGCCTCAGAATAGGCCAGCATGGGCGGGCGCGCGGGCAGCAGCAGTCGAAACGCCGCGACCAGCAGCAGCAGCGCGGCCAGCGCCACCGTAAAACGGAGCGAATCCGGGGCATCCGCCGCCAGCACCACCCCCCACCAGGATCGGTCGGCCAGGTCGCTCTGATAGGCCACAGTCGCAAGCGTCAGCCCGCAAATCGCCCCTGCGGCGAGCGCGCCGACCCCATCGGCAGAAACAGCCTCCCCGATCAGCCGCGCATGGCGATAAAACGCGCCGCGCGCCGTGGTCAGCAGCAGCGGCACCAGCAGAAAAGCCGCGATCAGCCAAAGCGGTTCGCCACGCAGCACCAGGATCAGCGCGCCGTTCAGCAGCAGAAAAAGTGAGCCCCACCAGGCCAGCACCAGCCGCCGCACCAGCCCATAAGCGGCGGCGAGTAGCAGGGAGCCAACGACGGAGGCGGCAAAATGGCTCGCGGCGTCTTCCAGGAAATCCGGCACGGGGCCAAGCAGGCTTGGCTTGGGCGGCAGCGCGCCGATGAAAATCAGCACCAAAGCGGCGAGCCCAGTAAGGCCCGCCAGCGCCGGCACTTCAAAAGAAACCGCAATGCCACGATCCGGCGCCAGCCGACCCACCAGTTTGCGGCGTTGGCTGACTTCGAAGCTCGCGAAAAGCGCGCCGGCCAGGAAAAGCGGGATGATGTAATAGAACAGCCGGAACAGCAGCAGCGCGCCAACCACCACGGGGGTGGGCATGAAGCCCGCCAGCGCAAACAAAATGGCGCCATCAAAAACGCCAATGCCGCCTGGCACATTGGCCGCAAGCCCCGCCATATAGGCAGCGATGTAAATGCCCAGAAAATGCAGAAAGCCGAGCCCTTCCGCCGGCGGCAGCAGGGCGTAGAAGATCATGGCTGTGACAGCAACATCGGCGGTTGCCAGCGCTACCTGGGCCAGCGCAATGCGAAAGCCAGGCAGATCAATCTGATGCCCGAAAAGCCGGATATGCGGCACGAAGCGCGCCAGCACCACATAGGTGATTACAATCGCCCAGCAGAAAAACCCAAGCAGCGGCAAAATCCAGCGCGGCGCGCCAGGCCCCAGAAACCCAAGCAGATCAGGTTCCAGCACCAGCACCAACCCCGCTATGGCAAAGCCGCCCAGCCCGAAAGTGAGCGAGGTAATGGCGATAATCTTCGCAATCGCGACCGGCGCCAAACCCCAGCTGGCATAGAAGCGATAACGCACTGCCGCGCCGGAAACCGTGGCAAAGCCGATGTTATTGGCAAGCGAATAGGCACAGAAGGAAGCCAGCAAGGATCTTCGCCAGGAAACCGGATGCCCGGCATAAATAGACCCAAGCCGATCATAAGCTGAAAGCAGCAGATAAGCGCCAAGTGTGCAGCCCGCCGCCAGCCAAAGTGCGGCAGGCGGTGTGGCATGCAGCGCGGTTTGGATATCCTGCCAGGACAGCCCGCGGAATTCGCGCTGCACCACGTAAAGCGCGCCCACCAGCAGCAATAGCCCGAAGCAGGTCGGGCCGAAACGCTTGAGCAGGGAAAGCGCGCCTTGTCGCGTCACGCCGGGGCGTTCTCCGCCCGGTTCAGTGCGGTTTCAATCAGGCCGATGGTGCCGGCCACGCCATAAAGCGCAATGAAGCCACCAAAGCGCGGGCCTTCTTCCTGGCCGAGTAGCACTTGGTACAGCGCATTGAACCAAGCGCGAGAAACACCCATGCGCCCATCCTTGCCTGCTTCCAGGAAGGGCTCTCGCCGCCCTGCATCAAAGACCAAATCCTGTGCGACCTTGGCGCGTTCTTCCGCGGGCATCGCTTCCAGATCTGCCGCGCGGTCACGCAAGGCCACCATCAGCGCGGTCAGTGCTTCGCGTTCTGCATCGGATGGGTTGCGGAAGCGCTTCGTGGGGGCGACGAAATCCCGGTAATAGGCAACAGCGTAGGTAACCAATTTGCCAAGCAAGGGCTGGGTCGCCTGTGTGGCGCCCGGCGCGTAGCGCACCAGAAAACCCCAAAGCAGATCAGGATCATCGGCATTCACCACACTCGCCAGGTTCAGCAGCATGGTGAAGGAAACCGGCGGCTCCGGGTCATTCGGCGCGGCGCTGCGATGAATATGCCAGGCCGGGTTGGCGGCATCCGGCGTGGTGCGGAGCCGCGTGCGATGTTGCAGATATTCATCCACGGCGCGCGGGATTTGGTCGAAGTAAAGCCGCTTGGCGCGCTGCGGTTGGTTAAACATGAAAAGTGAAAGGCTTTCCGGTGGCGCATAGCGCAGCCATTCCTCAATCGTCAGGCCATTGCCCTTGGATTTGGAAATCTTCTGCCCCTGCTCATCCAGGAAATGCTCATAGGTAAAGCCCTCAGGCGGCGCGCCACCCAGCACGCGGCAAATGGCGGAAGAAAGCCGGACGCTATCAATCAAATCCTTGCCCGACATTTCATAATCCACGCCAAGCGCATACCAGCGCAGCGCCCAATCCGCCTTCCATTGCGCCTTGCAATGCCCGCCGGTGATGCGCGTGCCAAAACGCTCCCCACTATCAGGATCGCGCCAAACCAGCATGTCCTGATCCGGGCGCACTTCTTCCATCGGCACCTGCATCACCACGCCGGTTTTCGGGTGAATGGGCAGGAAGGGCGAATAGGTGGCGCGGCGATCCGGGCCGAGTGTCGGCAGGATCACTTCCAACACCTTGGCGTGGTTTTCCGCCATCCTCAGCAGCGCGGCATCAAACTTCCCGGAACGGTAGTAATCGGATGAGGAAGCGAATTCATACTCAAAGCCAAAAGCATCCAGAAAGGCGCGCAACCGCGCGTTATTATGATGCCCGAAGCTTTCATGCGTGCCGAAAGGGTCTGGAATGGCCGTGACGGGCCGCCCGATATGCCCCGCCAGCATTTCTTTATTCGGCACATTATCCGGCACCTTGCGCAGCCCATCCATGTCATCGCTGAAGGCGATCAGGCGGGAAGGCAGTCCCGTGAGTTGCGTGAAGGCATGACGGATCCAGCTTGTGCGCGCCACTTCGCCGAAAGTGCCGATATGCGGCAGGCCGGAAGGGCCATAGCCGGTTTCAAACAGCGCCGCTTTTTTGCCGGAAGCGGCCAGGCGGGTCGCGACCTTGCGCGCCTCCTCAAAGGGCCAGGCCTTCACGGCGGAAAGATCAGCGGCGGCAGACATTGGCGGTGACGATCCTTAAGCGTTGGGATGACTGCTTATAGGCAGGGCGCGGGCAAGAGGCGAGGGCCGCCCCTTTCAGCCTGTTCCATCTTTGTGCTTTCTGCGTTAAACCGCCCGCTTCCAAGCTTTACCACAGGAAAATTGCAATGCGTGTCGGCGTGATTGGGGCCACCGGTGCGGTGGGCCGCGAATTGGTGGATGTTCTGGGGCGTCGGGCCTTCCCGATGACCTCGCTCAGGCTGTTTGCCTCTGCCCGCAGCGCCGGCACTAAAATTAAAACCCCGCTGGGTGAGGCTGAGATTGAGCCCTTCAGCGATGCCGCCATGCGTGACCTTGATCTGGCGCTGCTGGCTGTCTCGGGCGATTTCGCCAGAGCCCATGCGCCGGCCATGGTGGCGGCTGGCGTGCATGTGGTGGATAATTCCTCGGCGTTTCGCTTGCATGATGATGTGCCGCTGGTGGTGCCGGAAGTGAATGCTGGCGCGATTGGCCAAGCCAAGCTGATCGCCAACCCCAATTGCACCACGGCCATCCTGGTGGTGGCGCTGGAGCCTTTGCGCCAGGCTTTCGGCCTGAAGCGCGTGATTGTTTCCACCTATCAGGCGGCCTCCGGCGCCGGGGCGGAAGGCATGGCGGAACTGGAACGCGAAACCCGCCGCGTGCTGGTGGATGGGGTGAAGGCGGGGCATGAGGTGTTTCGCCACCCGCTGCCCTTCAACGTGATTCCGCAAATTGATAGCTTCCAGCCCAATGGCTATACGCGCGAAGAAATGAAGGTGGTTTGGGAAAGCCGGAAGATCATGGGCATGCCGGATTTGCCCATCTCCTGCACCGCGGTGCGTATCCCAACCTTCCGCGTGCATGCCGAAGCCGTGACGATTGAAACCGAACGCCCCGTAACGCCGGAAGCCGCGCGCGAAGTGCTGCGCAAGGCGGCGGGCGTGAAGGTGGTGGATGACCCTGAAGCGGGGCTTTACCCCATGCCGCTGACCGCGACCGGCCAGGATGATGTGGAGGTCGGGCGCATCCGCGCCAATCCGGTCTTTGGCGACCGGGGGCTCGATTTCTTCCTGTGCGGTGATCAATTGTTGAAGGGTGCCGCGCTGAACGCCGTGCAAATCGCCGAAAGGCTGCCCCGCGTCTAAGGCGCGGGTCACCTTGTGAACGTGAACCGCTCAAAGCAGGAAGGGTTTTCGATCCGCGCGGCGTTGCCTTCTGATCTTGAGGGCCTGCTGAAGCTCTATCCGCAGCTTAACCCGTCCGATGATGCAATTTCCCTGGACTTGGCGGCTTCTCGACTGGACCAAATCAACCAGCTTCCAGGCAGCGCGGTTTTGCTGGGGCTGCTGGGCGATGACCTCGTTGCATCCTGTACCTTGATCGTCATTCCTAATCTGACGCGCGGTGGAAAGCCTTACGCCTTGATCGAAAATGTTGTGACCGACGCGCGGCATCGCGGCCAAGGTTATGGAACTCACATCCTGCATGCTGCGGCGAAGGCCGCTTGGGACGCCGGCTGCTACAAGGTCATGCTCCTGACCGGGTCAAAACAGCCATCCACCCTAAATTTCTATGAGAATGCGGGCTTCGAGCAAACCAAGACCGGCTTTGAAATGCGCCGCATATCGGCGCGCCAGGACGCTTAGCGCCGTGCTCACCGCCCATCCTGGCCGGTCAGTATCGCCTGAACCGCATGGCTGAAAAGCCCGTCGCACCGCGTTTGCTATTGCCGGATGTGCCCGCTTTGGTGGCGGGGCAGGGGCGCGCCGTGTTGCTGGATAGTGACGGCAGCATCGAAACCCTACCGGCGCGGGCGGTGGCGGCGCGCCTGGTGGATACCGCGCCGCTTTTGGTCCATGCCCCGGCCATGGCGCGGCGGCTTGGCGTGCCAGGCATTGCCCCGGCGCATGATTTGCTGGAGCTTTTCGCCTTTGTGCTGCCAGCCGCATCCTGCGCGCCGACACCGCGCGGCCTGGCTTTGGCGCTTGGCCTGCCTGTGCCGCGTGATGATGAAGCGGCGGTCGCGTTGTTGCCCGATATCACCAGTGAATTGCTGCGCCGGCTGGCGGAAGATCGTGCGGCGCCAATGAACCGCGATGCTGCGAGCCTCGCCGCGCGCATGGGCGAAGCGGGCTGGCCCTGGGCGCGTTCCGTTCTTGCAGCGCTCGGTGCCCCTGCCGCGCGTTCGGGCATGGAAGGCTTGCGCGTCTGGCGCCGCTTGCCAGAATGGGCGGAAGCCGCACCCGCCAATCCGCCATCCTCCTTCGGGATTGAACCGAATGAAGCGCGGGCAAGGCTCGCGCAGATTTTGGGGGAGGGGGCGGAACAGCGCCCGCAACAGGCGGATTACGCATCCGCTGCTGCTGCTGCTTTTGCGCCTAGGGAAGATCAGGGCGCGCCTGCCTTGGTGCTGGCCGAAGCCGGTACGGGCACCGGGAAAACCTTGGGCTATGTTGCGCCGGCCAGTCTTTGGGCGGAACGCAATGGCGCGCCGGTCTGGATTTCCACCTTCACGCGCAATCTGCAACGCCAGATAGACCAGGAAACCGCGCGGCTTTTCCCCGATGCGGAAGAACGCCGCCGCCGTGTGGTGCTGCGCAAGGGGCGAGAGAATTATCTTTGCCTGTTGAACCTGGAAGATGCGCTGGGCTTTTCCGCCATGCCGGGGCAGGGGGTGGCTTTGGGGCTGGTGGCGCGCTGGGCGGTGGCGACGCGTGATGGCGATATTCTGGGCGGCGATTTCCCAGGCTGGATCACGGAATTATTCGGTGCGGCCAATATCCTGCCGCTCGCAGATCGGCGCGGTGAGTGTATCCATGCCGCCTGCCCGCATTATCGCAAATGCTTTGTGGAACATTCCATTCGCCGCGCGGAAAGCGCTTCCATCGTCATTGCCAATCACGCGCTGGTGATGATCCAGGCAGCACTTGGCGGTGGGGAGGATGGCCGCGCGCTGCGCTTGGTCTTCGATGAAGGGCATCATTTATTCGACGCCGCCGATAGCGCCTTTTCCGCCGATCTGACCGGCGCGGAAATGGCGGAGCTGCGCCGTTGGATTCTGGGTGCGGAAGGTGGGCGTTCCCGCGCGCGCGGCCTCAAGCGGCGCTTGGAGGAATTGGTCGGCGATCGCCCGGAATTGCAGGCGCCGCTGGAAGCCGCCTTGCAAGCCGCGCGCGCGCTGCCGGCGGGCGGCTGGTCTGGGCGTTTGAATGAGGAAGCCACGCCAGTCTTGGTGGCCGAACCTGCCAATCCCGCCGAGGTTTTTTTGCGCGCCGTGCGCCGCCAGGTGCGCGCCCGCAATGCGGAAGCCGAGGAAGCCGGGCTTTACGATGCGGAATGTGATCTTTTCCCGCTCAATGCCGATATGGCAGAAATCGCCGGCGCGCTTGAACGCGCGCTGCAACGCCTGGAAGCGCCCATCCGCCATTTGCGTGAAAAGCTGCTGGCGCGGCTGGAAGATGAAGCCGCCGAGATTGAAAGCAGTGACCGCCAGCGGATTGAGGCGATTTGCGGTTCGCTGGAGCGCCGCGTGCTGATGCCGCTTGCCGCCTGGCGCGCCATGCTCGGGCGGGTTGGTGGCGAAGAACCCACACCTGGCGCGCGGCCCGATATGGTGGATTGGCTTTCGATTGAAAGGCGCGGCGGGCAGGATTTGGATGCGGGCATGCACCGGCATTGGCTGGACCCCACCATCCCCTTCGCCATGCAGGTGGCAGCCCCCGCGCATGGCGTGCTGATCACCTCCGCCACACTGCGCGATGCCGCCGAGGCCGAGGAAGACGACCCCGAAGCCGCCTGGCGAGAGGCTGAGGCACGCACTGGTGCGGCGCATTTGCCGCTGCCCGCGATCCGCGCGGCAGTCGCTTCGCCCTTCGATTACGCGGCGCGTACGCGATGCATTGTGGTGACGGATGTGGCGCGCGAAAACACCGCGCAAATCGCCGGCGCGATGCGGGATTTGTTTCTGGCGTCCGGTGGCGGCGCGCTTGGGCTTTTCACCGCCATTCGCCGCTTGCGCGATGTGCATGGCCGCATCGCCCCCGCCTTGGAAGAAGCCGGCCTGCCGCTTTACGCGCAGCATATTGACGCCATGGATAACGCGACTTTGGTGGATGTGTTCCGCGCCGAGGAAAATTCATGTCTGCTCGGCACAGATGCCATGCGCGATGGCGTGGATGTGCCGGGCCGTTCCCTACGCTTGCTGGTGTTTGACCGCGTGCCCTGGCCGCGCCCGAGCATTCTGCACCGCGAACGCCGCCTGCATTTATCTGAAGGCAGGCCGAAGGAATATGATGACCGCATTACGCGCCATCGGCTGCGCCAGGCTTTTGGCCGCCTGATCCGCCGCGCCGATGACAAGGGCGTTTTCGTGATGCTGGATCGTTCCTGCCCATCGCGGCTTTTGGCCGGCCTGCCTTCCGGCGTGCTGCTGCGCCGCATGGGGTTGGCCGATGCGGCGCGCGACGTGCGGGAGTTCCTTGCCTAATCCTGCTCAATATCCGGCATGCGGTAGCGATCCGCTGGATCAAGCCAGCCCTTGAAATTCGGCGCGCGTTTTTCCGCAAAGGCGGCGCGGCTTTCCAGAAGATCACTCTTGTCGCCATGTTCATGCAGCTTGGCGGCCAAGGCTTGTTGTGCGGGCGTTGGTCCGGGGCGCATGCGGCGCATCATGTGGATGGTATTGACGCGGGCTGCGGGTGGCAGGGTCAGCATATGCCGCGCCATCTCCATCGCTGTCGGGATCAGCGCTTCCGGCGCCACCAGGCGGTTGATAAAGCCAAGCTGATGGAAGCGTTCAGCCGTGAAGCGAAAGCCAAGCGCCATTTCCATCGCAACGGGATAGGCCAGATTGGCAAGATGGCCGTGATTATAGCCACCCAGCAGCCAGCGCTTGGCTTCCGAGACCTCAAAAACCGCTTCATGCACCGCAACGCGCAAATCAGTGCGCTCCACCAGCATGAAGCCGCCGCCCATGGCAAAGCCATTCACGGCGGCGATCACCGGTTTTTCCAAAGTGCCTTCATTGAAAGGGTTCTCAAGATCAATACGCCGCCCGCCTGGGCTTTTATCGGC
>JBIJAH010000060.1:0-4002 GCA_044345845.1 Roseomonas sp.
CTGAGCTGAACCATGCGCCAGAACCCGGTTCGCATCGCGCTGCGCAACCGCCAGATGGCGCATGGCATCATGGCAACGGAATTCCTGACACCTGGGCTTTGTCAAATTCTGGCGAATGCCGGTGCAGACTACGTCATTTTCGATATGGAACATGGCGGCATGGGCATTGATGCGATCAAGGCCCAATGCGCCTTTGCGCGCAATGTTGGCGTGGTGCCCTTGGTGCGCGTGACCGGCCATCATTACCACGTGATCGCGCCTGTGTTGGATGCGGGCGCCATGGGCATCATGGAACCCATGGTGGAAACACGCCAACAGGCGGAAGAATTGGCCGCCTGGTGTCGCTATCGCCCCGAAGGCCGGCGTGGCGTTGGCTTCGGCTATGCGCATGATGACTATAAGGGCCAGGATGTGATCGCCGGGATGAAGGCTGAGAATGAACGCGTAATTGTCATTCCCCTGATCGAAACCGCCAAGGGGATGGAAAATGTTGAAGCGATCATGGCCGTGCCCGGCGTGGATTTGGGCTGGTTCGGCCATTATGATCTGAGCGATTCACTCGGCATCACAGCGCAATTCGATCACCCTATGTTTCAAGCCGCGCTCACCCGCTTCCTGAAAGCCTGCGAAGCGGCAGGCAAGCCTGCCGGCGTCTTGGGCGCGGGGATGGATATGGTGCGCGGTTGGCGCGCCAAGGGGTTTCGCTGCCTCTGCTACGGGTCTGATGTCAGTGTCTTTCAATCCGCCCTCAAGGGTGCCTTGGATACGCTGAAGGGCGAAGCGGGCTGAAAACACATCACTGAAAAATCGGAAGACGATAATGGAATTCAAGATCGGCACTGAACAGCGGGAAATGATCGCTGCCGTCAGGCAATTGGCGCAGAACGAATTCAAGCAGGATGCGCCGAAATGGATGGATGGCACCTTTCCCTGGCCGAATATCAAAAAGCTCGCGGGGCTTGGCGTGCTGGGTATGTCGGTGCCGGAAGAATATGGTGGGCTTGGTCTTTCCATTCTCGATTCCGCTTTGATCCTCGAAGAAATCGCCAAGGTGGATTATGTCACCGCCATGGCGGTGCTCGGCGAGGCGGGCGTGCAAACCCGCGTCATTTCCCATTACGCGCCGAAGGCCATCAAGGAACGCATCCTGCCCCGCGTGATATCCGGCGATTGCATCCTCTCGATTTGCATGACGGAACCGCATGCCGGCACGGATGTTGCCAATTACCGCACCAATACCAAGCGCCATGGCAATCATCTGGTGCTGAACGGCACCAAAACCCTGATCTCCCGCGCTGCAGAAGCCGGCATGTTCGTGGTGTTCACCCGCGTGGATGGCAAGCCGGGGCGCGAAGGAATTGGCTGCGTGCTGGTTGAACAAGGCACGCCGGGCCTTTCTGTTACCGGCACCTATCACACCATGGGCGGCGAGAATCTGCACGAAGTGCAATTCAATGATTGCGAATTGCCGCCGGAAAACCTGGTGATTGAAACGGACGGCTTCAAGAAATTGCTGACCGCCTTCAATACGCAGCGCTGCCTCAATCCCAGCATTTCCTTGGGGTTAGCGGAAGGCGCCTTTGATGAGGCGGTGCGCTATGTGAATGACCGCAAGCTGTTTGACAAATCCATCGCGGATTTCCAAGGCATTCGCTGGAAATTCGCCGATATGTTCAAGGATATCGAAGCCGGGCGCGGTTTGCTCTACCGCGCTTGCCTCACCGCCAATCCTTTCCCTGATCCCTTCATGGCAGCAACCGCCAAGGTATTCTGCAATGAAATGTCACTGCGTGTGACCAGTGAAGCCGTGCAGGTGCATGGCGGCTATGGCTTCACCGATGAATACCCGGTCTCCCGCCTTTATCGCGGCGCGCGCTATGGTTCGCTTGGTGGCGGGTCTTCAGAATCGCTGCGTGATCTGATCGGCAAGCGCATCCTGGCCGATGCCGGCGGCGTGGACGGGATCATGGGGCTCGATACGTATTGAGAAACCTTGCCCGGCATATCCCGGCTGTGGTTATGCTTGGGCCAATCAACCGGGAGAAAAGCCATGTCCTTGAAGCTTAGCCGTCGCGCCGTGATGGGCGCTGCCGCGCTCGCCCCCTTTGCGGCGCAAGCGCAATCGGATTGGCCCAATCGCCCGGTACGCATTGTAGTGCCCTTCCCGCCCGGTCAGGCCGCCGATATCTTCACCCGGCTGATTGCCGATGAGCTTTCCAAGCGCTGGCCGCAGCGCGTCGTGGTGGAAAACCGCGCTGGTGGTGCGGGGGTTCCAGGGGTTGAATCCGCCGCCCGCGCGCCAGCGGATGGCTATACGCTGCTGACAGGTACATCCGGCCCGCTTGGCGTCAACCCATCTGTCATGCCGCGCCTGCCTTATGATGTGGAGAAGGATTTCGCCTTCATCACCAATGTGGTGATGGTGCCGCTATTGGTGATTGCGCATCCCTCCGTTCCCGAACGCACCATTCAGGAATTGGCTGCCACCGCGAAGGCGCGCCCCGGGCAATTGGACATGGCCTCTGCCGGCCCTGCCACCAGCCAGCACATGGCGGCTGAATTGCTCATGCTGCGCGCCGGCATTCGTTTCAATATCGTGCATTATCGCGGCAGCGGGCCGGCCATTGCCGATGTTATCGCCGGCAATGTGAAGCTGATGACGGATTCCGTCGCCTCTGCCCTGCCGCATATCCAATCCGGCCGCGTGCGCCCGATTGCACTGTGTAGCGCGCGGCGCGTGCCGCAATTGCCAGATGTGCCAACCATCGCGGAAAGCCTTGTGCCTGGCTATGAAGCTGCCGGCTGGTCCGGCCTGGTGGCACCCGCCGGTACTCCAGCCGAGATCATCAATCGCATCAATGCCGATGTGGTCGCCATTCTCCGCGATCCCGCCATCATCAAAAGGATCGAGGATATGGGCGCGGTCGCAGACCCGCTCTCGCCCGATCAATTTGGCCAATTCGTCCGCGCGGAAGTGGCGAAATGGCGCGAAGTGGCGCGCGCGGGGAATGTGAAGCTGGAAGGCTGAAAGCCCTTCAATTCATCGCCATGCCGGCGGAAACGCCATGCAGGCAGGCCATCAATAGCGAAAGCGGCAAGCGCAGGCGCCACCACCAAGCAGGCGCCATGCTGGCCGCCTGCGCTGCGCGATCCGCGAGCGGCAGCAGCGCGAAAATCACCGCGAGCAACAAAAGCCCCGCCTGGGGCGGCAACAGCAGCGCCACCCAGGCCACCAGCATGGGCAGGACGGAAGCTACCAGCCAGCGTGTCAGCGCGGCGCCCTCTGCCTTATTCGCCGCCAAGCCCCACCAGGCGCCGCCAATAAAACTCGCGATCAGCGCGCCATAGGCCGGGCCAGCCTGGAACGCGAAAGCTGTAGCGCCGCCACCCGCCGCCAGCAACGGCGGCATAGCAAGGCTCGGCAGCAGGCCGGCAGCGCCCAGCAGCAGCGCGGGGCGGGGGATGGAGGCATTGGACATGGCCCTGCCCTGTCACAATTCAGGCTGTCTGGACAAGCCCCACCCTGGCGCCGCGGCGTTGCTGGGTCCATCTTAGGGCCATGAATATGATCGCCCCCGGCCCCGTGCTGTTCATGCCGGAAAAGCGCCCCGCGCCCCCGGCCACGCGGCGGCTCACCGTCACCGCGCCCTTTGAACCCAATGGCGATCAGCCGCGCGCTATCGGGGAACTCGTTGCTGGCCTGCAGGCTGGCGAACGCGATCAGGTGCTGCTCGGTGTAACCGGATCCGGCAAGACTTTCACTATGGCCAAGGTGATTGAGGCTGTGCAGCGGCCCACCCTGATCCTGGCGCCGAACAAGACTTTGGCCGCTCAGCTTTATGGGGAGATGAAAAGCTTCTTCCCTGAAAACGCGGTGGAATATTTCGTATCTTACTATGATTATTACCAGCCGGAAGCCTATGTGCCGCGCACCGACACTTACATCGAGAAAGACGCGCAGATCAACGAACAGATAGACCGTATGCGCCATTCCGCCACACA
>JBIJAH010000053.1:0-12826 GCA_044345845.1 Roseomonas sp.
CTTCGGCGTGGCGATCCTCGCGCTCCACCCGGCCTTCCACTTGCAAAAGCCGCGCGCCGCGCAAAGCGCGACGATCCCGCGCGGCGACATCCGTATAGACCACCAGATTGGCGGTGCCGTGCTCATCCTCGATGGTGATGAAAATCACGCCCTTGGCGGAACCGGGGCGCTGGCGCATCAGCACAAGCCCAGCCAAGCGCAGCAAGCGGCTTGATTTCCACGCCTGCAAATCGCGCGTGTCACGCAGCCCTTCGGCGCGGAGTTGCGCGCGCAGCAGCGCCAAGGGATGCCGCCCCAAGGTCAGGCCAAGCCTTGCGTAATCATTGACGATGCTCTCCCCCTCATGTTCTGCGGGCAGCAGTGGCGCGGCTTCGGGCAGGATGGGGGCTTCATCAGCCAAGGCCGCGCCCACACCATCACGCATAGCGAAAAGCGGCAAATCGCGTGGCGTGCCCCGCGCCCCGCGCGCGGCCCAGGCGGCATCACGGCGCAGCACGCCAGGAAAGGCATTGGCAGCGGCGAGTGCGCTTAGCGCGCCTTGGGAAAGCCTGGCGCGCCAAGCCAAATCCTCCACACTCACGAAGGGCGCGCCATTGCGCGCGGCGCGGGCGGCGAGCAGCGCTTCCGCATCGCGCGCGGCAAGCCCCGCCACCAGCCGCAAGCCAAGCCGCAGCGCCAAGCTGCCTGTGCTTTCGGGCGCTTCTTCCAGGCAGCTATCCCAATCGCTGGCATTCACATCCACCGCGCGCACAATCACGCCATGCTCACGCGCATCGCGCATGATTTGCGCCGGCGCGTAAAATCCCATGGGCTGGCTGTTCAGCAACGCGCAGGCAAAGGCCGCCGGGTGATGGCATTTCAACCAGGCCGAGGCATAGACCAGATGCGCGAAGCTCGCCGCATGGCTTTCGGGAAAACCATAGCTGCCAAAGCCTTCGATTTGCGCGAAGACACGCTCCGCCAAATCCTGCGCATAGCCGCGGCGCGTCATGCCCGTCACCAGCTTGTCCTTATGGCGCGTCACCAAACCCTGTTGGCGGAAGGTTGCCATGGCGCGGCGCAATTGATCCGCTTCTTCCGGCGTGAAGCCGGCAGCGACAATCGCAAGCCGCATCGCCTGTTCCTGAAACAACGGCACGCCCAAAGTGCGCCCCAACACCTGCTTTAATTCATCAGGCGGGCCAAAGGCGGGATCAGGTGCTGGGTATTCCACCGCTTCCAAGCCCTGACGCCGACGCAGATATGGATGCACCATATCGCCCTGAATGGGGCCCGGGCGCACAATCGCCACCTGCACGACCAGATCATAAAAGGCGCGCGGTTTCAGCCGAGGCAGCATATTCATCTGCGCGCGGCTTTCCACCTGAAATACGCCAACGGAATCCGCGCGCCGCAGCATGGCATAGGTTTCCGCACAATCGCGCGGCAGGTTTTCCAAGGCCAGCGCCAGGCGCCGATGCTCAGCCAATAAACCAAATCCGCGCCTGAGGCAGGACAGCATGCCAAGCCCCAGCACATCCACCTTCATGATGCCGAGTGCATCAATATCATCCTTGTCCCATTCAAGGACGGTGCGGTCTTCCATCGCCGCCTGCGTCACCACCGCCAATTCCGTAAGCTTGCCGCGCGTGATGACAAAGCCACCGACATGGGTTGCGGTGTGGCGCGGGAAATCTTGCAATTCCTCCGCCAATTCCAGCGTCATCGCCAGGCGCGGATCGCTGATGTCAAAGCCTTCATCCGTTGCCAATTCGGTAAGGCTCATCTCCCGCCCTGGTCCCCAGCCAGCCTTGGCGAGGCGCGCGGTAATGTCTTCGCTCAGGCCCATCGCCTTGCCCACTTCGCGAATGGCGCTGCGCGGGCGATAGCGTATCAAGGTCGCGCAAATCGCCGCGCGGTCGCGGCCATAGCGTTCGTAAAGGTGCTGGATCACTTCTTCCCGGCGTTCATGTTCGAAATCAATGTCTATATCGGGCGGCTCACCTCGGCTTGCGGAGACAAAACGTTCAAACAGCAGATCATGCTTTTCGGGATCAACCGCGGTGATGCCAAGCACGTAGCAAACCGTGGAATTCGCCGCCGAACCGCGCCCCTGGCACAGAATGCCGCGCGCGCGGGCGAAGCGAATAATCTCATGCACTGTCAGGAAATATGGCGCATAACCAAGATCATTGATCAGCTTCATTTCATGCGTGATGCGCGTGGTGATGGCACCCGGCACCTGCACCGGCCAGCGCGCCGCGACAGCTTCGGCCACGCGCGCCTCCAGGCTTTGCTGTGCGGTGAGGCCTGGGTCCAGCACTTCATCCGGATATTCGTAACGCAAATGATCCAGCGAAAAGCCGCGCGTTGTCGCCAGCACATCAACACTCGCCTGCAACGCATCCGGGTAGCGCGAGAAAAGCCGCGCCATTTCGGCGGGCGATTTCAAATGGCGTTCCGCATTGGGTTCAGCCGCCTGGCCCAAGGCATCCACGCTGCAGCGCAGACGAATGGCACTCAGCACATCCGCCAAGCGTCGCCGCGATGGTGCGTGATAACGAATATTGTTGGTGGCAAGCAGCCGCGCGCCGGTCGCTTCCGCCAAGGCAGCGTAATGCGCGAGTTGCGCTGCATCATCGCCCAGCAAGGGGCAGGCAACGGCGATCAATGGCGGCAGGGCAAGGCGCAGCCCGGCCAAGCGGCGCAAGGCTGCTGGCGTGACGGGCGGGATGGCGGCAATCACCTGGCCTTCCGCCGCATCGCAAAGTGCCGCGAAATCCAGCCGATATTCCCCCTTGGGCGCGGCCATGCGCGCCGCTGAGAGCAGCGTGGTCAGCCGCCCATAAGCCGCGCGATCAGCGGGCCAGACCAGCCATTCCGCGCCATCTTCCAGCCGCAGCCGGCAGCCAGGCGCGAAAGCCAGCCCCGCCGCCTTGGCCGCGCCATGCGCGCGCACTACGCCTGCCAGGCCATTTATATCGCAAAGCCCGAAGCCGGCATGACCAAGCGCGGCGGCTTGTTCCACCAATTCTTCAGGGTGCGAGGCACCATCCAGAAAGGAGAAATTGGACCGCGCCGCCACTTCCGCATAGGCAGGCGCGGTCATGGCAAATCGCCCTGCACCACCCAGCGCCCATCGGCATGACAAAGCCACAGCCTTTCACCAGAAGCGAGCTGCACACGGTGATAATCCCGCGCCGGCGACAGCACGCCGCCATGCCACCATTCCGCTTCCAGCCTGAGCGGGCCTTCCGCACGGGTCAGCGCGTAATGCCGCCCGCGCCAGCGCAGCGCAGCGGGCGCGCCTTCGGCAAAGGCAGTGACTTGCACAGCCTCAGGCCGACGGCGCAGCAGCACCGGCGCGGCGCGCGCCCCCCAACCGGGCGGGGTGGGGTTGGGTGCTTCATGCGGGGCGGCGGCGCGCCATTGCTTTTCTGGCCAATGGCTGGGCTGTGGCGCGGGGCGGGCTAGGCGTAGCCTTTGGCCGAGCCTGTCCAGCAATTGCGCCAAAACCCCATCCGGGCGCGGCGTGGCGCCCATGGGCAGGGCGCCCTGCCCTTCCGCGCCCATCGGGTCGGTGGCCAGGGCTTGTAGGGTGAAGCGTTCAAAACCGAGTTCCGGTGCCAGGCTGGTCAGCGGTTCGGCGAAAAGCCGAGCAAGGTGCGCGGGGTCGCGGTTCGGTGCACCGGTGCCGATCATCAGGCGCTGTTCCGTGCCATCCACGCGCCAGGCGGTCAGGGAAAGTCGCCGCGCGCCGAGCCCAGCCCGCCCCAACCGCGTGCAAAGCGCCACCAGCAGCCGGTCCAGCAAGGCTGTAATGGCATCGGCGGTCAGGATTGGTTCGGGCAAGGCGCGGGTTACCGCCAGATCAGGTGGCGCGGCGATGGGGGTGATGGGCGGCGCGCGGCGGCCCGTGGCGGCATCCAGCGCATCCAGCAAGGGCGCACCAAAGCGCCGGGCGAGCGGTGCGCGGGGCTGGCGCAGCACATCACCAATCACGCGGAGCCCAAGCCGGGCGAGGTCTTCCAGCATGGCGCCCGGCAAGCGAAGCGCTGCGCCAAGTGGCAGAGAGGCGACGGCCTTTTCCTCCGACCCAGCCGCGATAATCGGCGCATCATGCCGCACCCGCGCGAGCGCCATGGCAGAAGCAGCCGCGCTGGCAATGGCGCCTTGGGCCGAGAGCCCAGCCTCAGCCAGGCTGGCGGTGAGTTGCGCGAGCAGGGCGGCTTCCCCGCCAAACAGATGATCGCAGCCGGTGATATCCAGCAGCAACCCATCGGGCGGCAGGGCAGCGCTGATCGGGGTGAAGCGCTGCGCCCAAAGCGCCAGATCGCGCAGCCCCGCCGCACTGGCTTCCGGCATGGCGGGCAGTACCTGCAAATCGGGCAGCAGGGCTTCGGCATCGGCGAGTGCTTGGCCCAGTTCAAGCCCCGCCGCTGCGGCGTGATGATCCAAAGCTACCAAAAGGCGCCGCGCGCCTTGCCGCGCCCAAAGTGCCAAGGGGGTATCCGCCGGCAGATCGGGGTGGCTTTGGCGCAGATGCTCGGCTTCCCAGAAGGGCAGATGCAAAGCGAGGTAACGGCGCGCGGGTTTCATGCGCCCCCCGCTTCCAGGCGCAGCGTGCCGGTTGCGGCTTCAAAGGCGATATTCCAAGGCCCAGCCGGCGCGCCGCCGCGTTGGCGAAGCAGCGTCAGGCGCCAGCGCGGCGCGGCGTCACTCGCAAGCGGCGCGATATGCCAGCGCGTGCGCGCGGCGGAAGCACCAGCAGCGCCATCTGGGCGGAGCAGCAGGCCGAAAACGCCCCCGGCCTCGGCGGCCAGATGCAGGCGGCGGGTTGCGGTCAGATCCAGCCCCTGCCCCGCGCCCACCATGAGCACAGCCCCGCCCAAGGCAGGGCAGCGCAGGGCTTCTTCCATGGCCCAGAGCGCCTCTGGCCAGCGCGCCGCCCGCGCCAGAATCAGGCGTTCCGGGGCCAGGCCAAAGGGGATAAGCCCCGGCGGCCAGACAAGATTCGATTCCTGTTCGGTGGCAATCCAGAGCACCTGCCCGCCGCAGCGGGCCAGCAGAATGGCAGCAAAAGCCACGCCAGATCCGGGGCTTGCGGCGCAAACTTCATGTAACGCTCCACGCGCAAGACCAGCCCCGATCAAGCCATGATCAGCAAAAACCGGAATAGGCTCGGCAGCGGCAATACCCGGCGCGCGGGTGGTGAGCCCGGCCAGGGTATCGCGCAGCCGGGCCAGGGCAGCGCTGCGGGGGGGAAGGGGATCGGCGACAGTCATGGGAAAGAAAGCTTATCAAAGGAACAAAATAAGAACAAGCCATATATCGCAGCGCCCCAGACCTTCTTTTGGGCAAAGGCCGCACGACCCAGGGTAGAAAGCGCCCTGCCCCCTGTTCCCTACCCGCCCCGGATTTCCCATAGCGGCCCCAGCAATGGAAAGGAGGCCCCGATGGCCCAACCCCTCGATAAGGCGCATTTCGAAGCCCTGATGGTCCAAGCCGGGCTTGATCTGACGGAAGCTGAGAAGGAAGGCATCCGCGCCGCTTCCGCCCATACCCAGGCGGCCGCCGCGCGTGTGCGCACCCCGCGCGAAGTATCCGTGGAATCCGCCACTATCTTCACCCTGAAGGGGGCAGGCGCATGACCAGCTTCCCCACCATCGCCAGTGCGGCGCGCGATATTGCGGCCAAGCGTATCTCACCGGTTGAACTGATGAAGGATCATTTGGCGCGGTCAGAAAAGCTGAACCCGGCGCTGCATGCCTTCATCCGCTTCACGCCGGAAATCGCGCTGGAACAGGCACGGGCTGCAGAAGCGCGGCAGGTGGCCGGTGCGCTGCACGGGCCGCTTGATGGCATTCCCATTGCCCATAAGGATATTTACGAAACGGCGGGGGTCACCACCACGGGCCATTCGCGCGTGCTGGAACACCATGTACCCAAGGCGGATTCGGCGGTGGTGCGGCGCTGGCGCGAAGCGGGCGCGGTAATGCTGGGCAAGCTTGCCACGCATGAATTCGCCTGGGGCGGGCCTTCCTTTGATTTGCCTTGGCCGCCTGCGCGCAATCCCTGAAATACGGAATGCTTCACCGGCGGGTCTTCTTCCGGCACCGGCGCTGCCGTGGCGGCAGGGATGATCCTGGGTGGCACGGGGTCTGACACGGGCGGTTCCATTCGCGGCCCGGCATCGCTGTGCGGCATTGCCGGCATCAAGCCGAGCTATGGGCTTTGTTCGCGCACCGGCGTGCTGCCTCTCTCGCAAAGCCTGGACACCACTGGGCCCATGGCCTGGACAGTGGAAGATTGCGCGCTGCTGCTGGATGCCATGACAGGGCATGACCCTGCCGACCCATCTTCCGCCAATCGCCCGCGGCCTGATCTGCTTTCCGGCCTGAATGGCGGCGTAAAGGGGCTCCGCATCGGCGTGATCCGCCATTTCCATGAGGATGACTGCAAAGTCAGCCCCGGCATGGCGGCGGGGATTGCGCATCTGACCAGCACATTGGCCGCGCAGGGCGCTGAAATCCGCGAAGTGAAGTTGCCGCCGCTGGCTGATTTCAACGCCGCTGGCTGGCTTATTCTGGCCGCTGATGCCTATGCGGTGCATGAGAATTGGATACGCGAAAAATACCGCGCCTATGGCGAATTCCTGCGCGAAAGGCTGGCGGTGGCGGCCACCATTACGGCGGCGGATTACCTTCAGGCGCAGCGCCGTCGGCGTGAATTATGCGAAGCCGTCACCGCCGTGATGCGTGATTGCGATTTGCTGGTAACCGCCGCGCAACCAGGCGAAGCGCGACCCATTCATCAGATGACGAAATGGGCGTCTTTTGAAGTGCCGAATTTCACCATCCCCTTCAACCTGACCGGCCAACCAGCGCTGACGGTTTGCACTGGCTTTGGTGCGGGTGGCATGCCGGTGGGCGCGCAGCTTGTGGGCAGGCCCTTTGAGGATGCGACTGTGCTCCGCGCCGGTCAGGCTTATGAATTGGCGGCGGGGTGGCGCGCGCAGCGCCCAGCGATGGCCGCCTAAACTATAACGGCGCGGCCTCATGAAAGGCCGCGCCGTTTTTGAATAAACGCCCTGCTGCTCAACGCATCGGGCGCATATATTCCATGGACATTTCAGATGGGTTCAGAATGCCCATCATCGCCATGTTGCGGTCAATTTCTTCAGACAGCAGGCCAATCGCGTGCTTCACGCCTTCTTCGCCCGCCACCGCCGCCGCTGACAGCATCGGGCGGCCCACAAACACGAAGGAAGCGCCAAGTGCCAGCGCCTTCAGCACATCACTGCCGCGGCGAATACCGCCATCATACATCACCGTCATGCCGCCGGCATCGCGGGCGATTTCAGCCAGACTACGGAGGCCAGAAATCGTGCCATCCAATTGCCGCCCGCCATGGTTGGACACCATAATGCCATCCGCCCCCGCTTCGCGGCACATGCGCGCATCTTCGGGGGAGATGATGCCCTTGACCACAAGCTTGCCCTTCCAGCGCTTGCGGATCAGTTCCAGATGCTCCCACGCCAGACCATCACGCGCGCCGAAGGCACGCATCAAGGTGCTGGAGACAATGGGCGGCCCACGGCCCGCATCCATATTCTCAAAATGTGGCATGCCGTGATTGAGCATGGTCTTGAAGAAGGTATTCAGCACCCAGCGCGGATGGGTCATGCCATCCCAGAGCAATTGCGGCGTGGGCTTCAGCGGAATGGAATAGCCATTGCGCACATTGTTTTCGCGGTTGGATGAAACCTGCACATCCACCGTCAGCACAAAGGTCTTGAAGCCAGCGGCGGCTACACGGTCCACCAGCGGTTCAATACGCTCCGCCTCACCGGGCAGATAGGCCTGATACCAGGCATCCGGATTGGCCTTGGCCACATCTTCCAGCGGGATCAGCGAAGACGCACTCATGATCATCGGCACATTGCGCGCGCGCGCGGCTTGCGTCAGCACCAAATCACCACGATAGGCGACCAGCGCGGAAGCACCCATGGGCGGCAGGCCGAAGGGCGCATCATATTCCTGGCCGAATAGCGTGGTCTTCAGATTGCGCCCGCGTGTGTCGCGCAGCACGCGCGGCACAAAGCCCCATTCGGCGAAGGCTTCGCGATTGTCACGCAATGACGCATCGTTTTCCACCGCGCCGGAGACAAAGCCGCCAATGCTGCGCGGCAGATAGCGCGCGGCGGCGGCTTCAAAATCCGGCAGGCTGAGGTAGCGGCGCACGGAAGCGGGCGGCGGCGGCGGGCGCTTCTGGCTGAGGTTTTGCGGGGCGGTGGGCGCCTGGGCCCATTCAGGCGAATTCGCCGTCATCGAAATTTCCTTGGACTGACATCTGTCTCGGGCCAGTTATCGCGCGGAATCGCGCGGCAGGCCAGCCCAGGACGGTGATTTCAGGGCCAAAGCGGGCGGATCACATGCTCATAAAGCGTGAAGGCCACCTCAATCCCCACCAGCACCACCACCGCCGCTTCAAGCCCAAGTGCCCGCCTTGCTTGCAGCAGGGAAAGCAGCGTCTGGATGGTATCGCCGATCCAGGCAAGCTTGCGTTCCAGGGCCGCGCCCCTCTCGCTGAGCTCATATTCATCCGCCAAGCGGGCATGGAGCCGTTCCAATTCCGGATGGTCCCAAAGCACTTCGGGCTTATCGGCGGCCTCCACCCGCGCAAGATTACGGCTATGGGCGGAAAGCGCATGGCCGATCTGCCGATGCAAAGCGCGAGAGGAAAAGCGCAGCCTGCCTGCCGCCCGCAGATCAGCCACGGCGGGTTCCAACCGGTCCAAAGCCCCGGCGATGCGAGCTTCCTGCTGGGCGAGGGCCGCACTTTTCGCCAGCGCATCCGCCACCACGGCCAGGCGTTCAGGCGCTGCATCGCAAAGCTGAATGACGCCTTCGGTATCAACACCGTCGCGTTCAGCGCCAAGGGTGATCAGCGCGACCTCCTCGGCCAGGCTATCGGCGGGGTTGGTGATGCGCGGGGCAAGCGCTGCAAGCAAAGCGACTTCATCAGTGGGATCGGCACCAAACATCACCACAGCGCCCCAGCGGAAGGCAAAGGCAGTGATGGGCGCGGGGACCGCGATAGGCACGGGGTCCGCGAGCGCGGTGCCCCCGGGGCCAAGCCCGCGATGGTCAAGCCTTTCGCCCAGGATCACGGCGCGGGCGCGCAACAAGGAGCGCGGCGCCGCATTGTTCTGGCCCAAGCCGGGACCTCCGGTGCCGAGCGGTGTTTCCTGCATAGAATGAGCTTAGCGCAGATCGCCGCGCGATAGTATGAAAACGCTAAATGGCAGCGTGAATCGGCCCATCAAATAGATGGCTAGTGATGCGCGGGGGCATTTTGGGGTCGGGCAAGGTCAGCATGAATCGCACGACAAGACTCGCTTGATTGAGGGCGGGTCCGGTTCACGGCTTTTGACAGGCCACATATTTGCCCTGTGAATCATCACATGTTCCGACCAGCCAAGCGATGCCTCGCGGCTTTAAAATACCATGCACCACCGGCCCGGAAGCCATTGGCAAACACAAATCAGGTCGTCTCGATTTGCCTATTCAGATGGGCCACCAAATCATCTTCCAATTTCAGGCGATAGGCCAATGCTTGAAGGTAAGCGAGTTCGGCTGGGCGATCAGGGTCAATTGAGAGCCGCGAGACCAAATAAAGCTCCGCCGCTTGCTCAGGCGTGGTCGCCAGGGCAGCGATTTCCGAAACACTGGTCGGCGCGGCCAGCGCGTCAAACACAAAGGCCTTGCTTTCCGGATCAAGCCCAGCCTCCCCGACGCGGGCAAAGATGCGGTCCTGCTCCTTGGCATCAATATGCCCATCCGATTTGGCAGCGCCGATCATGGCGCGCACCAAAGCGAGTTCAAAGGGGCGGCCATCCGATGCGGGCGCGGCTGCCGGCAGGAATTGCGGCTGTACCCGCGCGACTTGTTGCGGTTGCGCGACAGGGGTCTGCGCCGGCGCCTGCCCCTTCTGCCAGCCCTGAAAAGCCTGGCTGGCCAGAGCACCAATCATGGCCGCACCGCCATGGCTCAGTACGCCGCCAAGCCCGCCCTTACTTTTCTTCTTGCCGCCAACGAGCAACCCGAGCAGGCCGCCCGCAACGCCGGACGCGGCAAGCCCGCCTAGGCCGCCGGCACCGCCAAGTGCCTGGCGCGCTGCGGCTGCGAGGTCCATCTGGCCAGCAGGCAGGCCCCCCGCCGGTGCGCCTGGTTGGCCTTGGCTTGAGGGGGGCTGGGCATTCATGCCCTGGCCAAGAAAACGGTCGAGAAGGGATTGGGCATTGATCATGCCAATTCAGGTCGTCTCCGGCCATGCAGAGTGCAAGGCCGGAGGTGGAAAAAAGTCATGCAACCGATGGCGGGGCGGTTGGGCTGCAAGGTCGCAATGGCGTTTTCACCATTCCGCCCTGAGGCAATCCTGACTACCCCCCAATCTCCCCGCCATCCTTCTTCACAATGGCAATCACGGCGGGGCGCGGCGGCACGCCTTCGGCGAAATCCGGCCAGCGCGTGGAAGGCCGTTCAAAGGTGGAACCCGAATCCTCACCCGGATGCTGGATCGCCAAAAAGATCGTTTTGTTATCAGGCGTGAAGCAGGGGCCGCAAACTTCCGCCCCGGTTGGCGCCTGATAGAAAAGCCGCGTCAGCGCCCGGCCATGGCCAGAGGTATCTGCGCCATAAAGCGCATCCGCCACACCCGCGGCAGAAGGTGCGCCATCGGTCGCGATCCAGATGCGCCCCTTGCTGTCGAAGGCGCAATTATCGGGGCAGGAAAGCCAGCCACGATCTGATGTCGCGCGATGATAACGCGTGCCCGCATCAATCCCCGGCGCGCCCGCCATCAGGAAAAGCCCCCAGCGCATTTCACGCGCGGCATGATCAACCTGTGGCGTACCGGCGCCGGGCGGGATGATTTCCACCACATGGCCATGCTGATTATTGGCACGCGGATTGGCGGCATTGATCTGTTCCGCGCGGCGATTGCTGTTATTCGTCAGCAGCACATAAACACGGCCGGTGACGGGGTTCGGTTCCACATCTTCTGGCCGGTCCATGGGTGTCGCGCCCAACAGGCTTGCGGCTTGCCGGGTATGGATCAGCACATCGGCTTGGGATTGGAAGCCATTGGCCGGCGTCAGCGGCCCCTGGCCCTGCACCAGATCAAGCCATTCCACCTTGCCATCATCATGGAATTTGGCGACCGAAAGCACACCTTCATCCAACAGGTCCCGATTGGCGGCACGATCAGTGGGATTCCAGGGACGCGCGGTGACGAAGCGATAGACGAAGTCAAACCGCTCATCATCGCCCATATAGATCACCATACGCCCATCGGCATTGATGGCGTGATGGCAGCCTTCATGCTTGAAGCGGCCAAGGGCGGTGCGCTTCACCGGCACCGCATTCGGATCATAGGGATCGAATTCGACAATCCAGCCGAAGCGGAAGGCCTCATTCGGTTCTTTTTCGACATTGAAACGATCAATGTGATTGGGCCAGGAATAGGAAGCCTGGTTGCGGATGCCGTAGCGGCGGAAGCTTTCGGCATGCGGCGTCTTGGCGATATCGCCACCGAAATAGAGGTTGAAATTTTCCTCAGCCGTCGTCACCGTGCCCCAGGGCGTATTGCCGCCAGCGCAATTATTCAGCGTGCCAAGCACTTGCCGCCCGGTAGGGTCGGCCTTGGTCTTCAGCAGATCATGCCCGGCGGCGGGGCCGGAAATCCGCATCGGGGTCGCGGCGGTGATGCGGCGATTGAAGCGGCTTTCCTTGGCATAGCCCCAGCGGCCATTTTCCTTGCGGATTTCCACCACCGCCAGCCCATGGGCCATGATCTCGGCCTCGGCCTGTTCGGCATTGACGCGCTGGCGGGCAGCGCTGCCGCTGCCAAGCCCGCCCCACATCAGCCCGGGATTGGTGTATTCGTGATTGACCACCAAAAGCCCATGATCGCTGCCCTTGCTGCCCAGCGGCAGGGGCAAGAAATCAAGGTAGTCGTTGTTATAGCCGAATTGCGCGGCCTGCGCGGCGGGCGTGGTTTTGCCAGCTTCGAAAGCGGGCGCGCCCGGCAGCATTGGATCACCCCAACGGATGATGGTTTGCACCTCATAGCCATCCGCCACGGAATCACGCTGCGCCAGGGCGCGCGCCGGTTCGCTGAAGGTCAGGCTGGAAGGGCCACCGGAGAGCGGCACCGCGGCTTGCGCCTTTGCGTCACCGGGGAGACCCGCCGAAAGCGCTGCCAGGGCGGCGGCGGAGCTCAGCAGGCCGCGCCTGCCATAGCGGGCTTCGATGATCTCAGTGATCGGGGTTTTGGGTTCGGGGTTGCTGCCGATGTTTTCAATTTCGTCGAAGGCTTCGAAATCATTGGCTTGGGGGGTAATGTGCGCCATTCTCTCTCTCCAGTTTCGGCTGGGTTTGTGCTGAGCGGAGACTTAAGGAGGCGGCGCAGCGGCAAAAAGTGGCGAATTGTGAAGCTTTCGCGACATCGTACCTCAGTCTCCGAAAAAGGTGTCCCTAACACCACAACTGAAGGAACACCGCTGACCAAACTAGGTGGTTGAAGGTGAAGCGTTGCTTGTGCGGTATTTTTGAGGGTTTTTTTCGCATTCTGCCCGTACTCGTGTCAGCCATGAGTCATACCATGACCATACCTTGCCAACCGCCACAGCACCGTATCCCTTCGCCGGGTCTTTTGCACCGAGATTTTTCCAAAGTTTAGGCCGTGAACTCATAAACGAGATTCCCACGGGCGTGCAATTCTGATTCAAGGCTTCCGGATGGGGGTCTTGTATGAGCCGTTACGATCTGACCGAATTCGAGTG
>JBIJAH010000035.1:0-40149 GCA_044345845.1 Roseomonas sp.
AGTCGGTCGCCGCCGAGCCACCATACAGGATCATAAAACACAACATCACCCAACGCGGGGTGGAGCAGCCCGGTAGCTCGTCAGGCTCATAACCTGAAGGTCACAGGTTCAAATCCTGTCCCCGCATCCAACAATCCCATAACATCAACAGAACATACGTTCACAACTGCCGCGCGCACCACTCGCCAAACGCAACATCAGCATCAACTCACCCAACAAATCGATAGTGACCCCTCACTCAGTCATTCCGCACCAAAGGCTTTCAGCCTAGACTAACAGAATGAAGCCTTTGATCCTCACAATGGGTGAACCCGCTGGTATTGGGGCCGAAATCACCGCTGGTGCTTGGCGCCAGCTTCGCGTGACTGGGCCCTGCTTCGCGCTCATTGACGATGCAAGCCGCCAATTTGGCGTGCCCGTAGCACGTATCGCCGCCCTGCAGGATGCCTGCGCGGTCTTCCCCGAGGCGCTCCCCGTACTCGACCGTCCTCTTGGGGCTCCACTGGTGCCCGGCAAGCCCAATCCTGCACATGCGCGCAACGTGATCGCTGCGATTGAGGAGGCGGTCGCGCTCGCTAAATCCGGACATGCGGCTGGCGTGGTGACCAACCCGATTCAGAAGGCCAGCTTGACCGCAGCAGGTTTCCCCCATCCCGGCCATACCGAATTTCTTGGCGAGCTAGCCGGTACCGGTGTGCCCCCGGTGATGATGCTCGCTTGCCCTGAACTGCGCGTCGTGCCGGTAACAGTGCATGAGGCTCTGGCGAAGGCGATTTCTCGGTTGACGCCCGACTTAATCATTGAAACCTCACGCCTTGTTCATGCGGCGTTGAGGCGCGATTTTGGGATAGCCGCGCCGCGCCTGGCTATTGCGGGCCTAAATCCCCATGCGGGTGAAGCAGGCACCATGGGGCGAGAGGAAATTGACATCATCGCCCCGGCCATTGCGAAGTTGCGCGCTGAAGGCATTGATGCGCGCGGCCCGATGCCGCCCGACACGATGTTCACCGCCCTGGCGCGCCCTGGCTATGATGTGGCGATTTGCCTTTATCATGATCAGGCGCTGATTCCGATCAAAACCATTGATATGTCCGGCGGCGTGAACGTGACGCTCGGGCTTTCCATCATCCGCACCAGCCCCGACCATGGTACGGCGCTGGATATTGCGGGCAAGGGTTTGGCCGATCCTGCTTCCCTGATCGCGGCAACCAAAATGGCGGGTGAACTTGCCCAGAAAAGGGGTTTGGCGTGAAGCATCTCGATCTTTCGGTGAATGTTGATCATGTGGCGACGCTCCGCAATGCACGTGGCGGTGTGCATCCCTGCCCGGTGGAGGCTTCTCGGCTTGCGGTAGAAGCCGGCGCTGATGGCGTTACCGTGCATCTGCGCGAAGACCGCCGCCACATCAAGGACCGGGACGTGGAACGCATCCGCGCCGAGATCGCCGCTCCGTTGAATTTTGAAATGGCGGCGACCGAGGAAATGGTCGCCTTCGCCGAACGCATTCGCCCGCCCTATTGCTGCATTGTGCCGGAAAAGCGCGCAGAGCTGACCACGGAGGGTGGTTTGGATGTGCTGCGCGCCGCGCCGTTTTTACGAGAGGCTGTGGCGCGGTTGCGCGCGGCCAATGTGCGCGTTTCGATTTTCGTTGAAGCCGATGCGGCGCAGATCGAAGCAGCGGTAGCGATTGGCGCCTTGGCGATTGAACTGCACACGGGCACTTATGCTGAAGGGCCGGTTGCGGATCGGCCCGCGCAATTGGTGCGCTTGCAAGCTGGCGTTGCGGCGGCGCGGCGCGCGGGTTTGCTGTGCCATGCAGGGCACGGGCTGACTTATGAAACCGTGACCGATATCGCCCACATGGAGGAGGTGACGGAAATCTCCATCGGGCATTTCCTGATTTCACAAAGCGTCTTTGAAGGGCTGCCCGCGGTGGTGCGGCACTTCAAGACGCTCATCGCTGCCGCGCGCGGCGCATGAGGAGGGGTTGATGCCGACATTGACCGTTGATGGCTATCCGATGGCCTATGCCGAAGCTGGCAGTGGCATGCCTGTGGTGATGGTGCATGGCACTTTGGGGGATCAGCGTTCCTTCGCGGTGCAGATGGAAGCTCTTGGCGCGCAATATCACGCCGTGGCGATTAGTCTGCGTCATTGCTGGCCGGATAAGTGGCGCGAAGATGGTGATTTCACTATTGCGCGCCATACGGCGGATGTCGCGGGCTTCATCCGCGGGCTTGGCAAGGGCCGCGTGCATTTGATTGGCCATTCGCGCGGCGGGCATATCGCCTTTCGCGTGGCGCAGCACCATCCGGAGTTATTGGAATCGGTTGTATTGCTGGAGCCAGGTGGCGAATTGGATGAAAGCCTGGGCGGTTCGCCGCCGGCCGGTAATCAGGCATCGGCCTTCGCGCGCGGCGCGGCCCTGATTGCTGAGGGCAAGATTGAAGAAGGCTTGACCGTTGTCGCCGAACATACGGGCGGACCGGGCGCTTGGGCGAAGCGTTCGGAAGGGCGCAAGGTGGTCAATCGCGACAATGCCACAACCTTGCTTGGGCAGATCAAGGAACAGCGGAAGCCCTACGTGCGGGCGGAGGCGGCGGGGATCAAGACGCGCACGCTTTTGGTGGGTGGCGATCAGTCTCAGCCGCAATTCGGGCGCATCCTGGACGCCTTGGAAGGCGTGATGCCGAATGCACAGCGTGTCACGATTCCGCGCGCTGCGCATAGCGTGCAGGCGGATAACCCGGCGGATTTCAACGCGGCGGTGCTTGCGTTTTTAGCGAGTTAAAGCGTCTTTAGGCCAAGACGAATCACTTGGCGTCGCTGGACATGCGGCCAGACTAAGACTTAGTGCGTGTCCGGTGAACCAATGTGAACCGGACACGCAGTAATTCCATCAGCCGTCGCGACGTGCCTGAGCGCGCTTATTTTGTGCGGAAACACTTCCAATCCGCGCGCCATGCACGTGCTTGGCACCCTTCGCATTCGACTTGCTCCGCATCCCATCGCTTGCGCCAAAGCCGGCAGCAGGATGCTGTGCGCGTTGCGCCTGGCGACGGGCGAGCGCCGCTTTGAGTGCTGCGCGGTGCTCGGCGCGGCGGTGCTCATGCGTCAGCTCCTCGAAGCGGTTATTCACGCGCTTCAGCGCCGCAGCATAGACCTGCTTGCGGCGTGCCGCCTTGCCGGCTTCGGCGGTCGCCGCCGCCCGGGCATCGCCCTTGCCGCGCTTCGCGCGCTTACCCTCACGGATCAGGTCCCGAAGTTTTGCGTGCTCCGTGCGTAGCCGGGTAGCCAGCGTGCGGAGTTCCTCCGGCGGCATTGCGGCGATGGCCGGCTGGTGGCTCGGCGCGATCAGGGTGAAGGCGTCGTGGCCGAGTAATTCGCGTTCTTCGCGCTGCGAGGTTGCCATGGCGTTTGATCCTTTTTGTTGTTGCAAAACTCTTTGCTAACGGGGTGTCCCGGTCCGTGCATGGCGGACCCGTCCCGAAGCTGTGCCCAGCGTGCCGGAGGCTGCATTACCGATAAAGCCCTGCCGCCCGCGCTGCCTGGGTGGCCAGCGCCACCATCAGCGCGAAATTCGGCATGGGCACACCCAAATCGCGCCCCAACTGCAAGGGTGCGGTGAAGAGCGCGTCAATTTCCATCGGCCTGCCCAGATCCAGATCCTGCAGGATGGAAGGTTTATGCGCGGTTTCGCCAAAGCGGCGCATCCGCACTTCGCCTGGCACTTTCAAATCATGCCCAAGGAAGCGGGCGAGTGCCGTGCCCTCATCGGAAATGCGCACACCCGCTTCGAAAATCGCCGGGTCTGCCAGCGTTGCCTTCATATCCTGGCGAGAGAGCAGGCAAAGCGGTCCCACCACCATATTGCCGAGCAGCTTGCCCCAGATGCGATGGCGGATATTCGGAACCGCCTCGTTCGGCATGCCGCCCGCACTCAACAGCGCCGCCAGCGCCTGGGCACGAGGCGAAACCACGCCCCCTGGTTCTCCCAGAAAAAGCTTCAGATCCGCATGTTCTGAGGTGACAATGCCTGGTGCGACGACGGCGCTGGCGGCATAGATCACGCCACCAATGGCACGCTCCACGCCGATGGCGCGGCGCAGCGCGTCATCGGGGTCCAGCACCGCCAGGCGCTTGCCTTCCAAGGCGCCGCCAATGCCATCGAAATACCACCAGGGAATGCCATTCATGATGAAGGCAACGGGCGTATCGGGGCCAAGCAAAGGAGCGATCCCCGCAGCTACCGTCGGCAGGGCAGGCGCCTTTGCCGTGACCAGCACGGCATCCACCGGGCCGATTTCGGCAGCGTTCTCAGTGGCCTGCACGGGGAAAGTGTGATCACCCGCTGCATCACGCAGCGTGATCCCCCGCGCCCGCATCGCAGCCAGATGGGCGCCGCGCGCAATCACACTCACCTCGGCGCCCGCCGCTGCAAGGCGCGCCGCCAGATGCGCCCCAATCGCGCCCGCGCCATAGACGCAAATGCGCTTCACGGCGCGTGGTCGCGCAGCTGCGCGCAGATGGATGCGCCGGCGGCGACAAGCTGTTCCACAATCCGCGCGCCGTGGTTGCTATTTGCCCCGCGCGGATCGGGCGCGGCAACACCTCCGGGGGCCACTTCCTCCACCCACATCGGCACGGAAAATTCTACGCCGTGGGCGCGGATGGCGCCAAAGCCCGTTGGTGGCACGCCCAAATAAGGCCCGGTGCCTTCGCGCGCCCGCGCCGCTTCGGGGCGGCAGAGTTCCGGCTTCAGCGCCATGGTGACGGAAGCAACAGGGTCTCCGCCATGGCCGAAGGTGATGGGCTGACCGCCCAATTCGCCATGCAGCTTGCCGGCTTCCCGCCAGAGATGCAGTGCCGGAATGATCACGCCATGCCGATGGCGCATCGTGCGCGCGGCGGCATCGGCAGGGGCGATGGTGCCGGCATGGCCATTCACAATCATGATGCGTCGCGTGCCGATTTTGATGAAGGCTTCTGCCATCTCCTCGATCACTGCTGTAAGCGTCGCAACCGTTAGCGTGATGCCGCCGGCGACACCGGCGAAGAAATCCTCGCCACCAAAGGGAATGGCCGGTGCCACCAGCGCATCCGCGCCCTTGGCGTGAGCGGCGGCGGCAATGCGGCAGGCGATGTCTTCCGCGACCAGGTAATCGCCCATCGGCAAGGCAGGGCCATGGGTTTCCAGGCTGCCCATGGGCAGGATGGCAACCGCCCCGGCGGCGAAGCGCGAGGCGACCTCAGGCGCGGTCAGTTCCGCGATGCGATGCGTGCTCATGCCAGCAAATCCAGCGCGGCGCGGGATAGCGCCTGCACACCAAGGCCGATGCTACGCTCATCCGGTTGGTAGAAGGCGTTGTGTAGCCGGTCATCGCGCCCTGGCTGGCCAGAGCCGATACGCAATTGGAAGGAAGGCGCCACGGCGGCAAATTCCGCGAAATCCTCAGCACCCATGGAGGCTTCACCCTCGCTAATTACATCGCCCATTTGGCGGCGCACCGCGGCAATCACGGGGTCCAGCACGCGATCATCATTCACCAGCGGTGGTACCTTGCGGACATAAGTCATTTCCGTCTTCACGCGCATGGAAATGCCAATGCCCTGAGCCAGGCGGCGCAACGCTGCTTCGGCGATGTTGCGCGATTCATGATGCAGCGTGCGCACCGTGCCCTTCAGATGCACACGTTCGGGGATGATGTTGTAGGTGGTGCCCCCCACAAACTGCCCGATGGTCACCACCGCCGGATGCAGCGGCTTGATTTCGCGGCTGACCACGGTTTGCGCTTCCTGCACAAAGGCCGCCGCCGCCACGATGGGGTCAATCGCCGCGTAGGGATGCGCGGCATGGCCGGATTTGCCCTGGATGATCAGGTCAAACCGGTCAGACGCCGCGAGGCAGGCGCCGCGCACATAGCCGAAACTCCCCACCGGCATATCGGGGTGGTTGTGAAAGCCGATGGCCATATCAATGCCATCCGCCGCGCCATCGGCGATCATGGCCGCTGCCCCTTCCAGCACTTCTTCCGCCGGTTGGAAGATAAGGCGCACGGTCCCGGCAAGCTGAGGCGCCAAATCCTTGAGCACCGCCGCGACACCCAAAAGGGTGGAGGTATGGATATCATGCCCGCAAGCATGCATTTGCCCGGCGATTTCACTCGCGAAGGGCAGCGCCGTTTCCTCATGGATCGGCAGCGCATCCATATCGGCGCGAATGGCAAGCGTGGGGCCGGGGCGCCCGCCCTTGATTTCAGCCACCACCCCGGTGCGGCCCACACCTGTGCGCGGCGTCAGGCCCAGGCGGGAAAGCTCCGCTGCTACAATGCCGGCGGTGCGGGTTTCCTGAAAGGCGAGCTCCGGATGGGTATGAATATCGCGCCGGATTTCAATCAACCGCGGCGCCACCGCCTCGGTCGCTTCGCGGATGCGGGTTTCGGGGTCATTCGGCAGGCGGTCACCATGCGGCATGTGGCATTTCCTGTTGGGGCTTGCGTTTCGCGCAGATGATCGGCCCTGGCGCAGCCAGAGGCAAGGCTTGCGCGACCCTCGCTTGCCGAGGCTTCGCTGCCATGCAATAAAAAAAGCCATAAAAAAGGGGGTCCAACGGATGAGGAGCGTTGCACGCCGCAGCGTTGTATTGGGTATTGGCGCGTCGCCGCTTTTGGCGATGGGCGCGCATGCGCAAGGGGCTTGGCCGTCCCAATCGATCCGCCTTGTGGTGCCTTTCGCGCCCGGCGGCACCACGGATTTGGTCGCGCGCCTGATTGCGGCGGGTCTGCAAGAAAAGCTTGGCGTTTCCATTGTAGTGGAAAATCGTGCCGGTGCCGGCGCCACGCTGGGCAGTGAAACCGTCGCCCGTGCCGCACCCGATGGTTATACCCTAGTCATGTCCAATATCGCGAGCCACGCGATCAGCCCGGCTGTTTATGGCAATAAGGTGCGCTATGACCCGGTGAAGGATTTCGCCCATATCGCGCTGGTGGTGAGCAACCCCACGGTTTGGGTCGCCAATCCGCGCGCCGGTATCCGCACCATGGCCGATGTGGCGGCGCGGGCGAAAAGCGCGGGTGGCTTGCAAGTGGCAACATCCGGGGCGGGGTCGTCCAACCATCTTTTGGTGGTGCAGATGAGCCGCCAAATTGGCACGGAAATCACCCATGTACCCTTCCGGGGCGCGGGGCCGGCCATGCAGGCGGTGATCGCAGGCCAAGTGCCGATGATGTCTGATAGCCTGCCTTCCGCGGCATCGCATATCAAACAAGGGTCGGTGATCGCGGTCGGCATGTGCTCGGCTGAGCGGCACCCATCCTTCCCGGATGTGCCGACCTTCCGGGAACAGGGTTTTCCGCTGGAATCGGATTCCTGGTTTGGGCTTTCCGCGCCGGCGGGTACGCCCGTGCCGATCGTCGAAAGGCTGAACCGGGACGTCCTGGCGCTGCTGCAAACCGCCGAGATCAGGAACCGCTTTGCGGAGCTTGGCGGTACGCCAGGCACTTACTCGGCGGCGGATTACAGCAGCTTCATCATAAGGGAGGTGGCCAAATGGGCGCCCTTGGTGCAGGCTGCGGGCGCTACGGCGGATTGACTATGTCGTAGGATGGCCGAAAGGCTTGGGGGCTGGGTAGACCCAAAGGGTCACAAAGGGTGGAAGACGAGGATGAAACTTAATACGAAAGACTTGCTTTCGGCGGGGCTTTTCATCGCCTTTGCTGTTGTTGGCCTTTGGCTGAATCAGGACCACAATCTGGGTACGGCCCGGCGCATGGGGCCAGGCTATATGCCCATGCTGACCTTCTGGCTTTTGATCGGCCTTGGATCAATTGTGCTAGCTAATGGCTTGTTCAATGGTCCCGATCCGCTCGCGAGATGGTCATCCGCTGAAATCGGTTTCCTGATTGGTGGTGCAGCCGTAGGTGTGGCCGTTGGCATGATCGCGGCGCGCATCCCGGGCTTTCCCTCCGCTGGCTGGAATTCGCTTGGTATCGGGCTTTTTGTTGGCTGCCTTGTGGCGGCAGTGCCGCCCGGGTGGCGAGCACTATTCCTGCCGAGTGCCGCCTTCACGCTGTTTGGCTTGGTGCTGGAACCGCTCGGCTTTCTTGTCGCCATCATCGTCACGGTGATCTGTGCTGCATTCGCGGATAGGGAACATCTGGAACGGCCTTTGGGCGTTGCCGGCCTGATAGCTTTTCTCTGTGCGCTCTGCTGGGCGATCTTCATTCGCTATTTGGATATCCGCGTGCCGCTCTGGCCGCAGCTCTGATCGGGAAGGCAAAACACCATGGATCTTATTGCCAACCTCGCGCATGGCTTCGGCGTTGCGCTCACCTTCAACAACCTGCTGTTCTGCCTGATCGGCTGTATCATTGGCACCGCCATCGGCGTTTTGCCGGGCATTGGCCCCGTGGCCACCATTTCGCTGCTGCTGCCGATTACCTTCGGGCAGCCGGCCACCACGGCCATCATCATGCTGGCCGGGATTTACTATGGCGCGCAGTATGGTGGTTCAACTACAGCCATTCTGTTGAATTTGCCCGGTGAGGTCAGTTCGGTCGTCACAACGCTTGAAGGCTACAAGATGGCCAGGCGCGGGCGTGCCGGTGCGGCGCTCACGATCGCAGCCTTGGCATCCTTCTTCGCGGGCTGCGTTTCCACCGTTCTGGTGGCAGCTTCCGGCCCGTTGCTCACTTCAGTAGCGCTATCCTTCGGACCGGCTGATTACTTCTCGCTGATGATGCTGGGCCTGATAATCTCGGCCGTGCTGGCCCAGGGGTCGGTGGTGAAATCCATCGGCATGGTGGTGTTTGGTGTGGCGCTCGGCCTAGTCGGCACCGATGTGCAAACCGGCCAGCAGCGCTTCACCTTCGGCATCCCCGAGCTTTCCGATGGCGTTGGCTTTGTGTCCATCGCCATGGGCATGTTCGGTATCGCCGAAATCATCCTGAATCTGGAAAAGCCCGAAGCGCGCAGCGTTATGTCTGGCAAGGTTGGCAGCCTGATGATGACGCGCGAAGAAGTAAGGCGCTCCATCCCATCCGTGCTGCGCGGCACCACAGTGGGCAGCTTGCTTGGCATTCTGCCGGGCGGCGGCGCGGCGCTGGCTTCTTTCGGTTCCTATATGATGGAACGCAAGGTCTCCAAGGGGCGGCATGAATTCGGCACCGGCGCCATTGAAGGTGTCGCGGGTCCGGAAGCAGCCAATAACGCGGCTTCGCAAACCTCCTTCATTCCGCTGCTCACGCTTGGCATTCCGGCCAATGCGGTGATGGCGCTGATGGTGGGCGCGCTGATCATTCAGGGCATCCAGCCCGGTCCACGCATGGTGGAAGCGCAGCCTGACCTATTCTGGGGGCTGATTGCGTCCATGTGGCTTGGCAACCTGATGCTGCTGGTCATCAACCTGCCGATGATCGGGCTTTGGGTGAAGCTGCTGGCGATTCCCTATCGCCACATGTATCCCTCGATCCTTATCTTCTGCGCGATTGGCGTCTATTCGCTGCAGAACAATGTGTTCGATGTGTATCAGACTGTTTTCTTCGGCCTGTTTGGCTACCTTTGTTCCAAGCTGCGGTTGGAGCCGGCGCCGATGCTGATCGGCTTCGTGCTGGGGCCGATGATGGAAGAACATCTGCGCCGCGCCATGCTGCTTTCGCGCGGTGACCCGATGGTGTTCGTGCAGCGCCCAATCAGCGCCACCATGCTCGCCATTGGCGCTATCGCCCTGATCGCGATGCTGTTGCCGAATATCCGCAAGGGCAAGGATAAGGCGCTGCAGGAATAGCGGCAGCGCCAGCCACCCATTCAGGCCGGCCCTATGCAAGTGGGGCCGGCTTTTTCTTTGGGCGTTTCCCTTTCTGCGTTTCTGAGTTAACCCCCCAACTGCTCTTTTGATGTTTGAGGACTAGTATCATGCCCCCGCTTTCCGCCCGCCTTTCCCCGGCCTTGCAGGTTGTGACGGCCGCCGTGCAGAAGGCGGGCCGCCGGCTGCTGCGCGACTTTGGTGAGGTGGAGCAGCTTCAGGTCAGCGTGAAGGGGCCATCCGATTTCGTCTCCACCGCCGATCTCCGCGCCGAACAGACGCTGAAGGAGGAATTGTCCAAGGCCCGCCCCGGCTTTGCCTTTCTGATGGAAGAATCGGGTGCGTCAGGCGGCGATGATTGGGAATGGCGCTGGGTGGTGGACCCCTTGGATGGTACCACCAACTTCCTGCATGGCATTCCCCATTGGGCGATCAGCGTCGGCGTGGAAAAGCGCATCGCGGCTGACAAGACCGAATTGGTCGCGGGCGTTATCTACAACCCTGCTTCTGATGAGATGTTCTGGGCCGAAAAGGGTGTGGGCGCCTTCCTGAACGACAAGCGATTGCGGGTTTCTGGCCGGAAGGACATGCGCGAGGCACTTTTCGCGACCGGCATTCCCTTTGGCGGCGTGGCGCGCAAGGCGGAATTCAGCGCAACGCTGCACAAGCTGATGCCGCAAGTGGCAGGTGTGCGGCGCTTTGGCGCGGCTGCGCTTGACCTCGCCTGGGTAGCGGCGGGGCGATATGATGGGTTCTGGGAATTGGGGCTGAAGCCCTGGGATCTTGCCGCCGGGATTGTGCTTGTGCGCGAAGCCGGTGGCTTCGTGAGCGACCCAGATGGCAATGATCCCTACCCCTCTGGCATGGTGGTTTGCGGCAACCCGACGCTTCAACCGAAGCTGCGTGAGGTGGTGGCTGAGGGCATCGCCTCCGTGAAGGCGCATCAGGCGGCGGGATGAAGTGGGGCGAGGCCAGTTTTTCGCGCAGGGCCAGTTGGACAGCTGGGTTGAGCGTGCTGGCCCTGGCCGTGCGGGCGGAAACGCTGGACCAAAGCCTGCCGCCGGACCCTGCCCCGGCGCCCCCACCGCCCGTTCAACTGTCCCCACTGCGCCCGCAAACACCGCAGCCCCTTGCTGGGCAGCTTCAGGGACTGCACAGCCTGCCGCAGGGGGGGTATCGGCTTCGCATGACAGGCACAGAACTTACCCAGGCACAAACAGCTGCCATACAGACGCTGGCCCGGAACCTGGCCGCCCTTCCCCAAGGCAGGATCACGGTGGAAGCCCAGGTGGCCGGACCGGCGGATGATGTCTCGGCTGCAAGGCGGCTCAGCCTGGCGCGCGCCCAGGCGGTCAAGTCAGCCCTTGTTGCGGGTGGGCTGACGCCGACACGGATTGACCTGCGCCCGCTTGGCCGCCTGTCTGCCCCGCAAGATGCGGTGGACATCCTGCCCCCCGGCGTGGCAAGCCCGAATGCGGAGGCACGGCGATCATGACCCAGCCAACGATCTATCTCTGGCGTATGGTGATTTTCCTGGCCGCGGTTGGTGGCATTGCCGCCATGCTGGCGCCGGATTTGATCCATGCCTTTCAGGCCAATCCGCTGCTGAACGGCGTGATCCTAGCCGTGCTGCTGTTTGGCATTGGCATGTGCTTCGACCAGGTGCTCTCACTCAGGCGCGAAGTGGCCTGGGTGGATGGCTTCCGCGCCCCCAAGGATGGGCTTTCCGCCCGTCAGCCGCGCTTGCTGGCGCCGATGGTTTCCATGTTGTCAGGTCGGCGGAATGACCGGGTTTCGCTCTCAGCCTCCGCAATGCGGAGCGTGTTGGATGGGCTGCAATCGCGGCTTGATGAACGGCGAGAACTTTCGCGTTATGTCACCGGCCTGCTGATTTTCCTGGGCCTGCTTGGCACTTTCTGGGGGCTGTTGCTGACCATCGCGTCCATCGCGGATGTGATCGGGGGCATGTCGGTTGGGTCTGGCGATCTGAATGTGCTTTTTGAACAGTTGAAGACCGGCCTTGCGAAGCCCCTGCAAGGCATGGGCACGGCATTTTCCGCTTCCATGCTGGGCTTGGCCGGCGCGCTGGTGGTTGGATTTTTGGACCTGACGGCGGGGCAGGCGCAGAACCGTTTCTTCAATGATCTGGAAGAATGGCTGGCTGGGCTGACGCGGCTTTCTTCCGGCATTCTGGGCCAGGAAGGGGAGGGCAGCGTGCCCGCCTATGTCCAGGCATTGCTTGAGCAAACTGCCGAGAATCTCGAAACCCTGCAATCCACTATCGCGCGTGGTGAGGATGGGCGTGCCGCTACTTCGCAGGCGCTGATGACGCTGACCGAACGCATGACCGTGCTGACCGAACAGATGCGCGCGAATAACACGTTGATGCGCCGCATTGCCGATGCTCAGGATGGGTTAGCGCCGGCCATATCGCGGCTCGCGGAAAGCCAGGCGGATCGGAGTGAGACGGAAGCGATGCGCGGGCATTTGCGCAATCTGGAAATCTATATGGCTCGTCTGGTTGAGGAAGCGGGGCAGGGCCGCGCGCAATCCACCAATGACATCCGCAATGAGATCAAGATCCTGACCCGCACCATCGCCGCCATCGCGGAGGAACAGCCGCGGTGATGTATAGAGAGCACTAAGCGAATATGGCGGGGTCTTCCGAAAGGCGGCGCGGGCGCGGCGGTAATCTGGATGTCTGGCCAGGCTATGTGGATGCGCTGTCCACCCTGCTCATGGTCATCATCTTCGTGTTGCTGGTGTTTGTGCTGGCGCAGGGCTTTCTTTCGGTGGCGCTCAGTTCACGCGAAAAGGCGATGGATCAGCTCAATCTCCGTGTTGCTGAATTGGCAGAATTGCTTTCGCTGGAAGCCGCACAAGGGGAACAATTGCGCCAGCAGCTTGGTCGCCTCAGCGATGATTTGCGCGGCACGGCAGCGGCGCGGGATGCGGCCATGCAATCCCTGGCGTTGCTCCGCGAAGAACGCGAAAGGCTGGCCAGCGAACGCGATGGGCTGCGCGGGGAACGCGACAGGCTTGGCGCGCGGCTTTCAGATTTGGAATTGGCAGCGCGCAGTGCCGCGGACCGCGCCGGCGCCATGGAACGGCAAATGGCCGAAGCGCTGGGGCGCGCTGAGCGCACAGGCGGCGATGCCGCGCGGCTGCAACGGGATTTGCGCGGCAGTCAGACGGAATTGGCCGCCGCGCAAGCTGCGCTGGAAGCACTCCGGCGCGAAGCACAGGCGATGGATCGGCAAGTGCGGGTGGAACGAGAAACCGTCACGCAGCGACTTTCCGAAATGGCGCGGCTTTCCGAACAGATCAGGGCGCTGACGGCGCTGCGCGATGAATTGGAACGCCGCGCCGCGCAGGAACAACGTGGGCGAGAGCGGGCGGAAGCAGAATTGGGCGAACGCGCGCGCTTGGCAGAAAGTGCTGCCGCGCAAGTGGCACTACTGACGCGCCAGACGGAAGCACTGCGCGCGGAATTGGCCAGGCTGTCACGCGCGCTTGATCTGGCGGAAGCGGAAGGGCGGGATCGCAATGCGCAAATCACGTTGCTCGGCCAGCGCCTGAATGCGGCACTCGCGGCACGGGTTGAGGAATTGCAGCGCTACCGCAGTGATTTTTTCGGTCGGCTAAGGGATGCTCTCGGCGAAAGGCCGGAAGTGCGCATTGTAGGCGACCGCTTCATCTTTCAGGGTGAGGTGCTGTTTGCCCCCGCGAGTGCGGAATTATCCGAAGCCGGCCTTAGGCAAGTGCGCGCTTTGGCATCGGTACTGGCGGAGGTGACGCCGCTGATACCGCCCGATGTCGCTTGGGTTTTACGCGTGGATGGCCATGCGGATCGTAACCCTATCCGCAGCGCACGCTTTGCCAGCAATTGGGAATTAGCGGCGGCGCGGGCCATTGCGGTCGCCCAAATGCTGATTGCGGAGGGCCTGCCTGCCAATCGTGTTGCGGCCACCAGCTTTGGCGATGCGCAGCCGATTGATCCGGGTGATTCACCCCAGGCGCTGGCGCGCAATCGGCGCATTGAATTGCGCCTGACGGATCGGTAACGGCCTAGAGCAGATCACGTTCAGATGGAATCATCTGAACGTGTGAAGATGCTCGAAAAACAACGATGTAGAGCGGGTTGCGTGAACCCATGTGAATGCAACACGCTCTAGCGCTCGCCCTCAGTAAAGATTGGCCTTCATCCGCTCCGGCGCCGCCAGGTCATAGGCCGCCGCATCAACCGCGCCCTTCTTATGGGCGGAGATCAACTGCCCCAGGGTCGGCGCCTCAGCCGGGCGTGCCTGCCCGCCCCATAAGGCCGATCGCATCAGCGATTTCGGGCATTGGACGAAAATTTCGCGGATTTTGATAATCAGTACCGTGGCCGGTTCCTTGCCTTGCGCCACCGACCGCACGCGTAATTCGGGATCGGTAGAAATCGTGGCCGTGCCGTGCAGGCGGAGCGTTTCATTCACGCCGGGGATGAGGAACAGCAGCGATACCCGGCTGTCTTCCAGAATATCGCGCAGCCCATCAAGCCGGTTATTGCCCTTGCGATCAGGCAGCATGACGTGGTGGTCATCCAGCGCCTGGACAAAGCCGGGCGCATCACCGCGCGGCGTGATGTGATTCCCCCGCGAACCCTGCGTGCCCAGCAGTACAAAGGGGCAGGCGGCAATGAAGGCGCGTGTTGGCGCATCCAGCCTATCGGTGGATTTATTCGCGGCCGTTTCCAGCACCTGATCATACAGGGCTTCGAGCGCGGCGATGGTGGTAATGGCGTGTTGTTCCATGGGGGGGCACGGTCGCAAAAACCCGCGCCAGGAGCAAGACATGGATAGTAGCGCCCCTGCCCTGGGTGCGCTTAAGCTGCCCTTCCAACCCTTGAAGGAGCCCCAGCCATGATCATTGACCTCCGCATCTATACCTGCCTGCCGAATAAGGTTGCGGATTTTGTCGCGCTTTATGAAAAGGAAGGCTGGGACATCCAGAAAAAGCACCTTGGCCGCTGCTATGGCTGGTTCACGACCATCGAAGGTGAGCTCAATACCGTTGTCCATATGTGGGCCTATGATGATCAGGCGGATCGTGAACGCCGCCGCAGCGCCATGGCGGCAGACCCCGCCTGGGCGGCCTACCTCAAGAAGGTCGCGGATACCGGCGCGCTGGTGCAGATGCAGAATCGCATCGTCAAGCCGACCGCTTTCTTCGAAGCCTTCCAGGCCGCGCAGAAGGGCTGAAGCAGATGGCCGGGCCTGCGGCGCGCGTAGGGCCAGCGAATGTCGCTTGGAATTGAGCTGCGATCCGGAATGACAGATTAAATGCTAGACAATCCGCGCCTCAAAGGGCGGCTGTAAATCCGGCGCGTCGAATTCCACCACCCAAAGATCGGGATCACGCTGCACCTGGCGCGCAACATAGGAATCCGCGGTTTCCTGATCCACCGCGCCAGGGCCGGTTGCGCGCAGCCAAGCTGGCCGGCCCTCGGCGTCACGGATTTGGCTGAGCACCTGCACGCCCCCCCGCCCGCGCAGCACGCAGAGTATGCCGCCGCTATCGGGGTCCCCCTTGCGCAGCACTGCGGCGGCGCGCCCGGCCATATCGGAAAGCCGGATCGCCATGGAAACCCAGATGCCGGCCTTTATTTTCGCGTCCATGGACCTGCTTCTGCCACTTCTTGCCCCTTGCCGGAAGCCGCGCGGCGCGCCATTCAGGCGCCAGTAAAGAGGTACTGATCATGGCCGACCGGAAATTGACCGAAGCGCAACGCGCCTATGAAGCCAAACGCGCCGCCAAGGCAGGCATGAGCCTGGAAAAGTGGCTGACGCAGAAGGAAAAGCGCGCCGCCGCCGAAGCCAAGGCCGTGGCTGAGGCCACCAAGCCGCCCGCTGAGCCGAAGAAGCCAGGTTTTCTCGGCCGCTTGCTCGAAAAGGCGCAAAAGCCGCTCTGAAGGGGCGGGTGGGGTTGGACAGCACCGTGCCCAGCCCTAAGCTTCCCGCCGGAACGGTATCGAACGCACGCATGAACAATATCATCTGGCGCGCCGGGGATGGCAGCGCGGAACTTCACCCGGCGCTCACGCCGCTGGCCGCTGCGGCACGCGTGGCGGAAACCCCTTGTGGTTCCGGCAGCATGGTCTGGCGCGTTTGGGGGAAAGGCACGCCGCTGGTGCTGCTGCATGGCGGTTCCGGTTCCTGGCGGCATTGGGCACGCAATATTGGCCCGCTCGGCGCCGGGCGCATGGTGATCGCGCCCGATCTGCCCGGGCTTGGCGATAGCGCCATGCCGGAAGGTGTCTCAACACCGGAAGGGGTGGCTGAAATCCTGGCGCGCGGGTTGGATCGCATCCTGCCCGCCGGTGGCCGCTATGATCTGGCGGGGTTTTCCTTTGGCGCACTCTGTTCCGGGCATCTGGCCGCGCTGGATCAGGACAGGGTCCGCAGCCTGACCATCATCGGCGCCGGCGCGCTTGGCTTTCAGCGCAGCCCAACGCAATTGGTGAAGGTGCGCGCCTTGGTCGGCGATGAACGGGTCGCTTCGCATCGGCACAATCTGTCTGAATTGATGTTCGCTGATGCCAGCAAGATTGATGATGTGGCGCTGGCGATTCAGGAAGCCTCCACACGCGGCGCGCGCTTCAAAAGCCGCGGCTTTGCCAGCACGGATTCGCTGAAACAGGCGCTGATGCGCGGGCGCGGGCAGCTCAATGCCATTTACGGCGAATGGGATGCGATTGTGCGGCCCAATGTGCAGTGGCGGCTTGATCTGGTGCATGGGCTGCGCCCCGGTGCGCGCGCGCATGCCATTCCCGGCGCCGGGCATTGGGTAGCTTACGAGGCGGCGGAGGAATTCAACGACACGCTGCTGCGTTTTTTGACAGAACAGTCATGAACCAAGCCTCCGCGGCACCTCGCACAGCGGTGCTGCGCGGTATGGGGTTCATCGCTGTATCGGGCCTGTTATTCACGCTGCTGAATACCATCATGCGACAGCTCACGCATGAACTTGACCCCTTCCAGGTGCAGTTTCTGCGCTACCTGATGGGGCTTGTGGTGATGCTGCCTTTCATGCTGCGCGGCGGTATCATGGCCTGGATGCCGCATAATCTGCGCGGGCAGATCTGGCGCGGCTTGGTGCATACGCTTGGCCTCATGCTTTGGTTCATTGCCTTACCAAATGTGGCGATGGCGGATATGACTGCCATGGGCTTTACGGGGCCGATTTTTATCATGGCCGGTGCGGTGTTGTTTTTGGGTGAGCCCATGATCCGCGCACGCTGGATCGCTGCCGGCATCGGGTTCCTTGGCGTATTGATTGTGGTGGCACCTGGCTTGCGGGGCGATGGCGGCTATTGGAATCTGGTGATGCTGGCAAGCACGCCGTTATTCGCGGCATCTTTTCTGATCACCAAGGCACTCACGCGCCATGACAAGCCCGAGGTGATTGTGGCCTGGCAATCCATCATGGTGGCGCTGTTCACGCTGCCCTTTGCGCTGGCCGTTTGGGTTTGGCCAACCACCGAGCAATGGGGCTGGTTTGTGCTGACGGGGATTCTGGGCAGTGTTGGCCATTGGTTTCTGACGGAAGCCTTCCGCATTGCCGATATGTCGGCGATCCAGCCGGTGAAGTTTCTTGATCTGATCTGGGCCAGCCTGATGGGCTGGCTGGTCTTCAGCGAGCAACCGGCGCTGACAACCTATGCAGGTGCGCTGGTGATTTTCCTGGCCACAACCTGGATTGCGCGGCGGGAAGCGCGGCGCAGAAGCTGATCAGCCCAACAGCAAATCTCGCGCGGCATTGATGCGCGCGGCCAACCAGGCGCTGCCGCCCTGATCAGGATGCGCCGTTTTCATCAAGCGACGATGCGCGGCGCGGATCGCTTCCTCATCTGCGCCGTCAGCTAGGCCGAGGATTTCCAAAGCCTCTTCGCGCGTCATCGCATTGCTACGCGGTTCGGCGGTGGGTTCCGCGCGCCAATCGGGATGGGTGCGATCAAGCCAGGCTTCCAAAAGTGCGACCGAATCAGCATCCGCCACCTGGCATTCCTGCAGCAGCGCCAGCAATTCCGCGAGCGTCAGTGTTGCCAGATCACGCCCAGCGAATTGCCCCGTCTTTACGCTGCCGGTCATGCGCCCGCTATCATGGTGCAGTGTCATGGAAAGAAAGGCTGTTTCCACGCTATTCGCCGCCCCCGTTTGCGGCGCTGGCCCGCCGAAGCGCTTATTGGTGCGCCAGCGCTGCGCCCATTGCAGCAGCAGCGGCAGGAAGAAAGTAAGGGCAATCAGCGCCTGCTGCCCGCGCGCCGTGAAAAGCCCGAGCAGCAACAGCACCCCCCCGATAGAAGCAAGCAGCACCGCGCCGAATTGCCTGACGCGCGCCACAGGCGCATTCGCGAAGCCGCGCAAAAGCAGATAAATCAGAAATAGCGCAATGGCGCCAAGCGCAAGCCAGGTCATGCGCCGGCTTTCGGCTTTGGCAGCAAGCCCGCCACTTGCCGCGCCGCGGCACTCGGCAATCGCGCCAGCGCGCTTTGGCCGCCCGCCGCATAAACCGCAATGGCGCGCAGCAGATCGCGCAGCTGGGCTATGGACGCGGAATCAAAGGGCAGATAGGCGCCACCGGAAAGCCGCGCGATTTGCCGAAACACCGCGCCCGCCACTGGATCGGCGCCTTCGTGGAAAATGAAGGCCGCCGTGCCGCGCAGGCCAAGCTCCCCCGCTATGTGGCAGAGCGCATCGGCATTTTCTTCCATCGCATCACCGATGAAGATCAGCGCCCTGATCCTTTCGCTTTTCGTTTCCGTCAGCGCATGATCCAGCACCGCCTGGATTTGGGTTTTGCCGCCCAGGCAGGAAACACCGGAAAGCCGCCGCGCGAGGTCATCAGCATCCTGCAGAAAAGGCGTCGCGCGGAATTCGCCAAAGCCGCGATAATACGCAAGCGATAGCGCGAGCCCACCAATGCCCTGCGCCGCTTGCAGCATTTCCGCCGTCAGCCCGGCGGCGTGATCCCAGGTACGCTCCCGCGATGCGGTGGCATCAATGGCGAAGATCAGCCGCGCAATGGTGTTGGGTGCAGGCCGCAGCGCCGGCACGCGCGCCGCCTGTTCCAGAAAGGCGGCCACGGCGGCAGAAGGGGCGCGCGGGGCTGGGGGTTTGCTCATGTGTCCGATGTGGGGGCGCAGCGCGTAAGATGGAAGCGGGGAAGGTCGGCGCCAAGTCCCGGCTGGGTCCAGGGTAACACTGTTACCCCGGTGGGGGCTCCGGGGGCAAAGCCCCCGGTCTTCCCTCAGCCCTTCCCATTCGCCTCAGCCACTGCCAGAGCGGTCAGATTCAGGATGCCGCGTGCGGTCACACTTGGCACCAGCACATGTACGGGCTTTTTCATGCCGAGCAGGAGGGGGCCCAATTGCAGGCCGTCGGTTGCGGCCTTGGTCAGGTTGAAGGCGATATTGGCGGCATCAATGCCGGGCATGACCAGCAGATTGGCCGCGCCGGTCAGCTTGCCATCCGGCACGGCACGGTCGCGGATGGCCGGCACCAGCGCAGCATCGGCATGCATTTCGCCATCCACTTCTAAGGCTGGGTCACGCGCCTGGATCAGGGCGAGTGCTTCGCGCATCCGCCGTGCTGATGGCGCGTGGGATGCGCCGAAGGAAGAATGCGATAGCAGCGCCACTTTCGGCTGCAAGCCAAAGCCGCGCACTTGTTCGGCGGCCAACAGGGTCATTTCCGCGATCTGCGCAGCGGTGGGTTCCACGCAAAGGTGGGTGTCCACCACGAACAAATGCTCGCCATTGCGCGTAATGAGGCCGGAGAGTGCATAGACCCGCCCCACATCATCGCGCTTGCCGATAATGTCCAGCACGTGATGCCATTGATCCATCCAATCCTGCGTGCCGCCACACAATGCGGCATCCACCAGCCCGGCTTCCAGCAATAGCGAAGCCGCAACGGCGGGATGGGTGGCTACACGCCGCGCCGCGGCATCCGGCGGCACGCCGCGGCGCGATACCTTGCGGCGATACAAATCCACCAGCGGGCCGAAGATTTCCGTATCGCGCGCGGGGTCCAGCACCTTCACGCTTTCGCCAACTGACATGCGCAAACCCAAGGCTTCGCAGCGCGCCGCAATCACATCGGCGCGGCCGATCAGGAAGGGCTCGGCAATGCCTTCATCCAGTACGGATTGCACGGCGCGGAGTGTGCGTTCATCCTCACCTTCCGCATAGGCGATGCGGCGCGGGCGTTTGCGCGCGGCTTCGAACACCGGGCGCATCAAATTGCCGGAACGGAAGACATACCGCTCCAGGCGGCTGCGATAGGCGACGAAATCCGTGATGGGGCGCGTGGCAACACCGCTTGCCATTGCAGCGCGCGCTACCGCCGGCGCCACTTCCAGAATCAAGCGTGGATCAAAGGGCTTCGGGATGATGTAATCCGCCCCGAAAATCGGCGCCTGTCCGCCATAAGCGGCCGCCACCACTTCGGATGCCTCAACGCGCGCGAGTGCGGCGATGGCATCCGCGGCTGCCACCTTCATTTCCTCATTGATGGTCGTAGCACCCACATCAAGCGCACCACGGAAGATGAAGGGAAAGCACAGGACATTATTGACCTGGTTCGGATAATCAGTGCGGCCTGTTGCCACAATCGCATCCGGGCGCGCGGCGCGTACTGCTTCGGGCAGGATTTCGGGTTCGGGGTTGGCCAGCGCCAGCACCAAGGGGTTCGGCGCCAGCAGCTTCAGCCATTCTGGCTTCAGGACTCTCGGCGCGGAAAGACCCAGGAAAATATCAGCGCCGGGCAGCGCATCCTGCAAGGTGCGCGCATTCGTCTCAATCGCCCATTTGGCCTTGTAGGGATCAAGATCATTGCGCCCGATATGCACCACGCCGCCAATATCGCAGATGGTGACGTTTTCGCGCTTGAGGCCCATGGCCACCAGCAGATCAAGGCACGCCAAAGCCGCAGCACCGCCGCCGGTATTGACCAGGCGCACATCTTCAAGCCGCTTGCCTTGCAGCAGAAGCGCATTGCGCACCGCAGCCGCGACAATAATCGCCGTACCGTGTTGATCATCATGAAAGACCGGGATGCGCATGCATTCGCGCAGCCGCCGTTCAACCTCAAAGCATTCGGGCGCCTTGATGTCTTCCAGATTGATCGCGCCGAAGGAGGGTTCCAGCGCGGCGATCACCTCGATCAGCTTGTCGGGGTCTTTTTCGTCAATTTCGATGTCAATCGAATCAATGCCGGCGAACTTCTGAAACAGAACCGCCTTGCCTTCCATCACGGGTTTGGACGCCAGCGCGCCGATGGAACCAAGCCCCAGCACCGCCGTGCCATTGGTAATCACCGCCACCAGATTGCCGCGCGCGGTATAGTCAAAGGCAGCGCGCGGGTCGGCGGCTATCGCTTCACACGCCGCGGCCACGCCTGGCGAATAGGCCAGGCCAAGATCGCGTTGGGTTTCCATCCGCTTGGTCGGCGTGATGGAAAGCTTCCCGGGGCGGGGTAGCCGGTGGTAATCCAGCGCGGCTTTGCGGAAATCATCATCCATGAGGGCACCCTTACCCGGCAACACCCGAAAGGGTGAAATATGGTGCGGCCAAGAAGATTCGAACTTCCACGGGGTTTCCCCCACCAGCACCTCAAGCTGGCGCGTCTACCATTCCGCCATGGCCGCAAACCAGGTAGAAGGCGGGCGCTATAGCCGATGAACGCGCCCCTATCAACGCCCGCCCTTGAATGGGAAACCCTGCCGGGCCTCACCCCCTATGCCGAGATGCTGGCACGCATGGAAGCCCACGCCGCTTCCATACGTGCAGGCAGTGCAGCGGAGGCTGTGTGGCTGGTGGAACACCCGCCAAGCTATACTGCCGGCACCTCCGCCCGGGCGGAGGATTTGCGCGATGCCCGCTTCCCGGTGTTTGAGGCCGGGCGCGGCGGGCAATGGACCTATCACGGGCCGGGTCAGCGCACTGGGTATGTGATGCTTGACCTGCACCGCCCCCATGGTGGCATTCCGGCGCGCGATGTGCGAGCCTTTGTGGCCGGGCTGGAAGAATGGCTGATCCTGACGCTCGCCCATTTCGGCTTGCTGGGCGAAAGGCGCGAAGGCCGGGTTGGCATTTGGGTGGCCGACAAGGTGACCGGGCAGGAAGCCAAGATCGGCGCCATAGGTGTGCGTGTGACGCGCTGGGTGTCCTGGCATGGCGTGGCGTTGAATGTGGCGCCGGATCTGGGTCATTTCGGCGGCATTGTGCCCTGCGGCATTGCGGAGCATGGCGTGACCAGCCTGCATGCGCTGGGCATCCCGGCCAGCATGGCGGAAGTGGATCAGGCGCTGCGCCAGACTTGGGGGCAGGTTTTTGGGTGACCTGCCGGGCTGCGAATCGGCGGCTTTTCCGTTAAAGCGACATCTCTCGGCCAACGGAGCCCCCGCCCATGCCCATCCCCATCGCCTCTGACCATGCTGGCTTGCCGCTCAAACAGGCGCTGAAGGCCGCTTTGGAAGCCGAGGGGTTGGCGTTTGACGATCTCGGCACGCATGGCTCGGAATCGGTGGATTACCCGGATTTCGCCCATGCGGTTTGCGCCAAGCTGGCGGGCACTGAGGGCTTGGGCATTCTGGTCTGCGGCACCGGGATTGGCATGGCTATCGCCGCCAATCGCCACCCCGGCATTCGCGCAGCCGTGCTGCATAACGCGACGGAAGCGCGGCTCACGCGCGCCCATAACAACGCCAATATCGCCTGCCTCGGCGCCCGCATGACGGGGATCGAGGTAGCGCTGGATGCCATTCGAGTTTTTTTGACTGCCCCCTTTGAAGGCGGACGGCATATAGGGCGAGTACAAAAGCTCGATCCCATGCTTGCCAAGCAGGGCACGGCGGGCGCAAAAACAACGCCATGAGAACCCTCCTCCCTGTCCTGGTCCGTGAGCCGGAAGGCCTCGGCGCCGCCCCGCCCCCCGCTGGCTTCTTCACCGCGAGCCTCGCCGCATCCGATCCCGAAATTGCCGCCGCTGTGGCGCAGGAATTGGAACGCGAACAGGATGGGATTGAGCTGATCGCGTCAGAAAACATCGTCTCCCGCGCTGTGATGGAAGCGCAGGGTTCGGTGATGACGAATAAATACGCCGAGGGCTATCCGGGCCGGCGCTATTATGGCGGCTGCGAGGCAGTGGATATCGCCGAACGTCTGGCTATTGAACGCGCCTGCAAGCTGTTTGACTGCGGTTTTGTCAATGTGCAGCCGCATTCGGGCGCGCAGGCCAATCAGGCGGTGTTTCTCGCGCTATTGCAGCCGGGTGATTGCTTCATGGGCCTCGATCTGGCGGCAGGTGGGCATTTGACGCATGGCTCGCTCGCCAATCTTTCTGGCAAATGGTTCAAGCCGGTGCCCTATACGGTGCGGCGCGAAGACCAGCAGATTGATATGGCGGAAGTGGCGCGCATTGCGCGCGAAGCACGCCCGAAGCTGATCATTGCCGGCGGCAGTGCCTATGCGCGTATTTGGGATTTCGCTGCCTTCCGCGCCATTGCTGATGAGGTCGGCGCCTATTTCATGGTGGATATGGCGCATTTCGCGGGCCTGGTTGCCGGCGGCGCGCATCCTTCGCCCTTCCCCCATGCGCATGTGGCCACCACCACGACGCATAAAACGCTGCGTGGCCCGCGTGGCGGCATGATTCTGACCAATGACGAAGCGCTGGCGAAGAAGTTCAACTCCGCGGTTTTTCCTGGCCTGCAAGGCGGCCCGCTGATGCATGTGATCGCCGCCAAGGCGGTTGCCTTTGGTGAAGCGCTGCGCTCGGAATTCCGCACCTATTCGCGCCAGATTGTCGCCAATGCCAAGGCGCTGGCGGGCGAATTGCAGGCGCAGGGTTTGGATTTGGTGACGGGCGGCACCGACAATCACTTGTTGCTGGTTGATCTGCGGCCCAAGAAGCTGACCGGTAAGGTCGCGGAAGCCGCGCTCAATCGCGCGCATCTGACCTGCAACAAGAACGCCATTCCCTTTGACCCCGAAAAACCAATGGTGACATCGGGTGTGCGCCTGGGCACGCCCGCCGGCACCACGCGTGGTTTTGGTGAGGCGGAATTCCGCCAGATCGGCAAGCTGATTGGCGAAGTGCTGGATGGCGCGGCGCGGGCCAATGATGAAGCCGGCAATGGCGCGGTGGAAGCTTCGGTGAAGGCGCGGGTGATGGAACTCTGCCATCGCTTCCCGATCTATCCCGCATGAAGTGCCCCTTCTGCGGATTTGAGGATACGCAGGTCAAGGATAGCCGCCCGGCGGAAGATAGCGCGGCCATTCGCCGCCGCCGCGCCTGCACGGAATGCGGCGCGCGTTTCACGACGTTTGAACGGGTGCAACTCCGCGAGATTACCATTATCAAGACCGATGGGCGGCGCGTGCCGTTTGAACGTGAAAAACTCGCGCGGTCCATCCGCGTGGCCTTGCGCAAGCGCCCGGTGGATGAGGACCGTATCGAAAAACTGGTCAATTCCATCCAGCGCCGCCTGGAAACCGAAGGCGAAAGCGAAATCCCCTCCAACAAGATCGGGGAGATTGTGATGGAAACGCTGAAGGAATTGGACCAGGTGGCCTATGTGCGCTTCGCCAGCGTCTATCGCAATTTTGGTGAGGCGAAGGATTTTCAGTCCTTTTTGGGCGAATTGGGGCGGAAGGAATAGGGGCGTCAGCCTGTGTCAGGCGCCGGTGGGATTATTGTAGGCCGGGGCCTGCGATCTCAGTGGCGAGTCGCCTAAGCTCAGTCTGAACCACCTATTGGTCGGCACATACGCCTGCGCTGCCACGCAGAGGCAGATGGGGCTTGGCTAAACGCCCCAGACTTCGCCTCCGTTGTGCCAAATATTCCGTGACATGGCGCTGATAATGCCCGAGCGAGCGTGCCTTGCCCTTGGCTGCCATCTCGGCGTGTCGGTTCATGGCGCGCCAGCGCCAAAGGATACGCGCGATTTCGGATGGCGCGGCGCCAAAGCTGGCCGGGTTGTTGTGCAGTTCCGCCAAGGCTTCAGCATATTCAGCATCAAAGCGCCCCACCAAGCTTTCGGTGAGCTGCCCAGGGCGAAGCTGATAACGATAGGCAAGCGCCCCACAAACCGGCGCCCGGCCGCCAGCTTCAGCCAGCCCATGTAAATCCCATAAAACATCATCAATCAGTCGGAACGGAAGAAAGGGCGCCACCTTGGCCCGCGGCTGCAGCAGGTGGAGCGACGCAAAAATATTGCGCCATTCAAGCCAGCCCATGCTTGGTACCTCAGATGAGGGGACGCGGCGTAGCGCTTTGCCATCAGGGGTGCGGATGATGGCCGGGATCACCGCGGCGCCTTGCGCGCGCGCCAAGGCTAGCGCCGCGGCCAGGCCATCGGCTTGCCCTTCATAGCCGTCATCAGCATCCAGCATGGTGACGAAGCTGCCGCGCGCCAGCGCCAGGGCACGGTTGCGCGCGGCGGCGGCGCCTGAGGCAATGGGCCCGATCGGCGTAAAAACCAGCCGGGGGTCAGCCGGTAAGCAATCACGATAATCCGTACCGTCATCAGAAGCGACAATCACTTCGATCGCCGTAGCCTGAGCATGGGCAAAGACCGAACCGACAGCAGCCGTAATCTCCGCGCGTAGTCCATAGGCGGCCATCAGGATGCTGATTTCGGGCTCTGTGCGTTGCATGTGGTTCCGATGTGCGGCTTGATTGGCTTTCTTGTTCGCCATGTGGTGCCACCCACATGATGCATGTCAAGAAACCCTGGTTTTCGTGGCGATTTCTGATGAATTTTCAGGCTTTCCGCATTTGCCTATGGACAAGCGGCTTAAGAATTGATTCTTTGGCAGGCGATTCATGTTACGAGGTATTCGCGCCCATGGCGCTGCTTTCCACCTTCAAGCGGGTCCTTAAAGGGATACTGATGCCAGCCGCTTTCCTGGCGGTATCCGGGTATTTCGCTTGGCACGCCGTGCATGGCGAACGCGGGCTGATGGCGCGCGACAAGCGGCAGGCGGATATCGTTTCGGCGCGGGCCGAGCTGACGCGGGCAGAGGCCGAGCGTGACGCTATGGAACGCCGCGTGGCTGGCCTCAGGGGCGATAGGCTTGACCGGGACCAGCTTGAAGAACGCGCCCGGTCGCTGTTGAATATGGTCGGGCGGGATGAAGTGATTGTGCCCTATGGCCCGGAACGCCGGCTTTACTAACCTCTGGCGCCTGCGCTGGTTTTCGCTGATTTTTCAAGCCTTACGGAACTTGGCTTGTGGCGCTGAGATGGGTGCCGTGCGTGCGTCTGTATGGTGAAACAACCACTTAACTGAAATTTGGTTAATCGTATTATTGCATTGCAAAAACACGGTTTTTTAGTCTTTCATGACTTGAAATTCGGAATTGCCCAGCGCTAATTGCGCTTGGAAGCTAAGCGCAGGAGGAATTCCCATGCCCCAGGCCACAGAAGCCGCCAGCAGACGGCGCGGCAAAGCCAAGACCCCATCTTTGTCGCGGGACGAAATGCTGCGTGCTTATCGCGACATGCTGCTGATCCGCCGGTTTGAGGAAAAGGCCGGCCAGCTTTACGGCATGGGGCTCATTGGCGGCTTTTGCCACCTGTATATCGGCCAGGAAGCGGTCGTGGTCGGCATGCAAATGTGCCTGAAGCCGGGGGATCAGGTGATCACCTCCTACCGCGATCACGGGCATATGCTGGCCACCGGCATGGAAGCCCGCGGCGTGATGGCGGAACTCACCGGGCGCATTGGCGGCTATTCCAAGGGCAAGGGTGGCTCCATGCATATGTTCAGCCGGGAGAAGGGCTTCTACGGCGGGCATGGGATTGTCGGCGCGCAGGTCTCGCTCGGCAATGGGCTCGCTTTCGCGAATTGGTATCGGCAGGATGGTCGGGTGGCGGTCACCTATTTCGGGGAAGGCGCTTCCAACCAGGGCCAGGTATTTGAAAGCCTGAACCTGGCCGCTTTGTTCAAGCTGCCCTGTATTTTCATCATCGAAAACAACAAGTACGGCATGGGCACCAGCGTGGATCGTGCCTCGGCCTCCCGCGACCTGTCGCAGAATGGCGCGCCTTGGGGCATCCCCGGTGAACAGGTGAATGGCATGGATGTGGCCGCCGTGCGTGAAGCGGGTGAACGCGCGGTCGCGCATTGCCGCGCCGGCAAGGGGCCGTATCTGCTGGAAATGAAAACCTATCGCTATCGCGGCCATTCCATGTCCGACCCCGCGAAGTATCGCACGCGCGAAGAAGTGCAGAAAATGCGCGAAACATCGGATTGTATTGAAACCGCGCGCAAGGCGCTGCTGGATGATTTCGGCGTGACGGAGGCCGATCTGAAGGTGATTGACGATGAGGTGAAGGCGATTGTCCAGGACAGCGCCGATTTCGCGCAGGAAAGCCCGGAACCGCCCGAGAGCGAATTGATGACCGATATTCTGGTGGAGGCGAACTGAGATGGGTGCCGTGATCCTGATGCCCGCGCTTTCCCCCACCATGACGGAAGGCAAGTTGGCCCGCTGGCTGAAAAAGGCCGGCGATAAGGTGAAATCCGGCGAAGTGATCGCCGAGATCGAAACCGATAAGGCCACCATGGAAGTCGAAGCCGTGGATGAGGGTGTGTTGACTGCTATTCTTGTCCCCGAAGGCACGGAAAATGTCTCGGTGAATACGGCGATTGCCGAATTGGATGGTGGCACCGGTGGTGCGAAGGCCGCGCCCGTGGCGGCGCCTGCTCCTGTGGCTGCCGCACCTGCCCCGGCTTCAGTCCCCGCCGCGCCACGCGCCGCTACGCCCGAGAAGGATTGGGGTCCGACCAAATCCATGACGGTGCGCGAAGCGCTGCGTGATGCCATGGCGGCAGAAATGCGCGCCGATGCGGATGTATTCCTGATTGGCGAAGAAGTCGCGCAGTATCAGGGCGCCTATAAAATCAGCCAAGGCTTGCTGGAAGAATTTGGGCCGCGCCGCGTGATGGATATGCCCATCACCGAACATGGCTTTACCGGCATGGCGGTGGGTGCAGCCTTTACTGGCCTGAAGCCTATTGTTGAATTCATGACGTTCAATTTTTCCATGCAGGCGATTGACCAGATCATCAATTCCGCCGCCAAGACGCTTTACATGTCGGGCGGGCAGCTTGGTTGCCCGATTGTCTTCCGTGGCCCGAATGGTGCAGCTTCCCGCGTCGCGGCGCAGCATTCGCAATGCTATGCTTCCTGGTATGCGCATTGCCCGGGGCTGAAGGTGGTATCGCCTTGGTCGGCGGCGGATGCGAAGGGGCTGTTGCGCGCTGCCATCCGCGACCCGAACCCGGTGATCGTGCTGGAAAATGAAATTCTGTATGGGCAGAGTTTTGAATGCCCAACGGCCGATGATTTCATCCTGCCGATCGGCAAAGCCAAGGTGGAACGCGAAGGCAGCGATGTTACCATTGTGGCCTTCTCCATCATGGTTGGCATGGCGATGCAAGCGGCGGAAAAGCTCGCCGAACAGGGCATTAGCGCGGAAGTGATCAATCTGCGTTCCATCCGCCCCTTGGATACGGAAACCATCGCGGCTTCCGTGCGCAAGACCAATCGCCTGGTGACGTTGGAAGAAGGCTGGCCCTATGCCGGCATCGGCGCGGAGGTTGCCATGCAAATCATGGAAACCGCCTTTGATCATCTGGATGCGCCGCCGGTCCGCGTGACCGGCCTGGATGTGCCCATGCCTTATGCGGCTAATCTTGAAAAACTCGCCCTGCCGCGCCTGGAACAGGTGGTGGAAGCGGCGCGTTCCGTGACCTATCGTCGGTAAGGGGAAAGATCATGGCCACAAATATTCTGATGCCCGCGCTTTCGCCCACGATGACAGAGGGCAATTTGGCGCGCTGGCTGAAGCAGGAAGGCGAGCGGATCAAGGCCGGCGATGTGATCGCGGAAATCGAAACCGATAAGGCGACGATGGAAGTGGAAGCAGTGGATGAAGGCATTCTGGGCCGCATCCTGGTGCCCGCCGGCACGCAAGGCGTGAAGGTGAATGATGTGATCGCCGTACTGGTGGAAGCGGGTGAAGCCTTGCCCGCCGCCGGCGCCGCGCCGAAAGCCGCTGCCGCGCCTGGCGCTGCTCCGGCGCCGGTCACTGCACCTGTTGCCGCCGCACCAGCGCCTGTTGCTGCGCCAGCATCGGGTGATCGCGTTTTTGCAAGCCCACTCGCGCGGCGTATGGCTGCACAAGCTGGCGTTGATATCAGCAAAATCGCCGGTTCTGGCCCAAATGGCCGGATTGTGAAGGCGGATGTGGATGCGGCGCTGTCGCGTGGCCCTGCACCTGTGGCTGCTGCTGCTCCGGCGCCGCTTGTGGCCGCACCCCGCCCCGCCGCGCCCGTGGCGATCACCGCGCCGCATACCGCTGTGCCCAATAGCAGCATCCGCAAGGTGATTGCGCGGCGCCTTGCCGAATCCAAGGCGACGATCCCGCATTTCTATGTCAGCACCGATGTGGAAATTGATGCGCTGCTGAAGATTCGCGCTGATCTGAATGCGCGCAGCCCGAAGGATGGCCCCGGCGCGTACAAGCTTTCGGTCAATGATCTGGTGATCAAGGCAACGGCAGTCACGTTGCGCCGCTTCCCCCATGTGAATGCGATGTGGACCGAAGATGCCATTCTGCAATTGCATGATGTTGATATCTCGGTCGCGGTATCCATCCCGGATGGGCTAATCACGCCGATTGTGAGAAACGCTGATATCAAGGGCCTGGCTGCCATCAGCACTGAAATGAAGGATCTGGCTGCGCGCGCTAAAACCGGCAAGCTGAAGCCCGAGGAATTTCAGGGTGGTGGTTTTTCCATCTCTAATATGGGGATGTATGGCGTGAAGGATTTCGCCGCCATCATTAACCCGCCCCAGGCCGGCATTCTGGCGGTATCCGCTGGCGAACAGCGCCCGGTGGTGAAGAATGGCGCGCTTGCCATCGCAACGGTGATGACGCTGACACTTTCCGTGGATCATCGCGTGATTGATGGCGCGCTTGCGGCGGAATTCCTGCAAGCGCTCAAGCGCAATATCGAGGATCCGCTGAGCCTGATGCTCTGATGGCGGGCAACTTCACGCTGCGTGATGCCACGCCAGCCGATGTGCCGGTGGTGGTGCATTTCGTGCGCGCCTTGGCCGAATACGAAAAGCTGCTGCATGAGGCGAAGGGAACCGAGGCTGACTTCGCGGAAGCGCTTTTTGGCCCAACGCCGCGCGCCGCCGCCATCATCGCGGAAGCGGAAGGCAAGGCGGTTGGACTTTGCGTCTGGCATCGCACCTTTTCCACTTTCACCGCGCACCATGGCATTTGGGTGGAAGATGTTTTTGTGGAGCCCACCTATCGCGGACGCGGCATTGCCCGCGCCATCTTCAAGCGTCTGGCGCAACAGGTGAAGGAAGAAGGCGGCTCTCGCCTGGAATGGAATGTGTTGGATTGGAATGAACCCGCCATTGGCGCGTATCGCGCCATGGGTGCGCGCGGGCTTGATCAATGGACCATGCAACGCGTTGACGGCGCGGCGCTCGACCGCCTGGCCGAATAGAGGAAGGAGCCTGAGACATGGCTGAGGCATTTGATCTGGTGGTGGTAGGTGGTGGGCCCGGCGGCTATGTCGCGGCCATTCGCGCCAGCCAATTGAAGATGAAGGTCGCGCTGGTGGAGCGTGAAAACCTCGGCGGCATTTGCCTGAATTGGGGCTGCATCCCAACCAAGGCGCTGCTGCGCGCTTCCGAGATCAATCACTTGCTGCATAGCCTGGATGCTTACGGCTTCGCCGCTGACAATATCCGCTTTGATTTCACGAAAGTGGTGAAGCGGTCGCGCAGCGTGGCGGGGCAGCTTTCGGGCGGCGTCAAGCATTTGCTACGCAAGAATAAGGTCACGGTGTTTGATGGGCACGCCAAGCTTGCGGGCGCTGGTAAGGTTGCGGTGACGAAGGATGGCAAGCCGGTGGCGGAGCTGATGGCCAAGCACATCATTCTGGCAACGGGCGCGCGGGCGCGTGTGCTGCCGGGGATTGAACCGGATGGCAAGCTGATCTGGTCCTATCGCGAAGCCATGACCGCACCTGCTTTGCCGAAGCGGCTGATCGTGATTGGGTCCGGTGCCATCGGGTCTGAATTTGCGTCCTTCTATCGCAATATGGGGTCCGAGGTGACGCTGATTGAAGCGATGGATCGCATTCTGCCGGTCGAAGACGCTGAGGTTTCTGCCTTTGTGCACAAGGCTTTTGAAAAACAGGGCATGAAGGTGATGGTCAGCGCCAAGCTGCAAGGCGTGCGCAAGGAAGGCGATGCCATCGCCGCGATTGTGGAAGCTGGCGGCAAGGTAACCGAGATCAAGGCAGATCGGCTGATCAGCGCGGTTGGCATTGTCGGTAATGTTGAGGACCTTGGGCTTGAGGGCACGAAAATTCAGGTGGACCGCACCCATATCCTGACCGATGCCTTTGGCCGCACCGGGGAGCCCGGCATTTACGCCATTGGCGACCTGACTGGCCCGCCTTGGCTCGCGCATAAGGCATCGCATGAGGGGATCATTTGCGTCGAAGCCATCGCCGGGCTGCACCCGCACGCCATGGATACGCTGAATATTCCGGGCTGCACCTATTGCCGGCCTCAGGTTGCCTCGGTCGGCCTCACGGAAGCTGCCGCCAAGGCCCGCGGGCATGAGGTGAAGGTTGGGCGCTTCCCCTTCATCGGCAATGGCAAGGCGATTGCGATGGGTGAGCCGGAAGGCTTCGTGAAGACAGTGTTTGATGCCAAGACGGGCGCCTTGCTCGGCGCCCATATGGTGGGGCCGGAGGTCACGGAAATGATCCAAGGCTACGGCATAGCCCGCACGTTGGAGACAACCGAGGTTGAATTGATGCACACCGTCTTTCCGCACCCCACGGTTTCGGAGGCCATGCATGAAAGCGTGCTTGATGCTTACGGCCGGGTGATCCACATCTAGCGTCTGATCCGCGTAGGTCGTATGACAGACGCGCTGAATCAGCCGCTCAAATCAAGTCCTACCATGCCCTCGACTCGCATCGAAATTGACCATCGCGCCGCCAAAACGGGTGCCGAAAGGCATCCGGAAAAGGCGCATCGCCCGGACAACCCCATCCAGCGCAAACCCGCCTGGATCCGGGTGAAGGCGCCGACGCATCCGGTTTATCTGGAAACCCGCGCCCTGATGCGGGAGAAGAAACTGGTCACGGTATGCGAGGAAGCGGCCTGCCCGAATATCGGTGAATGTTGGTCTCAGCGCCACGCCACCATGATGATCATGGGCGAGACCTGCACCCGGGCCTGTTCCTTCTGCAATGTCGCGACCGGCATTCCGAAGCCTTTGGACACGGATGAACCGCGCCGCGTGGCAGAAGCCGTGGCTGCCCTTGGCTTGCGTCATGTGGTGATTACCAGCGTGGATCGGGATGATCTGGCCGATGGCGGTGCGGCGCATTTCGCCGAAACCATTCGCGCCATTCGCGCGGCCGCCCCTGGTACGACGATTGAAGTGCTGACGCCTGATTTCCTGCGCAAGGATGGCGCTTTAGAAGTAGTGGTGGCGGCGCGGCCGGATGTGTTCAACCATAATCTGGAAACTGTGCCGGCGCTCTATCCCAGTATTCGGCCAGGGGCGCGGTATTACCACTCTCTGCGGTTGCTGGATCGTGTGAAGCAGCTTGATCCTTCCATTTTCACCAAATCCGGGATCATGGTGGGGCTTGGCGAAAAGCGCATTGAAGTACTGCAAGTGATGGATGATCTGCGGTCTGCCGAGGTGGATTTCCTCACCATCGGCCAATACCTGCAACCATCGGTGAAGCATGCCGCGGTGGATCGCTTTGTCACGCCCGATGAGTTTGAAGATTACGCCAAGGCCGCGCGCGGCAAGGGTTTTTTGCTGGTTTCTGCAACACCTTTGACGCGTTCTTCCTATCACGCGGATCGCGACTTCGCGGCGCTGAGTGCCGCGCGCAACGCGCAACTGGCCGCGCAAGGCTGATATGCCAACACATGCGGAAAAGAAGGTGCTCCGTTATTCGCAGGAGCAGCTTTTCGATATGGTCGCGGATGTGGCGCGCTATCCCGAATTCCTGCCCTGGTGTGTCGGCGCGCGGGTGCTCAGCCGGGATGAACAATTGCTGGTGGCGGATTTGACCATCGGCTTTCGCATGTTTCGCGAAACCTTCCGCTCCCGCGTGGGCTTGAACAAGCCTGGCCATATCCATGTGACTTATGAAAACGGTCCTTTCCGCTATTTGAATAATCATTGGCGCTTCACGCCTGTGGCGGGCGGGACCGAGGTGGATTTCTTTGTGGATTTTGAATTCCGCAGCCGCATTCTGCAAGTGGCGATTGGCGTAGTTTTCAATGAAGCGGTGCGGTTGATGGTGCGCGCCTTTGAACGGCGCGCGCTGCATCTTTATGGGCGGCCGGGCGCGGCCGGCATTGGCAAGCCGGCCTCGGCCTGATCCCATACTACTGCAATTTGATGTTGCGCGCCTGGATCATATTACGCCACTTCGCGTTTTCCGCGGCGAAATACGCCGGCCATTCGGCGGTGCTGCCGACCGTTGGCACTACGGCAAGCGCGCTCAGGCGTTCGCGCGTATCGGGCGCTTCCATCGCGGCCTTAGTCAGCGCATGCATGCGCACCAGGATATCAGCAGGCACGCCGGTTGGCGCTTGCAGGGCGATGTGTTCCACGACCTCTACACCCGGGAAGCCTTGTTCGGCAAAGGTTGGGATTTCCGGGGTCAGCGGGCTTCTTTCCTTGGTGGCAACTGCCAAGGCGCGCAAGGAGCCAGAGCGGATATGCGGCAGAATGCCTGACGCCGCCTGGAAAACCATGGGTGTTTCATTGGCAAGCACCGCCTGCACCGCCGGCGCGCCGCCGCGATAGCCAACATCCTGAATGGTCAGCCGCGCTTCCTGCAAGAACAACTCGGTCGCAAGATGCGTGGAAGACCCCGTGCCGGAATTGGCATAGGTCAGGTTGCTGTTTGGCCGGCGCGCGATTTCCACATATTCCGCAAGTGTACGCGCGGGGAAGCTTGGATTGACCACCATGATGATCGGCATGGAAGCAATCAGCCCGATACCAACAAAATCCTTTTCATTGTCATAAGGCAGCGGCATCAGATGCGGCGCCATGGCATAGGTGCTGACGGTGCTGACCAGCATGGTATAGCCATCGGGCCGCGCGCGCGCGACGCTATTGAAGCCGATCGTGCCATTGGCGCCGGTGCGGTTATCCACCACGAAGCTGCGGCCCGTATCTGTGGAAAGCTTCTGCGCCAGAATACGCGCGACAGCATCCGTGGAGCCGCCCGCGGCCCAAGGCACCACAAGCGTCACAGGGCGGCTTGGCCAGGCATCCTGTGCGCGCGCGACGGCGGGCAGCAGCGCAGGGGCCGCAAGCAGGGCAAGGTGACGGCGAGAGATCATGGCATCCTCCTTCGTGTTTGTTGTGCGTTCAATAGGGTTACGCAGCGCTGCAAGACAAGCCTGTTTCTCTGGCCCTTGGCTTTTGCCGGACCGGTGATTTTCAGTGCCATCAGCGTATAAGGTGGCGTTCCCATCCCCCCTACTAAAGCAGGTGGTATCATCTGAAACGTTTTAGCCTATGCCACAGACCGAAAAACAAAAAACGAACGGCACCAAGAGGGGTTTCTCCCAAGCTCTTTTTCATATCGGGGCCAGCTGTGGCAATCGCAGCAACAAGGCCTATGGCTATGTGCTGGCAGGGTAAGGAAGAACGGGCGCAGGCGTGAACCTGCGCCCACCTTAGTTATTCAGCCGCGCGCAGCGCTGCCTGGCTGCGCAGCTTCACAATACCAGGAAGGGCAGCGCCCTTCCACAGCGCTTCCAGCAGCGCCTTGGCTTCCTGCGTACCAATCGCATCTGCCGTCAGTTCCAGGAATTTATCGGACAGATCAGCATCCGAAAGCGGTGCATCCGGATCACCCTTGCGCGTGTGCTGATGGCGGTTCAGCACGCGCCCATCACGCAGCTTGATTTCCACCTTCGCAGAACGCTTGGATGGGAAGGCCGCCGCGCATTCCGGATCGAGCGCTACGCTCACCTTCGGCATCACCGCGCGAATTGCCGGGTCAGTCAGGCGTTCTGGTTCAAACGCTGCCAAACGCACACCGCCATAAAGCAGCATGGTCGCGACGGTGAATTGCGTGGAGAAACGGCAATCCTGTTCTGTCGCGGCGGTCGGGCGATCACAAACATCCTTGGTCGCCTTATAGCCGCCAACATGCACGCCAAGCACATCGCCCGCGCTGAAGCCGGCTTCGAGTTGCAGATCGCGCACGGCATCAAGGGCGGCAAAAATATGCCCGCAGCAGCCGTGATTCTTGAAGGTCATATCCATGATGGCATAGGGCTTGCCGATATTGGCCAGCGGCTTTTCCCATTTGCCGGTATCTTCGCTGGTGGCGGCGGCAAAACCCGCCGGGCCATGCAGCACATCCAACGCGCCCGTCATGCCGCGCGCCGCTGCCATCGCCGCCATGGCGCCGGCTTCCGCCGCATGGCCGGGATGGAGCGGCTTCGACATGCCCTCTCCGCGGAAGGCTTGTTGCAGGCCGCTTGCCATGGTGGCGCAGGTTGCAATCGCATGCGCCGTGCGTTCCGCATCGCAATTCAGCGCGACGGCCACGGCCGCCGCCGCACCGAAAGTGCCGACCGTGCCAGTGGTATGCCAGAAATCATAATGTGAAGGCTGCACCGCAACACCGATGCGGCACGAAACCTCATACCCCGCAATCATCGCACGCAGCAATAAATCCATATCCGCGCCGCGCGATTGCGCTGCCGCCAAAGCGGCCGCAATGGTCGGGCAGCCCGGATGATAAACAGCGTAACGATAGATATCGTCGAATTCCACAGTATGGGATGCCGTGCCATTCAACAGCGCAGCATGACGGAGCGGCACCTGCCGGCCGCTCACGTAACAGACCGCACCACCGCCGCCGCGCGTTTCATCCTCAAGCGCGGCTGACATCAATGTCGCGGGCGCGCGGGATGCGCCGGCCAGCAAGGCCGCGAACCAATCCACCAAAGCGCGGCGCGCGTGATGCGCCACTTCCGCATCTACGGGGCGGCTGCGCCAGGAAGCGGCGTGATCGGCCAGAATAAGCAGGGGGTTTTCCATGATGGTCGCTGCTACGCGTTGCCGCGCAGCACCTCCTTATTGATCACAACATCGGGGTCGAGTTGACCCTTGAAATGGCTGATGATGCTCTCCGCACAGGAAAGCCCCATACGGCGCATGCCCTGTTCTGTCGCCGCGGCGGAATGCGGAGATACCACAACATTCGGCAGATCAAGCAGTGGCAGGCGCGTCGTGACGGGTTCTTCCCAGAACACATCAAGCCCGGCGGTCGCAAGATGCCCGGTCTTCAGCGCCGCTGTGAGTGCCGCTTCATCCACCAGCGTGCCGCGTGCCGTATTGATATAGGTGCCACCTGGCTTCATGGCCGCCAAGAAAGTGCCATTCACCATGCCGCGCGTTTCTTCATTGCTTGGGCAATGGGTGGTGACGATATCGGCTTCCGCCAAGCCTTCATGCAGCACCTTCACCGGGCGGAAGCCAGCGCCCTTGATGGTGTTTTGTGGGATATAGGGGTCATGCACCAGTACCTCCATCCCGAAGGCCGCACAAAGCCGCGCAACCCGCCCGCCGATGCGCCCAAAGCCGATGATCAGTACCTTCCGCCCGGAAAGATCCCAGGTTTTCAGCGAAGGCTTGGAACCCCAATCCAGCGCACGCAAATTCTTATCGTAGTCCAGCGTGCGCCGAGATGTGGAAAGCATCAGCATCATCGCGTGTTCGGCGACCGAAAGCGCATTGGCATCGGGTGTCACGGTCAGCGGAATGCTGCGTTCGGTCAGAGCCTTCACGTCAACCGCATCATAGCCCACGCCGTGGCGCGCGCAGATGGAAAGCATCGGTGCATTGGCCAGAAAATCGCGATCAATCCGGGTTGCGCGCACGACGATTGCTTCCGCGGTTTGCATCGGCTCCCGCAGGGTATCCGCATTCACCTCGGTCAACATCGTAACCTTGAAATCGGGTTCCGCATGCAGCCTTGCCATGGCATCGGGGTGTAACGGTCGCAGGCAAACGATATGGGGCATGGTGTTTCCTATTCTACCTTGGCGCCAGAAATGCGCACGAGTTCCGACCATTTCGGAATCTCGGAAGCGACAAAGGCGCGGAATTCCTCAGGCGTCGAACCAACCGGCTCACTTCCCTGCTGGGCAAGCTTTGCGCGCATGTCATCGGTGCGCATGACAGCGCGAATTTCAGCGGCAATGCGATTGACGATAGGCGCCGGTGTATTCGCCGGTGCCATATAGCCATTCCAGAGCGCCACTTCGAAGCCGGGCAGGGTTTCTGCAATAGTCGGCACATCGGGCAGCAGCGCGGAACGCCGCGCGGTAGTGACCGCAATGGCGCGGAGACGCCCCGCCTGCACATGCGCAATCACTTCCACCAAGGGTGCTGCCATGGCCTGGATTTTTCCACCAATCAAATCCGTGACCGCCGGCGTGCCGCCGCGATAGGAAACATGCGTGACCTCAATCCCCGTACGCGCGGCGATCAGTGCGGCAGACAGGTGCTGCGACGTGCCCGAACCCGCATTGCCGAAATTCAGCACCCCCGGCTTTGCCTTAGCTTCCGCAACTAGCCCAGCGAAATCGCGCGCCGGCACATCCGGATGCACCACCAATAGATTCGGGATGAAGGTGGTTTGGCTGATCGGCGCGAAATCGCGCTGCGCATCGAAGGTCATATTGCGATAAAGCGCGCCATTCGTCGCATGCGTGGAACTTGTTGCCATCACCAGCGTATAGCCATCAGGCGCAGCGCGCGCGACAGCCTCACTGCCGATATTTCCAGCGGCACCCGGGCGATTTTCAATCACGACAGGCTGGCCAAGACGGGGCGAAATCGCCTCAGCCACCAGGCGCGCGGTGATGTCCGTGCTGCCGCCTGGCGCGAAGGGAACAATCACGCGAATGGGGCGATCCGGGCTCCATTGCGCTTGGGCGAGTGCGGGACTTGCTGCGATGGCTGCGAGCCCCGCCAGAATTTGCCGTCTTTGCATTGTTTCCTCCCTTTGTTTGGACACCGCCGATCTTCGTCGGCTGGTATGATGATCTCACAATTGATGATGCGCTGCCGGCCCCATCACCGCTTCACGCATGCGCGCTTGCAACAACGCACCTTCGCGCGGCGGCAGCACAAGCGGCTTGCTGGTGGCGTCAATTTTCGCGACTGCGAAGAAGGGGCCTTGCCCGGCATGGATCGCCTTGTGCAGCGCGGGCACTTCATCCGGCTTGGTCACGAACATCGTGTTCGCAATGCCAGCACCTTTGGCCATCATCACCAGATCAACGCCATGGCGTGTCGCGGTTTCCTGCATGCCGGTTTCGCCGTAATGCTCATTGTCCTGGACAATGATGGAAAGATTGGCGGGTTTTTGCACCGCAATCGTCGCCAGTGCACCAATGCCCATCAGCATTTCGCCGTCACCTGTAATCACCAGCACCTTGCGCCTGGGTTGCGCGAGTGCCAGGCCAAGGCCGATCATGGCAGCGCCACCCATGCCGCCCCAAAGCGGCAGGTTTTCTGCACAATCCCCAATGGCAGTAATGTCCCAGGCTGGCGCACCAAGCCCGGCAATCACCAGCATCTCACCACGGTCCGCGAGTAGCGCGCGGGTCAATTCTCGGCGGTCAAGTTTTCCGGAAGCAGCAAGCATTCTCTCAGTCCTTCCCGAAAGTCTTGGCGCCAAGCACGCGCTGGCCAATCAGGGTTGCGGTGGGGCGGAAGGTATTGAAGGCAAGACGAATGGTGGCATTCACCGTGGGTGCGATATCCTCGGGCGTATCCGCGCGGTGCACCAGCGTACCCATGGCTTCCAGCACGGTTTGCGTCGCATTGCCCATCGGCACCTGCGCCGGATTGAATTCACCAAAATCGCCACGCATCGTCACCAGCATCGGCAGCGGGCAGCGATGCATGATGGAAAGCGAAAGCATGTTGATGCAATTGCCAACGCCGGAAGATTGCATCAGCAGCACGCCCTTCGCACCACCAAGCCAAGCGCCTTGCAAAAGCGCAATGCCTTCTTCTTCGGTGGTCAGCGTCACCACCTTCATTTCATTATCGGCCAGGCAGCGGCGGATCAGCCGCGAATGCCCCGCATCCGGTACCAAAGCCACTTGCGTGATGTTGTGCGTCTTGAGCAGCGAATAGATCTGATCCGGCCATTCGGCCGCGGCGTCGGGCGCCTTGTCAATTGAATGCTGGTCCATGGTTTTCCCGTTCCTTGATGGCCCCAACATCCTGCGCCCGGGCCTTCATGGCAAGACAGGGCGGGCCAAGATGTTCTATGAAAACGCATGATCCGCGTCACGCCCGCCATCGCCATTGCCGAACAGGAGCTGAAGGAAGCCTTTTTGCGCGCCTCGGGCCCTGGTGGGCAGAATGTGAATAAGCTGGAAACCGCGGTGCAGTTGCGTTTTGCGGCCATGGCATCCCCCAATTTGCCCGATGCCATGAAGCAAAGACTGGTGGCGCTGGCGGGGCGGCGGATGACTCAGGATGGCGTGCTGATCATCACATCGGAACGCCACCGCATGCGGGAAGCCAATCGTGAAGACGCACGCCAGAAGCTGATCGCCCTGCTGCGTAAAGCGGCGCTACCGCCACCACCACCGCGCAAGGCCACTAAACCAACCTTTGGTTCAAAGCTTCGCAGGCTGGAAGCAAAAACACGGCGCGCCAGCGTCAAGCGACTACGCGGCGGGCCGAATGAAGATTGAAAAACGTCAAAGAAGGCACAAAAAAAGGCGGCGTCCCAGTGGAACACCGCCTTTTCTGGAAAGCGAAAAATCAGGCCTTCGCCTTACGCTTGCCCTTCTTCACGCCGGCCAGCGCAGCGCCCTTCAGCGCAGGGCTCGCCTTGAAGCGGACAGTAGCGCCAGCCTTGATCTGCACCTTTTCACCGGTCTTGGGGTTCAAGCCAGTGCGCTTCGGGGTTTCGCGTACCGCAAAAGCACCGAAATCGGGAATGGTAAAACGGCCAGAAGTGACGATTTCTGACTTGATCGCATCAATGATATCTGCAGCCAATTTGCCAGCGGCAACAGCAGACATATCGGCAGATTTCGCGATCACATCAGTGAGGAACTTTTTCGACATGGTTCGATTCTCCCTTAAGGATGCGTCGGCATAGCCGAGCTTTATCTGCTTGTCAGCAGGTGAAAGCTATTTTTTTGCGTCAAGGAC
>JBIJAH010000036.1:0-38336 GCA_044345845.1 Roseomonas sp.
GACCATTTCCGAAACAGGCTTGGCCTCCGCCCTTAGAATGGCCATGGCAGCCTTCAGCGCCGCCGCCTCATTTTCAACATAGCGGCGGGAAGGCAGCCCATCGCCGCGCAGCTTGGCGCGGTGGGGAAGCTCGCCAAGGTAATTCTCAATCAGCCGGCCCATGGTCAAGGAAAGGTCACGCGCCTTTTCCGCCTGCGCCGCGCGCTTCGCCGCTTGTGGGTCGCCGCCCGCCGCAACCGCATTCCGCAACGAACGGGCCTCCCCCCGCGCCGCTTCGGGGCCATGGCTATCGGGGCCGCCAATGGTCAGGCTGCGCGTGGCGAAGCGCTTGCCGGTCAGGCTATCGGTCCCGCGTGGCTTGTATTCATAAATCCATCGGGCGCTGGTGGGGTTCACCACCAGGGCAAGCCCAGGGGTCGCCGCGTCCCGGATGATCAGGCGCTTGCCTTTAGCGCGCCGGCGCCATGCCGCTTCGATGGTTTGCCGGGTTATCGCCACCGGCCCTTCGCGCGTGATTTCGATTCCCATGGTGAACCGCCTTTCCGTCAAAATGAACCGGACACTGACCGGACATTTAGGACGGAAATGGGCGGAAAGCAACGGAAACTGGCGGAAGCCTATTGCCTATTTTTTCAGGATATTGCTCAGAAAATTGTAAGGTAACGGGATTGGGCGGAAATGGGCGGAAATCTTAGTTCGCAGATTCCTAATCTGGGGGCCGTGAGTTCGAATCTCGCCGGGGACATAGCCTTCGCTTTGGCGCATTTCCATCTGGCTGCGATGGCTTGGCGGTGAATATCCGGCGGGGTTCATGTGCCTTTCTGCGGCATCGCACAGCTCGGAAACCCCCGGGCCATGGCTGGGCTGATGTCAATTCCAAGACAAGCTGCCACGCCCGCTTGAAACCCGCCCACTGGCGGGCCAACTCCGGCCCGGGCTCGATGGTGGGAACAAACCCGCCCGTGACCCGACTGTCGGGAGAAGGATTTCACAATGACGGATGAGGAAAAGCGGATCATTACCGCTTTTGTGGAACGGCTCAGCGGCAATGCGGCTGTGCAGGGTGCGGCTTCGGGCCCTTGGGGTGCCAGCGCTGCGCAAAAGCCAAGCCTGCCGCCGATGGACCCTGACGCGGATCGGCTGATTGGGGAGCTGTTCGCGCGTTATCCGGAAGCGCGCTATCGCATCACGCAGTCCGCTTTCGCGCAGGAAGCTGCTCTGGTGGAAGCCAATAACCGCATCCAGCAATTGGAATGGGAAGCGGAAGCCGCACGGCGCGAAGGCCAGGCACAGAAGGGTGGCATGCTCGGCGGGTTGTTTGGTGGCAATCGCCCCGCCCCCATGCCGCCGCGCCCGCAACCCTATTACCCGCCTGGCCATAACCCGCAGGCCCTGCAACAGCGCCCGGGTGGTGGCTTTCTTGGCACGGCTTTGGCCACCGCAGCCGGTGTCGCGGGCGGCATCATGCTCGGCAATATGTTAATGGGCGCGCTTGGCGGCGGCGGTGCCGCGCAGGCTGCCTCAGCCGGCGGCTTTGCTCAGGAAGCCGTCCCTTCCTCCTCACCCTGGGGTGGGGATGCTCAGCCGGATACAACAGCAGATTATGGCAATGACGCCAGTGCCGATTGGGGCGACGAAGAGCAGCTTTGAATTTTTGCGAATGCCGTGAATCAGGTACTTGAGTTGCGCGGCTGATTCACGGCTCCGGCGATACCGCCTCCGCCGATCAGGTGCTTGGTTTGCGCGGCTGATTCACGGCTTCGGCGATATCGCCTCCGCCGATCAGGCGCGTGGGCATAAGGGCAGGTTGACGCTGCCAACCAGGGTGCAAGACTGTCCCCATCAAAAGGGTTGGGGAACAAGCCATGCGGCAAATGCATCTTGTCGGCTTCATGCAGGCGCAGAACTGCACCAATTACGCCAGTTCCTGGCGGCACCCGCTATCGCGTACGGATTTTCTGACCGCCGATTTCTATCAGGAAATCGCCCGCATTCTGGAAGCCGGCAAATTCGACCTTGGCTTTTTTGATGACCGGCTTTCCATGCCGGATCGCTACGGCAATGACCATCACCACACGGTCGAACACGGCATTCGCTGCGTGAAGCTTGATCCCATCGTGACGCTGACCATGATGGCCGCGGTTACATCGCGCCTCGGCCTCGGCTCCACCGCCTCCACCACGTATTACGAGCCCTTCCATGTCGCGCGCACCATGCAGACGCTCGATCTCATGAGCAACGGGCGCGCGGCCTGGAATGTGGTGACGTCACTGAATGATGGCGAAGCGGCCAATATGGGCCATGATGAAATGATGGAACATGACCGGCGCTATGACCGCGCCGATGAATTCGTGGAAATCGTGCTCGGCCATTGGGATGCCTGGGACCCGGATGCGCTGATTGTTGATAAATCCTCAGGCCGTTTCGCAGATGGCAATAAGGTGCGGCGCCTTGATTATCGCGGGCAATTCCTGAAATCACGCGGGCCCTTCACCGTGCCGCGCAGCCCGCAAGGCCGCCCGGTGGTGATCCAGGCCGGCAGCAGCGGGCGCGGCAAGCGTTTTTCCGCGCGCTGGGCGGAGCTTGTCTTCGTCGCCTATCATGATGTCGCTTCTGGCGCGAAGGAATACGCCGAATTCAAGCACATGATTGCAGAGGCCGGGCGCAATCCGGATCATGTGAAAGTGGCGACGCTGATCTCCCCCATCTGTGCCGCGACCAAAGCCGAAGCCGAAGACAAGGCCGCGCTGATTGCAAGCCTGCCCTTGGAAATTGATGCGCTGTCGCTGCTTTCAGAAGCGCTGAATTTCGATTTCTCGACCAAAGGCATGGATGAAGCCTTCAGCGATGAGGAAATGGCCAGCATGCAAGGGCTACAAGCCATTCGTGACCGCGTTGTCCGCAACACCGGCAAGAAGAACCCGACGGTGCGGGAATTCATCACCGGCAGCGGGCGCGGCCGGCCCAATATGAACATGGTCGGCGGGCCGAAGGAAATTGCCGATAAGATGGAAGAATGGTTCACCAAACCGGCTTGTGATGGCTTTGTGGTCGCGGCGACCTATGTGCCCGATGGCTACCGCGATTTCGTGACCCATGTGGTGCCGGAATTGCAGCGCCGCGGCCTGTTCCGCAAGGAATATGGCGGGACGACATTGCGCGACCATCTGGGCCTGGCGAAATCCATCATTGGCGATTGGCGGCCAGCCAGCGCCGCCGAATAGGCGTTGATTTTCCGGGCGCGCCTGCGCCATCCTGGAGCAAAGGCGGGGCAATACCCGGCCAGCAATTAGGGGAGGAAACACCATGCGCGCCGCGATTTTCCGCCAAGGCAGTTTTTTGCTGGGCGAAGTGCCGGACCCGCAGCTCCAGCCGGGCCAAGTGCTGGTGCGCACCAAGGCCTGCGGCATCTGCGGCACGGATTTGCACGCGGCGCGCTTCACAAAAGAATTCGTCTCCCTCGCGCAGCGCAGCGGCGGGCGCTGGAATATGGATACGGAACGCGATGTGGTCTTCGGCCATGAATTCGTGGGCGAGGTTGTGGCGAATGGCCCGGGCACGGAAGGCAAGTTCAAGCCGGGGGATCTGGTCACCTCCATGCCTCTCACCATCGCCGGTTCAACAATATTGGGCATGGGCTACAACCCTGATTTGCCGGGCGGTTTTGCCGAATATATGCCGCTTGCAGAACGCATGCTGCTGGCACTGCCGGCCACGATGGAACCCGACCACGCCGCGCTGACCGAACCCATGGCGGTAGGCATTCACGCGGTGGAACATTTCGGCGTGAATAATGCCGAAGTGCCGCTGGTGATTGGCTGCGGCCCGATTGGGCTGGCGACCATCGCGGCACTCAAGCTGCATGGTCATGCGCCGATTATTGCGGCGGATTTCTCGGCAGGGCGCCGGGCGCTCGCCAAGAAGATGGGCGCGGATATCGTAATAGACCCCGCCGTTGAATCGCCCTACCAGGCTTTGGAGCGTGCCATCACGCCGGATGGCTTTGAAGCCAGCCGCTACGCAGCACTTTTCGGCCTGGGCCCGAAGCGCCGCTCCGCCGTGCTATTTGAATGCGTGGGTATTCCGGGTGTGCTCGCCGCCATGATGGAAGGCGCACCGACCGGGGCGCGCATCATTGTTGTTGGTGTCTGCATGGAACCCGATGGGATCGAGCCCTTCTTCGGCATTGTCAAACAATTATCGCTGCATTTCGTGCTGGCCTATAATGCGCAGGAATTCGCAGCGACGCTCGGCCATATCGGCGCCGGCCGGCTGGATGTGCGGCCCCTGATTACCGGGCGGATTGGCCTGGCCGAGGTCGGGCAGGCCTTCAAGGACCTCGCCAGCCCCGAAACCCACGCGAAGATTTTGGTGGAGCCGTGGCGCTGAAATCGCCATCCTGAAACCTACCGCTTAGCTGAGCCCTTCAGGTAGCACTGTCATGCCCAATCTTTTCTCGCCTTTCACGCTGAAGGGCGTCACGCTGCGCAATCGGCTCGTGATGTCTCCCATGACCATGTATCGCGCGACCGATGGGAAAATGAGCGACTTCCATCTGATGCTACTCGGCTCACGCGCGGCGGGTGGCTTCGGCTTGGTGTTCCCCGAGCAATTGGCCATCACGCCAGATGGGCGCACCGGCACAAGCTGCGCGGGCATTTATGATGATGAACAGATCGAGGGTTTGTCGCGCGTCACCGCCATGATCAAGGATATGGGCGCGGTGGCGGCGGCGCAGCTTGGCCATACCGGGCGCAAGGGTAGCGAGAAAAAACCCTGGCATGGCAAACAGCAATTGCCAGCCGATCATGCGGATGGCTGGCAGGTGCGCGCGCCATCGGCCCTTCCCTATGGCGGGCGCTATATCTACCCGGTGCATGAACTCAGCATCGCGGAAATTAAGGCGCTGCATCAAAGCTATGCCGATGCCGCGCGCCGTGCGCTGGCGGCCGGGTTTGAATGGATGGAACTGCATTTTGCCCATGGCTATCTGGGGGCGAGTTTTCTCTCTCCCCTCGCCAATCAACGCAGCGATGCCTATGGCGGCAGCGTGGAAAACCGGATGCGCTTTCATCTGGAAGCGATTGATGCGGTGCGCGCGGTCTGGCCGGAAAACCTGCCGCTGACGATGCGGCTTGGCTGTGATGATTTCAACGAAGCCGGTACACAGTTTGAAGATGCGATCATCGCGGTTGCCGCCATGAAACGCCATGGTTTGGATTTTGCCGATCTCAGCCTTGGCATGAATACGGATGAAACGCAGAACCTTCCCTATACGGAACCAGGCTTCATGGTGGGGCGCGCCCATCGCATCCGCCAGGAAGTGGGCATTCCAGTGGGGGTCAGTTGGAATCTGGGCATCCCTGCCATTGCCGATGCTGTCATCCGTCAGGAATTGGTTGATCTGGTCTTTCTGGGCCGCCCCGCCTTGGCCAATCCGCATTGGCCCTTATGGGCGGCGCGGGAATTGGCCCATCAGGACCCGTTTTCGTTATTGCCGGAAGATTGGTCCTGGTGGCTGCGCAACCGGCCCGGCTCGCCCAATTCGCATGGCCTGCCGGCGCCGTCTGCCACGCCCGTGGCGGTACCAACATTCGGCAAGGGGTGATTTTTTTCGTGATTTATTTCATAAAAAACAATAACTTAATGCCATATCGCGCACCGAAAGACCTGGTTGCGCATAACCGCAAAAGCTTATCTGTATCTGTCAATCAAATCGGTCTAGTCTGACTGTCATGGCTTCGGAGCATAAACGGGAGGGGGCTGCCGCTGCCGCGCTTCTAGCGCGGGAAGCAAAGGCATTGAGGGGTCGGCTTTACGGGCCGGTCCTGCTTGGCCTTGCCTTGGCGCTTGCCGCCGTGGCGCAAGCACTGCTGATCGCGCGCCTGCTCGCCGCACTTTTGGGCGGCACCCAGGCTTCATGGGCGGATTTCATCGGCGCCGGGGCGCTTGCGCTGATTATGGCAGCGCTCGGCATTGCGCAGGAACGCGCCCAGACCGCCGCCGGGGAAGAAGCCAAAGCCAGCCTCCGCGCCCGCATCTTCGCGCGGCTATTGGCGCAAGGCCCCGCGGATCAGCGCCCGGTTGGGGAGAAAAGCGCGTTGGTGGTGGAACGCGTCGAAGCCATGGAAGGCTATTTCGCGCGCTGGATGCCGGCTGCCATCATCGCTGTCGTGGCACCACTGCTGATCGCGGGCTGTGCCGCGTTCTTTGATCCGGTGAGCGGGCTTATTCTGCTGATCGCAGGCTTGATGGTGCCGGTGGCGCAGGCGGTTTCCGGCATTGGCGCTGCGCAAGCGAGCCGACGCCAATTCGCTTCACTACAACGGCTTTCCGGGCGCTTTTTGGATCGCATGCGTGGCCTGCCTGTGCTGGTGCTGTTCAATCAACAACACGCGGAAACCCAAAGGCTTGCCGCAGCAGCCGAGGAATTGCGCCAGCGCACCATGCGCGTGCTGCGCGTTGCCTTCATTTCCTCGGGCGCGATGGAATTGATCGCCGCCGCCGCGCTGGCGTGCCTTGCCATTCGTCATGGTGCGGTGCTGACCGGCGCGCATCCTGAACCCGTGACGGCGTTTTTCGTTGTGCTGCTGGTGCCGGTGTTTTTCCTGCCGCTCCGTTCCTTTGCCGCTGCCTATCATGAACAACTTGGCGCACGCGGCGCGGCGGCGGACCTCGCCCCTTTGTTGGAACAACCGGAAGAAACCGGGCTGTTGCTGGAAGAAGTGCCGCCGAAGGTCACCATCACCTTCCAGGATGTGCGGCTTTCCTATGATCCATCGCGCGCCCCCGCTTTGGATGGGCTTTCCTTCCGTGTGCTGGCCGGTGAGACGCTGTTGCTGACCGGCGCATCGGGCGCGGGCAAAACAAGCGCGCTGCGGATTCTGATGGGCTTTGCCCAGCCCGAATCGGGGCGCGTTGCCATCAATGGCCGGGATGCGATGTCGCTGAAGCCTTCCGAATTGCGCCGCCTGTCATCCTATGTCGGGCAGCGCGCGCATTTGTTCCGCGCGACGCTGCGCGAGAATATCCGCCTCGCGCGGCCTGATGCGGATGATGCTGCCGTCCTCGCCGCCGCTGAAGCCGCGCAGGTGATGGATTTCGCGCAGGATTTGCCGCAAGGGTTGGATACGCTGATTGGTGAAGGCGGCTTCGGGCTTTCCGGCGGCCAGGCGCAGCGCGTGGCGCTGGCGCGGGCGTTTTTGCGCGACACGCCCTTGGTGCTGCTGGATGAACCCACCGCGCATCTTGATCCGGGGACCGAAGCTTCGGTGCTGGATGCGCTGCGCCGGCTTTGCGTGGGCCGCACCGCCATTATCGCAACCCATGCCAAGGCCGCGCGATCCTATTTTGGCCAAAGGCTGGAAATCGCCGATGGGCGCGCCCAGGGCAATAGGCTCGCGGGGAATGATTAGGCCATGACCGCTGATCTTTTCCGCGTGCTGAGGCTTTGGCTGGAACGCTCCGGCTGGTTGGTGGTGGGGATCATCGTGACGGTGATCTCAGCGCTGGCCGGCGTTGCCTTGCTGGCCTTTGCGGGCAAGCTGGTGGCGGCATCGGTAGGCGGGGCGGAAAGTGCGGCACTTGCCGCGGCGGGCGTGATTGCGCTGCTCTGGTTGCGGCCCTTAATCCTGCTCAGGCCCATCATGCGCTATCTGGAACGGCTCACGACACATGAAGCGACCTTCCGGGCGCTGGCCGATATGCGCGTATGGTTTTTTGGGCGCCTGGCTGAACGCCTGCCTACAGGGCTTGGCTTGCGTCGCGCGGGGGATTTGCTCGGGCGCCTGGTGGCGGATGTGGAAGCGCTTGATGGGCTTTATCTACGCGCGCTGGTGCCGGCGGCGGCTTCCATCGCCGTGGTGTTGGCGATTGCGTTGATCCTGGGCGCGGCGGACCCCTGGCTTGCCGTGGTGGTGGCACTGCCGCTGACGGCGGCCTTGGTGCTGCCGCTGTTGCTGGCGCCAGATGCGGCGCGGACGGCAGAAGCAACTTCCCGCGCCCAAGGTGCGCTCCGCACCGCAACGGTGGATCCGCTGACGGGCATTGAAGATACGCTGGCTGCAAATGGCGAAAAGCGCGCGCTGGCCCGGGTTGCTCAGGAAGATCGTGCGCTATCAGGCGCGCAGCGCGCCTTGGCACGAAGGGCCGCCTGGGGCGGTGCGGCGGGTGCCTTGCTCACGCAAGTGGCACTGTTGGCGGCGCTTGGTTGGACCATGCTGGCGGGGGAGCGGGGCATGGCCGCCGGCGTGCTCGCGGTATTCCTCGCCATCGCGGCGGCTGAGGCTTTGGGGTTGATGCCGCGCGCCGGGGCGGCGGTGGCGGCGGCCGCGGCGGGCGCGCGGCGCCTGTTTGAAGCGGCTGATGCGGCGGTACCCGTGCCGGACCCGGTTGCGCCCAGCGCGTTACCTTCAGGCCATGCGCTGGCGCTGCGCAATGTGGTGTTTTCCTGGGCGCCGGATCGGCCCCTTGTGTTTGATGGGCTTGATCTTGATGTGCCGGAAGGGGCGCGCATTGCGCTGCTTGGCCCTTCGGGCACCGGCAAATCAACATTGGCCGCGCTATTGCTGAAATTCGCTGCCCCGCAGCAAGGCAGCATCACTTTGGGCGGTGTTGATATCGCCACACTTCCCGCTTCGGTGCTGCGCGATCGTATTGCCTGGCTCACGCAGGATGCGCGGCTGTTTGATGACAGCATCGCCGCCAATCTGCGCCTTGCGGCGCCTGAGGCAGATGATGCGGCGTTATTGCGCGCCTTGGACCGCGCGCGGATCGGCGATGTGGTGCGCGCCCTGCCGGAAGGGTTGGAAACACCATGCGGCGAAGCGGGGGCAAGGTTTTCCGGTGGTCAGGCACGGCGCATTGCGCTGGCACGGGCGCTGCTTTCGCCTGCGCCCGTGCTGATTTTGGATGAACCCGCCGCGGGGTTGGATGCCGCAACGGAACGCGCCTTTATGGAAACGCTGGACGAAGCCACTGCAGGGCGCAGCGTGATCTTGATTCTGCACCGCCTGACCGGCGTGGAACGGCCAAGCCGTATTCTTCGTCTGGCCAGCGGGAAAGCCATTGCAGCCACGGGCTGAAAGCCGCGAAGGCCCTGACCGGGACGCCCCGGCCAAGGCTGCTACGGCCCAGCCTTAATTGGGCTTTCCCCGCCCTTCACCCCCCATAATGGCAATGCGCTTGACGCTCGGCTTGGCTTCTGGCGGGCGCGGCAATGTCACAGTCAGCACGCCATTTTCGAAGCGCGCCCCCACCTTGGCCGGATCAGGCGCGAAGGGCAGGCGGAAGGAACGATGGAATGACCCATAGCTCCGTTCGGAAAGGCGCAGCCCTTCCTTTTCCTCGGTCTTCTCTGATTTCTTTTCACCAGCAAGCGTCAGCAGATCATCATCTATGGTCAGTTCCACATTCTTTTCCGCCATGCCGGGCAATTCGGCGGTGACGATGATTTCCGCCTCAGTCTCTCGTACCTCCAGCGAAGGCGCGAAGGCGGGCTCCGCAAGGCTCGCCCGTAAGGATGGAAAGCCGCGAAACACCTCATCGAAAACGCGATTCACTTCACGATGCAGCGTGCCCAGCGGATCACGAGCCGATTCACGCGCTGTTACAAGCGATGTTGCCATGTTATGCGTCCCTTGTTGGAATGCCGCGTCCTGACGCTAAGGTCGGCGCGGGATGATCTTCTACCAGGGCCGAGGGGGCTGCCGTGAATCATCACTCCGTGAGCGTGAAGCCTCTCGATCCACAAAAATTTCGCGATCCATGCGCCACTGCAAAAGGCGAGGTGCGCGCGCAAGTGGCGCTTACAGCGCTGGAGACGCTTTGGATCAATACCGGCACGCTCTGCAACATCACTTGCGTCAATTGCTATATTGAAAGCAGCCCGCGCAATGATGCGCTGGCCTATATCAGTGCTGCTGAAGTGGCGCGGTTCTTGACTGAAGCTGAAGACTTGCGCCTGCCCTTGCGCGAAGTGGGCTTCACCGGCGGGGAGCCTTTCATGAACCCCGAAATCCTGACCATGCTGGAAGATACACTCCGCCGTGGCTTCAAGGCGCTGGTGCTGACCAATGCCATGAAGCCCATGATGCACCATGCGGCGGGCCTTTTGGCACTGCAGGAAAAATACGGCGCAAACCTGACACTGCGCGTTTCACTCGATCATCCAGATCGCACGAGGCATGATGCGGAACGCGGCGCAGGCAGTTTTGATCGCACCATGGAAGGGTTGGGCTTTCTGGAACGCCACGGCTTTCGGCTGCATGTGGCGGGGCGGGCGAGTTTTGGCGCGGGTAATGAAGCCACATTGCGCGCCGATTTCGCGGCACTTTTCGCCACCCATGGCATTGCGGTGGATGCCGCTGATCCTGTGGCGCTGATGCTGTTTCCGGAAATGGATGCTGCGGCGGATGTGCCCGAAATCACTGAAGCCTGCTGGGGGATATTGGGCAAATCCCCCGATAGCCTGATGTGCGCATCGGCGCGCATGGTGGTGAAGCGCAAGGGCGCTACCCAGCCCGCCGTGCTGGCCTGCACCCTGCTGGCCTATGATTCGCAATTTGAACTGGGCGCGACCCTTGCCGAAGCTGCCCGGCCCGTTGCGCTGAATCACCCGCATTGTGCCAAGTTTTGTGTTCTTGGCGGGGCCGCGTGCTCCAGATGATGCGCTGACAATTGACGCCGCTGCCTGGGCGCGCGACCAAAGGGAAACGTCGAATCGGAGCCCTGTGTGATGCGCCGCCGCCATCTGATCGCCGCGCCGGCATGAATGCCATGCATGACGCGCCGCGTGAGACCTTGCGGCGCGTATTCGGCTATGGCGCCTTTCGTGGCCGGCAGGAAGAAGTGATCCGCCATGTCGCCGCGGGCGGTTCAGGGCTTGTCCTGATGCCGACCGGCGGCGGCAAAAGCCTTTGCTTTCAGGTCCCCGCGCTATGTCGCCCTGGGATCGGCATTGTCGTGTCCCCCTTGATTGCGTTGATGGAAGACCAGGTCGCGGCGCTTCGCCAACAAGGGGTGGCCGCAAGCGCGCTGCATTCAGACCTGCCGCCAGATGAAGCGCGCGCCGTGTTGCGCGATTTGCATCAGGGGGCGCTGAAACTGCTTTATATCTCCCCGGAACGGCTGACGCTGGAGACGATGCAGGCACGGCTGGAAGGCTTGGACATTGCGCTTTTCGCGGTGGATGAAGCGCATTGCGTCAGCCAATGGGGCCATCATTTCCGCCCAGAATATCGCGGCCTTGGCATTTTGGGGGCGCGCTTTCCGCAGGTGCCGCGCGTCGCACTCACCGCAACGGCTGACCCGCGCACGGTGGAAGATATTCGCCTGCAATTGGGCTTGCAGGATGCGCCTGTTTTCCGCGCTTCCTTTGACCGGCCCAATATCCTCATCGAAGCCGCGCCGCGGGAGAATGAACGCGGCCAAATCCGCGCCTTGATTCGCGAAGCTGGCGGCACCGGCATTATTTATTGTGGCAGCCGTGCAAAGACCGAAAGCACCGCCGCCTGGCTGCGTGATGATGGTACTGAAGCCATTTCCTTTCATGCCGGCATGGAAGCCAGTGCGAAGCGTGAAGCGCATCGGCGCTTTTCGCGTGGTGAGGAAATGGTGATGACCGCAACCATCGCCTTTGGCATGGGCATAGATCGGCCCGATCTGCGCTGGGTGGCGCATCTTGATCTGCCGCGTTCGCCGGAGAGTTGGTATCAGGAAATCGGTCGCGCGGGGCGTGATGGGCTGCCGGCGCGCGCCCTGCTGCTGTATGGCGCGGGCGATATCGCACTCGCCCGCCATCGCATTGCCGAAAGCCCCGCGAATGAGGAACAAAAGCGCGTGGAACGTGCGCGGCTTGAAGCGATGGTGGGCATTGCCGAAGCCGCCACCTGCCGGCGCGCGCTGTTGCTCCGCTGTTTTGGGGAAGAACCGGAACGCGAAGCCTGCGGGCATTGCGATATTTGCTTGCGCCCGCCTAGGCTTTTCGATGGCACCATTGCCGCGCAGAAAATGATTTCCGCCGTGCTGCGCACCGGCCAGCGCTTTGGCCTGATGCATGTGGTGGATGTGTTGCGCGGACGGCTGACGGATAAGGTCGCGCAATTTGCCCATGACAAGCTGCCGACCTTCGGCGTGGGCAAGGATTTGCCAGATACCGCCTGGCGCGGTGTGGCACGGCAATTGGTGGGCCGCGGCGCTTTGGATGTGGCGGTGGAAAACCACGGGGAGCTTGTGGCGACCGAAGCCGCACGCCCCATCCTGCGCGGTGAGGATGTGGTGATGCTGCGCGAGGATGTTGTGCAGCTGGGCAAAAAAGCCGCCCCGGCGCGTAAGGGGCCGGACGTGGCGGGCATTGGTTCCGACGATCCGGTGTTTGAGGCGCTGCGCGCTTGGCGGCGTGGTATTGCTCAGGCGCAAGCCGTCCCTGCTTATGTGGTGGCCGATGATCGCACCTTGGCGGGGCTTGCCGCGCGACGCCCGACAACCACGGAAGAATTGCTGGAAGTGCCTGGCATGGGGCGTTCACGCGTGGAACGCTATGGTGCCGATATTCTGCGCATCATCGGGGAAGCCGCGCCGCAATCATAACACGGCGCGGGCTTCACTTCCGCGAAACTTCAACCAGCCGGCCATCCTCCATACGCAGCACCCTGTCATGAAAGCGTGCCACAGCCGGGCGATGCGCAATGGAAAGCATTGTCACACCAGGTAGGATGCGTTGCAGGCTTTCATGCAAGGCTTCCTCAGCTTCCGGATCAAGGCTTGCTGTTGCTTCATCCAGGAACAACCAATCAGGACGCAGCAGAAAGGCACGCGCGAAGGAAAGCCTTTGCTGTTCGCCGCCGGAAAGCCGCTGACCCCAACTATCACTATCACCAAGCCGGGGCGCGAGGTGCCCAAGACCTGCTTCTTCCAGCGCTGCCACAACCTCAGCATCGGTAAAACCTGCCTCATCTTCCGGGTAGCATACGGCGCGCTTTAGGGTGCCAAGCGGGAGGTATGGGCGCTGCGGCAGGAACAGCGCGCGCGCATCCTGCGGCAGGGAAATACTGCCGCTGCCAAAGGGCCAAATGCCGGCCATGGCGCGAAACATGGTGGATTTGCCTGAACCCGAAGGGCCATTGATCAGCACGGCTTCGCTCGGTGCGACATCCATCTGTGCATCGCTCAGCAGCGCGCGCCCATCAGGAAGCTTGAGCGTAACATCGCGCAAGGCAAGCCCTTCGGCACTTCCCTTGCTGGCTCTTGGCCCTGCACTGGCCTCACGCGCTTTTGCCACTGCTTGGGTAAAGCCTGTCAGGCGCTGCACAGTCGCGCGCCATTCCGTCAGCTTGCCGTAATTTTCCACAAACCAGGAAAGCGCACCCTGCACCTGGCCAAAGGCACTACTGGTCTGGATAAGGCCACCAAGCGGCAGGCGCCCCGCAAAATAGGCCGGCGCGGCGACAACAATCGGAAAAATGGATGCCACCTGCCCATAACCTGCGGTGAAGAAGGTCAGGCGCTTTGTCGCGCGCATGAGGTCCCACCAATTCAACATCAGCTTACTGAAGCGCTGCGTCAGGCCGCGCTTTTCATCGGTCTCCCCACCATAAAGCGCGATGCCTTCGGTATTCTCACGCAGCCGCACCAGCGCATAACGAAAATCCGCTTCCAGCCTTTGCTGGGAGAAATTGAGCGCAATCAGCGGACGCCCGATCAAATGCGCAAGCCAGGTGCCAAGCAGCGCATAGATCAGCGCCACCCAGACCATATAGCCCGGAATTTCAACACCAAGCACCGTAACCGACCCGGACAGCGACCAAAGCACCAGGATGAAAGACCCGAGCGTCACAATGGAATTGAGCAAGCCAATGCCAAGCGCAAGCGTATCTTCCACAAATAGCCGTGCATCATCTGCAATGCGCTGATCAGGATTATCCGTATAGGGATCGGTCAAGGCCATGCGGTAATAGGCGCGGTCAGAAAGCCATTGCGTGAGATAAACATCCGTGAGCCAGCGCCGCCAACGCATTTGCAGGGCCTGTCGCAGATAAAGCTGATACACCGCGATCAGGATATAAAGCGCGGCCACCAGGACAAAGCCCGGCAGCAGTCCCTCGGCTTCCGTGCGATGCCAACTGAAAAGCAGCGCGATGAAGCCATCCCAATCCTTACTCTCCAGCGTATTGTAGAAGGCGCGCTGCCAATAAGTCAGCAACACCGTCATACCCACCAGCGAAAGATTGAGCGTAATCACTACCGCGAGCAGAAGGCGCGCACGCCAGCGTTCCTCGCTCCGCCAAAAGGGGGCGATCAGCGCCCAGGCTTCGGCAATGAAGGTGACAATCCAGCGCATGGCGCGGCGCCTAACCCGCGCGCAGCGCTGTTTCCAGCGCTTCAAGCCAGGCCATGACGCGCGCGCGATTGACACCCAGATCCGACCAGCCGATCAGGCTGCGCGAATACAGCCAAAGCCCAGTGCCACCTTCAACCGCTGCGGCTTCCGCAACAATGATATCCGGGTAATTCATCAACGCACTGCGTACCACCCATTGCGCCTGGTTCTGCGCCGGGAAGCGCGCGAGGGGAAAGCTTCGCGGCATGCTGGCCGCAACACGATCCAAAGCGGCCATTACCGCTTCCGGTGAGGCGGGCAGTGGGTCTCGGTGTAAATGTCCCTGCCCGGGTGCGACGCTCGGCGTCAGCAGGCAGGTATTGGGCGAGGGTGGCAATTGCAGCGTTGCGAAATCAATTGGTGCGGGGGCGGGAATACCTTCAGCGCCGCGAGAAAACAGGGCAGAGATCATGATGTGGCCCTCAAGCGAATGACGCCCCGCATGTCATCGGGGTTGATGGGTTTGCCCTTGCGGAGGATTTCAATCTTGCCCTGACGCGCCAGATCGGCTGCCACCTTGCGCACCGCGCCCAGCAGGGGCCGCCAGTTCTCAGTGGAAACCGCGCGCGCCACATCCGTGGGGCACAGGCTTTTCTCCGGCCCCCGTTCGGCGGCAATGCGTAGCATCGCGTCGGTGATGGCTTCGATATTCATGGCGCGATCCAATCGGCGGTAAGATTGCCCGCTTCATTCCAAATGAAGCGCGCGCGTTGATGCCCGGCGGCGGCAAGCCAGAGCCATTCCAGCCGGTGAAAGCCTATCACCACCGCAGCGAAATGCGGCCGGCCAATCTCGGTATCCTGCGGCGCGGCTGGTGGCGCCTGGACAATGGCGCCAGATGCCTCGGGCGCGGCGTAGCACATGCGGCTGCTGCGTTGGCTGCCCGCCCAGGCGGCATCGGCCACCGCATCATCCAAATGCAATGCGGCGCGGCCTGCGACGCGCATTTGCACATGCAGCGTCGCATCATAGAAATGCATCATCACGCGTGGGTCTTGCGCCATGCCGCGCGCCTTGTCACTACGCCGATCGGTATGAAAGCGCAGCCTGCGCGCATCCGCATCAAAGCCGCGCAGCACAACGGTACGCAGGCTCGGCGCGCCCGCATCATCCAGGCTAGCGATGGTTGGTGTATGCAAGGGGCTGCGTCGATTCGGCACGGCATCTGCCAGCAGGCGAAAGGCCTCATGCAGGCTTGCCATGATATCATCGGCAAAAGCGGGGCGCGCGGGCTTCATGCCTGCACCCGCGCCGCAAGTGCCGCACCGCTCTGCCAGGCCGCTTCAGCGCGCCCGCCAATGCAGCCATCACTGGCATAGCCAACACGTGCTGCGCCATCCCACAAACATGGCTCACCCAAGGGCGTTTCCAGCAGAGAATAGCGCCAGCGATGCGCCACCGCCATGAAGGGCGCGGGCAAGGGCGCAGCGCTGAAGTTTGCCAGCGCGGCCAGCAAAGGTTGCGCGATTTCTTCTGCGGGTAATTCCAGATGCGCACGCGTCCAGGCGGGCGCTGCCTGGATCACCCAGTTTTCTTGGCCTGCATCGCGCCCAGGCTTGGCCGAATCCCGCGCCGCCCAGCCAATGGCATGCGCTTCGGGGCGGAGCGTCTCAGGCAAAGGCAGCGGTGCGTTGAAGGAAGCCATCACTGTCCAGCAGGGCGCGTAGCGAATGGTGGTGAGTGCAGCGGTTAGGCTAGGCGCGTTCTGCCCTAACACCTCACGCGCTTGCGTGGCCGGCATGGTCAGCAGCACTGCGGCAAAGGGGCCAGCTTCTTCAGGCGCGGTATCAGGTAAGGGCTTACCCGGGCGCACCAGCCGCGCATCCCAATGGCGCAGAACCCAAGCGCCGGGGTGTCCGGTGATTTGCCCGATATGGCGGGAGGCAATGCAGGGAATCTCGCCAAGCAAAGCGCGCGGCACGGCAGACATGGAAGGCACACCAACACGACGCGCCGCATCAGGCCAAGGCGCGGTTCCAGCTTCAGCCAAGGCAGCCGCAAAATCCGCGCCCTCGGCACGCAAATATTGCGCGCCGTGATCGAATTGCAGCTTGCGGCCTTCAGCTTCAATCCGCCGTGTCGCCAGGCGCCCGCCAGGGCCACGGCCCTTGTCGAAAATCGTCACGGTATGGCCGCGCGCAATCAAGGCGCGCGCGGCAGAAATGCCGGCTAGGCCAGCACCGATAACGGCAATGGGCAGCGCCACTAGAAGCCACCCCCTGCATCAAGCCATGCCTTTTCCGCTGGTGTAGACCCGCGCCCAAGCGCTGTATTGCGATGGGGAAAGCGCCCAAAATTCTGGATCACCACGCGATGCCGCCAGGCATAGTCAATCGCGCCGTTTTCCCGCGCATGGTGTGGGATATCGCGCAAGCCTTCGAATAACGTGACTGACAAGTCCTGATCCGCCAATGACTCACTATGTTCAAAGGGCAGATAGACAAAGGGCTTTTGGTAAGCACCAAGCGTCAGATCAAAGCGCTTTTCCAGCACGACCGCGCGCGCAATGGCGCGGGCATGCGCATCGCTTGCGAAGGCTTCCGCGCTGCCGCGCAACACATTACGCGGGAATTGATCGAGCAGGATCAGTAGCGCGAGTGCGCTTTCGGGTGATGCCGCCCAGGAATCGAAAGCGCCTTCCCGCGCTGGGCGAATCAGCGCGCCGAAACGCTCACGGATTTCGGCATCAAACGCGTCATTCTTCTGGAACCAGATCGGGCGATAGGTGTCGCGGCCTTCGGCGAACCAGAAGGCGAGAATGGCTTCAGCGTCGGTCATGACAAAGCGCGGTCCAAAAGCCGCACGGAATGAATCGTCTCTCGCGCGCCCAAATCAGCAATCTGATGCCGGCAGGATGTGCCATCGGCGATGATGAAATCCTTGTCAGCAGCAGCACGCACCGCCGGCAGGAGCGAGAGTTCCGCCATGGCTTTGGATGCGTCCAGGCTTTCCGCCTGATACCCAAAAGCCCCCGCCATGCCGCAACATGATGACGTGATGGGCTTCACCGTGACGCCCGGGATGCGCTTCAGCAGCGCGACCGCCGCAGGAAAAGCGCCGAACGCCTTTTGGTGGCAATGGCCATGAATATGCACGGTGACCTCCATGTGCTTGAAAGCCAGGGGCGGCTTGTCGCGTTCCAGCAGTTCACTGAGCAGCAAGGCGCGCGTTGCCAAAGCGCGGCTTTCCTCACCTGGCAGCAGTACCAGGAATTCATCGCGCAATGTGGTCAGCGATGAAGGCTCAATACCCACCACTGACGATGTGAAGGGCGCCAAGGCTGCGATTACGCGGCGCGCTTCGCTACGCGCTTCCTCCACCATCCCGGCGGCGAGCAGCGTGCGTCCCTCATCCAAGGGGCGCATACCGCGTGGAGGCCGCGCCACAGCAGGATCATATCCCGCCGCGCGCAACACACGGATCGCGGCGCGCAAATTTTCCGGCTCAAAATAACGGTTGAAGGCATCGGGCAGCAGGATGACTTCGCCTAACCTGCCATCCGGGGCACGCAATTCCCAATCATGGAAAACATCGCCGCGAAAGCGCGGCAGCGGCCTATCCGCCGCCAAGCCCAGCATGCTTTGCGTCAGTGCCGGCAGGCCCGGGATCATGTCGCGCATATTGAACAGGATCGGTGCCATGGAAGCAAAGCGCGCAATGCGCGGCAGGCGCGCGATCAGGCGTTCGCGCAAGGGCACGCCATGGCGCTTGGCGCGTGCGGCCAAAGCCTCGATCTTCATGCGCGCCATATCAACGCCCGTTGGGCATTCGCGCTTGCAGCCCTTGCAGGAAACACACAGCGCCATGGCGGCGGCGACTTCATCCCCCGCCAGCGCATCCGGTCCCAATTGACCCGTGAGCGCCAGGCGCAGTGTATTGGCGCGCCCACGAGTCAAATGCGCCTCATCCCGCGTCGCGCGATAGGATGGGCACATGACATTGGCATCAAACTTCCGGCAGGTGCCATTGTTGTTGCACATCTCAACGGCGCTCAGCAGGCCGCCGAGCGGGCCGGGATAGTCGGACCAATCCAGGGCCGGCGTTATCGCCGCATCAGCGGCATAATCAGGCCCATAGCGAAATAGCGAACGATCATCCATGCGCGGCGGGCGCGTGATGCGATTGGGGTTCAGCAAACCGCGCGGGTCAAACGCGTCCTTCACCTCTTCGAAGGCAGAGACGATGCGATCCCCAAACATCAGGCGATGGAATTCAGATCGCACAATGCCATCACCATGTTCGCCGGAATGGCTGCCCTTATATTCCCGCACCAGCGCGAAACATTCCTCAGCAATCGCGCGCATTTTCTGAACGTCCGCGCCGTCCTTCATGTTCAAAACAGGCCGCACATGCAGGCAGCCGACAGAAGCATGCGCGTACCAAGTGCCCTTGGTGCCATGCTTGGCGAAAACCTCATTCAGTCTTTCGGTGTAATCGGCCAGATCATCCAGCCCCACCGCGCAATCTTCAATGAAGGAAACCGGCTTTCCATCGCCCTTCATGGACATCATGATATTGAGGCCAGCTTCGCGCACCTCAGCAATCGCAGCCTGAAAGCCGGCATCGGTCGCGCGCACCACCTGGCCGGGATGGCCCAGATCCGCCATCATTTCATCCAGCCGCGCCAAATCACGCAGCAGAGGGCCATCTTCCTGGCCGTGGAATTCCACAATCAGCAGGCTATCCGGTTCGCCGATCAGCATCTTGTCAATCGTGGCGCGATAGATCGGGATGGAACGCCCTAGATCAATCATGGTGCGATCCACCAATTCCACCGCTTCCGGCATCAAGCTGACAAGATGCTTCGATGCTTCCATCGCCTTGCGGAAGCTCGGGAATTGGCAAATGCCCAGCATCTTGCGCGGCTTGATCGGCCAAAGTTTCAAATCCAGCGCTGCTGAAAAGGCCAAGGTGCCTTCCGATCCCACAAGCAATCGCGCCAGATTGCCGCGCCCGGCGGCCCGCGCCGCCGGTGTCAGCGCTTCGATGTTATACCCACCCACCCGGCGAAGCTGTTCGGGAAAGCGGGCGGCGATCTCCTCAGCCTCCCGCGCGCCAAGCGCCCGCAGGCGCTGGATAAGGTCAGCAATGCCGCCCGGCACTTCGGCGCCCAGATTATCGGGCAGATCGCCAAAGCGGAACCGAGACCCATCCGCCAGCAGCGCGTCAATGGCCAACACATTATCGGCCATCAGCCCGTAGCGGATGGATTTGGACCCGCAGGAATTATTCCCCGCCATCCCGCCAATGGTGCAGCGCTGCCAGGTGGAAGGGTCCACCGGGTAAAACAGCCCCTGGGCCTTCAGTGCCTCATTCAGCGCGCCAAGCGTAATGCCCGGTTCCACCCGCGCCACGCCCGCCTTGGCATCCACCTCCAGCACGCGGCGGAGGTGTTTGGTACAATCCAGCACCAAAGCGCGGTTGACGGTCTGCCCGCATTGGCTGGTACCACCGCCCCGCGGCAGGATCGGCACGCCTTCTTCCCGGCAAATCGCCAAGGCGGCTTCCACATCGGCGATGCTACGCGGCACCACCACCCCGATTGGTTCCTGCTGATAGATGGAGGCATCGGTCGCATAACGCCCGCGATCCGCGGGGCGGAACAATACCTCGGCGCTGCTCTCACGCCGTAAGCGGGCAGCCAGACGGGAGTCTCCGGGGGTGATGCGGCCAGGGGGCAGGGCATTCATGCTGGATGGTCCTGAAATATCTTATGCGGAAATGGTCTTGGCATGGATGGGGGGTTTCGCCCATGTAGGGGCAGCAAACAAGGATTCCACCATGGCTTATTTCCATTCCAAGCCCACCGCCGGGCGCCATTTCCTGCAAATCCCTGGGCCCAGCAATGTGCCGGACCGCGTTCTGCGCGCGATGGACAACCCCACAATGGACCATCGCGGGCCAGATTTCGGCATTTTCGGCAAGGGGGTGCTTGAGAAAATTCGCCATGTTTTCAAGACCCAAGGCCCGGTAGTGATCTATCCGGCCAGCGGCACCGGCGCCTGGGAAGCGGCCCTTGCCAATACCCTTTCGTCCGGCGACCGGGTGCTGATGTGCGAAACCGGCTGGTTCGCCCATTTGTGGCATGAAATGGCTTCCCGCCTTGGGATTGAGACCGATTACGTGCGCACCGATTGGCGCCGCGGCGCGGATGTGGAGGCGATTGAGGCGCGGCTCCGTGAAGACAAGGGCCATGCCATCAAGGCCGTGGCCGTTGTGCATAATGAAACCAGCACCGGCGCCACATCGCGCATCGCCGAAGTGCGCCGCGCCATGGATGCGGCGGGCCACCCTGCGCTTTTGCTGGTGGATACCATCTCCTCACTCGGGTCCATGGATTACCGGCATGATGAATGGGGCGTGGATGTCACCGTTTCCGGCTCCCAGAAAGGGTTGATGCTGCCGCCGGGGCTTTCCTTCAACGCCGTCAGCGCCAAGGCACTGAAGGCCAGTGATACGGCCAAGCTGCCGCGCAGCTTCTGGGATTGGAAGCCGATGCTTGCTTCCAACGCCACCGGCTATTTCCCCTATACGCCCGCGACCAATCTTTTGTACGGGCTGGATGCAGCAGTGGATATGCTGCTGGAAGAAGGGCTGGAAAATGTCTTTGCCCGGCACGATAGGCACGCAGAAGCCGCGCGCCGCGCCGTGCGCCATTGGGGCTTTGAGATCCAATGCGCCGATCCACGCCATTACTCATCAGTGCTGACGGCGGTGCGCCTGCCGGAAGGCCACAGCGCCAATGCGCTGCGCACCACCATCCTGGAACGCTTCAACATGAGCCTGGGTAATGGCTTGGGCCAATTGAATGACCGCGTCTTCCGCATTGGCCATTTGGGCGATTTCGGAGACCTGCAATTGACCGGCACGCTAAGCGGGGTGGAGATGGGGCTACGCGCCGCGGGTGTACCGCATCAATCGGGCGGGGTACAGGCCGCGATGAATTACCTGAGCGGGAATGCGTGAGGGGTTGGGCCTGGCACCGTATAATTAAAAGGTTCCGCCTTTAAACTATGGCGTGATGCGCTTTGACGCATCACGCTTTTGATCCGCACGAAACCCTACAACAGCGACGTCTCCGCCAATTCAATCGCGCGGCCAAGGTCAACACTCAGCAAGCGCGACACGCCGCGTTCCTGCATCGTCACGCCATAAAGCCGATGCATCCGGCCCATTGTCAGCGGGTGGTGCGTCACGATCAAAAAGCGCGTGCCACTTTCAGCCGCCATGGCGTCCAGCAAATCGCAAAGCCGTTCTACATTCGCGTCATCCAGGGGCGCATCCACTTCGTCCAGCACGCAGACCGGTGCGGGATGGCAGTGGAAGACCGCGAAAATCAGCGAAAGCGCCGTCAGCGCCTGTTCGCCACCGGAAAGTAGCGACAGGGTGGAAAGCTTCTTGCCAGGCGGTTCAGCGTAAATCTCAAGCCCCGCTTCCAGCGGATCATCCGAACCAACGAGCGCCAGATGCGCGCGCCCGCCGCCGAAAAGCCGGGTGAACAGGCTGCGGAATTCATTGTCTACACGGTCAAAAACCTCACGCAGGCGTTCACGGCCTTCGCGGTTCAAATGGCCGATGGAACCGCGCAGCTTGGCGATGGCATTCATCACCTCATCACGGTCATGCGTGATCTGGCCGATGCGTTCTTCAATCTCCGCAATTTCGATATCCGCGCGCAGATTAACCGGGCCCATTTCATCGCGCTCACGCGCCAGGCGTTCCACTTTGCGCCGTGCCTTGTCTTCCGCAATGTCCGAAAGTTCTTCCGGTGCCGGTGGCAATTCCGCGCCTTCACCCAGCCGTTCGGCAATGCGCGCAGCAACAGCGGCTGAGGCGGTCTCAGCCGCTTCCGTCGCGGCTTGGGCGCGCACTTGTTCCTCACGCGCCAGCGCAAAGCCCGTGTCAGCGCTGCGCCGCGCCTGGCTGCCTTCACTCACGCGCCGTTCAGCGGCAGCGAGTGCGGCTGCAGCGGTTGCATGCGCTTCGCTAGCCTGTTCCAGCAGCCGCGCGGCTTCGGCACGACGCAGCGCTGCGGCTTCAGGTGCGGCGGCCAGCGCCTCACGCTCGGCTTCTGCTTCAGCGTCGCGCCGGCGCAAATCAGCGACGCGGGCCGATGCATCTTCGGCGCGCGCGGCCCAAAGGCTTGCTTCATTGGCAAGGCTGGCGCGGCGGGCCGCGATGGAACCTGCCTCACCCGCCAAGGCGCCTTGCGCATCGCGTGCGGCGGCTTCACTGGCGCGCTGTTCCGCCAAATTGGCACGCGCCGCGTCAACCATTTCGCGGAGTTGCGCCAGATCAGGGGCGGCTTCACGTGCTTGCATGGCCTCTGCGCGCGTGACTTCAGCTTCGGCCAATTCCGAACCGATGCGTTCCAATTGCGGGGCGAGCGCGGCGAGGCGGTTTTCCACCTCAGACGCACGGTTCAGCAGCGCGGCCTGCCTTTGGCGCGATTCCGCCAGCGCCAGCTCAGCACGCCGGCGTGCCTCACGCGCATTGCCCTCAGCATTGCGCGCTTCGGCTTCCGCGCGTCCTGCCGTTTGTTCTGATTGGCCCAGCAGCAGGATATCGGGGCGCGTGGTGTAAAGCGCCTCGGCCTCGGCCCGTGTGGCATCGGCCCCCGCACGTTCTTCAGCCAGTCGCGCCAATTGCGGTTCAAGGGCAGCGATGCGGGTTTCAGCGCGCGCATCCCGTGTGGCCAATTCACCTTCTGCCCGGCGCGCGGCAGATGCTGCGGCTTCGGCAGCGCTACGTGCGTTGCGCGCAGCGGCTTCGGCGCCGGCGGCTTCCGCTTCCGCAGCTTCGGCGGCCATGCGCGCGGCTTCCGCTTCCGCAGCCGCCACTTCGGCCTGATCCAGCCGCGCTTCAGCCGCGCGTAGAGCATTGCGTTGCGCTAGCCGCACGGCACCCGGCGTGGGCGCGCCGGCGTGATGCGTATGGCCATCCCAGCGCCAGACCGCGCCTTCTTCCGTCACCAGCGCTTGGCCAGGGCGCAGCCCCACTTGCAGCGCTGCGCCATCCATCCCGCGCGCAAGCAAACCCACTTGCGATAGCGCGCGCGCCAAGGCCGCCGGCGCTTCCACCAGGCGCGAAAGCGGCACCGCGCCATCGGGCAAGGCTTGCGCAATAATCAATGGTGGCAGGTTGCGCCAATGCCGCGCGGCAGAGGCATCCGCTGGGCTTTCCAAAGCCTCACCCAGGGCAGCGCCAAGCGCGGCTTCAAGGCCGGGCGGCACGCGCACCTGATCAAGGATGGGCTGGGCTGATGCTGTGCCGCGTGCTTCCAATACTTCCGTCAGCGCCGCCACTTCAGCGGCAATGCGCGCGCGCGCGGCGCCTATTTCGGCGGCATTGCGGCGCGCCTGCACCAAGGCTTCAGTCGCCGCCGCGCGTGTTGCTTCCGCTTCGCGAAGCTGCGCGGCGCTTTCGGTCAGCGTTGCTTCGGCCAGCTGGGCTGAGGATAGCGCGGCATCTCGCGCGGCCTCCGGAATACGCTCGGCCAAAGCGGCGTCACGTTCGGCAGAAAGCGCGGCATATTGCCCGACAATCCGCCGGTGGCGTTCATCAGCGGCGCGCAAGGCGGTTTCGCGGCGTGCGGCTTCGGCGCTGGCTTCCTCAGCGGTACGACGCGCTTCGGCATGTTTGGCAACGGCTTCAGTGCGCTCGCCCTCAGCCTGCTCCAAAGCCTCACGCGCTGCAGCAAAACCAGCTTCGGATTGCGCTACATGCTGGGCGGCGGCTTGTTTTTCTGCCTCCGTCACTGCGCGCGCTTCTGCGGCGTCACGATCAGCGCTCAGCGCCGCATGGGCTTCGCGCGCGCGCCGAAGCCGTGTTTCGGCAGCGGCCAATTCCGCTTCGGCAGCCTGCAATTGCGCGGCGCCGGCGGCAGCGGCTTCGGTTGCCTGATTGGCGGCGCGTTCCGCATCGCGCACCGTTTCAATCGCATCGGCCAAAGTGGCAGCGGCAGCTTCCCGCCGTGCGGGCAGGGCGGCTTCGCGTTCAACCAGGCTTGCGTCTTCCTCCGTGATGCGCGCGCGCGCGGCGTCTGCGTCCTGCGCCAGAGCCTCAGCATGCGACAGATCCTGGCGGAGTTCCGCAAGCCGCGCTTCGGCGGCTTCAAGCGCGGCGCGGGCGCGGCTTTCTTCGGCTTCCATGCCTTCCGCTTCAACGCGGCGGCGTTCCAAAGCGGTGCGCGCGGCAGCTTCATCGGCGCGCGGCGCGGCAAGCCCCTGTTCGGCTTCATGCAAAGCAATCGCGGCGGCTTCGGCTTCCTGTTCCGCCGCGCTGGTGGCGCTGCGCGCGGATGCCAGCGCGGTCGCGGCGGCAGATAGCGCGGTATTGGCGCGTGCGGCGAGCAGCGCGAGCCATTCGCCTTCCGCCTGCCGCACCAGGCCCGAGATATTGCGATAGCGATTGGCCTGGCGCGCCTGGCGTTGCAGCCCCTGGCGCTGCGCATCCAATTGGCCGAGCAAATCTTCGGCGCGCGACAGGTTGGTTTCCGCCTGCCGCAGCTTCAATTCCGCTTCATGGCGGCGCGCGCGCAGCCCGGCAATGCCGGCGGCTTCTTCCAAAACGCCGCGGCGGTCATCGGGCTTGGCCTGAATCAGCGCGGCAACACGGCCCTGGCTGACGAGCGCTGAGGACCGCGCGCCGGAACCGATATCGGCGAACATTGTCTGCACATCACGCGCGCGCAATTCCTTGCCATTGACGCGGAAATTACTGCCCTCGCCACGCGAAATCCGGCGCGTGATTTCCAATTCGGCGATATCGTGATTGGGCGAAGGCGCCAGCCCTGCGGCATCTTCCAGAAACAGCATCACTTCCGCGACATTGCGGCCTGGGCGTGTTGCGGTGCCGGCAAAAATCACATCATCCATTTCGCCGCCGCGCATCGCCTTGGGCGAGGTTTCCCCCATGGCCCAGCGCAGCGCTTCAACAACATTGGATTTGCCGCAGCCATTGGGCCCAACAATACCAGTCAGCCCCGGCAGCACTTCAACTGATGTGGCTTCCGCGAAGGATTTGAAGCCGGCGATCCGGATGCGCGACAGCTTGGCATTATGCGCGGCGCGCGCCTGGTCTTCGCTGCGCGCGGGATCGGCCGCGTCAGCTTCGGGCGTGCTGACTTCCGCTTCGGCTGCGGCGGGGGGGATCGCCTCTTCCATCACCGGGGGGTTGCTTCCCGCACCGCGGCTTCAAAGCGTTCAAAGGAAATCGCACCGGGCAGTTTTTGTGTGCCGATGATGAAGGTTGGCGTGGCGCTGACCTGATGTTCGGCTTCGCCCTTCTGCCGCGCTTCCAGAATGGCGCGGGCCAAGGCATCATCCGCCCAGGCGGCGTTGAAGGCATCAGCGCCCATGCCAGCCAGTGCGGCAATCTTCGCAATTTCCGCCTTGTGATCCACGCCGCGCGTATAGGCCCAGCGATCCTGTGTCGCGAAAAGTGCGGAGATGAAAGGTTCATAGCGATCAGGCGGGAAGCTGCGTGCGACAGCATGGGCGCGGAGCGCGATTTCATCCAACGGGAAATCGCGAAACACCATGCGCACGCGCCCGGTTTCCACCAATTCCCGCTTCACCCGTGGCCAAGTATCGCGGTGAAAAGCGCCGCAATGGCTGCAGGTGAGGGAGAAATACTCAATCGCCGTCACAGGCGCATCGGCCCGGCCAAGGCTGCGTTCATCCAAGCCGCCGGCAGCAGAGGCCGGGCGCGGCTGCGCAGGGGGCTGCGCTGGGGCAGGGGCCGGTGCTGGCGCGGTCACGACCGGCGCTGTCGGCGCTGCCAGCCATCGCCACGCCGCGAACCCGCCACCCAAAACCACAATAGCCGCGCCACCCAACAGCAAACGACGATCAGGCATCAATTTCTCTCCTTCGGACCCGGCGCGCCTTTTCGGGGGGAAGCGCCCGGGCCGATCTGACTGGCAAGGGGCGACTCGCCCCCTTCAGCCTTGTTTTCGATAGACGCCGCGCGCCAATCTTTCCAGCGCCTCACGCAAATCCCCTGTGGGTAACCCTTCCAAGGCTGTCGCGACTCGGGCGGGCAGCGCCACGGGGCGGGGCGGCAGGGCGGGTTTGCTGCTGCTGCGTGCCGGTGCCGCCCCCTGGACAAAGCGGAGCCGCTCCACCGCCACACGCCCCAGCCCGCCATTGATCCGGGCCATCAACTCGGGCGCCAAATGGCTGAGTTCCAGGGCAATCGGCCCGGAACAGGCGATGGTGAGGCTGCCGGAAGTCAGCCGCAGCGGCTGGGTCACGGCGGCCAAAGCCGGGCCGACCAAGGCCGGCCAATCCGCCATGATCTGCGCGGCGGCGGGGCTCTTGCGTTTGAAGGCCGGGCGCGTCAGGGCTGGAATCAGGGCGCCGAGAGGTCTTGGCCCCCCGAAGAACCGCCTTTCATCCTCATTCCGGGACATGCCGTGAAACCCCCTTCCGCTGCCGATCTACTGCACTGGTATGACAGGCACCGCCGCATCCTGCCATGGCGCGCCCCGCCGGGGGGGCGTGCAGCGCCATATCATGTGTGGCTTTCGGAGATCATGTTGCAACAAACAACCGTGGCAACGGTAGGGCCGCGCTTTTCACGTTTTCTGGCGCGTTTCCCGGATTTGGCCACTTTGGCGCATGCACCGTGGGGGGATGTGGCGGCGGAATGGGCCGGGCTTGGCTATTATGCCCGGGCGCGGAACCTGCACGCGGCGGCGCAGGAAATCCTGGCCTTGGGCGGATTTCCTGAAACGCGCGCGGGCCTGGCCGCCCTGCCTGGCATTGGTCCCTATACCGCCGCCGCCATCGCCGCCATTGCCTTCAATGCGCCCGTGGTGCCGCTGGATGGCAATGTGGAACGCGTCACCGCGCGGATTTTCGCGGTGGAGGAAGCGCTGCCCGGCGCCAAACCCCGGCTTGATGCGCTCGCTCAAGGGTTTCTGGCCGATCAGGCCGCCCGCGCCCGACCCGGCGATTTCACCCAGGCTTTGTTTGATCTGGGGGCAGGGATTTGCACACCGCGCAAACCTGCTTGTGCGCTCTGCCCCTGGCAGAAGACCTGTCAGGCGCAAAAACTTGGCATGGCCGAGGTGTTGCCACGCAAGGCGCCGAAGCCTGAGCGCCCCACGCGCCATGGCGTGCATTTCCTGCTGACTAATTCGGAAGGCCAGGTTTGGCTAAGGCGCCGCCCGCCGCGTGGGCTATTGGGTGGGATGCTGGAAATCCCTGGCACTTCCTGGCGGGATGCCGCATGGATGGAAGCCGAGGCACTGGCCGAAGCACCCGTCGCGCTTACCTGGCAGCCAGTGCCTGATGAGGCACGGCATGTCTTCACCCATTTTGCGCTGACCATGCGGCTTTACCGCGCGCGCTTGCCGGCGCGTCGCAAACGCCCGGAAGGCGAATGGCTGACGCCTGCGGAAGCGGCGCAGGCCCTGCCCAGCGTGATGCGGAAATTATTGGTGCTGGCTGGAGTATCCGCATGAGCTTTCGTCATAATCGCGCGGCGCGCCTATACTTGGCCCCATCGTGACCGCTGCACCCTTCATTCCCCCCTTTCCGGAACCGCGCGAAAGCCTGCCCGGGGCTTTCGAAATGATCAGGCTTTTGCGCGGCAATATACTCAGCGGCTTTCTCGCCCGCAGCTACCAGGCCGAATGTATTCCATTGCACCTGCTTGGCCGGCGCATGCTCATCGTCAATACGCCGGAGTTGGTGCGCGATATCTTCGTGCTGCGTCACGACGTTTACGGGCGCAAATCGCATTTCATGGAACGCGCTTTGGCGCCCGTGATTGGTGAGAGCCTTTTCATCAATCATGGTCAGGTCTGGCGCGAAAGGCGTGATGCGCTGGCGCCCGCACTGCACCCGGCGGGACTTCCGCAATTCCATCCGCTATTCATGCAAGTGGCCCACGAAGTGGCGACGGAATGGGAAGTGGCAGCAGGCGGGCCGCCACGCGATATCGCGCCTGATCTTGCCATCGCGACCGCGCGCATTGTGATGCTGGCAGTCTTTGGGCTGGAAGTCGCGCCGGCGGCTTCGCGTGATTTGGCCGCTGCCTTCGCGATTTATCAGGATGCGGTGGAGAGTATTGATCTTGCCCATCTGCTCGGCCTGCCGGCCTGGGTGCCAACACCGCAAAGCCGCCGCGCGCGCCGGGCGGCAGGCGATATCCGCGCGCTGATTGAAGCGCTGCTGCAACACCATGCGTTGACCGCGCCCTTTGCCGGCTTTGCCGCGGCACGACGCGATGATGGTGCTGCTGTGCTGAATCACGCGGCGCTGGTGGATGAAATTGCGATGATGCTGCTGGCGGGCAGTGAAACTTCCGCCAATGCGCTGGCTTGGGCGCTTTATCTGGCCGCAAGCCATGCGCCAACGCTCGATCGGTTGCGCGCGGAATGGCAGGCGGTTCTGGGCGATGGGCGCGCGCCAGAGGCTGCCGATCTGCCCGCTTTGGTGTTCACCCGCGCCGTGGTGCAGGAAACGCTCCGGCTTTATCCGCCCGTTGCGATCCTGTCGCGGCAAGCCATGCGCGCTGATCGCATAAGGCGTTGGGAGATAAGCAAAGGCAGCACCGTTGCCTGCCTGCCCTGGCTGTTGCAGCGCAATGCGCTGGTCTGGGATGCGCCGCATGAATTTCGCCCGGAGCGCTTCCTGCCGGATGCGTCGGAAAAGCCTCAACGCTTTGCGCATATTCCCTTCGGTCTTGGTCCGCGGGTTTGCGCCGGGGCGGCGTTTGGCATGGCGGAGATGATGGTGTTTCTGCCAGTCTTATTGCGACGGCTGGATTTCACCATCGCGCCGCAGCATCGCGTCATGCCGAAACTCAGGTTGACGTTGCGCCCGGATGGCGGCTTGCCGATGTTGATGGCGCGGCGCGTCACGCACGCATGATCTGGCTTGCTTGGAGTCTCGGCGGCTTTTCGCTGCTGATCACGCTGGGGTTTTTGCTGCTGTCCATCTGGCATTTGCGGCGCATCAGGCGCGCGGGTGCGGATCGGGCGGGCAATGTTTCGCTTGTTCTGGCGCTGCGTGGCGATCAGCCAGGGCTTGCAGCGCTTTTCGCGGCGCTGGCCGCGCAAGAGTTTCACGCGCGTCGGCTGATCCTCGCGGTGGAAAGCGTGCATGATCCTGCCTTGGCGCAAGCGCGTGCCCTGGCGCCCATGCTGCCCTTTCCGTTTGAATACGTGATTGCGGGTGAGGCTGAGGTATCCGCGCAGAAATGCGCCAATCTTGCCGCTGCCATGGCGCTGATTGATGCGCGTGATGACGCGGTTGTTATGTTTGACGGCGATATCAGGCCGCAGGATTATTGGCTTGGCTGTTTGGTCGGGCCCGTTCTGGATGGGCGCTATGATATCGTCACCGGCTATCGCTGGCTGCAACCGGGTGGCGCGGGGTGGATGGCGCAGGCGATTGCCTGGTTGGATCATGCCGTCGCGCTTTTGCCCAGGTTGAAAGGGCTTGGGCTGCTTTGGGGCGGTTCCACCGCCTATAGCGCCGCTGCGCTGCGCCGGCTTGATCTGCCGGGGCTTTATGCCCGGCAATTGGTGGATGATCTTTCGGCTGGTTTAAGGGCGCGTGCGCTTGGCTTGCGCCTATTGACGCGCCGCGCGCTGCTGGTGCCGCTGCCAAGTGCGGCGCGTGGCTTTGGTTTTTATCGCCGCCAATTCCAATATGGTTGGCATTACCAGCCAGCCGCACCCGCCATTGCCTTGGGCATTACCACGTTACATGCGTTTGGTATTCTGCTGTTACTGGCAGCAAGCTTCAGCGGCCATGTGTTTGCACAGCTTTGTCTGGGGATGATCCTGCTGCTGCGCTTGGCTGCCTTGCGATGCCATATACGGGTGGCCGAGGAAATCGCCGCCCCCATGACCACAACGGAAAGGCGGCGTCAGGCCATGATGGCGCTTTTGCCGCTGTTCCCGGTGCTGATCCTGCTTACCATCATTCTGTCATCGGTGGCGGCGCGGCGCATGCGCTGGCGCGATATTGCCTATGATATTGCTGGACCAGAAAAGCTTAGCGTTGCGTGGCGGCGGCGCTTTGATGGTTCGGGTGGTTGAAGCGCTCAGCGCCCCACGATCTCCGCGCGCAATTCGTCCAAAACGCGCAGCCCGCCCTTGGCTTCCATATGCCAGAACAGCCAGCCATTGCAGGAAGGCACTTCCTGCACCGCCGCGCCAACTTGATGGATGGAACCGGCTGCCTTACCGCAGCGGAGCGTGCCATCCGCGCCCACTTCGGCGCGCCAGCGCCGGCGCGCATCGGTCAGCACACTGCCCGCCGGCACCAGCCCGCGTTCTACCAACGTGCCGAAGGGAATGCGCGGCTGTTCGCGGCGTGATGGCAGGGCAAGCGCGGCTGATTCCGGCATGGGTTCCACCGCGGCCAGCCGCGCGCGTGCGCCATTGGCGTAGCGTTCTTCACGTTCAATGCCGATGAAGCGCCTTCCCAGGCGTTTGGCGACCGCTGCCGTGGTGCCGGAACCAAGGAAGGGGTCCAGCACCACCTCTCCCGGTTGGGTGCAGGACAGGATCACGCGATGCAGCAGCGCTTCGGGCTTTTGCGTCGGGTGCAGCTTGTCGCCATTTTCATCGCGCAGCCGCTCACCACCCGTACAAAGCGGGATGAACCAGTCGCTGCGCATTTGCACATCATCATTCAGCGCCTTCATGGCGGCGTAGTTGAAGCGATATTTGGAATCCTGCCCATGCGCGGCCCAGATCAGGGTTTCATGCGCATTGGTGAAGCGCCGCCCCCGGAAATTCGGCATGGGATTGGCCTTGCGCCAGATCACATCATTCAGGATCCAAAAGCCAAGGTCCTGTAGCGCCACGCCCAGCCGGAACACATTATGATAGGCGCCCATCACCCAAATCGTGCCATCCTTGCGCAAAACGCGGCGGCATTCGGTCAGCCAGGCGCGGGTAAAGGCGTCATAGGCGGCCAGATCGGGGAAGCGATCCCAGGCGTCATCCACGCCATCCACAATGCTTTCATCGGGCCGGCGCAATTCGCCCTTTAATTGCAGGTTATAGGGCGGGTCAGCAAAAATCGCATGCACGCTCGCCGGCGGCAGGCGGCGCAGCATGGCAATCGAATCCCCGACCAGTATCTGGTCCAAGAGCAGCTCTAGCTGCGTTCCCACCATTAAATCCCTTGATGCTGGCGTAGGAATCGCGCGCCAGGGGGCTGGGGTCAAGTCAGTTTCAGAAATGCCTGGTCCACCGGGCCAAAACCGCGCCGGTGGTGGGGGGATGGGCCAAGCCGGGCCAAAGCCTCCCGATGCGCGGCGGTTGAGTAGCCGGCGTGGCGGGCAAAACCGTAAGCGGGCCAGCGCGGGTCAAGCCGGCGCATGGCGCGATCCCTGAGAACCTTGGCGATGATGGAAGCACCAGCAATGGAAAAGCTGAGCCCATCCCCGCCCACCACGCAGCGCACCGGGCAGGCCAAAGCCGGCGGTTGATTGCCATCCACCAGCGCGTGATCCGGGGTGCGGGGCAGCTTCGCCACCGCGCGGCGCATGGCCAGATGCGTGGCGCGGAGGATATTGACCCGCCCGATTTCCGTGGCTGAGGCCGCGCCGACGCCGATTTCAACCACCCCCAGCGCTTGGGCTTGGCGGAGCGCCACAAAGGCAGCATCGCGCGCCGCTTCCTTGAGCTTCTTGGAATCCTGCAAAAGGGCTGCCAGCGCAGCTGGGGGAGGGGCCAGAAATACCAAGGCAGCGGCCAGCACTGGCCCGGCGAGGGGGCCGCGCCCGGCCTCATCCACCCCGGCGACCCGGCCGCCAAGGGCTGCTTCCAGGCTGAAATCGGGCCGCGCGGTCATGGTTTTGGGCGCGGCAGCAAAAGCCAGCCCGCCAGCCCCAGCAGCAGGCTGCCCGCCAGCACAGCGAAACCGGCGCGATAGGCGGCCTCAGGCCGCGCGGCTTCGGCCATGGGAAAGAAACCGATCACGAGACCCACCAGCAAAGGCAGCAGGGAGGAGCCCAGAACCTGCGCCATATTCACCGTACTCGCGCCGCGCCCGACTAGATGGTCCGGGAACAGCATGCGCGCTTCCGTCACCAGCAGCACCGGATAGCTGGAAAACAGCACCAGCCCAACCAGCAGGCCAAGCGCCACGGTCAGGGGTGGTGCCGGCCAAAGGGCCAGGGCCACCAGCATGGCAGCTGAAAGCGCGGCGCCCGCGCTGATCATGGCGCTGCGCCGGAAGAAGCGCCGCTCCAGCGGGCCCACCAGCAAAAGCCCAATCGGCATGGCAAGCCCCATGGCGGCCAGCGCCAACCCACGTTCATTGGCGCCCAAGCCATGCACATCGGCGAAATAGGGCCCGGCCCAAAGCCCAATCACCGTCGCGGCGGCGGCATAGGCGACCAGATGCAAAGCCAGCACCCGCGCAAGCCCCGGCAGGCGCCAGATGGAAAACTGCCCGCGTAGCGCCTCCATCAGGCTTTCTGGCTTGCGTGCGGGAGCGGGCTTGTCCGGCGGGTCATTTTGCACCAGCCACCACCAAGCCAGCGCGGCAAGCCCCGTCAGCAGGGCTGAAATCAGAAAAGCTTCCCGCCAGCCAAGCCAGCCGGCCAGCCAGGCCAGAGGCGCACCCGCCAGCAAAATCCCCATTTGTGAGAGGGCGAAAACCCGCGATAGCGCGAGGGTCATCTCTCCCCCGCCATACCAGCGCGCGCAGAGCACCACCGCCGACATGAAAGATGCGGCACTGCCAATGCCGATCAAGGCGCGCGCCACAAGCAGTGTGGTGCCATCCGTGGCAATGCTTTGCAGTACCAGGCCAAGCACGGCGATGGCGCTCAGCGCTGCCACCACCAGCCGCGGGCCAAGCCGATCGAGCGCAATGCCAACGGGAAGCTGCATCAGCAAAAGTGCGGCGAAGAACATGCCATTGGCCGCGCCCAGCATGGCGGGGGAGAGCGCCAGATCGGCGCTCAATTCCGGCGCAATCACGCCAAGCGCGCTGCGATGAAACTGGCTGAGCCCGGTGAGAAGTGCCAGCGCCAGAATCAGCGCCGCGCCGGGGGAAAGCCGTGCCATGCGGCGCGCTTCGGCCTATTCCGCTTTGGCGCCGGATTGGCGCACCGCGTCGCGCCAGCGCTGGCTTTCGCCCGCGACAAAGGCAGGCAATTCAGCACGTGGAATGGGCATTGGGTCAAAGGCGCGTTCGGTGAAAAGCCGCGCCATTTCGGGGCTGGCGAGCGCCTTGGCCGCCTCAGCCTCAATGCGCGCCAGCACCGGATCCGGTGTGCCGCGCAGCGCGAAAAGCCCGGTCCAATTCACGGAAAGAAAGCCAGGCAACACGCTGGCGATGGGGGGCACACCGGGAAGCGCGGCATTAGGCGTGGCAGAAGCAACGCCGAGCGCCCGGATGGCACCGCCGCGGATTTGCGGGAGCGCGGTGCCAAGCCCATCAAACATCATCGGCACATTGCCCGCGACCAGATCCGTCATGGCCGGCGCGCTGCCGCGATAGGGGACATGGGTCATCTCCGCGCCGATGGCGGCGCGAAACATCTCGCCCGTCAGGTGCAGTTGTGACCCGGTGCCGGAAGACCCAAAGGCCACCTGGCCGGGCCGGGCGCGGATATGGGCAATCAGCGCTGGCAGGTCAGTGAAGGGCAGGGCGCGCGGATTGACCACCAGCACATTGGGCTGCTGCGCCAGCATGGTCATTGGCAAGAAATCCGCATCAGGATCAAAGGCAAGCCGCTGATACAGCGCTTTGTTGATGCAAATCAGTGAAGCGGTCGCGACCAAAAGCGCATGGCCATCGGGCTCAGACCGCGCAAAGGCCTCACCGGCTACGGTGCCGCCGGCGCCGCCGCGATTGTCAATGACGACTGGCTGGCCAAGCGCCACGGACAGCCGTTCCCCGAGGGCACGGGCCAGGATGTCGGTCGTGCCGCCGGCGGCGAAGGGCACGAAAATGCGGATGGGCCGGCTGGGGAAGGTTGGTGCCTGGGCCAAGGCAGGGGCGGCAAGCCCAGCGGCGAAAATTCCAAGGCTGGTACGGCGGGTAATGCTGGGCATACGCTTCGGCTCCTGCTGAGACTTGCAAAGCTACGCCGAAGCGATGCTGGCGGGAAAGCATGACGCGCTGTGGCGGTGGCGAAAACCTGCTCCGATCCCGGCTTCAGGGGGAAGCAGCCTGCCGCGTCGCACCTGCACGAAGCAAAGCCTTTGTCTTTTACGGAAAACCCTTTCGCAGCAGCCAATGGCGTGGCAGGTTTCGCCCTGTCGCGGCCTTATCGCGACCAGATCAAGTCTTCCCGCGCGCCTGAAGCCCAGCGGGGATGGGAGAATGCCATGTCGGCACCGAATTGGACCAATCCTGAAACCCTGGTGCTGCATGCCGGCTGGCGTGCGGACCCCACAACCGGTTCGGTGGCCGTGCCGATCCATCAGACAACATCCTTCCAATTCCAGGATACCGGCCATGCGGCGCGGCTTTTCGCGCTTTCTGAGCTTGGCAATATCTACACCCGCATCATGAACCCGACCGTGGATGTGCTGGAAAAGCGCGTCGCGGCGCTGGAGGGCGGCGTGGCGGCGCTGGCCGTGGGTTCCGGCCAGGCTGCGACCACTTTCGCAGTGATGAATCTGTGTGAGGCAGGGGACAACATTGTCTCCTCCACCGATCTTTATGGCGGCACCTGGAATCTTTTTGCCAATACGCTGAAGCAATTTGGCATTGAAGTGCGCTTCGTGGACCCCGCCGATCCGGAAGGCTTTGCGCGCGCGACCGATGCGCGCACCCGAGCCTATTACGCCGAGACGCTGCCCAACCCGAAGCTGCAAGTCTTCCCGATTGCGGAAGTGGCAGCGATTGGGCGGAAGCTTGGCATTCCGCTGATCATGGACAATACGGCAGCGCCGATCATCTGCCGCCCGCTGGACCATGGTGCCGCGATTGTCATGCATTCCACCACCAAATGGATTGGCGGCCATGGCACCAGCATTGGCGGTGTGGTGGTGGATGGCGGCAATTTCGATTGGGAAGCCTATGGTGATCGTTTCCCAACGCTGAACAAGCCCGATCCTTCCTATCATGGCGCGGTTTGGACTCAGGCCGTGAAGCCATTGGGCCCGATTGCGTACATTATCCGCATGCGTACCTGCCTGCTGCGCGATTTGGGTGCGCCCATGTCGCCCATGAATGCCTTCCTGTTCCTGCAAGGCATGGAAACCCTGCCGCTGCGCATTGAACGCCATTGCGCCAATGCAACGCGCGCCGCAGCCTTCCTGGCGCAGCACCCGGCAGTGACGCGGGTGATCCACCCATCGCTCATGGAAGGTGAAAGCCGCCGCCGCGCTGATGCTTATTTGCGCGGTGGGCATGGCAGCCTGATGGGGATTGAGTTGAAAGGCGGCAAGGAAGCCGGGCAACGCTTCATTGAGGCGCTGAAAATGTTCTACCACGTGGCCAATATCGGCGATGCGCGCAGCCTTGCGATCCATCCCGCCACCACCACCCATAGCCAATTGGATGAAAGCGAACAGGCTGCATCCGGTGTCACGCCAGGTTACGTCCGGCTTTCCATCGGCATTGAGCATATTGACGACATATTGGCGGACCTTGATCAGGCGCTGAAGGCGGCCCAGGCATGAACGCGGATCGTCGCCGGATGGCGCAAGAACTCGGCCTTGGTCCTGCCTCCCCCGCGCTTGGCGCCTTTCCTGCCATTCGCATGCGGCGCAATCGCTATGATGCTTTCACGCGCAAGCTTGTCGCGGAGAATGTGCTGAGTGTTGGTGATCTGATCTGGCCGATTTTCATCATGGAAGGCACCAATACCATCATGCCGGTGGCTTCCATGCCGGGCGTGGTGCGCGTGACCATTGATAAGCTCGAAGAACATGTCGCCCCCGCGGTGAAGCTTGGCGTGCCGGCAGTGGCGCTTTTCCCCATGACGCCAACTGAGATCAAGGATGCGGAAGGCACGGAATCCACCAATCCGGAAAACCTGATGTGCCGCGCATCGCGCTTGCTGAAGGCCAAATTTCCCGAGCTTGGCTTGGTGGGTGATGTGGCACTCGACCCCTATACTGATCATGGGCATGATGGCGTGATCCGCGATGGTTATGTGGCCAATGATGATACGCTTGCCATTCTGACTGCGCAGGCGGTCAATCAGGCGGAAGCGGGCATTGATGTGATCGCGCCATCGGACATGATGGATGGGCGGGTCGCCGCCATTCGCGCTGCCCTTGATGCGCGGGGTTTTATTCATACGCGCATCATGTCTTATGCGGCGAAATATGCTTCTGCCTTTTATGGGCCTTTCCGGGATGCGGTGGGGTCTGGTTCATCGCTTAAGGGCGACAAGAAAACCTATCAGATGGACCCCGCCAATACGGATGAGGCGATGCGCGAAGTGGCGATGGACCTGGCCGAGGGTGCCGATATGGTCATGGTCAAGCCGGGCATGCCCTATCTGGATATTGTGCGCCGCGTGCATGAACGCTTTGGTGTGCCCACCTTCGCCTATCAAGTCAGTGGCGAATACGCGATGATTGCCGGTGCGGCGCAAAATGGCTGGATTGATCGCGAACGCGCCATGATGGAAAGCCTTTTGGCGTTCAAGCGCGCTGGTGCGGCGGGCGTGCTAACCTATTTCGCCGTAGATGCCGCAGCTGTGTTGAAGCGCGGCTGAGAAGCTTTAACCGGCGGCGCGCATCCTTCGCGCCGCCGCTTCGCCAATCATCACGCAAGTGAAGTGCAGATTGGCGCGGCAATCACTTGGCATGACGGAAGCATCCGCAATCCGCAGGCCTTCCACGCCGCGCACCTTCAAACCCGGGTCAACCACACCGCGCGGGTCTTCACGGGCCGTCATGCGGCAGGTGCCGGCAGCGTGCTGGATATCGCCTGCCTGATCCAGCATGAGCGCATCCAGCGCGTCATCGGAAAGCGCGGCGGCTTCCGGCATGCTGAGCGCGGTTTCGCCAAAGGTGATGGCGTCTGCAATATCAGTTACCGGCGACAAGGCACATAGCTTCGCCAAGCGCCGCACCCCATCACGCATCCGTAGCCTGTCGGCTGGATGATCCAGCATGTTTTCTTCAACCACTGGCTGCGCGTCTGGATCGGCGGAGGTCAAACACACTTCGCCGCGTGACAGCGCATCATAAAGCGCCACACCAATGCCGCCATTGGGCGCCACGCCGCCTTCCGCAAGCCCGCGATGATTATAAGCGATGATGATCATGTCACGCTCACCACCGCCACCGAGCTTACTGCTGTAAGTCAGGCAGCAATTGGTATGCCGCGCATCAGTGCCTTCAGCGCGATAGCCAGGCTTCAGGGCCAGGCTTGCGCGCAGGATCGGGTGATCCATGAAATGCTGCCCGACGGCAGGCGCATCATGCAGAACGGCGATACCCAAGCCGCGCAACGCCTGTGCAGGGCCAATGCCGCTGCGCATGAGGATACAAGGGCTATGGATGGCACCGGCGCAAAGCACCACCTCACGCGCCATGATGTCCTCAAAAGCGCCAGCGCCAAAGCGCACGCGCACACCTGCCGCGCGGCGCCCTGCGAAGATCACGCGATCCACCAAGGCGTCACCGCGAATGGTCAGGTTCGCGCGCCCGCGCGCTGGTTCCAGATAGCCATCATTGGTGGTCACGCGCTGGCCATGCCGCAGATTGATCGGGTTGCAGGAAAGCCCTTCGCCTTCCGGCGCATTCAGATCGGGCTTCACAGGATAGCCCGCGATGCGCGCGGCATCCCGCAAGGCACGATCCACCGCGCCCCAATTTCCTTCCGGCATCCGCCATACGGGAATGGGGCCACCCTGGCGCTTGCCGGGTACGCCGTAATTCGCATCATCTTCGATGGCATCGAAAATCGGCATAACATCGGCAGCGGACCAGCCCTCACACCCGGCCTCAGCCCAGGCATCAAAAGCGGCCGGCACGCCACGAATGGCGATTTGCGCATTG
>JBIJAH010000037.1:0-38277 GCA_044345845.1 Roseomonas sp.
TGATGGCGGAAGGATCAAATGGCCGCACCCAGCGTGGGCGCGGGCGCATCGCGCTGGAACGTGTGCCCTATTACGTGGACCAGGCGATTGATGCGCTGAAATGGGTGGAGCATCTGATCCTGGTGAATGCCAAGGCGCCGGTCGGCTTCTTTGGCTATCCGGGCAAGCCTTCGCTGCATTATCCGCCCAATGCCGAAGTGCATGTGCTGACGCGCTATGAACAGAATGCTGAAGTGGCTTTGGCCGCGCTGGCGGCAGAATTGAACGCGCCCGCCATCGCCATTCCTGATCGCGGCCCGCGCCCGGAAGTGGCGCGCGGCGCGCCCACACCGGAAGGGCTTGCGCGCGTGTTGGGGGCGCTGATGCCGGAAGGGGCTGTCATTGCGGATGAGAGCGTTTCCTATGGTCGCGGCTTCTTCCCCGAAACCCATAACGCGCCGCCGCATGATTGGTTGCAGATCACGGGTGGCGCCATTGGTTGCGGCATGCCTTTGGCAACAGGGGCGGCCGTTGGTGGCGGTGGCCGGCGCGTGATCAATATGCAGGCCGATGGTTCGGCCATGTATACGCTGCAATCGCTTTGGACTCAGGCGCGCGAAAAGCTGCCGGTGACCACTGTGATCATCTCCAACCGCAAATACGCAATCCTGCTTGGCGAATATCGCAATGTCGGCGCCAATCCGGGCCGCACCGCGATGGATATGATGGATCTTGGCAATCCTGATATCGGCTGGGTGAAACTAGCCGAAGGCATGGGTGTGGAAGCCGCGCAGGCCACAACACTTGATCAGGTCGCTGATATGATGAGCCAAAGCTTTGCGCGGCCTGGCCCCTTCCTCATTGAATTGGTGGTGTGAACATGGATATGCAACTTGCCGGTAAGCGTGTGCTTGTCACGGGTGGATCAAAAGGCATTGGCCTTGCTTGCGCGGAAGCCTTCGCGCGGGAAGGCTGCGATCTGGTGCTGACGGCGCGCGATACGGCGGCACTTGCGACCGCCGCCGATAAGGTGCGCGCGCTTTCGCAGGTGCGGGTTGAAACCCTTGCTGCCGATCTTTCGCGGGTCGAGGAACGCGAAAGGCTGCATGCTGCCTTTCCAGATATTGATGTGCTGGTGAACAACGCCGGCGCCATTCCATCCGGGCGCTTGCAGGATATTTCCATCCAGCGTTGGCAGGAAGCCTGGAGCCTGAAGGTGTTTGGCTACATTCATCTGTGCCAGCTCTATCTGCCGGCGATGGAAGCGCGCAAGGCGGGGGCAGTGGTGAACATCATCGGCATGGCCGGGCGTTCACCCAAGGCCGGCTATATTTGCGGCGGCGCGGGCAATGCTTCGCTGATTGCCTTCACGCAAGCCTTGGGCGCGGCGACGCAAGCCAATGGCGTGAAGGTTGTCGGCATCAATCCTGCCGTGACCAAGACCGACCGCATGATCACCCAGGCGCGCGTCAATGCGAAGCTGAAATTCGGCGATGAGGAACGCTGGGCGGAAACCATCACTGGCCTGCCGTTCAACCGTCCGATTGAGTCAGCCGAAATCTCTGACCTTGCCGTATTCCTGGCAAGCCCCCGTGGCGTTTATGTGAATGGCACGGTGGTGGATGTGGATGGTGGGGGCATGTGGCGCGGCTGACGCGTCACGCCCGCGCGGGCAAGTGCATTTCCGCCTTGCCCAGCGCGGCCAACGCCGTTGCCACGATTTGCGGTGCGTTCAGCCCGGCCTGATCATATTGTTTGCGCGGCGCATCATGATCAATGAAGGTATCGGGCAGGCACATGGGACGAATTTTCAGCCCGTGATCCAATAGCCCGCGCGTGGCCAGATGATGCATGACAATGCCGCCAAAGCCGAGCATGGAGCCTTCTTCAATCGTGATCAGCACCTCATGCTCGCGCGCAAGCCGTTCCACCAGCGCCGCATCCAGGGGCTTCGCGAAGCGCGCATCGGCAACCGTGCAGGAGAGCCCATGCGTCGCCAATTCATCAGCTGCCTTCAGGCATTCCTGCAAGCGCGCGCCATAGGATAGGATCGCAATGGCGTTGCCTTCCCGCAGCACGCGCCCCTTGCCGATTTCAAGCACCGAACCGCGCTTGGGTAATTCCAGGCCAAAACCCTCACCGCGCGGATAGCGGAAGGCTGAAGGCCGATCATCAATCGCAGCACTGGTCGCGACCATATGCATCAGCTCCACCTCATCGGCGGCGGCCATCAGCACCATATTGGGCAGGCAGCCGAGATAGGCGATATCGAAAGACCCCGCATGGGTCGCGCCATCTGCGCCGACCAACCCGGCGCGGTCCATGGCGAAGCGCACCGGCAGCGATTGTAGCGCCACATCATGCATGATCTGGTCATAGGCGCGTTGCAGGAAGGTGGAATAAATCGCACAGAAGGGCTTCAGCCCCTCGGTCGCGAGCCCAGCCGCGAAAGTTACCGCATGTTGTTCCGCGATGCCAACATCAAAACTCCGGCGCGGGAATTTCTTGGCGAATAAATCAAGCCCCGTGCCGGATGGCATGGCGGCATTGATGGCGACGATGCCCTCATTCGCTTCAGCTTCCGCGATCAGCGCATTGGCGAAGACCTTGGTGAAGGAAGGCGGGCCAGGTGGTGCCTTGGCCTGTTCGCCCGTGACGACATTGAATTTCACCACGCCGTGATATTTGTCGGGCGAGGATTCCGCCGGCGCATAACCCTTGCCCTTCTGCGTCACCACATGCAGCAGGATCGGGCCCTGGTGATCCGTATCACGCAGGTTGCGCAGAATGGGCAGCAAATGGTCCAGATCATGCCCATCTACCGGGCCGACATAATAGAAGCCAAGCTCTTCAAACAGCGTGCCGCCAGTCAGCAGCCCGCGCGCATACTCATCAGCCCGGCGTGCGGCGCGTTCCAAAGGTGCCGGGAAGCGCTTGGCCAGCCGCGCCATCATATCGCGCAGCGACAAGAAGGGGCGCGATGAAATCAGCTTGGACAGATAAGCACTCATCGCACCAACAGGCGGCGCGATGGACATGTCATTATCATTCAGAATGACAATGAGGTTCGCCTTGGATGCGCCAGCATTGTTCATGGCTTCATAAGCCATGCCCGCACTCATGGACCCATCGCCGATCACGGAAATCACATGGCGATCCTTGCCCTGCAATTGGCTGCCAATCGCCATGCCTAGGCCCGCGGAAATGCTGGTCGAAGAATGCGCGGCACCGAAGGGATCATATTCGCTCTCACTCCGCCGGGTGAAGCCGGAAAGCCCGCCGCTTTGGCGCAGCGTGCGGATGCGATCGCGCCGGCCTGTCAGGATTTTGTGCGGATAGGCCTGATGCCCGACATCCCAGATCAGCCGGTCATGCGGCGTGTCGAAAATTGCGTGCACTGCGACCGTCAATTCCACCACACCCAGGGATGCACCAAGATGCCCCCCGGTGACGGACACCGCGTCAATCGTCTCGGCGCGCAATTCCTCGGCCAGGCGTTTCAATTGATCGGCTGAGAAATTCCGCAAATCGCTTGGGGTTGAAACGCGATCGAGCATGGGTGTGACAGGACGGTTCATTTAGCTTCTCCGCGCGATTGTGTAATCGGCCAGCGTGCGCAAATGCGCCGCTGCTTCCCCAAAAGCATCCAGATGATCTTGCGCCTGGGCGGCAAGCCGTTCTGCTTGCAGCCTGGCGCGTTCAAGTCCCAAAAGCCCAACCAAAGTGGCTTTGCCCGCATCGGCATCCTTGCCGGTGCGCTTGCCGGTTTCCTCGGCTGATGCGGTCGCATCCAGCACATCATCGGCAATCTGAAAGGCAGCGCCCATATCACGGCCATAGGCGGAAAGCGCATGGCGTAGCTGGATGGGGGCCTTGCCAAGAATGGCTCCAGCTTCAGCGGAAAATTCAATCAGCTTGCCGGTTTTCAGCAATTGCAGCCGCCCAATTTCCGCTTCTTCCAAAGGCCGGCCCGCTTCTTCCGCCAGCATATCCAGCATCTGCCCGCCACACATGCCGCGCGCGCCCGCCGCCCGCGCCAAGGCGCGGCACAGCTCCGCCCGCACGGCGGGATCGGGGTGTGTGTCGGGTTCGCTCAACACCAGAAAAGCCTGGGTTTGCAGCGCATCGCCGGCCAGCACAGCGGTTGCTTCATCAAAGGCGCGATGCACCGTTGGTTTGCCCCGGCGCAGATCATCATCATCCATGCAGGGCAGATCATCATGCACCAGCGAATAGGCGTGCAGCATTTCAATCGCTGCCGCGACGCGCAAGGCTGCATCGCGCGACACGCCGAATTGCGCCGCCCCTTCCAGCACCAGAAAACCGCGCAGCCTTTTGCCGCCGCCCATGCTGGCATAGCGCATGGCTTCAAACAGCCGCGCTTCATCGCCTTCCACCGGCGGGATCAACGCATCAAGCGCCTGATCAATTTCCGCCGCAGCCGCCGCCATGGCCGATGCAAGGGCTTGGGTTGGATCAGCCATGCGCCGCCTTACTCCACATCCCGGAGCGATGGCCCCGCCGGGCCATCCACAATCGCTTGGATTTTCTGCTCAGCCTCGGCGAGCTTCGCCTCACAATGGCGCTTCAGCGCTGCCCCGCGCTGATAAGCGGCGACCGAGGCTTCCAAGGCGCCCTTGCCGCTTTCCAATTCCCGCACAATTCCCTCAAGCTCTGCGAGCGCTTGCTCGAAGGAAAGGGCGGCGATATCTGACGGCGGAGCCCCCGCTGTCTCGGTCGGTGTGCGTACCATACTGTCAGCCTAACCTGACAGATATCGAAATGTCTATTCCGGTTCGATGCCCGCGGTACGAATTGCTGAGGTCCAACGCTGGGTCTCGGCTTTTACGAAGGCCGCCGCCTCTTCCGGGGTGGAGGTGGAAACCACCATCCCGAAGCCGGAAGACAGCCTTTCCCGCAAATCCGCCTGTTCCCCGGCGCGGCGCACGGCAGCATTCAGGCGGGAAACGGCAATGGCCGGCGTGCCGGCGGGCACAAAAAGCCCGAACCAGGCGGTGATCTGATAACCCGGCAGGTTCCCGGCTTCGGCCACCGTTGGAATCTCCGGCAGCATGGCGGAACGCTGAGGCGACGTAATGCCGAGGATACGGAGCTTCCCATCCCGCGCGTGCGGCAGGATAACCAATTGATCCGCCACGAAAAGATCAACCCGCCCCGCGAGCAAATCCTGCACCGCGAGCGGCGAGGACCGATAAGGCACGCGCAGCATCTTCGCACCCGCCATATGGGCCATGAGCTCGGTCGAAACCTGCTGGGACGAAGACGCGGAGGCATAGGTAATGCTCTCCGGCTTGGCTTTCGCCTCGGCCAGCAATTCGGCCAGGTTCTGCCAACGCGATTCGGCCCGTACCGCGACCAGCAGGGGGACGGAGCCGAGGGTCGAGACCGGGATGAAGGCGGTGTCCACATCAAAAGGCACGCGCTTGAACAGCGCCCCGGCGGCGGCATTGGTGGAATTGGTGCCGATCAGCACGGTCAGGCCATCCGGCGTGGCGCGGGCCACGGCTTCGGCCCCGATCAGCCCATTGGCGCCGGCGCGGTTTTCCACCACCACATTCTGGCCAAGGGTATCGCGCATTTTCTCGGTAAAGACGCGCGCGACCGTATCGGTGGCGGAACCCGGGGCGAAGGGCACAATGGCGCGCACGGGGCCGGGCGGCCAATCCTGCGCGGCGACAAGGCGCGGCGCTAACGCCGCGGCGGGCAGGGCTGCGAGAAGATGACGACGATTCATGGCGAACCTCTTTGTTTTTGCTGTTGGGATTTGGGGGCGCTCAGCGGCGCTCTGCAAGGGTTAATTGAGCATCAGCGCGCGAACATGGGCCGCCACTGAAGCGCCCAGCGCATCAAGATCATAGCCCCCCTCCAACACCGAAACCACGCGCCCTTCGGCATGGCGCGCGGCCAGCGCACAGAGTTCTTCCGTGATCCAGGTGAAATCCGCTTCCGTCAGCCTGAGCTGCGCCAGCGGATCCGCCACATGCGCGTCAAACCCCGCCGAGATGATCAGCAGATCAGGCGCGAAAGCATCCAAAGCGGGCAGCAACAGATTCTCCCACACCGCGCGAAACGCTGCGCCATCGGCGCCAGGCGGCAGCGTTGCGTTGAAGATATTGCCCACACCCCTTTCCTGCGGCGCACCGGTGCCGGGGTAAAGCGGCCATTGATGGGATGATGCCAGCATCAATGAGGCATCCGCTTCAAAACAGGCTTGCGTGCCATTGCCGTGGTGAACATCGAAATCAGCAACCGCGACGCGCGTGAGGCCATGCACTTCCTGGGCATGGCGCGCGGCAATGGCGGCATTGGCAAAAAGGCAAAACCCCATGGGGCGCGCCGGTTCGGCGTGATGGCCGGGCGGGCGAGTCGCGCAAAAGGCGTGGCGAATGGGGCCAGCGCACACCGCATCCACCGCCGCCACGGCAGCGCCGGCGCTCCGCAAGGCGGCTTCGATGCTGCCATGGGATATGATGGTATCAGCATCCAGCGCCACGCGATCACCCTCGACAGGTCCCGACTCCAGAATCGCTTGCAGATAGGCTTCGGGATGCACACGCGGGATTTGTTCGTGCGTTGCGCGCGGCGCTTCGGCGCGGGGCAGGGTGCTGAAGGCTTCCGCTTCAAGGGCGCGCGTCACGGCACGCCAGCGATCCGGGCATTCCGGGTGATGGGGCCCGGGATCATGCGCCACGCAAGCGGCATGGGTCAGGATCAGGAGGGTCATGCCGGTGGGTCGTCGCGCTTGCGGATCACGAAACGATAGCTGCCCTGATCTTCGGAAAAGGCCACCAGCGCATGGCCGGTTTCCCGGCAAAAGGCGTTGAAATCGGGAACCGAGGCTGGGTCCGTCGCCAGCACCGTCAGCCGCGCCCCGGCCGCCATGCCGCGCAAAGCCTTATTCGCCTTCAGCACCGGCAAGGGGCAGGTCAGACCCTTCACATCCAGAATCGTCTCGCTCATGCGTTCTCTTCCACCATGCCTTGCACGTCACCGCCAGTTCAGGCTTGCGGCGCCGCGCGGCCTTGACCAAGAGTATTAGCATGAAACTCGGCATTGATCTGGGCGGCACCAAGACGGAAATCGTGGCCCTTGGCGATGATGGCGCCGTGCTGCTGCGCGAACGCCGCGCGAGCCCCGCGGAGTATGAAGGTGTTTTGGCGACCATCGCCGGTCTGGTGCGCGATGCCGAAGCGCGGCTTGGACAGCGCGGCAGCATCGGCATCGGCATTCCGGGCAGCCTGAGCCCGGTTACGGGCCTGGTCCGTAACGCCAATTCCCAGGCGCTGAATGGGCGCACGCTGAAGCAGGATTTGGAAGCCCGCCTTGGGCGCGCGGTGCGCATCAGCAATGACGCGAATTGCCTGGCGATGAGTGAGGCGGCCGATGGCGCCGGCGCTGGGTATCGCACGGTTTTCGCGGTGATTCTTGGCACCGGGGTTGGTGCAGGCGTTGTTTCGGGTGGGCGGATTCTGGATGGTCCGAATGGCACAGGTGGCGAATGGGGCCATGTGCCCTTACCCTGGATGCGGCCTGAGGAATTTCCCGGCCCCCGCTGTTGGTGCGGCCAGCATGGCTGCCTTGAAACCTTCCTGTCCGGCCCTGCCTTGGCGGCAGATTGCGATGGCCCGGGCGCGCGAGATGCCTCAGGCCTGCCGGCGCGGGCGGCGGCGGGGGATCAGCGCGCGCAAGCGGCACTGGCGCGGCATGCGGATCGCCTGGCGCGCGCCTTGGCGATGATGGCCAATATCCTTGATCCGGATGTGATCGTGCTGGGGGGCGGGCTTTCGAATATGGCGCATCTTTATCGGGACGTGCCGGCGCTGATGGCGCGGCATGGCTTTGGCGATGTGGCGCGCACACCGGTGGTGCAAGCCAAGCATGGCGATTCGTCCGGCGTTTTCGGCGCCGCGCGGCTTTGGGACGGCGCGTGATGCTAAGGTCCTTCAAGGCCGGGGCAGTCTATTTCCTGCTGCTTTATGTGATTGGCTTTTTGCTGGGCGCCACGCGGGAATTGCTGCTGGCGCCGCGCTTTGGCGTGGTGGTGGCGAGTGCGCTTGAAGCCCTGCCCATGTTCGCCGCCATCATCCATTTCGCGCCGCTCATCGCGCGGCGCTTTGGTGTTCCGGCGAAATCCGTTGGGCGCATCATCATGGGGCTGGTTGGGCTGGCGCTTCTGATCGGCGCGGAAATCGCCATGACTCGCGCCATGCGTGGCCTTTCACCCGAACAATGGCTAGCGCATTTTGCGAGTATTGAGGGCGCGATTTACGCGGTGTTGCTGTGCTGTTTTGCCGCCATGCCCTGGATCAGGCGTTAGTCCATGCCCGCCCTTTGCCGCGATTGCTTCCATCATGCGGCTGAGGATTTCACGCGCTGCCCGGCTTGTGGCTCTCGGCGCGTGATGGCCCATCCGGACCTGTTCCGCCTGACGGTCGCGCATATTGATTGCGATGCCTTCTATGCCAGTGTGGAAAAGCGTGACCAGCCGGAATTGGCGACCCGCCCTGTAATTGTGGGCGGCGGCACGCGCGGCGTTGTCGCGGCCTGCTGCTATATCGCGCGGCTTTCCGGGGTGCGCAGTGCGATGCCCATGTTCAAGGCGCGCGCTGCCTGCCCCGATGCGGTGGTGATCAAGCCCGATATCGCCAAATACGCCCGCGAAGGGGCGCGCATCCGCGCCATGATGGAAACGCTGACGCCGCTCGTGCAGCCGCTTTCGATTGATGAGGCAGTTTTGGACTTGGCCGGTACCGAAGCCTTGCATAACGCGCCCCCCGCCGTGGTGCTGGCGCGTTTCGCCCAAGCGGTGGAGCGGGAAGTTGGCGTGACCGTCTCGGTTGGCCTTGCCGCGAATCGGCTAATGGCGAAGCTCGCCGCTGAACGCGACAAGCCGAGGGGTTTTGCGGTGATCGGCGCGCAGGAAGCCGCCGCCTGGCTCGCGCCACAATCGGTCGCGGTGCTGCCCGGTGTGGGGCCGGCTATGGCGAAGCGCCTGGCGGCGGCGGGGTTTGTGCGCCTTGGTCAATTGGCCGCTTTGGATGCGCGCGCTGCCTTGGCGCACTTCGGCGCGGATGGCACAGCGCTGGTGGCGCGCGCGCGGGGTGAGGATAACCGCCCCGTGAACCCAGCGCGTGAGACCAAAAGCATCAGCGCCGAGACCACTTTTGAGGCGGATATCAGCGCGGTTACGGCACTGGAAGCGCCCCTTTGGCGGCTATGCGAAAAATTGGCGCGGCGCTTGAAGGAAAAGGGCTTTGCCGCGGGGGGCGTGGTGCTGAAGCTGAAGGCGGCCGACTTCGCGCTCCGCACCCGGTCTCAGCGGCTGGCGGAACCGAGCCTATTGCCGGAGGTGATCTTCGCCGCCGCCAAGCCGCTATTGCAGAAGGAAGCCGATGGCACGGCGTTTCGGCTGATTGGCATTGGCGCCCAGCCCTTGGCGCCGGCAGATCAGGCTGATCGGGGTGATTTGGCAGACCCCGAGGCACCACGCCGGGCCGCGCGCTGGAAAGCGATGGAGGCGCTGCGCGCGCGCTTTGGCGAAGATGCGGTAATGGCCGGGCGCGGGTTTCAGACGAAACCCGCCCAATTGCCCGAAGCGACCACTGGGTCAGCCCCGCCCAAAGCGGGCGAAAGCGGTTAGGTTCTAGCGGCTACGCGCCGGGGCCTGCGCCACTTCTTCAAAGCCGCGTACACCATCCGGGCGGAGTGACCGCGCATTGGCCAATAATGGGCCGCCGGGGCGGGGGGTTGATGCTGTCCGAGTGTAACCATTATCCGGGCGGTCATAGATAAAGCCCTGGATCGGGTAGATGCGGCCCAGGCTTTCCTGATCCCGCCCGACCTGCACCCGGACCGAAGACCAATCATTATGGAGGGACACGTCAACCACCGAGACATTCCGCATGATGGAACCGCGGCGAATGCCGGGGCCGGCCCAATTGGCGTGGTGGATCAGCACTTCACGCGCGCTGATCACTTCCTGCACTACCGCCACATGGCCGGAACGCATCTGGCCGGTGCGAGAAAAAGCCATGATGGCGCCGGCCTCCGGCGCATGACCGCGCGCATAAAGCCCAGCGGCATTGTGCCACCAATCGCCGCCATTGCCCCTGATCGCCATGCCGGTTGCCTGGCGCACATAGGGAACGCAAGAAATACCGCCCTGGCTGCTTTGGGCGCTGCGCTGGGCCTGGGAAACTGGGCGTCGCTGGGTTTGTGCGGCTTGGTTGGCCCTGACAGGTTGCGCCTGGACCTGTTGGCGCGTCTGCGCCGGTTTGGCCGCCTGTTGACGCTGGGCTGAGGGCTTGGACTGCGGGTTCGCCTGGCTGGCATCAGCCTGACCAGTGGCCAATACGGCGCTCAGGGCGATGATCGCGGTCGCGACAAGCCTACCTGCCTTCATATCCGTCCAAGCCTCCTGTTCAGTCTTAGCGCCTCGCGCGCTTTTGATGGTGAGTAAGTCAGGTTTGCTTGGCCGGACAAGCAGGGTTGCTGTAACTTGGTGAAACTTGGCGTGATTAGCTCGATGCGGGTGTTGAAGAAGTCACTTTATGGGAATGTTTTCTGTGTTTTTTGGCGGAAATGAGGCGCAGTCACAGTGTGGTGACTTTCCTGCCACAGTATTTGCCTTGGCTGGCGCCGTGGGCGGGGAGTCGGGCGGATCAAGACGCCGGAGGGCAAAGGGGCGTAATTCGACGGTGAAATAAGAACATTATCTCATGAGCGCAATGCCCAAAATAAAAGCGGCGGCCCCAAGGGAGCCGCCGCCTTTCGTTGTAACGCTATGTAGCGATCAGGCCGCTTGCAGGCGCTTGATCAAGGCTTGCGTCGCCTCACGAAGCTGCACTGCCTCATCCGCTACGGTGCGGCTGGCATGTGTGATGCTGCCCATGGCCTTGCCGGCATCTTCCGCCATGCCAGACACGCGGCCGATGGAGCCTTCCAGCCCGTCCACCGCCTTGGCGGCATTGCGCAGGCTGGAAGCGATTTCCGCCGTAGTGGCGGATTGTTCTTCCACCGCCGCGGCGATGGCGGTGTTTTCACCATCCAGCTGGCTAATGCGCTTCACGATGTCGCCAATCACGCCGACCACATCGCCAATGATGGACTGCATCGCGCCGATTTCGGTCTGAATGCTTTCCGTGGCCTTCGCGGATTGCGCCGCCAGGTTCTTCACCTCAGACGCCACCACCGCAAAGCCCTTGCCCGCTTCACCGGCACGCGCCGATTCGATCGTGGCATTCAGCGCCAGCAGGTTGGTCTGCGCGGCAATGGTACCGATCAGCCCTGTGACATCATTGATGCGAACGGATGCCGCGTTCAGCCCATCCACCAGGCTGCTGACGCGATCCGCCTGTTCCGCCGCACCGCGCGCCGTTTGAGCAACGGCCGTGACGCGGTTGGAGACTTCGGAAATCGCGACCGTCAGTTCTTCCGCAGCGGCAGAAACGGACTGGATGCCGTGATTGGCTTCAGTCCCTTCATGCGCGGCAGAGCGCGCCTGGGCCAGGGTGGCGTCGGTAACGGACGATACCTTGCTGCCTTCCTGCACCAGCATGGCCGTGCTTTCGGACAGCGTGCCGACGGATTGGCCAACGGCGCGATCCAGATCGCCCGCAATGCTTTGGATGGCAGCGCGGCGCGCGGATTCCATTTCCGCCCCACGCGAAGCTTCCGCAGCGCGCAGGTTTTCGGCTTCGAGCAGGCCTTCGCGGAAGACAGTGGCGGCACGCGCCATTTCGCCCACTTCATCCTGACGGTCCGTGCCCTGGAATTCCTTGGACAGATCGCCCTTCGACATGGTTTCCATGCCAGAAGCAAGCTGACCCAGCGGACGGGTGACACGGGCAACAACCACCCAGCCAGCCGCAATCAGGGCCGCGAGTGAGAAAAACCCAAGCAGAGCAATGATCATTGTGGTCTGGCTGACCGAGGTGACTTCATTGGCCACCTTGTCATTCGTACCGGCCACAATGGTATCCATCATACCGCCGATCGATTCCGTGAAGGGATCAATCGCCTGATAAAGCCGTTCTTTAATGAGTTGATCAAGCTGAGCGCTGTTTTTGGCGGCAGTGATGCGCACCAAATCCTGCGTCACCTGTTCCGCCGGCGCACGGCGTTCGCGCGCCTGCGCGAAGGCTTCCTGAACTGAAGGGGGCAGTTCGGCGCGAACCAGGGCACTCCAGGCGCGGTCAATATTCTTTACCGCATCGGCAAGGCTGGTCGCACCTTCTTCCCAGGTGAAATTGCCATTGCGCATCTTATGCGATGCATCAACGACAAAGACAGCATAGGCGTCGGAAAGTGCCTTCAGGTCAATCAGCGGTGCGACCGCATTGGTCTTGATTTCGGTGAAGCTCTGCGCATTGTGGCGCATGGCAATCCAGGCATAGATGGCCGAGCCGGCGTTAACGGTGCCGATCATTGCCAGGATCGTGAGAAGCAGGGGAGCAATTCTAATACGCATCGTGTGGCGTACTCCTTTCATGGGACGCCCCATTGTGCAGGCACTGTCCTTGCTGAAAGGTGACCAGGGATATTGAGATACAAAAAACTTTTGGCGGCTTTGGTTAAAACGAGCCTACTTCAGATTATCGCCGTAACGCAGCAATACGCCCAATTAGGCAGCAGAGAGTTACCAAATTCTTCACGCGCACTTGGAAACCCTCTGTTGTGGCGTAATTGATTGCCTAATTTCGCCGCAAAAGAACGCAAAAAACACGCAGAATTGCAGCAATGCCCCGTGTGACAATCGGTAAACAGGGTTAAAGCCCATCAGTCTTTATTGGGCAGTGTTGCCGGCCAAACTTCCTCAGAAAAAATACGGATTGGACCAAGCGCGCTTTCCGGTGGCATCCGCCACCACAATGCGTGCGAATCCTCCTGCGCGGAGTTTCTCAACTGGTAACACTACTCTGGTTTGCAAGGGCATGACGGATTGCGCCGCTGCCGAACCGCGCCCAAGCACCATAATGCTGGCAGCCGGGCTGCAATGCACTTCCACGCTATCGTCACCCCAGAGAATGGCCTCAATGCGCGGGCCTTGGCTTGCGTAGAAATGCCCGGCTTTCAGCGCCGTCAGCAGCGCTTCCGGTTCGTTTTCGGCGGCCTTCACCATCACCCAACCGCCGAACCAATCTTCACAGGCGAAATGCGCATCATCCACGGCAATAAGGGAGACACGCCTGCCATCCGTGAGCAGTCGGTCCGCCAGAAAGGCCCCGGCGCCGCGATCCGTCCGCACCTGGCTTGTATGGTTGTAGATCTCCACCGCGTGGGCGCAAGCGATGCTATGCCCGTCAGCCGCTGTCAGCCCGTACCAGCCGGGATGGGCGATGGCGACAAAGGCGCCCGCATCGGCGCAGCGTGCCGCAAGTGCCGCGCCATCTTCTTCCGGCGGGGTGGGTGCGAAATCCAGCGGCAGGCCGACCGCCAGGATATGCCAAATCTCACCGAGCGAGGTCGCCGGCGCATGGACTTCCGCGCCCAGCAGCGTGGTGAAGCCAGGCACGCGGAAGCGGCGTGTATCGGCAATGGGGAACCCATAACGCGCCATGAAATGGTCCGTCAGCGCCATGAAATCATAGCCGCCACGGCGATAGGTTTCCACGACATCCTCTGGCGCGCGCTTGCCATCTGAAAGGGTGGAATGGGTATGGATATTGCCCTTGAAGAAGCGCCCCGGCGCGGCAAAGACGGGATCAAGCTGCATTTGGGTCTCCGCTGGCGGGTGGTTTTCCTGCCCGTCTTCCTAAAGCCTAAACGCGGCTGGTGAAATCGCGCGGCTGGGCTGGGGATGGGGTATCTCTCGGCTGGGTCGATCGGGGCAAGGGTTTTCCTGAAAAATCGCCCCCGTGGCAGGAAAATCTTTCTTTTCCTGGCCTCTTGCGCGATACCTAAAGCAGGCTTTTCTCATGTGAAACTTTGGAGAAGCCGCCATGTCGAAGATCTTCGTCATTCATGAAAATGACGCCTGGGTGGAGCCGCTGCGCGCGGCCTTCGCCCGCCTTGGCAACCCCTTTGAGGAATGGTTCCTGGATGAAGGCATGCTTGACCTGACCACGCCGCCGCCCGAGGGCGTTTTCTATAATCGCATGAGTGCCTCATCCCACACGCGCGGGCATACCTATGCACCTGAATATGCCGGGGCGGTGATTGAGCATTTGGAACGCCATGGCAGAACTGTGGTGAATGGCCGGCGCGCCTTGCAGCTGGAATTGTCCAAGGTGGCGCAATATGCCGCGCTGGCGGGTTTCGATATCCCAACGCCGCCGACCATTGCCGTGGTGGGGGTGCCATTGAATTCATCACGGATCGCGCCGGCAACACTTTCGCTTATGACGTGAATACGAACACGAATTATAATGGCGATGCCGAAGCCCGCGCCGGGCAATCGGGCATGGGCGCTATTGCGCAATTCCTGACCGGTTTGCTGCAACAGCAGCAGGCGAAGGCGGCGTGAGCATTTTCAAGCCAAGTGTTCACGCTTGGCGGCTCGGAAAATGCGATCAAACTGAGCATTTTCAAGCCAAGTGTTCACACTTGGCGGCTCGGAAAATGCGATCGGACAAAAACTTGATGCGCACCCCGAGAAGGAAGCTGGACGGGAGCCGCCCCAGTTCATCATGGTAAAACTTGATCTGTCATGATATATCATGATCGCAGGACATGAAGGCAAGATACCAAATGACCGAACCCGCTCGTGAGAAATTCGCAACCCAGGTGAAGTCTGAAACTCTCGCCACGCTGCGCAGCCTCGCCAAGATCGAAGGGCGGCAGTTGCAAGCGCTTGTTGAAGAAGCGCTCTCCGATCTGATTGACAAGCGCAAGCGCGCTCGCCCGCGCGCGCATGTGATGGCGGCCTATGAGGCCACTCATGAGAAATATGCCGAGCTCTATGCGAAGCTGGCTGAATGACGGATTACCTGACCATCATTGAGGTCTTGGCAATCCATCACGACCAGATCGAACGCTATGGCGGTGCACATGGCGTTCGTGATTTTGGGCTTCTTGAGGCCGCGCTTTATCGCCCACAGACGGGCTACTACGAGGACGTGATCGAGGAAGCTGCGGCTCTTTGGGAGAGCCTGGCCATCAACCATCCCTTTGTTGACGGGAATAAGCGTGTCGCTGCGGCGGGCATGATAACTTTTCTGGCGATTAACGGCTATGCGATCATGTCAGATTCCCAGATAATATACCGAATTATCATCGAAAATTTGGAAGGAAGATCATTCCGCCATGACCGCCTTGCAGCATGGTTGCGTGAAAACACGGTGAGCGTGGCCAGTCAGAAGTACAAATAAGTGGCTGCAATCATGATCCACATGGATCAGCCGAAGGTATCCAACAGATCATCCACCTGCGCCGGCGTCAGGCTGCGCGCACCGGCACCACGCAGCATTAGCGCAAGGCGCGCCGCTTCTTCCAATTCCTCCGCAGCATGCACGGCATCTTCCAGCGTGCGGCCCGATACCACCGGGCCGTGATTGGCCAACAGCACGGCCTTCGCGTTTTGGGCGGCTTCGTGGATATCACTCTCCATCGCGCCATCGCCCGGGCGGTAATAGCGGATCACGGGCAAAAGCCGCCCGACGCGCATGACGAAATAGGGTGTGAGTGGCGGGATGGGCGCGACCTCTCCGGGTTCGGCCAGGCAGGCAATGGCGGTGGCGTGGGTGGAATGCAAATGCACCACCGCGCCCGCATCGGGCCGCGCCATCAGCACCGCGCGATGCATGAAGACTTCCTTCGATGGCTTATCGCCCGAGACATAGGAAAAATCTGGCGCGAGCTTGGAGATGCGCGCGGGATCAAGCCGCCCAAGGCAGGAATTGGTCGGCGTCATCAGAAACCCATCCGGCAGGCGTACGCTGATATTGCCCGCCGTCCCCACTGAATAGCCACGCGCGAAAAGCGAGGCACCAAGCGCGGCAAGTTGCGCGCGCAGCGCAGCCTCATCCATGGTCGAACGCCTTCAGGAAGAAATCACGCGCGCCGAAATTGCCGGATTTGAGCGCTAGATGCAGCCCGCGCGGTTCGGCGAAAGTCCAGGGCACGCCGGGATCAATCTCAGGCCCGATGCGGAGCGCCGTGACGCCCAAGCGCTGTACGACGGCACCGGAGGTTTCTCCGCCCGCCACGACCAAGCGCCCCACACCGCGCGCGACCAGCCCTTCCGCAATCGCGGCCATGGCGGTTTCAATCAGCGCACCAGCATCATCGCGCCCAAGCTTCGCTTGGAGCGCTGCAACCTTTTCCGGCGGCGCGCTGGCGGCGATCACTACCGGGCGATCCGCGGCCAATTTGCCCGCCACCCAATCCAGCGCTTGCGCCGTAAGGGCCACCGCATCGGGCGTTGCGAGCGCATCCAATTCCAAGACCGGCACATGATCCCGCGCGAGGCCGATTTGCCCCAGCGTGGCGCGCGAACAAGACCCCGCCACCACCGCCGCCATGCCCTGCATGGGCGGCAGGTTGGCCGCATCACCGCGCGCCGGCAGCAGCCCGGCGCGGCGGAAATTCTCAGGCAAGCCCATCGCGACACCGGAACCGCCCGTGATCAGCGCGTGTTGCGCCGCGGCTTCCCCAATCGCGAGCAAATGCTGATCCGTCACCGCATCCACAATGGCATAGCGCCGGCCTTGCTCTGCCAGCCGCATCATGGCTTGGCGCGTAGCAGCCGCACCTTGTTCGACAGTGGTGAAGGACACCAGCCCCACCGCGCCATCAGTTTGCCGGCCGAGCACGCGCACCAGATTGGCATCCGTCATCGGCGTCAGCGGGTGATTTTCCATGCCGCTTTCATTGAGCAGCGCATTGCCGACAAAAAGATGGCCGAGGTAGATCGTCCGCCCATTGGTCGGAAAGGCCGGGCAGGCCAGCGCAAAGCCCGATCCCAAGCGCTTCAGCAGCGCATCCGCAACAGGCCCGATATTGCCTTGATCCGTGCTGTCAAAAGTTGAGCAATATTTCCAGAAAATCTGCTTCGCACCGGCGGCAAGCAGCGCATCACAAGCGGCCAGCGATTGCGCCACCGCTTCGCCAATCGGCGCGGTGCGTGATTTCAGCGCAATGATCACGGCATCCGCTTCCGGCAAGGGGCCGGTCGGCACGCCAATCACCTGCACGGCAGTCATGCCGCCTTTGACCAAGGTATTCGCGAGGTCCGTTGCCCCCGTGAAATCATCCGCGATGCAGCCAAGCAAAAGGGGCATGTGAAACTACCTTGCAGGAGGAAGCGCGAGGAAATCCTGATGGCCGATGCGCACGGTAAGCTGCCCGGCATCTGCCTGATCCCGCCGCAGTTCCAGCCAATCCAGAATGGTGTCACTGCCGCGCCTTTCCCAGCCAAGCGCCGCCAAGCCATGGCCATCAGCGATGGCGCGGGTAAAGGCACGGGCGCGGCGATCCACCACCCAATCACTCGGCGCGCGATGAATGGCATAGCCATGTGCGGCGAAGGCTTCCGCCATTACAGCCGGTGCCTGTGGCCCAAGTGATGCACCGCCAAAACCCTTGTCGCGCGCTTGGTCCCGGCGGAAGCCACGCGCCACCAACGCATCGGCGGGATGCGGCGGGCTGAAGCGCTCGCGCCCTGTCACATTCAGCGCGGCGTAGAAGGGCAGGCGCCGTGCGGCACAAGCCGCCGCCATGGCCTCGACCCACCCGCGAGAAACCAGATCGCACAACGCCGTGCTCACCACCGCATCCACGCGTTCCAGCGGCAGATTGGCCGGTGCAGCGGCAAGGTCCGCGAGGATGGCTTCAATGCGCCAGGCGCCCTGCGGCGCATGCACCAAAAGCGCGCTGCGCCCTGGATTGGTGGCGGGCCAACCCACGGCCTCCGCACGATCGGCAATGGTATCAAAGGCGCGGGCGAGTAGTTCCGCGTCACTATCCACCAAGGTCCAGCTTTGCGCGCGGCCAATGAAATGGCCAAGCCAGCGGAGCAAGCTGCCCGTGCCCGCACCAAGATCAAGCAGGCGTGGTCGCGCGGGCAGGGAGGCTGCGAGCATCGCGGCCAATTCAGGATTGCGCGCGGCTGCATCATGTGGCTCTCGTAGATCGAGCCAATCACCATCGAAGTTCTCAGCCATGATTAAGGGCTTTCAGAAAAGCGGTTGCACGATCTGGCCAGCGCGGCAGCGCCTGCCCCGCGCGCCAGGATGCTTCGGCCATATCGGCGCGCAAGGCAGTATCGAAAATCGGACGGCGCATGGCGCGTGACAGCGCGTTATGATCATCCACCGCCGCAACCACGGCGGCACCTTCCGGAACAATTTCCGCAATCGCGCCGCCGGCGGTGATCGCCAGTGGCAGGCCGCGCGCCATGGCTTCCGCTGCCGCCATGCCATAGCCTTCGTAACGCGTTGCAAGCGCGAAAAGATCGGCGCGCGCATATTCCGCTTCCAAAGCGGCATCCGGCAGGGCACCCAGAAATCTCACGCGCTGCGCAATGCCAAGCTCGGCGGCCAGCGCGCGCAGCCCATCGGCATGCACAGGATCACGCGACGCATCGCCGGCAATGGCGAGCGACCAATCGAGATCAGCAAGCCGCGCGAGTGCCTGCAGCAGCACATCATGCCCCTTGCGCGGCACCAACATGCCAACGCTCAAAATGGCGCAGCCTGGGCCGGTGGAACCCATCGCGCGCGGCGCTAGGTCTGTGCCCGGTTCCACCACGCTGATGCGCGCCGGATCCACGCCGAAATCTTCTGGCAGGTCGCGCGCCGTGGAGGAGGAGGTGGTGATGATGCGCGCACAGGCGCTGAACAACACACGCTCCGCGGCCTTCAGCGCCTCACGCTGGCTGGCCGGGGCGCCGGGTTCCAAAGCGGTTGGGTGATGGATCAGCGCCGTGGCGCTGCGCTTGGCGAGTTCATCGGCGAGGGGCAGAAAGGCGGGCAGGCCCAGGCCATCAATCACAATGCGCGCGCCGGCAGGATTCTCCGCCAGTGCTGCGCGGGCCGCTTCGGTTGCCACATCATCGGGGAAGGGATGGCGGCCCGCCAATTCCACCACACGCACTTCCTGCCCCTGCGCGCGCAGCCCTTCGACCAGGCGACGATCATAGATATAGCCGCCGGAAATCGCGCTAAAGGGCGCGGGGACGATAAGGTGGATGGCGCCGGTCATGATTGTTCGCGGGTACCTTGTTGATGCGCCCATGGGTCTATCACCGCTATGCCACAGCCGGCAAAATCGATGGTATTGCGCGTCGCGATGGCGGCACCTTGGGCGCGGGCGGTGGCGGCATTGCTGTCAAAAGGCAGGATGCGGCCCGCGAAATCCTCGATGATCATGGCATCTATCGCGGCCATCAATTGGTCGCGGCGCGTGCGTTCCGGCAGCATGGCAGCACCGCGGTGCAATTCAGCCTCTCCAATCGCGCTCAAGTACAAATCATGCGCTTCCTGCGCGGCGAACCAGGCCAGCACGGCTTCGGATGGTGCGGGGCGCATGAGTTCGGAAACCACATTGGTATCCAGCAAGATCATGGAGGCACTTTAATCGTGGCGCGGCGGTGCCGGCATGGCCTCGCGCGGCGGCAGGTCCAGCTCAACGCCGCCGATTGCGGCGAAGCGGCGATGGATTGCCTTGCCCAGGTTCTGTGAGGGCGCCGGGCGACTCATGACTTGGCGTAGGATGTCGCGCGCCTCTTCTTCCATGGAGCGGCCATGCTCGGCGGCGCGGATACGTAGGCGGCGCTTCAGATCCTCATCAAGATTGCGAATGGTGATACTGGCCATGTAGCCCCTCTGCCTAACGTTGTCGATGTAATCATTGATAGCATCGCAATCAAGCGCGGCAAAGGGTGCAAGGCGTGGTGCTCAAGCCGCCGGCTCCAGGTATTGACTACCTTCTTCCCGCTCATCCGTGACGCCTTCGCGAATCGGCGTCACAAACAGAATCACAAATGATTCACTCAGAGCAAACGCCCCATCAGAAATACAGGTAATCGAAAGATTCGCCGGACGGGTACGCCACGGATTCACGTGGCGCAAGAGGTTTATTGCCATACCGTTTCCGGTCAGGCTCTAAATCTGCCGCTGCATCCTCACCTATCCGGTCTTCAGTTCCGGGTGATACACCTCCCGTAGAAGGTTTAATTGCCGATATTCCGGCCGTTATTGTTGCTGAGCACGATCTCGTCGATCGAACAGATGCGATCCTGAAGTAATGCGAAGTGGATGCAGTCGAAGACGTTTCTGGCGGTCAGAGTACGGTCTTCGAATTCGTCGCGGCGATACTCCCACTTCGTGGGATCAAGCGGGGAGGTATTGTGGAAGTCCGGAGGATAGATGGTGAGCACGCGTACGCCGCTCTCCCGCAAACGATGCCGCAGCCGCTCAGAGAATAAAGCTTGGGCGGCTTTTGCGGAGCTGAACGCTTCGTTGATCGCACGCAAATTGTTACGCAACGCGGTTGTACCGTTGAGGAATACCACATCGGCAGCCGAAGAACGCTTGATCATCGGCAAGAGATGCTTGGTGAGGATAAATGGGCCGGTGGCGGTTGATGCCACCGCGCTGACGATGTCATCATCGGGAGTATCGACGAAATCATTCCTGAGCCAAAAGCCCGCGTTGTGAATGAGAATGTCGATCCGGTCCGTAAAACGTTCGATCTCAGCCCGAGCTCCAGCAAGTTGCCGCACATCAGTAAGATCGATTGGGAAGCACGCTATGTTCGTAGCCGGCAGCGTGCTCCGCACGATCGTCTCGGTCGCGCGGGCGTTCTCAATTTTGCGGGCGGAAAGCAGCAGGTCGGCCCCAAGGCGCGCAAAGTTGATTGCAAGCGTCCGACCAAAATCCCGGCCGGCGCCTGTGATCAAGACCTTTTTCCCGGCGAACGCCATCGACTTCTCCACTGTCATGCCGCCACCACGGCGCCCTCATTCGCCTCACCAACCATCCTTTCACCCGGTGCGGCTTCATAGGCTGCCCAGGCGATGTGGCTTTCGCGCAAAAGCACCTTGAGGCCCGTGACGGCCTGGCCGCCTGCGCCAAGCTTGCCATCGGCCAGTGCGGCAGACAGGCAACGATGGATATGCAGGCAGAGATATTCGGTGGTGGTGTTCTGCCCGGCAAAGACCGGTTCCGCATCCAGATTGCGATAGTCGAACCCGTCCAGAATGTGGCGGAGTTCCACCTTCGCCGCAGCGATATCCACCAGCAGATTGAGGGGGTCGAGCTTCGGCGCGCGAAACTCCGCCTCCACAATGAAGGTGGCGCCATGCAGGCGCTGGGCGGGGCCGAATTCCGCGCCGCGGAAGGAATGGGCGATCATGACGTGATCAACGACGGTCAGGCTGAACATGGGCGGGGTTTGTCCTATGCGGTTCGGCGCTTCATGCACCATAGGTCACCAGCGGGCAAAGCGGCGCGGGCTGGCTGGGGGCGGGGTTGAGCAAGCCAGGCAAGGCTTGTGGCAAATCCTGGAAGGACGTGGCAGGGCCGATTAGCGCCTCAAGCACCGGATCGGCCAGCAGCGCCAACGCCTGGGCCATACGCTCACCAAAGCTGCGGCGCCCACGCATGGCAGGCGCCACCGCGCCGACCTGGCTTGAAATCAGACGCAGGCGGCGGGAATGGAAGGCCTCGCCCAATGGCAGCGCCACTTCCTGCGCGCCGAACCATGACGCTTCGATGATCCGCGCTTCAAAAGCGGCGTGTTGCAGCGCCAAGCGGAGCCCGGCCGGATTGGCGCTGGCATGGATGATCAATTCTTGCTCGGCCGGCGCGGCTTCTGGGCCGGCGAAGGTGATACCGAGTTTTTCCGCAATGCCGCGGCGCGATGCATCGGGGTCAATGATTGTCACCACCATGGCCGGGATGCGCGCGAGCAGATAGGCAACCAGCAGCCCAACCACGCCCGCGCCAATCACCAAGGCGCGTTCGCTGGGCAAGGGTTGAGCGTCCCACAGGATATTCAGCGCGGTTTCCATATTGGCGCCGAGCACGGCGCGGCGATCCGGCACCGCATTCGGGACCGGGATGCACATTGCCGCGGGGGCGAGGAAGATATCCTGATGCGGGTGCAGGCAAAACACGCGCCTGCCTTGCAGTTCCGCAGGGCCTTCGGCCACATGCGCGACAGCGCTGTAGCCATACTTCACCGGGAAGGGGAAATCGCCCGCCTGCAAGGGGCAGCGCATCACGCCCCATTGGTTTTCCGGCACCTTGCCCGCCAGCACCAGCCGTTCCGTGCCGCGCGAAATGCCCGATGCCAGCATGCGCGCCAGCACCTGATCCGGGGCGCGGGCGGGCAGGGTCTCAGAGCGGAGCTCCGCGATGCCGGGTGCAATCGTCCATAAGGCGCGCGCAACGGTCATGGATGGCCCCCGGGCCGCACGCGATCTAGCGCGGCATCAATCAGGATATCGGGCGCGATATCATGCACGCGCCAGGTAAAGCGCAGCCCATCGGCAATGCGTGCCACTTCCGGCAGCGTGAAGGCCGGAATGCCGGAACCGAGCAGCACCGGCGCCACGGTGACATGCAGCCGATCAAGGCAGCCAGCCGCCAGAAAGCGCGAGACCGTGAGCCCGCCACCTTCAACGAAAATCCGGCTTGCCCCGCGCGCCTTGAGGGCGGCGAGCAAGGGCGGGATCGCAAGGCCGCCGCCAGGTGTGCGCGGTAGGCGCAACACCTCGGCCATGCCGTGATGCTCCGGCCCGCCGGCATCAGCGGCGCAGACCAGCAAGGTGGGCGGCCCGCCTTGGAAAATGCCGTAATCGGTGGAGAGTTTGCGGTCCGTATCCAGCACCACGCGCAAGGGATCAGGTCCCGGCACTTCGCGCGTGGTGAGGCGTGGATTGTCATGACGCACCGTGCCTGCGCCCACTAACACGGCGTGACACAACGCGCGCAGCCGATGCGTATGCAGGATATCGCCCGGCCCGCCGATCCATTGGCTTGACCCGGCGGCGGTGGCGATGCGGCCATCAAGCGTTTGCGCAAGCCGCCCGATTACCCGGCAGCCATCGGCGGCTGAGGGTGGCGCCAGCACCGGGCCAAACAGCGCGGCAAGCTGGCCATCCGGCAGGGCAGTGCCCGCGCCATCGCGCAGCGCGAGTAGGGCTGACCAATCGGCGACTGGGGTGGTTGGTTCCATCCGCGCCTAAATGCCTGAGCGGCACGCGGGGCGCCAGAGCAAGTTTGCTTCAGGGCGCCGCCAGATTGATCGCAAAAAACGGCAGCAGCGCCTGCATGATCAAGCCCGCCAACACGGGCAGAAAAAAGGACGACGCCAAGCGCATCGCCACAAAGCGCCAGCCCAGCACCGGGTACTCCCACGTCAGAATCCGGTGCAGCGCATAGACCGACCAGGCCGTGAGCAGCGCGGTCATTTGCGCGACACCCGCGCCCGCCTTGCTGAAGGTGATCACCAGCGGGAAGGTCACGAAAGGCCCGCCCGGCATGATGCCGCCTGCCAAGGACGCGATCATAATCCCCGAAAGCCCCGAATCATCGCCAAGCCATTCCGTGGCGATATCGGCCGGCACAAGCTCCGACAGAAACGCCGCCATGGGCAACGCCACGCAGAACATGGGCAGGATGCGCCAAAAGCCGCGATTGGTCTCGGCCACTGCGCGCCGTGCCTGGGGCATGCCGCGGCGCATGCAAAGCGCCAGCACGGCCAGCGCTATCACCCAAAGGATGATTTGAGGCCCGCTCATTTCGGTGGCTCCCACGCGATGGGCACGCGCCGCGCGATCCAGCCCGCGATCATCGGCATGGGGAAGGTGATCAACGTGCGCAGCATTGCGAAATCAAGGCCGAGCAGCGGCGCCTCATAGACCAGCAGTTTTTGGAAGCCATTGAGCGACCAGGCCAGGATGAAGGCGACCAAAGCCCCCCGGTCCGCCCCGGCGCCGGCCAGCACCAGCACCAGCGGAAAGGCCGCCATTGGGCCGCCTGGCGAAAGCGTGCCGACAAGGGTTGCGATGAACAGGCCAAAAATCCCGCTTTCCGCCCCCATTAAGCGCGCCAGCGCATCCGGGGAGAGCAATTGCCGAAGTGCTGCCGCCAGCAGCAGCCCCGCGACAAGTGATGGCACGATGAACAGGAACAAATCCCAGGCATGCCAAAGCGCTGCCATGAAGGCCTCGGCCCCTCGCAATTGCAAGGTGGCAAGCCCGGCTGTGACGGCAATCAGGAAAATGACCACGAGCGAGGCGTGGCGGCGGAGCGCATGAAACACGCGGGCAAACTGCAAGACTGGGGAGCAGCGCGCAAGAGAGGGCGGGGGAAGGGTTTGCCTTCCCCCGAACTCACCCGCTGATAACGGGAAGGGTGCGACACGATGGGGATCCAGCCACACCCAGCAGGAACAAAAAGAGAACTAGCAGAGCTTAATGGAGTCTGACAAGCCCCTTATCGCAACCAGCCCATCAGGGGCTATAAGCGGCGCAGCATGAACGATACCTCCACCCGCCCGCTGACCCTTCGGCTCTGGCGTTCCTATCTCCGCCAGCATGGCAGGGGCATCCTGCTTGCACTGCTTTGCACGCTGGGCGTCTCAGGCGCGACCGCGCTTTACCCCATTGTCATCCAGCAGGCGTTTGATCTGTTCACGGCGGGCGATGAGCGTGTGCTGTGGCTGATCCCGGGCGTGATCATTCTGGTGACTTCCTTAAAAGCGCTCGCGCAATTCGGTCAGGCGGTTGCCATTCAATCTGTCGTGCTGCGCGTGGTGGAAAACCTGCAGCGCGATTTATTCAAGGCGCTGACCTGGGCCGATCTTGCCGATGTGGCGCGGGATGCTCCGGCGCGCCATGCCGCGCGCTTCACGACCGATGCCGGGCTGATCCGCGAAGCGCTGCAGAAATCCATAAGTGCCATCGCTGATGTGCTGACGTTGATGGGCCTGATCGGGTCCATGCTTTGGCTTGATTGGCAAATGTCCTTGATTGCGGCGCTGCTTTACCCGATTGCCGTGGTGCCCATCCTGAAGCTTGGCAAGCGCATCCGCCGCGCCTCTGGCGGCATGCAGGATCGCGTGGGGGATGCGGCAACCAGGCTCACGGAAAGCTTTGGCGCGGCGCGGGTGGTGCGTGGCTATCGGCTGGAAGCGGCTGAGGAAGCGCGCGCCAATGCGCTATTTGCCCGTTTGCGAGAAGCGATTTTCGGCATCCAACGCACCCGCGCGTCACTCGATCCCATGCTGGAAGTGCTGGGTGGGCTGGCAGTGGCCGCGGTGCTGGGCGTGGTTGGGTATCGTGTCGCGAGCGGGCAGGGCACGATCGGGGAATTCACGGGCTTTGTCGCCGCCGTGCTGATTGCCGCGCGCCCGGTGCGCGCCTTGGGGTCCTTGAACGCTGCCTTGCAGGAAGGGCTTGCTGGCCTCGCGCGGGTTTTCGGCATCATTGACACACCGCGCCAGATCACGAGCCCCGTAAGCCCCGCGGCGCTGCCGGAAGGTGGCGGGCGGATTGCTTTTGATGGTGTGGGCTTCCGCTATGAAAACGTGCCGGATGCTGCGCTTTCGGGCCTGAGCTTCGCCGCCGAACCCGGCCAGACGGTGGCGCTTGTGGGGCCATCCGGCGCGGGGAAATCCACAGCTCTTGCCCTGGTGCCGCGGCTTTATGATGTGACCGAAGGGCGCGTGTTGCTGGATGGCGTGGATATTCGCGCGATCAGCCTGGAAAATCTGCGCGATTCCCTCGCCTATGTCGGGCAGGATGCGGTGATTTTCGAAGACACGGCCTTCGCCAATATCGCTTGTGGCCGACCGGGGGCGACGGCGGCGGAAGTTGAGGCAGCCGCGCGCGCAGCAGCAGCGCATGAGTTCATCAGCGCCTTGCCCGCCGGCTATCAAACTGAACTCGGCCCCGGCGGCAATCGGCTATCGGGCGGCCAGCGGCAGCGCTTGGCCCTCGCGCGCGCGCTGCTGCGTGATCCCCGCGTATTGTTGCTGGATGAAGCAACCAGCGCGCTTGATGCGGAAAATGAAGCCCTGGTGCAGGAAGCGCTGACAAGGCTGCGTCAAGGTCGCACCACGCTGGTGATCGCGCATCGCCTGGCAACCGTGCGCGATGCGGACCGGATTGTCGTGATGGAAGCGGGCCGCGCGGTGGAACAGGGCAATCATCAGGAATTGATGGCTGCTGATGGTCTCTACGCGCGGCTGGTGCGTACGCAGGCTTTCGCGGGATAACGCCGCTTACGCATCCAAGGCTTCGGCAGCGATGCGCCCGGCATTTTCCTGAATGAAGCGGAAGCGCAATTCCGGGCGGCGGCCCATCAGTTCCTCCACCCTTTCACTGGTAAAGGACCGATCCTCGGGCGTCAGCATAACGCGGAGCAGCGTGCGCTTCTTCGGGTCCATGGTGGTTTCCTTGAGTGCCGCCGGCGGCATTTCACCAAGCCCCTTGAAGCGGCTGACCTCCACCTTCTGGTTGGATTTGAAGCGCGCCTTCAAGACGCGTTCGCGATCCGCATCATCCATCGCATAAACCGAAACCCCGCCCGCTTGCAGGCGATAAAGTGGCGGCTGCGCCAGGAACACACGGCCCTGGCGCACCAATTCCGGCAATTCGCGGTAGAAGAAAGTTAGCAAAAGGGCCGCGATATGCGCGCCATCCACATCCGCATCCGTCATGATCACAACGCGCCCGTAGCGTAGCTTCGCGATGTCAAACCTATCCCCCACTCCGCAGCCAAGCGCTTCGATCAAATCCTTCAATTCCTGATTTTGCCGCAACTTTTCAACACTCGCACTCGCCACATTCAGGATTTTGCCGCGCAGCGGCAACACCGCCTGGGTTTCGCGGTCTCGTGCCTGTTTCGCGGAACCGCCGGCGGAATCGCCCTCCACCAGGAAAAGCTCCGTGCCATCGGCGCTTTCGCGCGCACAATCGGAGAGCTTACCCGGCAGGCGGAGCTTGCGCGTCGCGGTCTTGCGCGGTGTGTCCTTCTCCGCGCGCCGACGCAGCCTGTCCTCGGCCCGTTCAATCGCGAAGGCGAGAAGATTATCAGCGTTGGCCGGGTCGCCCGCCAGCCAATGATCAAAATGGTCGCGCAAGGCCAATTCAACCAGGCGCGCCGCTTCCGGGCTGGTGAGCCGATCCTTGGTCTGGCCCTGGAATTGCGGTTCACGGATGAAGACCGAAAGCATACCGGCCATGGGGCCGAGCAAATCTTCCGCCGTCACATTGGCCGCGCGCTTTTCCTTCTTGAGTTCACCATAGGCGCGCAAGCCCTTGACTAACGCCGTACGAAAGCCCGCTTCATGGGTGCCGCCCTGCGGCGTTGGGATGGTATTGGCATAGGTGTTCAAAAACCCATCGCCGCGTTCCACCCAGCTTGCCGCCCATTCAACCCGCCCGGCGCCTTCGGGGAAATCCGCCTCGCCAGACCAGGCGACGGGCACCACCGTGGGGCGACCTTCCAACGCGGTGGTCAAGAAGTCAGAAAGCCCGCCCGGGAAATGCAGCACCGCTTGCGCGGGTGTTTCATCCTTGATCAGCGCGGAGTCGCACGCCCAGCGGATTTCAACGCCGCGATACAAATACGCCTTGGACCGGCAGAAACGATACAGCCGTTCCGGGCGGAAGGCTTGCTTGGCGAAAATCTCCGGGTCCGGCTTGAAGCGAATGGTTGTGCCGCGCCGGTTCTGCACCGCGCCGGCATCCTTCAGCTTCGTGATCGCCTTGCCACGCGAGTAGACCTGCGTGAACAGGGTGCGGTCACGCGCGACCTCAACCTCCATCCGCTCAGATAATGCGTTCACGACCGATGAGCCGACGCCGTGCAGCCCGCCTGAAGTGTCATAGGCCTTGCCGGAGAATTTGCCGCCGGAATGCAGCGTGGTCAGAATCACCTCAAGCGCACTCAGTTTCGGGAATTTCGGGTGCGGGTCCACCGGGATGCCGCGGCCATTATCGCGCACCACCAGCCAATTATCGGCCTCAAGCGTTACCTCGATCCGGTCAGCATGGCCGGCCACAGCCTCATCCATGGCGTTATCAATGATTTCGGACGCCAGATGGTGCAGCGCGTTTTCATCGGTGCCGCCAATATACATGCCGGGGCGGCGGCGGACGGGCTCCAGCCCCTCCAGCACTTCGATGTCTTTGGCGGAATAGCCACCCTGCTGCCCGCCGCCCTCCTTGCGAGGACCGCCGCGACCGAAAAGATCGTTCATGTCTTGTTCCCTGATTCCTGGTGAACATAACGGGGCGCGGGCTGGGAAACAACGTATCGTGCGAGTCGCCACAAAGGCAGCCGATTTGTCTTGCGGGGTGGGCGGGTGATAAGCGACATCCGCCTTCTGACGCCTATTTCAAGGGAAGCGAAGCGCCTGATGCGCAAACCGAATCGCCCAGCCAAGCCCCCCCGGACCGCCCCGGCAGCCCGACCCAAGCCCGCCAACCAAGCTGATTCCGCGCGGCTTGAGGAGGATTTGCGCGCCCGCCTGGCCGCAGAGCCTGAGGATAAGGCGGCCTGGCAGCAATTGGCCGGTATCTTGGCGAATAGTCGCCGCCCCAAGGAAGCCGTTGATGCCTTCGCCAAGGCCGTGGCGCTTGGCGCGCCGATTGGGCCGATTTGCACCCCTTATGCCATCGCCTTATCCAATCTTGGCCGGCACAAGGAAGCGGCTGAGCTTGTGGCGCCGGTGCATGCGCGCAAGCCCAAGGATTTCGCGCTGACCAATCTTCTTGGTGTCATGCTGAAGCGCGCCGGGCGATTGGATGAGGCTGCGGCCATGCTGCAAGCCGCCCAGAAGCTTGATCCGAAAAGCGCTTCTCCCTGGCAGAACCTGGGCAATGTTGAAGAAGCGCGCGGGGACTACGCTGCAGCGGCCAAGGCCTTTCAGGAAGGCGTGCGGCTTGATCCCCGCAATGGCGAAATATGGCGCCTGCTTGCGCGCATGCGGCGCGCGCTTGGTGATGTTGCGGCGGCGCGCGCGGGGTTTGAAAAAGCCTTCGAATTTCAGCCCAAGGATCGCAATACGCTGAATGATCTGATGGGCCTGCTGATTGACCAGGGCGATATCGCTGGGGCAATTCCCGTGGTGGCGCGCGCGCGCAAATTCCATGCGGGTGATCGCGGCCTTGATGTGATGCATGCCCGCATGTTGCTCCGCCTTGGACAGCGCGAAGAAGCGCGCGCGGTGATTGATGGCATTCTGGCCGAAGACCCCGGTGAACGGCAGGCCAATCTTTTCCTGTCCCGCATGGCGGGTGATGGCGACAGGCGCCTTGCGAATGAGGCGCTGAAGCGCGCGCATGAAGCAAACCCTGATGCGGCCGAGATTCAATCCGCCTATATCGAAAGCCTGTCCCGCAGCCGCTATGATGATGAGGTGGGACATCTTGAGGAAAGTTATCGCCTTTCGATGGATTTCATGCGCCGGCACCCGGACAAGGTTGCGCGCAGTTCGCGTTCGCTCCGCACGGTTTTCCAGCGTGTGATGGATCTGGACCAATTGGACGCAACGGGCGCCATCCCAGACCTTCTGCCGGTTTGGCAGGCGGAAGGGCGCCATTCATCTGTGCATTATGAATTGGGCCAGGTGCATAGCTTGGAAGAACGCATTGCGATTGTGGAATGGCATCGCAATTGGGGGCGGAATGTGCTGCGGCGCATCAAGCCTGTGCCGGCGGCGCCCGCGCTGCATATGCCGCGCAAATGGCGCATCGGCTATCTTTCAAGCGATTTGCGCAATCACCCCGTCACCTATTTCTGCATGCCCCTGCTTGAGGAATATGATCGCGATCAGTTCGAGATATTCTGCTATTCCTTCTATGAAGGGGAACGGGATGTCATCCAGGCTGAGCTTGAGAAAGCCGTGAATTTCCGCTGGTGGCCGCATCGCCCGGATGACCAGGTGGCGGCGGATATCGCCAAGGATAATCTTGATCTGCTGTTTGAATTGGGCGGCAGCACGGCCATGAACAAGCTTGAAGTCATGGCCTATCGCCCCGCCCGGCTTGGTGGCAGTTGGCTTGGTTATCCGCATTCCGCGGGGCTGGAGACGATAGATTACATCCTGGTTGATCCCTACATCAAACCCGAAGACCCAAGGCTATTGATTGAAAAACCATTCGAATTGCCGGAAACCTGGGTGACCATTGGCGGGCGGCTTGGCTTTTATGAAGTGCCGATTGATCTTGAAATCCCGCAGGATAGGCGCGGCTTCGTCACCTTTGGCACCGCCAATAACCCCTATAAATACACCAGGCTTTGCATTGATACCTGGGCGGCGGTACTGCGCCGCGTGCCCAATTCGCGCTTCATTTTCATCCGTCCGGAAGCCGGTGGGGTTTCTTTCGTTGAAAATACGCGCAACGCTTTCGCTGAGCGGAATGTGGACCCGGACCGGATCGAATTTGTTGGCATTCGCGGCAAGCATTTGCCGCACTACAACAAGATGGATATCTCGCTGGATACGCTGCCGCATGTGGGCGGCACCACAACCTGCGAAAGCCTTTGGATGGGCGTACCCTGTATTTCGCTGGTTGGGGCCGGTTTTGCTGAACGGCTTTCCTATTCCAACCTGTCCAATGCCGGGGTTGGTGATTTGGCTACGTTCAGCATTGAAGCCTACATCGAAAAAGCCGCTGAATTGGCCGCCGATGCACCGCGCCGGCGTGTGCTGCGCCATGGCTTGCGTGATATGATCCGCGCCATGCCGCTTGGCCAACCCGCGCGCTTCGGCAAGGCTTTTTATGACAAGGCAGCCGAGGTCTGTGCGTTATGATTTTTCACGCGACCCCCATCGCTGGCTTGTTCCGCATTGAAGCGAGCCCCGCGCGGGATGAACGCGGCGCCTTTGTGCGCAGCTGGTGCCAGGAAAGCTTTGCCTCGGCGGGGATTGATTTCGCGCCCATTCAGGCAAGCCTTTCAGAAAACACGCGCCAGCACACGCTGCGCGGCATGCATTTTCAGGTGGCACCGGCAGAAGAACAGAAACTCATTCGTTGCGTACGCGGCGCGGTTTTTGATGTGTTGGTGGATTTGCGCGCCGATCAGCCAAGCTATCTTCAGCATGTCGCCATCACGCTCGACAGCAAGGCGGCCAATGCGGTTTTCGTGCCGCGTGGCATCGCGCATGGCTTCCTCAGCCTCACTGATGATGCGGTAGTGGAATATCTGATTGACACACCCTATGCGCCGGCACTCGCGCGCGGGGTGCGCTTCGATGATCCCGCTTTTGGCATTGCCTGGCCGGCGGAACCCAAGGTGATTTCCGAACGAGACCGCAACTGGCCGCTCCTCAATGGCTGAGCGTATTCTGCTCACCGGCGCTACCGGCTTTATCGGGCGGCATATCCCAGCGCTATTGGCCGCGCAGGGCTATGATGTGCATGTCACGGCGCGCGGCGCAGCGCCTGAAAGCGCTGGCATCACCGCCCATGCGATTGACTTGCTGCGGCAGGAAGAAGCGCAAAGGCTGATCAAAGACATACGCCCCGCCATCATCATCCACACCGCCTGGTATGTCGCCCATGGGCGTTTTTGGACCGCGCCGGAAAACACCGATTGGCTGGAAGCTTCCACTGCGCTGGCGGCCTATGCTGCGGAAGCGGGCGCGCGGCGCTTTATTGGTCTTGGCACCTGTGCCGAATATGCAACCGACGCCGGCGATGACACCTATCCTTGGCCGGAAACGCGGCCCATTGCCCCCGCAACACCTTACGGCGAAGCCAAGGCCGCGTTTGCGCGGCGCCTTGCCGAGATGGCTGAAGGCCGCGCGCATTTTAGCCATGCCTGGGCCCGGTTATTTCATCTTTTTGGCCCGGGCGAGAACCCCGCGCGGCTGGTGCCTTCCATCATCCTGGCGCTCAGCGAAGGGCGGGAAGCGCAATGTGCTTCTGGTCGCCCGGTGCGTGATTTCATCAGCGCGCAAAACGCCGCCGCTGCCATTGCGGCGCTCGCCGCAAGCGATGTGACGGGCCCGGTGAATATCGGCTCTGGCGCGCCGATCAGCATTGCCAATATGGCGCGGCTTATCGCTGAAATCGCCGGACGGCGCTATTTGCTGAGGCTTGGTGCGCTGGCCGATCGGCCCAATGAACCGCCCTATATGGTTGCGCATACCGGGCGGCTCAGGCGGGAAGTGGGCTTCACCCTGCCTGTGTCACTCGCCGCTGAATTACGCGCGCTGCAAATCCGCTAATCTCAGATGCGTTGGTGCAACGCGCAGACCAGCGTGAACAATTGCCGCGCCGTATCAAAATCCAGCGAAACGCGCCCCGCGAGCCGCGCACGCAGCAATTCAGCGCCTTCATTATGCAGGCCGCGCCTGCCCATATCTATGGCTTGCACGCGGGATTCCGGGCCGCTTTCCGCGACGGCCTGTTCATGCGCTTCCACTACCATGTGGTAGTCCTTGATCAGGCGGCGAAAAGGGCCAAGGGCAAGCGCCAATACATGAAGCGTTGCGCCATCCGTGTTCTGGATATCAAAGACCAGCCGGCCTTCCCGCACGGCAAGCCCCAGCACATAAGGCCCGCGCGGCAGGCCTTCAGGGTCAAAGCGATTATGGTGCAGCAAATCCGCAATGGCCTGGCGCCGATCCGCTTCCGCATAGGCAGACGGGGCGGCGGCTTCTTCCGGCAATTCAACGCGGATCAGGCGCTGTTCAGGCATCCTGCTTGTCACCCCGCAGCGCAACGCCGCCTTCATCCCCTGTCATGCCAAGGCGCATCATCCAGCCAAGTGTGGCACCCTTGATGGGCCGCAGCAGCAGCGTGCAGAGAATGGTAAAAAGCGGCAGCCAGACCACCATATGCACCCACATGGGCGGCATATAGGCTTTTTCGATCCACAGCACGCCCGGCACAAGCACATGGCCGGTAATCAAGATGGTGAAATAGGGCGGCGCATCATCCGCACGCAGCCGGCCAAGCGGCGCGCCACAGCTTTCACAGGCCGCCGCCACCCGCAGGTAGCCCGCGAAAAGCCGGCCCTTGCCGCACACCGGGCAAAGCCCTTTCAAGCCGCGCATCAGCCCATCCCGCGTAGTGGGGGGCTGATAGGGCAGGGCGGGGGGCTCGCGGTCCGGTTCCCAAGGCATTTCTGTTCCAATCCCAGCCAGGTTATCCCGGCATTGTGCAGCGCAGCGTTAGGCCCGAAATCAGCGCCAATCAAGCATGGCTTGCAGCCCCTTCACGCTTGGCGGCAGGATACCCCGCATGAATGAACGCATCCTGCTGATCAACCCGAATTGCAGCATAAGCTGCACTGAAGGCATTGCCGCCGCCGTGGCTCCCTTCGCCGCCCCTGGCCTGCCGCGCATAGATGTAACCCGGCTGGAAGAAGGCCCGCCCGCTATCATCACGTGGCGGGATTGGTATGCGGTGGCCGAACCGCTTTGCCGCCGCGTCGCGGCTGAACCGGCGGATGCCTACATCATTGGCTGCGTTTCCGACCCCGCGATTGAAGCGGTGCGGATGGTGACCGACAAGCCCGTATTTGGCCCCTTGCGCTGTTCCATCGCCGCCGCGCTGAACCGTGCTGAGAATTTCGGCATGATTGCCTTTACGGATAAATCCAAGCCGCGCCAGCGCCGGGTTTTGCAGGCCATGGGGGTGGAAGCGCGCATGGTGGCCTCCATTGCGCTTAATCTGGATATGGAAGTGCTGACAGACCCGGTAGCACCACGCGCGCGCATTACGGCAGTGGCGCGTGAATTGGTGGCGCTGGGGGCAGAAGCCGTGATCCTGGGCTGTGCCGGCATGGCGCATCATCGGCGCGCGGCGGAAGATGCCTGCGGCGTGCCCGTGATTGAACCATCCCAGGCGGCGGCGGCGCAGGCGATTCTTGCGGTGGTTGCGGCGCGCGGGTGATTGGCACGCTGATCCGGGGCGGAAGGCCAGGGTGAATCACGCCTGTTGGCCGGGCTTTGGGCTTGGCCTATTGGCTGTGGCGCCCAACGGCAAGGGGCGGCGCCTTTTTTGAGATAGCGCAACAAAGCGGCGCTTGGCGAAAGTAAAAAACAACCATTGGTTGTGTTACCAAATGATAATATGAAGAAATTTCCGTTATTGCTTAAGTTTCAAGGACCTTGGGATGGAAGGTTATTGACAATTATCCACCAAATGTTAGCGCTAAGTTCCCTGCGTCTGGGGTTGAAATGACGCTGCCCAAAAAATTTGGCTGAATTTGGAATACCGCTTTTTTAAATGAAGCGGTGCTTTGCATCTTTCCCGCACTGCCCAGCAGCCTGCGGAAAAGCCTGGCGAAAACAATTGATGGAGGCTTCAAATGAGTGGTGTGACCGTTTCCCTGGGCAATTCCGGCGTCACTTGGCCCAATAGCGCCAATAATTCTGGCAATGACAGTATTTTTGGCGGCAGCGGTGCAGACACCATTGATGGCGGCGCGGGCGATGACACGCTGCTTGGCGGTGCAGGGCAGGATTCGCTGATTGGTGGCACGGGCAGTGATTGGGTCAGTTATGTTGGGGTAAATGACAGCCTGGTAGGGCAACCTGGTATCGGCAATAGCTCCGCTCGCTGGGTAACTGTAGACCTTGCCAACGGCACGTCCAGTTCAGGCCCGGAACACGGCAATGACATTCTCTCTGGTATCGAAAATGTTCTCGGTACGTCATTTTCTGACAGGCTATTTGGCGACTCGCTGGATAATATTCTGAGCAGTGGCGGTAGCAACGACACGCTTTCCGGCGCTGGCGGCAATGACACGCTCCTTGGTGGAGATGGGAATGATTCATTCATTGGCGGTGCGGGGAATGATTCCTTTGATGGTGGGACCGGGGGTGACATGGTCTCCTACATCAACGCCAGTGGCGCGGTCACGGTTGATCTGGCCGCAGGCACTTCGACGGGGGCTGAGGGCCAGGATTCTTTCACGGGCATTACGATTATTGAAGGCAGTAACTTTGCCGATAGTCTGTTGGGTGATGCGAATGCCAATACCTTCTATGGTGCCTTGGGCAATGATACGTTGTTTGGTGGTGCCGGTTTTGACATGGCCGGCTATACCATGGCCGGGGGTAGCGTAACGATTGATTTGGTTAATCAAACCGCATTTGGTGCGGAAGGCAATGATTTACTTTCCAGCATTGAACAGGCCCAGGGCGGCAATGCCGCTGACATTATCTTGGGTGACTCGCAATCCAATTTCCTGCTGGGTGGCGCTGGGAATGACACAATTTTGGGCGGCGCAGCGGCTGATACGTTGCGCGGTGATCTCGGCAATGATTCGCTGGATGGCGGTGCGGAAACTAATGATTGGGCAAGCTATTTTGGTGCAGCGGCGGGCGTAACGGTCAATCTTGTCACGAACCGATCCTCTGGCGCGGGTGGGAATGACACGCTTTCTGGCTTCCAGAATGCTCAGGGAGGTGGATCCCAAGACAGCATCATGGGCGACGCCCTAGCCAATTTCTTGGATGGTTTCCAAGGCAATGACACGCTGGCTGGCGGTGATGGCGCTGACACTCTGTTTGGCGGACGCGAGAATGATTTCCTGATTGGTGGTTTGGGCAATGATAGCCTCGACGGCCACGGGGAATTTGACATGGTTTCCTATAGCGCTGCTTCTGGCGCTGTTACGATTGACCTTATAGCAGGCAGAGCCTCAGGCGCGGATGGCGATGATACGCTGCTTTCCATTGAAGCGGCCCAGGGTGGTAATTCCGCCGATTCTCTGGTTGGTGATTCGGCTGCGAATAGCCTGGATGGGCTTGGCGGCGATGACACGCTGCTGGGCAATGAGGGCAATGACACGCTGGCCGGCGGCACGGGCGAAGATTTTCTCATTGCCGGCGCTGAAACGCTGGATTGGGTCAGCCTTCCTCAAGCCGCGGGCGCGGTCACGGTTGATTTAAGCCTGCCGGTGCCGCAGACCTTTGGTGCTGATGGCAATGATACGCTGGCGGGCATTGAAGCCGCTTTGGGTGGTGATTTTGCGGATAGCCTATTGGGCAATGCGAGCATCAATGCGCTGACGGGCGGCAATGGCAATGACACGCTGGATGGCGGTGCGGAGAATGACACGCTGAATGGCGGTGCGGGCAATGACAGCTTGGTTGGCGGTGTGGGTAGCGCGGATTGGGCAAGCTATGCCTCGGCTGCTGCGGCAGTCACGGTTGATTTGGCGGCAGGCACTTCTTCCGGACAGCAAGGCTTTGATACGCTTTCCGGTTTTGAGAACATTCTTGGCGGTTCGCAGTTCAATGGCGACAGTCTGCTAGGTGATAGCAGGGCCAATATCCTGGATGGTTGGGCGGGAGTAAACACCCTTTCAGGCGCCGAAGGTAATGATACGCTAATTGGTAACACGGCCAGTGATGTGCTTTTAGGTGGTGTTGGAGATGATTCGCTATTCGGTAGCACGGGCGTTGACCAGGCTTCCTACGTCGTCGCCTTTGGCGCCGTCACGGTTAATCTTGTCTCAGGCCGCGCGACGGGTGCTGATGGCAATGACACGCTTAACGGTATTGAGAATGCTCAGGGCGGCAATTTTGCAGACAGTATTTTGGGTGACAGCCTGGCCAATGGCCTTTCTGGCGGCGCCGAGAATGACACGCTGGATGGCGGTGCTGGGAATGATTCACTCTCCGGCGGCGATGGCAATGATGATCTTTCGGGCGGTATTGGCAATGACACGCTCGCGGGCCTTGCGGGTGATGATACGCTGAATGGCGGCTTGAATAATGATTCGCTTGCTGGTGGTACCGGCAATGATTGGGTCAGCTATGTGGGCGCTACGGGGGCGGTCACGGTTGACCTTAGCGTGGCAACGGGTACGGCCATTGGTGCGTATGGTGATGACACGCTAACAGCTATCCTGGGCGTTATCGGTAGCGTGGCCAACGATAGCGTGCTGGGCAGCACGGGCAATAATACCTTCATGGGCAATGCCGGCGATGACACGCTGGATGCTGGCGCTGGTATTGATTGGGTTTCCTATGCCTCGGCTGTAACACCGGTCACGCTTGATCTTGTGGCGGGCACGAGCAGCGGCGCGCATGGCAATGACAGTCTGATCAGCATTGAAGCGGCGCTGCTTGGTGATGGCAATGACAGTGTGCTGGCTACCGCCGTGAATGACAGCGTCATTGGCGGTGATGGCGATGACACGATTATGGCCGGCGCTGGCACTGATAGCATCTTTGGTGGCGTCGGGCTGGATAGCCTGGTTGGTGGCGACGGCAATGATACGCTTTCTGGCGACGGCGATGCTGATCATCTTGTCGGCGGCAATGGCAGTGACAGCCTTGTGGGCGGCGATGGTGTTGATACGCTTGAAGGTGGTGAAGGGTCGGATCACCTGGTGGGCGATAGTGGGCCGGATAGCCTGCTTGGCGGCAATGGCAATGACACGCTTGTGGGCGAAGTGGGCCCCGATGCGCTGGTGGGCGGTGAAGGCGACGATAGCATCATTGGCGGGGATGCCGCTGATACGTTAACCGGTGGCAACGGTAACGATACGCTTGAAGGCAGCCAGGGCAATGATTGGATCGTCTATTCCGCCGCAGGCAGTGCCGTTACGGTTGATTTGGCGTCTGGCAGCAGCGGCGGTGCGGAAGGCAATGATAGCCTGATCACCATCAGGGCCGTTCTGGCGGGTAGTTTTGCCGATAGCCTGCTTGGTGATAGCGCGGTGAATACGCTGGATGGCGCCGCTGGCAATGACACGATTGCGGGTGGTTTGGGCGAAGACAGTCTGTTTGGTAACACGGGTAGCGCGGATTGGGCGAGCTATGCGCGTGCCATCGGTGCCGTCACGGTTGATTTGGCGGCGGGCACCAGCAGTGGCGCGGATGGCAATGATGGCCTGACGGAGATTGAGGCGGCGCAGGGCGGCAGCGGCGCGGATAGCCTGCTGGGCGGTACCGGTGCTCAAACGCTGGACGGCGGCGCGGCGAATGACACGCTTTCTGGCGCTGCGGGCAATGACAGCCTGTTTGGTGGCGCTGGTACTGCCGATTGGGCGAGCTATGCCTCGGCTGGTGCGGCGCTCACCGTTGATCTTGCTGCCGGCACGAGCAGCGGCGCGGATGGCAATGATAGCCTGAACGGCATTGAATATGTGGTGTCTGGCAGCGGCGCGGATAGCCTGTTGGGTGGCTCGGCGGCTGAAACGCTGGACGGCGGCGCGGCGAATGACACGCTTTCTGGCGCTGCGGGCAATGACAGCTTGGTTGGTGGCGCGGGTAGCGCGGATTGGGCGAGTTATGCCTCGGCTGGTACGGCGGTCACGGTCAACCTCGCGGCGGGCACGAGCAGTGGCGCCGATGGCAATGATAATCTGACGGAGATTGAGGCGGCGCAGGGCGGCAGCGGCGCGG
>JBIJAH010000038.1:0-37906 GCA_044345845.1 Roseomonas sp.
CGCACCGCTTCTTTGCGAAATTCATCCGTCCTGCCTGTGCCCATGGTTCATCCCCTTTGCTGCACAATATGTGATCAAAGGAGCGGCACAAAACCGGGACAAGACCAACTTAGTAGTTCCGATACCACGGAAAATGTTCAAGCGCTTGATCAACCCACCTCTCCGGCTGCCCGGCGCGGACGCACTACGGTGACGGAACATTCTGCCTTTTCCCCCACCTCGACGGAAACCGAGCCCAACCAGCGCCGCCGTGCCGAAGGAACGCGCGCGGCCAGCAGAATGTAATCCACGCATTTTCCTTTGGCATAATCCAGAATGGTGCTGGCAACGCCCACTGCTTCCAGGACGTGGTAGGTAATGCTTTCCTCAGGCAGCACCAGCGGTGCAGCTCAATCCTTGAGCCGAACGATGGCAAGCGCGTGGCGATAGCGTCTTTCCTTGTCCCTATCCTCATCCAGGCGAATGAGGCTTGTGTTTCGCACATGCAGGCAGGCAAGCGGCACCCTAGTTTAGCTTGGCAGTACGCGCCGTACGGCATCGCTAAAATCTCAGCTATCCCCGCTTCGGCTTGCCGCCAGAAAGGCTTTCAGCGCAGCCAGAAAACCCTCGGGATTTTCCGCATGCAGCCAATGGCCAGCGCGGGGGATGCTGGCGAAGCTGATGCGCGGGAACAGCGCGCGAAACGCCGCATGGTCTTCGGCGCGGATATAGGGTGAAAGCGCGCCGGCCATGGCAAGCACCGGGCCTTCAAACCGCGCGCCGGGTGGGGGCGCGAAATCCTCAATCTCCGGCATGGCGGCAGCGATCTCCGCAAGGCCGATGCGCCAGCTTGGCGGCGCTGCCTCGAAGCGCAGATTCTGCAACAGGAAACTGCGGAGGGGCGCTTCCGGAACGGCAGCGCGCAACGCCTGATCAGCTTCCTGACGCGTGAGGCGGGCATGGAGCGGTAGTGCTTGCAGCGCGGCCACTACAGCGCGGAGCGCCGGCAGATAGGGGCGTGGCGCGATATCGGCCACGATCAGGCGATCCACCAATTCCGGCCGCGTGAGCGCCAGCATCATCGCGGCCTTGCCGCCCATGGAATGGCCCAGCACAACAGCGCGTTTGATGCCAAGCGCGGCCAGGGTTTCGGCGACATCCGCCGCTTGCGCGGCGTAGTCCATTCCCGGCGCATGGGGTGAGGCGCCATGGTTGCGCAAATCCAGCGCCACCACGCGGTAATCGCCCGCCAGCGCCTTCTGCACCGCGCCCCAATTGCGCGCCGAACCAAAAAGCCCATGCAGCAGGATCAAGGGCGGCCCCTGCCCGGCTTCCAGCGACTGAAGTCGCATCTACTCCGCCGCCGCCAGCATGACCGAGCCCACAATCAAGCCGCCCCCCAGCATCATGTCCCAGCCAAAGGGCTCACCCAGCCAAAGGGTGGAAACAAACACCCCAAAGGCCGGCACCAATAGAAACGCGACCGAGGCCACGGCACCCGGCAGGCGCCGGCCAACCTCCACCACGCACCAGGTGCCGATGGGGGCGACGATCAGCCCAATGTAGAGCATGAAGGGCCAGGAAGCCGGGCCGATGCCGCCATTGGGTTCAAGCACCAGCGCAAAGGGCAGGATAACCAGGGCGCCGGCGGTGAAGGCCCAGGGCAGCAAATCGAACATCGGGGATTTCGCCGGGAAGCGCCGCGTTACGATAATGGCAATGCTCCAGAGCAGCGCGGCCAGGATCAGCATGGCATGGCCGAGCACCTGATCATGCGATGACCAATCCACTGCCCAGGGGCCGGCCAGAACCAAAATGCCGGCCAAGCCAAGCAGCGCCGCCAACCAGCGCCGCGCGGAGACCCTCTCCCCCATCACCAGCATGGACAGCGGAATGAGCCAATAGGTCACGACTGCGGAAATGATGGCCGTGCGCCCCGCTTCAACCATGGCCACGGCGGCATGGGCCAGGACAAAAAATCCACCAAGTTGCAACAGCCCAACGGCAAAAACAGTGGGCAGGTCTTCGCGCCTTGGGCGATGAAAACGCCGCAGCACGATCAGCAAAAGGGAAGCAACCAGGGTTGGCAGCGCGGCACGCCCAAATCCGAACCACATGGGGCTGGCATCCGCCAGAGCTGCCTTGGTGATGGGCCAAGCGCCGCCAAAGAGGAAAATGGCGACCAACAAAAGATGCAGCGATGATTTCATCGCGTTATGGCGTGCTCCCGCGTGCTACTTTCTGAAGGAATTCGCAAGCAATGCGAATCCCTCAAAACCATTCAAGCTGATTTGTTGCGAAATGGAAAATGGTCATTTCATGAAAGGGATGCTTTTAACCATTCGCTGTCCAGCGCCTGGGGCCGTGGCCGGGCAGAAAACCTTGCCGTAACAGCAACATTAGCGCTCCGGCCAGGAACAGCACCCCGGCCCCGGCAATCAGCGCCCTTCCCGCCCCGCGCGGCTGGCGCCACACCAACAGGGCGCAGCCCAGCGCGGCGAGGAGCAGCAGATAGAACAAGTGCTGCGCCTAATCCGCCACCTTCAGCATGATCTTGCCGATATGCGCACTGCTTTCCATCAGCCGATGCGCGCTCGCGGCCTCAGCTAACGGGAAGGTCTGGAAAATGCGCGGCCCCGCCTTGCCGGCTTCCAGCATCGGCCAGACTTTGGTGGCGAGCGCTGTCGCGATCTCCCCCTTCTCTGCGGTAGTGCGCGGGCGCATTGTGCTGCCAGTGACCGTCAGGCGTTTGACCATGATCGGGCGCAGATCAGCTTCGGTCTTGAATCCGCCAAGGAAAGCGATGATCACCAGCCGGCCATCGCGGGCCATGCTTTTCAGATTGCGCGCGAAGTAATCGGCACCCACCATATCCAGGATCACATCCACGCCCTTGCCATCGGTCAGGCGCTTAACCTCCTCAGCGAAATCATGGGTGCGATAGTCAATCGCGGCATCGGCGCCCAATTCCAGACAGGCAGCGCATTTCGTCGCATTGCCGGCGGTGGTGATCACCCGCGCGCCGAAGGCTTTTGCCAATTGAATGGCGGTGACCCCAATGCCGGAAGTGCCGCCATGGATCAGCACCGTCTCACCAGCCGCAAGCCGCCCGTGGCCAAACAGATTGGCCCAGACGGTGAAATAGGTCTCTGGCAGGGCGGCGGCCTGCAGCGCGTCATAACCCTTGGGCCAGGGCAGCGTCTGCGCCTCAGGTGCCGCACAATATTCCGCATAGGCACCGCCATTGGTCAGCGCGCAAACGCGATCCCCGATGCGATAGCGCTTAACCGCCGCACCCACCGCCACGACTTCGCCGGCACATTCCAGGCCGACAATGGGCGAAGCACCGGGCGGTGGCGGATAGCTGCCCTCACGCTGCGCCACATCCGGGCGATTGACGCCCGCCACCATGACACGGATCAGCACCTCATCCGCCGCCGGCATCGGGAGCGCGGTTTGTGCCGGGACCAAGACCTCTGGCCCGCCGCCCTTGCCATGGTCAATGAAATTCATCAAAGCGGGCAGCTTGGTCATCGGCTTGGCCTTTCAGTGGCAATACAAATGAAGCGGGCGGAAGTTAAACCCCGCCCGCAGTAGATCAATTCGGCTTAATGCCGGCGGCGCGGATGATGGGCTCCCACTTCGCCATTTCCGAAGCAAGGAAGCGCGCAGCACTTTCTGGGGTGCTGTTGGTTGTGACCTCCATGGTCATGTCCGCCAACCTGTTCTTGACTGCATCCTGCGAAAGCGCGCGGTTATAGGCGGCATTGATCGCCTGCACCGTCGCGGCTGGCGTACCAGCAGGCACCAGCGCCATGTGCCAAGTATAGGCCTCATACCCCGCGACGCCGCCTTCCACGAAGGTGGGCAGATCACGCGCATAGGGCATGCGTTCCTTGGTGCTGATGGCAAGCGCGCGCAATTCACCGCGCTGCATGTAAGGCAGTGCGGCTGCCGCAACATCCAGCATGATGGGGATGCGCCCGGAAAGCACTTCCGGCATGGCAGCTGAGGAGCCACGGAAGGGGATGTGATTGCACTTCAGACCACCGGCCATGTGCAGGAATAGTTCACTCGCCAAATGCACCGCGCCGCCATTGCCGCTGGACGCATAATCATACTTGCCTGGGTTTTTCTTCAGCAGGTCAATCAATTCGGGCAGGTTGCGCGCCGGAAAATCCTTATTGACCAGCATGATCATCGGGATCTGGCCGATATAGGCCGCCGGCGTGAAATCCGCGACCGGGTCAAAAGGCAGGCGGTCAAACAAGGCACGCAGGCAGGCATGCGCGATGGTGGTGTACAAAATTGTCTGCCCATCCTTCGGCGCTTTGCTGACCAAATCCGTGCCGATCACAACGCCCGAGCCCGTGCGGTTTTCCACCACCAGGCGCGAGGGCAGGAATTTGGATTTTTCATCCGCCAGCAGACGGGCTGGGACATCGGTGGGGCCGCCGGCAGCGAATGGCACCACGATGCGGCCAGGGCCATTTGGCCAAGTTTGTTGCGCAAAAGCGGGCTTGGCGAAAGGCGCCAGCGCGGCGGCGCCGGCCAAGCCAAGAACATCACGACGTTGCATGGAAATCCCCCTTGTTGATTTGAGATTACTTGAAATTGGCGATGCAGAGAGCGTCTTCCAGCCCCCTGCCCTGCCTATCCACCAAATTCCGCACGGATGGCTGCGGAATGCTCACCAAGCCGCGGCACTGGCCCCAGGCTGCGTGCCCCGTCAGAAAGCTTCACCGGTGGCGCGCCAACCTTGATCGGACCCTTTTCGGTTTCCACCGTCACGCGCCTGAGCGCCGGATGGTCACGCAGGCCGCCGCAATCATTGATGAAGCCAAAGGCAGTATTGGCGCGGCGCAACTTGGCGGCGCATTCGTCCCGCGTCAGTGTCGCGAACATCTTGCCGATATGGCCATCCACCATGGGCCGATTGGCGACACGTTCGTTATTGACGCGGAACCCCTCGCGCTGCGGCAGGTCAGGTTCATCCAGGAAATGGGCGCAGAAGTTGGTCCATTCACGTTCATTTTGGATGGCGATCAGCACATCCGCGCCATCCTTGGTGGTGAAGGCGCCATAGGGGCAGATGGAAGGATGCGCCATGCCAATGCGCGGCGGGTTCCGGCCCGTGCCTTCATATTGCAGCAGCGGCACCGTCATCCAATCCGCCATGCCGTCAAACAGTGATACGGCAATACCCTTGCCCTTGCCGGTAATGCCACGATCAATGAGCGCTTCCAGTACCGCCGCATAGGCATGCATGCCACATGCGATATCGCAGGCCGAAACACCAACGCGCCCCGGCCCTTCCGCGCGGCCAGTGACGTAAGCAAGCCCGCTTTCCGCCTGCACCAGCAGATCATAGGCCTTCATGGCAGCGTATTCGCCTTCCTCGCCATAGCCCGAAATATCCACGGTAATCAGGCGCGGGTGCTTGGCGCGCAATTCAGCCGAACCAAAGCCGGCACGCGCCATGGCGCCAGGTGCCAGGTTCTGGATGAAGATATCCGCCTTGCTAATCAGCGTCTCAAGCAGTGCCTTGTCGTCTGGCTTTTTGATATCAAGGCAAAGGCTTTCCTTGCCGCGATTGAGCCAGATGAAATAGCTGGACTGCCCATTCGCCACCGCATCATAGGCGCGGGCGAAATCGCCTTCCTGTCTTTCGATCTTGATGACGCGCGCCCCGGCATCGGCAAGCCGAGACGCGCAATATGGGGCGGCGACGGCCTGTTCCATCGAAACGACGAACAGGCCCTTCAAAGGCTGAGAGGCCATCAGTAGGACCGCGGCATCCCGAGCACATGCTCACCGACATAGCTCAGCACCAGATTGGTGCTGATCGGCGCCACTTGATAAAGCCGTGCCTCGCGGAATTTGCGCTCCACATCATATTCCTCGGCAAAGCCGAAGCCGCCATGGGTTTGTACGCAGGCTTCCGCCGCCGCCCAGGCCGCATCGGCGCCGAGCATCTTGCCCATATTGGCTTCCTCACCGCAGGGCAGGCCGGCTTCGAATTTCTCCAAGCCCTTCTGGATCAGCGCTTCGGCGGCGCGCATCTGCGCATAGGCCTTGGCGATCGGGAATTGCACGCCCTGATTCTGGCCGATGGGGCGGCCAAACAAGACGCGCTGCTTGGAATAATCTACCGCCTTATTGATGAACCATTTGGCATCGCCAATGGTCTCGGCCGATATCAGCAGGCGTTCGGCATTCATCCCATCCAGGATGTAGCGGAAGCCCTTGCCTTCCTGGCCAACCAGATTTTCGGCGGGGACTTCCATATTGTCGAAGAAGACCTCACAGGAATTATGGTTCATCATGGTGCGGATCGGGCGGATGGTGAGCCCATTGCCGAGCGCCTTTTTCATATCAACGATGAAGGTCGAAAGCCCATCGGTGCGCTTCGCCACCTGATCGCGCGGCGTGGTGCGCGCCAGCAGCAGCATCAGATCGGAATGCTCCGCGCGGCTGGTCCAGATCTTCTGGCCATTGACGATGTATTTGTCGCCCTGCTTTTGCGCAAAGGTGCGAAGGCTTGTCGTATCCGTGCCGCTTGTCGGTTCCGTCACGCCAAAGGCCTGCAGGCGCAATTCACCGGTGGCGATTTTGGGCAGATACTTCTGCTTCTGCTCCGGGCTGCCATGCTTCAGGATGGTGCCCATAATGTACATCTGCGCGTGGCAGGCAGCCGCATTGCAGCCCGTGGCGTGGATTTCTTCCAGAATCGCGGCGGCGGCGGAAAGCGGCAAGCCAGAGCCGCCAAATTCTTCCGGGATCAGCGCCGCCAGCCAGCCGGCATCGGTCAGCGCTTTGACGAATTCGGTCGGGTAGCCGCGGCGCGTATCAAGTTCACGCCAATACTCGCCAGGAAAACGCGCGCAAAGCTTGCGCACTTCCTCACGGATTTCGGCATGGGCTTCCTGGGAATGATGCATATCCATTGGTCTGGCTCCGGTTTCGCTTTCGATTAGAGCATTTTCAAGCCAAGTGAAATCACTTGGCGGCTCGGAAAATGCGACCGAATAAAAGTTTAGTCCCTGTCCGCTAAGCGGACGCGAAGGGGACAGGGACTAAGGGCTGGCGGGCCGGGCTTGCAAGATGATGGAGGGCTTCAATCCACGGTCGCGCCGGAACGCCGCACCACCTCGGCCCAGCGGGTAATGTCGCGCGCCAGGGTTTCGCGGAATTGCTCGGGCGTATTGGGCGCGGCCGGGGGCGTGATGGCCTGATCCTGCACCAGCCAAGTGCGGAATTCGGGCGTGGTGATGATGCGATTGATCTCGGTATTCATGCGCCACAGGATCGGGTCCGGCAGGCCAGCCGGGGCCAGGATGGCGTACCAGGTGCTGGTATCCATAGGCGCTGTCCCGCAAGCCTCAGCAACCGTGGGCACATCCGGCAGGGCGGCGAGTCGTGCCGGGCTCATGACGGCGAGCGGCCTTACCTGCCCTTGGCGGATCGGCCCCATGGCCGCGCCGGATTGGTTGAAGAACAGGTCCGTATCGCCCGCCAGCAAGGACGCCATGGCGCCGGGCTGGCCGCGATAGGGCACATGCAGCAGGTCAAGATTGGCCGCGATGGCGAATTGCACACCGGCCAGATGGGTGGAGGCGCCATTCCCGGTTGAACCGTAGGAAACCGCCTGGGGCCGCGCCCGCGCCGCCGCCAGCACCTGCGCGCAATTCTGGAATTGTGGCCGCTTATCGGGGCTCACGATCATGACATTGGGTACATCGCCGAGCAGCACGACAGGCGTGAAATCCCGCTGCACATCAAAGGGCAGGTTCTTATAGAGCGCGGCATTGATGGCGTGCGTGCCGGCGGTGCCGAAATAGAAGGTATAGCCATCGGGCCTGGATTTCGCGACGAAATCTGACCCGATATTGCCCCCCGCCCCGGTGCGGTTATCCACCACCACGGGCTGGCCAAGCGCGCGGGAAAGCGGTTCGGCCAGACGCCGCGCATAGATATCGGTGCCCGCACCATTGGGGAATCCGCCCATCAGCGTGATCGGGCGGCTGGGCCAGGCATCGCCCTGCGCCATGGCGGGCGAGGCGATGATAGAGGCTAGCAAGGCGGCAAACAGGCTACGGCGCATGGATTGAAACTCCCCGGGATTGTTGGCGGGCATCTTAGCCATCTAAGCTCCGGGAATGAACAGCCCAAATTCAGCGCCGCGCATCGCACGCGGCGGCAAATCCGTCTATGGCGCCCCGCTTGGCATATTGATGCTGGAGGCGCGCTTTCCCCGCATCCCAGGCGATATGGGCAATGGGGAAACCTGGCCATTCCCCGTGCTGTTTCGCGTGGTGCCTGGCGCCACGCCCGAAAAAGTGGTGCTACTAGGCGCCAAGGGGCTTTTGCCGGATTTCATCGCCGCCGCGCAGGAATTGGTCCACCTGGGCGCCGAGGCCATCACGACCAATTGCGGCTTCCTATCCCTGTTCCAGCGCGAATTGGCTGAAGCGGTGCAGGTGCCGGTTGCGACATCATCGCTGATGCAGGTGCCTTGGGTGCAAGCAACGTTGCCCCCCGGAAAGCGCGTTGGCGTGATTACCGTCAGCAAGCAATCCCTGACCCCGGCGCATTTGGATGCTGCCGGCGTGCCGCGCGATATCCCTTGCGTTGGCACCGAAGGAGGGCGGGAGTTTTTCCGCGTCCTGATCCGCGCCGATCAGCAGGATATGGATATTGACCTCGCGACACAGGATATCCTGGATGCAGGCCGCGCGCTGGTTGCGCAGCATCCAGATGTGGGCGCCATTGTTCTGGAATGCACCAATATGCCGCCTTATGCGGCGGCGCTGCGGAATGCGCTTGGCCTGCCGGTCTACGATATCTACTCCATGATCACCTGGTTCCATGCCGGGCTAAGGCCGCGGCGTTTCGGCTAAGCTGCCGAGACGCCGCGGGCTTTCATTCAATCAGCGGCCACCAAAGAGTGAGGTGAGGAATTGCGGCGCCTGATTGGCGATGGACAGGGTCTGCGTGCCAAGCTGCTGGCGGATTTGCAAGGCTTGCAGCCGCGCTGATTCACGCGCGAGGTCGGCATCAATCAAGGTGCCAAGGCCACCTTCCATCGAATCCAGCTTGTTTTGATTGTAGGTGATTTGGGAATCAATGTAGCGCGCATCGGAACCAAGCCGGTTCATAGCGTTATTGACGGCGGTATTGATGATATGAAAATCGCCCGTCGTTTCCGTCAGCGCCGCCCTTGCGGCAGCGGCATCCGCATATGGTCCCGCGGCTACGATGAAATTCATGGCCGGCCCAAGTGCCGCCAGCGTGTGAAGATCAGCGGCTTCCGCCGATTCGCTTCGCAGGGAAATGATATCATCCGTGGGCGATGTGCCGGTCAGCAGGTTGCGGCCGTAATAATCGGCATCTGCCAGAAAATTCGCGACCTGGCTTCTGAGCTGCGCATATTGCTGATTATATTGATCTCGCGCCTCATCACCCACAGTTCCATCGGCAAGGCGCGTCAGCACCGTGCGGATTTCGATCATGGTCTTGGAGACTTGCCCAAGTGCGGTAAGGGACACATCCACCAAGCCGCGCAGCCCGCCCATTTGTTCATTGACGGCGGTAAGGGCTGATGTGTCGCTGCGAATGGATTGGGCTACCGCGTAAGCCCCGCCATCATCCCTTGCGTCAGCGACGCGAAAACCCGTGGAGACACGTTTTTGCACCTGTGCCAGGGATTCACTGGTGCGGTTGAGTGACTGGAGCGCCATCATGGCGCCCATATTGGTATTGATCGAATTCAGGCTCATCGGAATTTTTCCTCTGTCGCGAGCCCATTTTGGGCTGGAAGTAAGATGAAAGAAAAAACCTAATTTTTCATGAAGTCATTGAAAATTTCCAAAATAAAATGAAAATCCACAGGAAGATCGCAACCATTCAGGATTGCAGGGGCAAGCCTGTTTGAATGCGCCAAGGTGAATCTTCGGTGCATGGTGCTGAAGTAGCTTTTGCGGCGTGATCAAGCACGTCAGATCACGCCGCAAATAGCTTCAGGAAGCTTTACTACCGTCCACCAAAGAGCGAGATCAGCGCCTGCGGTGATTGGTTCGTGATGGAAAGCGTCTGTGTGCCAAGCTGCTGACGGATTTGCAGCGCTTGCAGCCGCGCAGCTTCCTTGGCGATATCCGCGTCAATCAGCGCGCCAAGCCCTGATTCCACAGCATCCAGCTTGTCGCGATTATAACTTACCTGCGAATCGATATAGTTCGCATCGGAGCCGAGCCGATTGAGCGCATCATTGATGGTCTGGTTCACCGTGGTCCAGTCACCAGTGATGGCGGCTTGTGCTGCAGTGGCATCGCCCGGCGCCGCAGCCAACACGAAATCCGCTGCACCATCGAAGGCCGTGATGGTCAGCGTGGTGGCAGTTTCATTGCGGATCGCGACGATATCTCCGCCACCGGCTGCCGTATCAACGCTGAGCAGGCTGCGACCATTATAGGTAGCGTCATCAATGAAGCGCTCCACCTGGGTGCGCAGCTGACCATATTGCTGTTCGTATTGGTCGCGCTGTTCATCATTGATGGTGCCATCGGCAAGGCGCGTCAGCACCGTGCGCAGTTCCACCATGGTCTTGGAGACTTGGCCAAGCCCCTGCAAGGTAACATCAATAATGCCCTTCAAGCCGCCCAATTGTTCATTGGCGGCAGTAAGCCCCGCGACATCGCCGCGCACTGATTGGGCAACCGCGAAAGCGCCACCATCATCCTTGGCATCGGCAACACGATAGCCAGTGGACACGCGCTTTTGCACGCCCGCCAGCGCATCATTGGTGCGGTTCAGTGACTGCAACGCAGTCATTGCCGACATATTGGTATTCACGGAATTCAAGTTCATGGGATTTTCCCCTTTGCTCGCCCCGATTTTCGAAGCGCCTGCAATTTGTCAGGTGAAAATGAAAAACGGGTTAAATAAAGTATTGAAATATCAGAGTTTTTATTTAAATTTGGTGAATATGATTTGGTTAAATTCAGTTTTCTCAACCACTGATCAATAAAGCCTGAAGAATGATTGTATTTTCAGGTCAACCGAAATTGCTTGATTGGCGCTGAAACGAAAAAAGCGAGGGAGAAAATCCCCCTCGCTTTCTACATAGCCGAATGAAGCTTACCGAATGGCCAAGCCAGAGCCTGACCATGCGCGTGCTTCAGTCCTTCATATTGACAGCCTGGCGGCCACGCTGGCCGTCGCGCACTTCCAAGGCAACCTTTTCGCCCTGCTGCACATCCTGCTTGCCCGCGCGTTGCAGCACGGAAGAATGCAGGAAGACATCCTGGCCGCCATCTTCTGGCGTCACGAAGCCGAAGCCGCGCACCTGGTCGAACCACTTCACCGTACCAGCGATGTCATAGGTCGGCCCGCTCTCATCGCGGCTAAATTCACGGCGCGGCGGGGGACGATCCCCAAAATCGCGACGCGGGGGACGGTCACCGAAGCCGCCGCCGCCGCCAAAGCCGCCGCCACCGCCGCCGAAGTCGCGCCGCGGGGGACGATCACCGAAATCGCGGCGTGGAGGACGGTCACCGAAGCCGCCGCCGCCAAAGCCGCCACCACCACCGCCGAAGTCACGGCGCGGGGGACGATCACCGAAATCGCGGCGCGGGGGACGATCCCCAAAGCCACCACCACCACCGAATTCACGGCGTGGCGGGCGCGCTTCGCCGCCGCCTTCGCCCTTCTTCAGCTGCATGATCCGCGTGATCAGGCGCCGGCCCTGCCGGTCAGACCCGATTTCACAAACCAGCTTATCGCCGGTATCCGGCGGTTCGATGCCTGCCTCTGTCAGGGCAGAGGCGTGAAAGAACACATCCTGCCCATCCGGACCCAGTACGAAGCCGAAGCCTTTACGGGAGTTATACCACTTCACCTCGGCCTCGATTGGCCCGGTGCTATCCTGGTGCTCGTTTTCAGGAAACACTGTTTGACTATCCACACAAAAATGACCGCAACGCGCGGGATGCAACGCTGGTATTTGGCAGCATGACACCCCGTTTCCTGAAAAGCGAGAAAAATCTTAAGTGAAGCCCTTCAAAAGCTAAAAAAATGCCTTGAAACGCCGCGAGTCGAAGGCGGCAATCGGGATTGGCGGCGTGCGCCGTGCCAGCAGCGCCGCCACCACCTCCCCCGTACGGGCCGCCGCCACAAGCCCGGTATGGCCATGGCCGAAGGCGTGGATCACATCAGGGCTTGCGCGCGAAGTTCCAAGGCAGGGCATGCCGTCCGGCATGGAAGGCCGATGCCCCAGCCAGAACTTGATCCGGTCTGCCGCTATAGTCTTGGGCAGGCCGGGAAAGCAGCTAAGCAGATGATTTTTCAAAATTTCCGCGCGCTGCCAATTGGGTGCGGCGTCAATGCCGGCAATCTCCACCTGGCCCGCGCAGCGCAGCCCGCGCGCGGTGCGCATGATGGACATCTTGCCGTCTGAGGGCATCAGACCATAGCGCGGCGCCACTTCCGGCGCGCTGATTTCAGCGTGATAGCCGCGTTCGCTTTCAAGCGGCACATCATCCCCCGCAGCGCGCGCCAGCGGCTTGGAATGCACCCCGGCGGCGATCACAGCCGCATCGCAGGTGACTTCCCCCTGCCCTGTCGTGACAGCGCGCAGCCTTCCGGCTTCAATGCGAAAACCCGTTGCGTGGTCACGCAGCAGCTTCGCGCCCTCTGCTTGGGCAAGGGCAATCAACGCCGCGACATAGGCGCCGGGGTCGGTGCAATGCCCGCCCTCGTCCACGAAAACCGCAAAACCATAGCGGCGATCGAGGTCCGGCTCCCGTTGGCGCAATTCATCCGCGTCAAGTTCAATCCAGCGCACGCCGACCTGGTGGCGGATTTCCCAGGCTTTGCGCTCAGCCTCAAAATCAGTGCGGGAGGGGTAGATATACATCAGCCCCCGCCTTTCGATCAGATGGCCAACCCCAGCCTGTTCCGCCAGCGCGCGATGTAGCCTGGGCGCATCCTGCACCAGTGGGCGCAGCGCATGGGCGGTCTTCGCCACATCCTCCCACCGCCAGCCAGAGGCCAGATAGCGGATCAGCCAGGGCGCCACTTTCGGCAGATAGCCCCAGCGAATGGCGAGCGGGCCGAGGGGATCTGAGAGGAATCTCGGCAGCTTCTTCCAAATCCCCGGCACCGCCGGGGGGATCACCGACATGGGGCTGAGCCAACAGCCATTGCCATAAGACGCCGCCTGTTCCCCGCCCGGCTCAGCAGGGTCCAGAATGGTGACGCGGTAGCCTTCCTTCAGCGCGGCGAGTGCTGAGGCCGCGCCAACCGCACCGGCACCGATAACAACCACGTGGCGAGCCGCCATGTTCAGCGCGCCCGGGTCTTGGCGATGGTCTTCACGGGTCCGGATTGGACAGCTTCCCCGGCCAGATACTTGTCCAGGAAAAACAGCCGGTCTTGGCCCCAGAGGAATAGTTCATCGCAAACATAGGTCGGTGCGCCAAAGACACCGTGGGCGATGGCGTCGCGGTTATTGCGGTCAAACTCCGCCTGGATGCTGGCACTTTCTTCTTCGCGGTGCAGGCTTTCACCCGGCATGCCCTGTTCTTCTGCGATGGCCACGCGGGTGCGAGGGTCCGCAATGTCGCGGTCTTCCAGCCAAAGGGCTGTGAGTAGCGCATGGGAAAGCCGCATCGCATCCATGCCACGTGCCGCGGCGGCCATGACCATATGCCCGGCGGGGCGCTGGTCTGATGGTGGGTAGTGCTTGGGCTTCAGCTTGATGGGCATGCCAAGATGCAGCGCCCAGCGGTCCAGTTCCAGCGCATGGTAATCCTGGCGCGGTTCCGGGCGGGTGCGGAGCGCAATGCCGCCAGTATGCGGCACCACCAGGCGGAAATCATAGGGGCGCAAAACAAGATTGGCGCCGTGGCGTTTGATAATGTCGGATAATTGCTTCCCCCCGAGATACATCCAGGGGGAGGAGAGCGTATAGAAGCAGTCGACGGTTTTGCTCATGGCATTAGCCTTTCGCGACGCGGCCTGGATCGGTTTGCGCCATTAGTGAGACATGGGCGGAGACAACGCGCCAGCCCTGCTCTGGGATGCGCGCCATGATCTTGGTCTCCCGCCCGATCAGGCCGCTATCCAGGCGCTGATATTCCAGATTGGTGGTGGCGAAATCGCGCCCGAATGTGGTGATAGTGATCTTCTTCTGCGCGCGCGGGGCATAGGATTTCACGCTGGCGCGAAAGGCGCGGATCGCTTCGATGCCGTAAAGCAATTCCGTGATGCCGTAACGCACAACGCGCGGGTCATCCCAGAAGGTGCTATCCAGCACTGCCGAATCATTTGCGGCAATGGCGGCTTCATACCGGTCAAACACCGCGCGGACTTCAGCGAGGATTTCGGGATTATTAATTTCCATGGCGCCTTTCTCCCGCAGCTTGTGCTGCAATCATGGCGCAGAAGCGCGGCTTGGGCCAGCGGGTAAGACCACAAAACAAAAATGGCGACCCGAAGGCCGCCATTTCATGATTTAAACGAACTGTAACGGCTTCAGCCAGCCGCCGCCATCGCGCGCTTGGCCATCACACCCACCAGATGTGCGCGATATTCCGCGCTGCCATGAATATCGCTATTCATCCCATCGGCGGATTGCGCGATGCCGGCGACCGCATTCGCGGACCAATTGCCCGAAAGGGCCTTTTCCATATCCGCCTGACGGAACACACACGGCCCGGCACCATTCACCGCAACCCGCACGCCAGCAGCGCCCTTGGAGATGAAAACGCCCGCCATGACATAGCGGCTGGCTGGGTTCTTCATTTTGGCGTAGCCGGCCTTCTCTGGGATCGGGAATTCAACCGCCACCAGAATCTCATCCGCCGCCAAGGCAGTGGTGAACATGCCCTGGAAGAAATCATCAGCTGCGATCTTGCGCTTATTGGTATGGATGGTGGCGCCAAGGCCGAGCACCGCCGCCGGGTAATCCGCCGCCGGGTCGTTGTTGGAAACCGAACCACCAATCGTGCCGCGATTGCGCACCTGCACATCGCCGATATGCGATGCCATGTAAGCCAGCGCCGGTATGGCTGCCTTCACTTCCGCGCTATTGGCGACTTCCACATGCCGCGTCAGCGCGCCGATGATAATCGCATTGCCTTCGCGGCGAATGCCCCGCATCTCCGCAATGCCGGACAAATCCACCAGCGCTGATGGCTTGTTCAGCCGATGCTTCAGCGCCGGGATCAGCGTATGCCCGCCCGAGACCGCCTTGGCATCCGGATCAGCCAGCAGCTTCGCAGCATCGGCAAGGTTGGTGGGCTTGTGATAGGCGAAATCATACATGGCTATGGTCCCTTATTCTGCCGCCGCGCGGCGGCCGCTATTGATGATCTGCCAGAGTTTTGCCGGGGTCGCCGGCATTTCGACATGCGCCACGCCATAATCGGAAAGCGCATCCACCACCGCGTTAATCACAGCGGGCGGTGAGCCAATGGCCCCCACTTCGCCGCAGCCCTTAACGCCAAGTGGGTTATGGGTGCAAAGCGTGGTGTGGGTTGCGACCGAAACGGGCGGCAGATCATCCGCCCTTGGCATGGTGTAATCCATCATGGAACCGGACAGCAGCTGGCCATCAGCGTCATAAACACAGGTTTCAAGCAAAGCCTGCCCGATCCCCTGCGCGACACCGCCCTGCACCTGGCCTTCCACGATCATGGGATTGATCACGCGGCCCACATCATCCACGGCGGTGAAACTGATCACGGAGGTGCGTCCGGTTTCGGGATCAATTTCCACTTCCGCGATATGGCAGCCACCCGGATAGGTGAAGTTCTTCGGGTCATAGAAGGCGGTTTCTTCCAGGCCCGGTTCCAATTCCTCGATCGGGTAGTTATGGGGCACATAGGCCGCGACGCTGATATCCACCAACGCCTTGGTCTTATCCGTGCCCGCCACGCGGAAAGTCCCACGGTCGAATTCGATATCGTCCACTGAGGCTTCCATCAGATGCGCCGCGATGCGCTTGCCCTTGGCGATGATCTTATCCATCGCCTTCATCATGGCGCTGCCGCCAACGGCGAGGCTGCGTGACCCATAGGTCCCCATGCCGAAGGGCACCTTGGCTGTATCGCCATGCACGATATCAACCTGCGCCACTGGCACGCCGAGCTTATCGGCCACCAGCTGCGCGAAGGTGGTTTCATGGCCTTGGCCGTGGCTATGCGCGCCGGTCAGCACCGTGACGCTGCCGGTTGGGTGCACGCGGATGGTGCCAACCTCATAAAGCCCCGCGCGGGCACCAAGGCTGCCGACCACGGCGGAAGGCGCAATGCCGCAAGCTTCCAGATAGGTGGAACAGCCAATGCCGCGCAGCTTGCCGCGCTTGGCTGCTTCCGCACGCCGCGCCGGGAAGCCGGCCCAATCCGCTGACGCCATCGCCTGATCCAGCGTCGCGTGGTAATTGCCGCTGTCATATTGCAGCGCGACCGGCGTTTGATAGGGGAATTGATCGGGCTGGATGAAGTTCCGCCGACGGAGTTCCACCCGATCAATGCCGGTTTGCTTGGCGGCCACATCCATCAGGCGTTCCAGCAGGAAGGTCGCTTCCGGGCGGCCCGCGCCTCGATAGGCATCCACCGGCACAGTATTGGTGAAAACAGCCTTCACTTCGCAATAGATCACCGGTGTTGTGTACACGCCGGCGAGCAGCGTCGCGTAAAGATAGGTCGGCACGCAGGGCGCGAAGGTGGAAAGATAGGCACCCATATTGGCTTGGGTTGAAACGCGCAGGCCCAGGATCTTGCCATGCGCATCAAGCGCCAATTCCGTATGGCTTACATGGTCGCGCCCATGCGCATCCGACATGAAGCTTTCGGTACGATCCGCCGTCCAGCGCACCGGCCGGCCAAGCTTGCCGGCAGACCAGGTGACGATGGCTTCTTCCGCATAGTGGTAGATCTTGCTGCCAAAGCCGCCGCCCACATCAGGCGCGATCACGCGCAGCTTAGATTCTGGCAGATGCAGCACATGTGCGCCCATCAGCAGGCGAATGACATGCGGGTTCTGGCTGGTGGTGGTGAGGGTGTAATCACCCGTTGTGCGATCGAACTCGCCCACTGCGGAACGCGGTTCCATGGCATTTGGGATCAGGCGGTTGTTCACCAGATCGAACTTGACCACATGCGCGGCGCCGGCGAAGGCGGCATCCGTCACGGCCTTGTCGCCGATATGCCAATCATAACACAGGTTGCCGGCGACACCGTCATGAATGGCCGCTGCACCGGGCTTCAGCGCCGCTGCCATGGTGGCGGCGGCGGGCAGCACTTCATAATCAACAACGATAGCTTCCGCTGCATCGCGCGCCTGCTGGCGTGTGGCGGCAATGGCGACCGCCACGGTGTCACCCACATGGCGCACCTTCTCATGTGCCAGCACGGGGTGTGGCGGTTCGGCCATGGGCGAACCGTCCTTATTGTGTATCTGCCAGCCGCAAGGCAGGCCGCCCACACCATCCTTCGCCATATCGGCGCCGGTGTAGATTTCCACCACGCCCGGCATCGACGCTGCCGCCGAGATATCTACGGATTTGATGCGGGCATGGGCATGCGGGCTGCGCAAGATCCAGGCATGCAATTGGCCGGGCTTATCCGCATCATCCGTATAAGCGCCGCGCCCTTGCAGGAAGCGGAAATCTTCCTTGCGGCGGACGCTGGCCCCGATGCCTTCAAACGGTGTCACCACGTTCATTTTTGTCGCCTCCCATCAGGCTGATTATTTTGGTGCGGCCTTTTGGCGGGCCGCTAAGGTAGGGCAGCGCCTGATCCGCGAAGGTGAAATCACCGGAGCGGTGAATCAGTCGCTCAAAGCAAGAGATAGCGGTATACGTAAAACGGATCACGCTATGCCCCTGCCCTTTTCAGTCAGCGGCGCGCGCCATCTCCTTGCGCTTGCCCTGCATCACTTCCGCCGCGGCTGCGATTGCCTTCACGATGTTATGATAGCCGGTGCAGCGGCACAAATTGCCTTCCAGCCCTTCGCGGATTTGCTGTTCGGTCATGCCGTTCGGGTGCTTATTCACCAGGTCAATCGCGCTCATGACCATGCCTGGCGTGCAGAAGCCGCATTGCAGGGCGTGGTATTCGCGGAAGGCTTCCTGCATCACATGCAGCGTACCGTCGTTGGCAGCGAGGCCTTCAATGGTGGTGACGTTCGCGCCGTTGCACATCACGGCCAGTGTCGTGCAGGATTTCACGCTTTCGCCATTCACATGCACCACGCAGGCGCCACACTGGCTGGTATCGCAGCCGACATGCGTGCCAGTCATGCGGAGCTTTTCGCGCAGCAATTCCACCAAAAGCGTGCGGCCTTCAACGTCGGCCGTGTGGGTTTGACCATTCACGGTCAGTGTCACCTGCGGCATAGCGCGTCTCCCAATCATGTTCTGCCCAGGCTTGTGCGCCTGGGATGTTTCAACCCGAAGCCTCACCCTTAAGATGGGGCTTCGTCAAGCTTTTCAATGTGAAATCTTGCCCGGAGAATGCACCTCCGGGCAAGGGGTCGCTTTGCCCCTAATGCTTGGCGATCAGCGCCGCGCCCTTGGCCCCGGCCAGCGGGTTTTCCGCAGCCGGGCGGTCATGCAAATGGCAGGCGGACCAATGCCCGGGCTCCGTCTGCCGGAGCGCCGGTTCATCCACCCGGCAGCGATCAAAGGCATAAGGGCAGCGCGTATGGAAGCGGCAGCCCTTGGGCGGGTTGATCGGGCTTGGGACATCGCCCTTCAGGATCACGCGTTCCCGCTGTGCCCCCGGTTCGGGCACCGGCACGGCGGAAAGCAGAGCTTCCGTATAAGGGTGCTTTGGTGCTGCAAATAATTCGCGCTTCGGCGCCACTTCCACGATTTTGCCAAGGTACATGACCGCCACGCGATGCGTCATATGTTCCACAATGGCCAAATCATGGCTGATGAACAGCAGCGCGAGGCCAAGATCCTTCTGCAAATCCTGCAAAAGGTTCACGATCTGCGCCTTCACCGACACATCGAGCGCCGATACCGCCTCATCGCAAATGATCAGGTCAGGCTCGGCGGCCAAAGCGCGGGCAATGCCGATGCGCTGACGCTGCCCGCCCGAGAATTCATGCGGCCAGCGCCCCACGGCGTCACGCGGCAGGCGCACGCGATCCATCAAATCGCCGACGCGCTTTTCCAGATCGGCGGCGTCCTTGGCCAGGCCAAAATTGCGGATGGGCTCCGCCAGAATATCCCGCACCCGCATGCGCGGGTTGAGCGAGGAATAGGGGTCCTGAAACACCACCTGCATGCGCCGGCGCAGCGGGCGGAGTGTGCTGGCAGGCATATCGTCAATGCGTGTGCCATCCAGCGTCACCTGGCCGCCGGTAATGTCAAACAGGCGCAGAATGGCCTTGCCGACTGTGGATTTGCCGCAGCCGGATTCACCCACCAGCGACAGGGTCTCCCCTTTGGCGATGGAGAAGGAAATGCCATCCACCGCATAGACATAGCCCGTGACGCCGCCCAGGAAGCCGGCGCGGACGGGGAAGTGTTTCTTGAGGTCATGGACCTCGAGCAGAGGCGTGCTCATGCCGCGGCGGCCTCCTTCACGGCGTAATGACAGGCGACGATATGGCCGGGCGCTTTTTCTTCGAGCCCTGGGGCGACGCTACGGCAAAGATCGGTGGCATAGTTGCAGCGGCTGGCGAAGACGCAGCCTTGCAGCTTTTGCTTCAGGCTTGGCACCAGACCCGGAATTTCCTGCAAGCGCGTTTCCGTACCGTCAAGTGAGGAACCGAGCTTCGGCACTGAGCCGAGCAAGCCCTGGGTATAGGGATGCCGCGGGGTGCGGAACAAAGGCCCAACCTTGGCTTCTTCCACCTTGCGCCCGGCATACATAACGACAACGCGCTCGGCCACTTCAGCCACCACGCCAAGGTCATGCGTGATCAGCACAATGGCGGCGCCGACGCGGTGCTTGAGGTCGCGCATCAGGTCCAAAATCTGTGCCTGGATGGTCACATCAAGCGCCGTGGTTGGTTCATCGGCGATCAGCAGCTTGGGGTTACAGGCCAGCGCAATGGCGATCATCACGCGCTGGCGCATGCCGCCTGAAAGCTGGTGAGGGTATTCCCTCACGCGGCGTTCCGGTTCTGGGATACCAACCAGCTTCAGCATATCAATCGCACGGTCTTCCGCCTGCCGCGCCGACATGCCTTGGTGCAGGCGAAGCGTTTCCCCAATCTGCCGCCCCACCGTCAGCACTGGGTTCAGCGACGTCATGGGTTCCTGGAAGATCATGCTGATCTCATTGCCGCGAATGCTGCGCATTTCGACTTCTGAGAGGTCCAGCAGATTTTTGCCATTGAAGCGGATGGCGCCGGCAATCTTGCCGGGCGGTTCCGGGATCAGGCGCAGGATGGACATGGCGGTGACGGATTTGCCGCAACCGCTTTCGCCCACAACGGCCAGCGTCTCCCCAGCCTCGACATGGAAGGATACGCCATCCACCGCGCGATTAATGCCATCAGGCGTGCGGAAATGGGTTTGCAGATTTTCAATTTCGAGAATCGCCATGGGTCAGAGCCTCTTTGCCATGCGCGGGTCGAGGGCATCACGGAGACCATCGCCAAGCAGGTTCACCGCCAGCACGGTGATGGATAGGAAAATGGCCGGGAAGAAAACGATATAGGGCTTCACCTGCCACAACGCGCGGCCTTCGGCCATGATATTCCCCCAGGAGGGAATGATCGGCGGCGTGCCGGCGCCAATGAAGGACAGGATGCTTTCCACGATCATCGCGGACGCGCAGATGTAAGTAGCCTGCACCGTGATGGGTGCCAGCGTATTCGGCAGAATATGGCGCCAAATGATCACCGGCGTGCTGGTGCCAGCCGCCACCGCCGCATCCACATAGGGCTGTTCACGCAAGGACAGCACCACGCCGCGCACCAGGCGAGAGACGCGCGGGATTTCCGCAATGGTGATGGCGATAATCACATTCTGCACCGAACCGCGCGTGAGCGCCATCAGTGCAATCGCAAGCAGGATCGGCGGGATGGACATCATGCCATCCATGACACGCATGACGATGCTATCAGCCCAACGGACGAAGCCGGAAATCATTCCAATGGTAAGGCCGATGATGGAAGCGAGCACCGCGACCGAAAAACCAACCAGCAGCGAAACCCGCGCGCCATAAAGCACGCGCGAAAAGATATCACGGCCCAGCATATCCGTGCCGAACCAATACAGGGCGGATGGTTCGCGCGTACGCCGCGCGGGGGCCAAGGCGGTCGGGTCCGTCGTGAATAGAAAGGGCGCAAAGACCGCAACCAGCACCATCAGCGTGACCAGTGACCCGCCAATGGCGATTGCCGGATTACGCCGCATGAAGCCAATGAAGCCCTTGCGCGTCTTCACTGGCGGCATGATGTCGGGCAGGGTCGGTGCCACGGCCACATTGGCCGCGGTGATGCCCTTAGGGTCGAGGATGGAAGCGGACATCAGTATCTGATCCTCGGGTCCAGAATGGTGTAGAGCAAGTCAATCAACAGGTTGACCAGCACATAGACAAAGGAAAACAGCAGCACGACGCCCTGGATCACCGGATAGTCGCGGCGCAGAATGGCATCCACGGTCAAGCGGCCCAGCCCCGGAATGGCAAAGACGCTTTCCGTGACCACCGCGCCGCCAATCAGCAGCGCGATGCCAATCCCAATCACGGTCACGATCGGCACGGCAGCATTCTTCAGCGCATGCAGGAACAGGATATTGCGCTGCCCGGCACCCTTGGCGCGGGCGGTGCGGATGTAATCCTGTTGCAGCACTTCCAACATGGTCGCGCGCGTGATGCGCGCGATCAGCGCGATATAAACCGTACCAAGCGCGATAGCTGGCAGGATCAGGTTCTGGAACCAGGGAAAGAAACCCTGCTTGATCGGCGTATAGCCCTGCACCGGCACCCAATCGAGTTCCAGCGCAAAGATATAGGCTAGCACATAGCCCACCACGAAGACGGGTACGGAAAAGCCCAAAACTGCAAAGCCCATCACGGTGCGGTCAACCACCGTGCCCTGCTTCCAGGCGGCGATCACCCCCATCGGGATGGCAACCGAAACCGCCAGGATCAGCGTAATGATCATGAGCGACAGTGTCGGTTCAATACGCTGCTGGATCATGGTTGAAACAGGCAGGTTGGTGAAAATCGAGACGCCGAGATCACCCTGAAGAATACGCCAGACCCATTCCCCGAACCGGATCAAAAAGGGCCGGTCGAGGCCAAGGCTGGCGCGGATGCGTTCCACATCTTCAGGCGTCGCCTGATCGCCCGCAATAACGGCGGCCGGATCACCCGGCGCGACGTAGAGCAGACTGAAGACAAAGAGCGCGACGAAGGCCATCACCGGAATGGTGGCCAAGACGCGTCGGACGATATAGGCGAACATGATCCCGGCAATCTTTCCTGATTAGGCCTTATTCACACCCCAGAAGAAGGGCAGCGGGCCGCCGACAATGCCGGTGACATTGCTGCGCCACGCCTGATAGGTCTTGTAGAAGCCCGTCGGCGCATAGGTCATGTGGCTCATGGCTGCGGCGTTCATTTCCGCAACAGCAGCCTTTTCCGATGCCACATCCGGTGCGGCGAACCACTTGTCACGCGCCGCTTCCACCGCATCATCCTTGGGCCAGCCGAACCAGGCGCCATCGCCATGGGCACGAAGGGCCAGATAGGCCGCTGGGTTGATGCAATCCGCACCCGCGTGCCAGGTGTGGAAGATATGCCAACCACCCTGACCGGGGGGCGATTTGGAAGCGCGGCGCTGACCAACGGTGCCCCAATCGGTTGCCACGAAGTCCACATTCATGCCGATAGAACGCAGCAGCGCATTGGTGACTTCACCCATGGCCTTCAGCGGCGCCTGATCCTGGCCAACCAGCAGCGTGATGGGCTGGCCATTATAGCCGGACTCACGCAGCAGCGCGCGCGCCGCTTCAACATTGCGCGGCCCCTTCAGGATATCCCCACCTGCTTCGGTATAAAGCGGCGTTCCAGGCGTGAAGAAGGAAGGCAGGGTCTGCCACAGCGCTTTGTCATCGCCGACCACCGCACGCATATAGTCTTCCTGGTTCAGCACCATTGCAACCGCACGGCGCGCGCGCACATCATTGAACGGCGCGTGCAAATGGTTGAAGCGGAAGGAACCGATATTGCCCAGCGGATCGGCGATATCCACGCGGATATTGCGATTGCGCCGCAGGGACGGGATCAGGTCCGTCAGCGGGGTTTCCCACCAATCAATTTCGCCATTCATCAGCGCCGCCGAAGCGGTCGCCGGGTCTGGCATAATGATCCATTCAATACGATCAACATTGATGCGCTTGCCGCCAGCCAACCATGACGGAGGCTCATTGCGCGGCACATATTGATCGAATTTGGTGAAGACTGCCTTGGCGCCTGGCACCCATTCATTGCGCACAAAGCGCATCGGGCCGGAACCAACAAATTCAGTCACCTGCTGGAAGGGATCAGTTCTCGCTAGACGCTCCGGCATCATGAACGCCATCGGCGTGTTGTTCTTGCCGAGCGCCAGCAGCATCTTGGGATAGGGCGCCTTCAGGCGCCAACGGAAGGTACGGTCATCAACCGCCACCAATTCTTCCTGAAGCGCGCGGATCATCTGGCCCATGCCATCACGCACCGCCCAGCGATTGAGGCTCGCCACGCAATCCGCTGCGGTCACCTTCGTGCCGTCATGCCACATCAAGCCTTCACGCAGCTTGAAGGTCCAGACCTTGCCGTCAGACGATACTTCTTCGCTTTCGACCATCTGGCGCTTGGCTTCCAGCTTGTCGTCAAAGCCGTAAAGCGTGTCCCAGACCAGGGCGGCGGCATTGCGCACCACATATTGCGTGCCCCAGATCGGGTCGAAATTGGCCAGATTGGCCTGCGGCACAAAGCGCAGCGTGCGCGCGGCAGCCCCCTGCGCCAGCGCCGGGGCGGAAAGCCCGCCCGTGCCCGACAGCGCCGCAACGCCGGCGGTTGCCTTGAGAAAATCTCTACGATCCATCGCCCGTCTCCCATTCTTGTTCAGGGCAGCCCAGTCTGCCCATGAAAACGCCAGTCTGCCTTGGCGAGCAGCAACTGCGCCTTTGAAAGCCCAATTAACCCGCTTTGGAAGCGGCGGCTATAGCCGCTTCCGGCGGGTCCATCCAGCCATGCCGTGCTGAGGGAAGCACTTGCCGTGCCAGCCAAAGGTCAGCCCTTGCCGATATTCCAGAACACCGTCGCGGGCGCGCGGAAGACGCCCGTGACATTGCTCCGCCAAGCAGAAGGCTGCCAGTAGAAGCCCAAGGGGATGTAGTACATCTGCTCCATGGCCTTGGCGTTCAGCAGGCGCGCGATGCGCTGGCTTTCCGCCGGGTCAGCGCCCTTTTCCACCCATTCGGCGCGCAATGCCTCAATTTCCGGCACATTGGGCCAGCCGAACCAGGCATTGTCCCCATTGGCGCGCAAAAACAGATGATAGACCGGCAGCGCCAGACTCTGGCCTGACGATGTGGTGTGGATAATGCTCCAGCCGCCGCGTTCCACAGGTTCCTTGCTGGTGCGCCGTTGCACCAAAGTGCCCCAATCGGCGGCAATCAGTTCAAGATTCATGCCCAGCCGGCGGATGATATCCGCAGTCATGAGCGATAGCGCATTGATCTGCGGGTAGTCACCCGGCGCAATCAGCACAACCTTTTCACCATTATAGCCCGCCGCGCGCAGCGCTTCCCGCGCGCGTTCGATATTGTGGGTTTTCAGCGTCTCACTGCCCTGTTCATTGGCGAGCGGTGTGCCGCAGGTGAAGACACCCTCACATACGCCCCAGCCGGCGGGGTCATTGCCGGCAACGGCGGTCAGGTAATCGCGCTGATCCACCGCCATGGCGACGGCGCGGCGAATGGCGGGGTTGTTGAAGGGCGGTTGCAACGTGTTGAAGCGGCAAACGCCGTAAGTCCCATCCAGCAGCCTTTGCTGCACCGTGACACCGCGCGCGCGGCGAAGCTGCGGCAGCAGATCATGCAGCGGGTATTCCCAATAATCCTGTTCACCCGTCACCATGGCATTGCCGCTGGTGGCGGGGTCCGTGATGATGGTCCATTCCACACGGTCAATCTTCGGCGTGCGCCCGCCGGCCAGGCCATCCACTTCTTCCTGGCGCGGTACATAGCGATCATTCTTCGCCCAAACGGCGCGCTGCCCCGGGTTCCATTCATCGCGGATGAAGCGGAAGGGGCCACTTCCCACGGTTTCGCGGATTTGCTGGAAGGCATCGGTGCTGGCGATGCGTTCGGGCATGATAAAGCAGGGAAATTGCGTCTGCCCCAAGGCCATGATCAGCAAGGGTGTTGGCTTATGGAAACGGAACCGGAAGCGCTTATCATCCAGGGCTTCGAGTGCAGCCACATTGGGCCAAAGCACCTGCGTGAAGGGATCACGCCGCGCCCAGCGATTGATGGAGGCCACACAATCCTTGGCCAGCACCCTTTCGCCATCATGGAACATCAGCCCATCGCGTAGCGTAAAGGTCAGCGCGAGGCCATCCTGAGATGTCTCCCAGCCTTGGGCCATTTGCGGCTTGATCTCGCCCTTCGCGTTTTCGGCGCAAAGCTGGTCATAGATCATGAAGGCGTTGTTGCGTGTGACGACCGCCGTGGTCCAGATGGGATCAAGGCTGGTCAGGTTCGCCTGCGGAATAACGCGCAGCGTGCGCGCCGCAGCACCTTGGGAATAGGCTGGCGCGCCAAGTCCGCTCGCCGCAAGGCCAGCCGTGGCGCCGATAAAGCTTCTGCGATCCATTTGCGTCTTCCTTTTCAGCTACGACGAATGCCCCAATAAAGCGCAAGGCCAGGAACACGCCCGGTGAGGTTGGCGCGCAAAGCCGTCATGGATTTGTATGACCCAAGGGGGATGTAGGGCAGTTCATCCATAGCGACAGTTTGCATTTCCCGCGCAAGGCCCTGCTGGGTCGGCAAATCAGGTGCGTCAAACCAGGCGTCGCGCAATTCTTCGAGCTTTGGCACATCCGGCCAGCCGAACCAAGCATTGGTGCCATTGCCGCGTAGCGGGAAATGCGCTGCCGGATCGGCGAAATCGAAGGACGAGAAGGAGGTGAACAGCATGGACCAACCACCACGTTCCACCGGTTCACGCGAGGTGCGGCGCTGCACCGTGGTGCCCCAATCGCTCAACACAATATCGGCATTGAAGCCAAGCCGGCGCACCAGATCGGCGCCCACCTGCGTGAGTGCCGCAGGCACCAGAATATCCGTGGGGCCAATCAGGCGCATGGTCTGGTTGGTGTAGCCCGCTTCGCGCATCATTTGGCGGGCACGGTCAAGGCTGCGCGGCCCCATCAGGGGCGCGAGCCCTGCATCATTGGCCAGCGGCGTGCCCGGCGTGAACATGCCAACGCCCGTGGTGTAGAGCGAGGCATCCGTGCCGACCGATGCCTGCATGAAATCCTGCTGGCTGATCGCGGGCAGCAAGGCCTGACGCAACGCCTTGTTGTTGAAGGGGCCATGTGCATGGTTGAAGCGGAGAATGCCGGTCAGTGGCAGCGGGTCAATCGCTTCAATCGCCACTTGCCGGTTGCGCCGCAGAAGCTGCTGCACTTCGGGTGGCGGTTGTTCGTACCAGTCAATCTCCCCGGTTTGCAGCGCGGCGGCGGCGGTCGCGGCATCAACAATGATGTGCCATTCAACGCGGTCAAAATGCGCGATTTTGGGCCCCGCGGTCAGGCTTGTTGTGCCGGTCTGCACGGGCACGTAATCCGCAAAGCGTTCATACACCACCAGGCTGCCGGAATTGAATTCATTTGCCTTGAAGCGGAAGGGGCCGGACCCGATGGCTTCGCGCACCTGCTGGAAGGGGTCGGTCTTGGCCAGGCGCTCCGGCATGATGAAGGCCGGGCTATTGGAAACCTGCGCCAGGGCATGAAACAGCAGCGGGAAGGGCTTTTTCAGCCGGAAGCGGAGCCGCATGTCATCCACCATTTGGATGTTATCGGTCACTGTGGCCAGCTTCTGGCCGAAGGGGTTGCGCCGCATCCAGCGTTGCAGGCTTGGCACCACATCCTGCGCACGCACCGGTTCGCCGTCATGGAATTTCAGCCCAGGCCGGAGCGTGATGGTGACACTCCGCCCGCCATCATCGCTGCTATGGCCCGCCGCCATTTGCGGCTGCGGGCGGAATTGCGCGTCCATCCCATAGAGCGTGTCGAACACCATATGCCCGAAATTCCGGGTGATATTGGCCGTTGTCCAAATAGGGTCGAGGCTGGTGAGGTTCGCCTGCGGCACCATTTTCAGCACGCGGTTCTGAGCGGGCTGGGCAATGGCGAAGGAAGGCAGAGCGCTGGCCGCTGCGGCGGCACCCAGTTTGAAGACATCCCGACGTTGCATGTGAACCCCCTTTTTGACTTAGACGTATCAGACCCGCTTGCGACGGGCGGTGCAAGCGCGATTTGCCCTCAGGCCGGCTCATGACCAAAAACCACAGCCGGTTCATGGGCATAATCTGTCCAGATTGCCTTGCTTTGCGTCAGTTGGGCCAGAACTCTCTGCCCTGAGGGCCGCAAGGGCCATGGCGGTTTGCGCCGGCGCGCTTTCCTGCGTTACAGGCGCGCATGGCTTTGCACGGCATTCTAATCCGCATCGAAAGCGCCCTAGGCCCTGGGCGGTTTCAACTACTGTTGGAATTTCTACGCTTTGGTGTGGTCGGCACGATTGGTTTCGTGGTTGATACTGCGGTGCTTTACGCGGGGCTGGCGCTTGGGCTTGGGCTTTATGGCGGGCGCGCCGTTTCCTACCTAGTGGCCGCGACCACGACCTGGGCGCTCAACCGGCTATGGACCTTTCGCGGGCGCGGTGATGGCCCGGTGCATCGGCAATGGGCGCTATTTTTGGTTGTAAATCTGGTCGGCTTCGCGATGAATTACGGCACCTATGCGGCCTTGATTGCGTTTGTACCGATGGTGGCGGCACATCCTGTCCTGGGCGTGGCCGCCGGGGCGATTGCCGGGATGTTCGGGAATTTCGTGCTGTCTCGCCGGCTGGTATTTCGCGCGCGGGGTTAGGCGCGATGAGGTGATGTGCCCCACCGCGCCATTCAGATTTTAGCTACGCACGAAGCTACAGCCACCTTCGGCGATGGGGCGGAAGGCCTCATCGGATGGCGTGGTTTGCAGCAGCTTGTAATAATCAAACATACCGCGGCTTTCTTCGGGCTTTTTCACTTCGAACAAATAGGCCGGGTGCAGCTTGCGGCCATCGGCGCGAATGGTGCCAGGGCCGAAGCAATCATCATCACAGGGAATGGCCTTCATGCGCGTGACCGTGGCCGCACCGCTTTGCTTGGCCTGCGCCACGCCCATATCGGCGACCGTCTTCAGATAATGCAGCACGGCTGCGTAACCACCGGCATGGTTCATGCAGAGCGCATTCTGCCCGATATTGGGCCGCACGCGGGCGGAGAAAGCGCGGGTGCGATCATTCATATCCCAATAGAAGGTTTCCGTGCAGATCAGACCTTGCGTAGTGGCGAGCCCCAGCGAATGCACATCCGGCAGGAACATCAGCAAGCTCGCGAGCTTGATACCACGGCGCATAATGCCGAATTCGGCGGCCTGCTTGATGCAGTTGATGGTGTCACTACCCGCATTGGCAAGGCCAATCACCTTGGCCCGTGATGCCTGCGCCTGCACCAGAAAGGCTGAGAAATCGGTCGTGCCCGGGAAGGGTGTGCGTACCTGGCCCAACACGCGCCCACCGGCATTGCGCACAAAATTCCCCGTGTCGCGTTCCAAAGCATGCCCGAAGGCGTAATCCGCTGTGATGAAGAACCAGCTATCGCCACCGGCGCGCACCGTGGCGCCCCCGGTGGATTTGGCCAGCATCCAGGTATCATAAGTCCAATGGACGGTATTCGGCGTACAGGCGCGGCCTGTAAGATCCGAAGTCGCAGATGTGGTATTTAAAAAAACCTTGTTCTTGTCGCGGATGATTTCATTCGCGGCCAGGGCAACCGAAGAAGCCCCGCCATCAACCACGACATCAACACCATCGCGGTCAATCCATTGCCGTGTGAGGTTGGACCCGACATCGGGGCGATTCTGATTATCGCCAAACAGGACTTCGATATTGAAGCCGCGATTGCTCATCTCCGCAGCCGCCTGACGCACGCAGGCCAATTCCGTCGGGCCACTTACATCGCGATAGGTGCCGGAAAAATCCGTCAGAAGCGCGATCTTGATGGTATTGGCCGCCTGCGCCTTCGCGCTACGCCAAGGCAGGCCGCCGAGTGCAGTGCCAGCGCCGGCCGCAAGGGCCGTACGACGTGTTACTTCCATGATTTTTCCTCCCAAAACGGTTCGAAGCCTTTGCGGCTTTTGGAAGGCTACGCCATCCGTAAGGAAGGTAAAGCCCCCTACCGAAAGGGGCCTCACGCGCCCTGCAACTGTACCTTTTCTTCGGCGTTCTCAGCGGCATGGTGGAAATTGGCGCGCTGATAGCCAGTCATGAAATCCGGATAGGTGATGGGCTCCATCCGGCCTGAGTCGCCATCGGCGGTAATCGGCTTCATGACAGCGCGGTAATTCGCATCCATAAAAAAGGGAATCGCATAGCGTTCGCGGCCTGAGCGGTTGATCACGCGATGCGGGGTTGCGAGGAAGCGATTATCTGTCCAGCGCCTGAGCATCATCCCGCCATTAATCAAAAGCGCGCCTTCGGGTGCAGGCGCATCCAACCAACGCCCATCCGGCAGGCGAAGCGAAAGCCCCGGCACCTTATTCTGCGCCAGAATGGTCATAAAGCTTGTGTCCATATGGGGGGCGATGCCGAATTCATTCTCGGGCGCGGTTGGCTCCTGCGGTGGGTAATGCGACATCCGCAGCGTAAACATGGGTTCCTGAAAAAAGGGCGCGAAGTAATCAGCTGGCAGGCCAAGTGCGCGAGCATAGATCGGCAAAAGCGAAAGGCCCAAGCTTTCAAAAGCAACACAAGCCTTCAGGATGTTTTCCTGAAAGCCTGGCAAATCCGGCCATTGATTGGCACCGCGAAAGCGTACCTTACCCAAAACATCCGGATGATCCGCCGCCAGGTCGCGCTTGAAGAACACCGCTTCATTCGCATTAGGCAGGGCTACTTCCCCCACTGCATTCACGCGCGTGGTGGCACCCCGCATCGGCATATAGCCGATATTATGCTCATTGATCTTGAGCGCCGATTTGGCTTCCAAGGGCTGTGCATGAAACCGCGCGGCTTCGGCGAAGGTTTGATCGAGCAACGCTTCCGAAATGCCGTGATTGCGGACGAAGCAAAACCCTACTTCCATGAAGGCATGGCGGAGTTCCGCGCCAAGTCTTTCCAGCGCGCCCGGTGCGCCTTCGCGCAGGGGGGCAAGATCCAGAACGGGAATGCTATCGGCCATGGCACCTGTTTCCTGCTATTGGCCGGGAAGCTTCGGGCCTCCCGGAAAAAGGTGCAAGAGCCGCCGTTCAATTCGCCGCGCGACTTCTATCCCAGAGATTGGGCACGCTTTGATTATCATAGCCGGAGATGAAGTATTCCGGCTGACTGGTATCGGCATTGAACATGGCGCGCTTCACGGCGCCGATATTGGCGCCATAGACATGGATGCTGATGCTGGTCTTGCCATCCACCGCGTTCTCAACGCGATGAATATCGTAGCTACCGCTGCTCAGCGTTACCACATCGCCGCGTTTGGCGCGGTCCACCCGGCCAGGACGCATTGCGCCGCCATTGGGGTCGGGGAGCATTTCGGTCGATATCTCCCCCCCCTGATGCACGCCAACCAGGCCCCAGACTGTGTGGTTATGCACCGGTGTCTTCTGCCCTGGACCCCAGACAAAACAGACCACAGAAAACCTTTCCAGCGGGTCGCAATGCAGCAGCAATTGCCGGAAGGTATCGGTGGGTGCGGTATAATCGGCGGGTAGCCAGTTATCGGACAGCAAAAGTTGTCTCAGAAGGTCGGGCGCTTCCCGCAGGAATTTTGCCTCATCCGCCCCGGCATCCGCCAGCGCGGTCATGCCACGAACAAAATCACGCAAGGGGGAGACATTATTCACGACGGAAACCTCCGACATTCTATGTCACGAGGATGTGATCAAACTGCGGGAAATTGCAACCTGTGGTTTAATGCTTACCTCTATAGCCCTCGGCAGTAAGCACGATGCGCCCGGTGACCTTGCCCTCTCGCAGGCGATTCAGTGCTGTATCTGCCTGATTGAGCGGCATTTGAGTGATGGGAATGCCCGGCAGAGTCCCCTTCTGCGCAATGCCCATCAAATCCCTCAACTCCTTGACATTGCCCACATAAGACCCCTGGATGGTGAGCGCCCGCATGGGCATCACAGGCAGCGGCACCGCAAGTTCACCGCCAAATAGCCCCACCTGCACCAACTTGCCGCCCTTGCGCAGCGCATCAAAGGCGCTCCGCGCTGTCTCGGTCCCGTTTACCAGGTCAATGATCGCTCGAACCGGGCCACCACAGGCTTCCATGATGCGCTTAGCGGTATCTGCATCACCACCCTGGACGACATCCGTGGCCCCTTCTTGCTTGGCGGCTTCGAGCTTGGCCGGGCTCACATCCACCACCACAATCCGCCGATGGCCCTTGGCCTTCAGCACGGCGATGGCATTCAAGCCGAGCCCACCTGCGCCGATCAGCACAATGGGTTCATCCGCCGGCATGGGCATGACCTTGTTGACAGCGCTGAACACCGTAATGCCCGAACAGGCATAGGTCGCGGCCAAGGCGGGATCGAGGTTACCGACCGGCACCAAATGCCGCGGTTCTGGCGCCAGCACATGCGTCGCATAGCCACCATGCTGATAAACGCCGAGGCTTTTCGGCGTAAGGCACATATTATCCTCATCCGCGCGGCAGGCTTCGCAGGTGCCGCAACCGACCCAGGGGAAGACCACCATGTGGTCGCCAACCTTAAGGCCCGCACCATTGGCATCTGGCCCCCATTTCAGCACGCGGCCTACAATTTCATGCCCCATGGCCAGCGGCAGCTTCACCCCGCGATCGGACAGTTTCAGATAGCCGCGTGAGCCCAGATCATAGCCGCCTTCCCAAATATGCAGATCGGAATGGCAAACACCCGCATGGGTGACTTCCAGCAATACTTGCTGCCCAGTGGGCTCGGGCGTTGGGATTTCGATTTCCTGCAGGGGTTTGCCGGCTTCGGTAACAGCCCAGGCGCGCATGATCGGGTTCCTTGGTGAGTGGCGTTACCCCCATGGGAACAAGCGGAAGGCGCCAGGTCAAGCATCGGGCTCAATCCGGGCGGATGTTATTCTCCCGCACCACCCGACCCCAGGTCGCGATCTGGGCAGACAGGAACTGCATGAAGGCGGCCTCCCCCTGCGGGTTAAGGTCTATGCCAAGCCCAAGAATGCGTTGGCGCAGTTCCGGCATATCCAAAGCCTTGCGAATGGCCGCTTCCATACGCGCCTTGATCGCTTCCGGCAGGCGTGCGGGGCCAAGGAAGCCCCAAAAGGCCCGCGAATCAATGCCCGTGATGCCGAGTTCTGTCATGCTTGGCACATTCGGAATATTCGGGCTGCGTGTTGCGCTGGTTTGCGCGAGTGGCACAAGCGTGCCGGCATCAATATGCACGCCAAGCGCCGGTCGCGTTGCGACGGGCAGATCAACCTCACCGGCAGCCGCCGCGACCGCGAGTGGCCCGCCACCGCGATAGGGCACATGCACAAGCTTGAAGCCGCCTGCGCGTTGCACCAGTTCCATGGTGAGGTGCGCCAAGCTGCCATTGCCGATGGTGCCGTAGGTGATGGTATCAGGCCGCGCCTTGGCCGCCGCAACCACTTCGGCAAAACTGCGATAGGGGCGCGTGCGATGCGCTGTCAGCACCATGGGCGCAGTGCCGAACAGCAGGAGTGAGGTCAGATCCTTCTCCGTATCAAAGCCCATATTTGGGATGAGCGCTGGATTGACCGCGTGTGTGTCGAACACGATCAGCCAGGTATTGCCATCGGGTACCGCGCGCGCGACTTGCGCGGTGCCGAGGGACCCTGAAGCGCCACCGCGATTCTCCACAATGATCGGTACGCCAAGTTCGCTTTGCAAATGGGGTTGCAGCAGACGGCCCAAGGCATCTGTCGAGCCACCTGGCGGAAAAGGCACCACGATGCGGATGGGACCATTTGGCCAAGTGCCTTGGGCGCGAGTGATTTGCGGTGCCGCAATCAAGGCCGGAACGCCGGCCAGAATGGCGCGCTTGCTGATCATGTAAAGCTTCTCCCGGTATCTTTTGGTTCAGATTTTTGGCGTGGGCTGAATAGCCTTTGCCGCCATCAGCGCGCGGCGGATTTCAGCTTCCGCCTTGTCCAATTCCACCGCGGCATCGGCGCGCTGGGCGCGGGCGCGTTCGGCGATATTGAGGCTATCTTCAATCGTTGCGACCAGCAGCTGATTGGCCTGCTTTACCGCGGCCAAATCGAAAACGCCGCGTTCAATTTCTGTCCGCGCTTCGGCATTACCTTGGCGCAGCCGCTCGGCATTCGCGGTCAGCAATTGATTGGTCAGGTCATTCGCCTGCTTCAGCGTCTGGCCCGCATCGCGCATGCGCTGTATCGCGAGTGCTTGGGCCAGCTGCTGGCGCCAGAGCGGCACGGTATTGGCCACCACGGATTGGATCTTCGCCGCCAGCGCCTTGTCATTTTCTTGAATGAGCCGGATGGAGGGCAGCGCCTGCATCGCCACTTGCCGCGTCAGGCGGAGATCATGAATGCGGCGGTCAAGTTCATCCCGCGCCGCGCGCAGATCGCGCAGCTTCTGCGCGGTGAGCATATCGCCGGCGGTGGCTTTCGCTTCAGCATCCGGGATCGCAGTGCTGTCTGTATTGTTCAGCACAATCTCGCCAGCCGCGACGTGATCACCAAGGCCATGAAACCAATCAAGGGTGGCGCCATATAGCCGCTCAAGCTTTTCGACATCTTCCAAAAGCCGCGTGCGATGCGCATCAAGCTTGTCGCCAATCGCCTCCACCTGATCCTTCAGCCCTTCATAGCGGCTGACCACCTGCGCGGCTTCCGCGCCCGCCTTGTTGAACATGCGCGCGAAGAAGCCGGGCTTTTCGGCAAGCCCCGAGACATCAAAGCCGCGCAAAGTGGTGAGCAAGCTGCCGAGCGTTTGCCCCGCCTCCCCCGCTTCGCGGTTCTTGGCCCCTTCCAGCATGGCATCGGCGGCAGCGGAGGCGCGGGTTTGCGCTTCCTGCCCGAAGCGCAGCACCGCCGCAGGATCGGTCACATCAAGTTGGGCGGCGAGGCGTTCAACCTCCGCCCGGCGCTCTTCTGGGGTGGAGACGATATCGCTCATTAAAAGCCTTCCTCACGCAGCCTTTCGGCCAGTACTTTGACTTGAATATCGAGTGCAGCTCTTTCTTCAGCCCGCAGATCATCACGGAGCCGCCGTGCAGCGGCCTCCAAATCGCGCAGCAGCGTGCCCAGCGCGGGCGGCGGCGTGGCGCCGGCTTCAAGGCGCGATGCGATGCGTTCCAACCCATCCAGATGCACCACCAGAAAGCGGCGGGCGCGGGCAATGCCTTCGGGCCGTTCTTCCAGATCATCCAGCACCTGGCCAATGGCCTGCGCCACCGGGATCAGGCGCGGTTCATTGCCGCGCGCCGCGATGGCTGCAATGCCGGCAAGGCGCAAGCGCGCATCCACCAGCGGGCCAGAGGGCGGCGGTGGCGGCGGCGCGGGCGGCGCGGCTTCCGGGATTTCGGCATAAAGCAGCCGCGTGCCGCCCCAGGCGCCGAGCGCGAACAATAGCCCAATGATCGGCCCTGCCCCGGCCCCAAGCCCGGTGCCGAGCCCCGCCGCAACACCCATCAGCACGGCGGCGCGCCGCGCATCCCCGTGGCGGCCTCGCTTCATGATGCGTGCAGCAATGAAGGGCAGGCCAATCCCGAGCAGGCAGCCGACCAAGGCCTGTTGGCGCATGGCGAAAAGATTGAAGAGCGCCGCCGGCACCAGCGCGAGGCCCATCATGGGCAGCAGCCAAAGACGCCAGAAGGTGTTCACAGCCCGAATAACCGCGCCACTGCGCGCCAAAGGGCAAGCATTCCCGCTAGCCCCATGGTGCCGCCAAGCAGCATGAAGCCAAGCCAGCGCTTGATGCCAAGCGGTAGGCTCGGGGTTCGGGGCGCCGGCAGGGGCGCGTTGCGTCTTTCGCTCACGCGGCCTTACATCGCCTTTGGGAAGCAGCCTATCAAGACCGGTAATGAACAGGAGTTGCACCATGGAACAAATTGCCATCATCGGAACCGGGCTGATTGGCCGCGCCTGGGCCATGGTTTTCGCCCGTGCGGGCCATAGCGTCCGGATTTGGGACCCGGTGGCGGGGGTTTCTGAAACTGCGCTCGGCCTGATCGGGCAAAGCCTTCAGGATTTGTCCGATGCCGGGCTGATCAATGGGGCACCTGGCGTGATCGCCGCGCGCATCAGCGCTGCCGCCAGCATGGAAGACTGTGTCGCGGGGGCGGCGCATGTGCAGGAGAACGGGCCGGAGCGTGTGGAGCCGAAGCGCGCGCTTTTCGCGCGGCTGGATGCGCTGTGTGCGCCGGATGTGGTGCTGGCATCTTCAACCTCCGGCATTCCAGCCAGCGCCTTTACTGAGGGGCTTGCCGGGCGCGCGCGCTGCCTGGTCGCGCATCCGGTGAACCCGCCTTACCTAGTGCCGCTGGTGGAATTGGTGGGCGCGCCCTGGACCGCGCCGGAAGTGGTGGCGCGCACACGGGCGCTGATGGCGCGTGTTGGACAAGTTCCAGTGACGGCGATGAAGGAAACGCGGGGCTTTGTGCTGAACCGGCTGCAAGCGGCACTGGTGGCGGAAGCCTTCCGCCTGGTGCGCGATGGCGTGATGAGCGTGGAAGATGTGGATGCCTGCGTGAAGGATGGGCTTGGGCTCCGCTGGTCCTTCATGGGGCCGTTTGAGACGATTGATCTGAACGCGCCGGGCGGTGTTGCGGATTACGCCGCGCGCTTTGGCGGGCTGATGGGCGGGATTACGGAAGAACAGACGCCGTTTCTGTATGATGACGCAACGGTTGCGCGCGTGACGGCGGAACGGCGCGCGGCGCTGCCATTGAAGAAGATTGGGGAGCGTTCAGCTTGGCGGGATCGGCGGTTGATGGGGGTGCTGGGGCATAAACGGAAGGTGGGGGAATAGACGCTGGTGGCGACGCTCATCGGGCCTGCTGGTTTAAACTCTCCAATTGGCAGCCATCATTATAGCGGCATTTAGCACTCTTCGCTCCAAGGTCCGATAGTGTCCATCGTCAGCGCCTATGGGACCAAACCGGCGCGTTAAGTTACAGAGGATTTTTGGCTCATTCTAACCCCAAAGGGAATGGAATGAGCCGGGATAGGCAAATTAACGGCAAGGCGACACGGCCAAGTCGCTACTCCCTCACATCCTCCCCACCATCCTGAACGCCCTTGCGGCCAGCGGCAGGCTGTCCCGGCTGACGGCGGCATCCTCACCGGGCGCATTGACCGCGCCTCGACGCCTTACCGCACCCACCGCTTCACAAAATGCACATGCCGCGCCGCAGGCATTCAGCTTTGGGGGGCAAAAACCCTCTGGCCTTCGAACGCCAAGCAGCCTAAACGAGCAATGGGAGCGGCGTGTATACGCGACAGGTCCAATACAGCCCGAACGAAGCCCTTGCTCGGCTATTGCGCGTGTGAAAGGGAGTCAATACCGATGTTTTCGCTCGCCCGAACGGAGTTGTGCATCCTTTTCCAACTGTCCCTCGGTGTGGTCGGCACAGCCCATGCTCAAGAGACAGTTCAGTTGCAGCGCCAGGACCGAAGACCTGTCCAGGTGACTGCCTATGCCCCGGCATCGCCGACCTGCCGGGGCATCGGGGTCATTTCACCGGGAGCCGGTGGCACCGAAAAGGGCTATCGCTATCTGGCGGAAACCATGTCCAGGCTCGGATATCTTGCCGTGGTTGTAGGTCACCAAGAGAGTGGGCGACGCGCATTGCGTGAGCACATCCGCAACAACGGGCTTCGAGAAGGTCTGGCTGAATTGATCACAGAGCCCGATGCCTATCGAGGCAGGTTCATGGACATCGCTGCTGCAAAGCGTTGGGCGAGTGATCGATGCCCGGCAGAGGCATCGGTTTTGATCGGCCATTCCATGGGCGCCGCAACGGCCATGATGGAAGCGGGGGCGAGAAACAAGCTCGGCGTCCGGGGCAATGACTCCTTCAACGTATACATCGCACTGTCACCTCAAGGCGCTGGTTCGATTTTCCCTGAGAACGCATGGTCGGACATACGAAAGCCCGTGTTACTGCTCACGGGCACCAGGGACACCGAACTAGGTGGCGCCTCCTGGGAAACGCGGACCGAGCCGTTCAAGAATATGCCACCGGGTTGCAAGTGGTTGGGAGTGATCGACGGATCCAGCCACCTGAACTTCGCCGGAAATGGCATGTCGCGCAATACCGAGGCGCTGGTCTCCATGACGATCGGCAACTTCCTGAATTCGCTTCTCCGCGGTGATTGCCGTTCCCCGGCGCAGTTGCAGGGCATGAATCTCACGACCAAGTGAATGGCAGGTCGGCTGGCAGATCGCGAGGCTGTCCATCGTCAGCACCTATGGGACCAAATTGGCGATTTGAGGTACGGAGGATTTCTGGCTCATCGTAACCCCAAGGAGAGTGAAGATGAGCCAGAAATCCTCCGCCCCACCCGCCCTGGACTTGTCGCATATTTATGCCGCTCCGATTACTCGTTTAGGCTGCTTGGCGTTCGAAGGCCAGGGGGCTTTTACCTCCCAAAGCTGAATGCCTTCGGCGCGGGTTATAGAAGCCGTTGATGTAT
>JBIJAH010000039.1:0-37462 GCA_044345845.1 Roseomonas sp.
GCTCCACCAGCATGAAGCCGCCGCCCATGGCAAAGCCATTCACGGCGGCGATCACCGGTTTTTCCAAAGTGCCTTCATTGAAAGGGTTCTCAAGATCAATACGCCGCCCGCCTGGGCTTTTATCGGCAAGCGATTCCTTCATATCCTCACCGGCGCAAAAGCCACGCCCGGTGCCGGTCAGGATAGCGACTTCCAGCCTTTCATCAGTGCGAAACGCGGTCCAGATGCGCGCCAATTCCAGGCGCATTTCATGGTTCAGCGCATTCAGCCGCTCTGGCCGGTTCATGCGCACCACCAGAATTTGCCCGTGGGTTTCGGTTTCAACAACGGCCATGACATTTCCCCTTGAATCTAGCGCATGATGGGCGGGGATAGCGCGGCTGACCAGGGGGGATTTCCCAAACCCCCGTTTCCTGTTCTAGCCTTGACCCACAACCCAACCAGGCAGGAAACCGATGCGCAAGCTCACCATTGGCGATGTCACCATTACCAGCATCATCGAACGCGATGGCCCCTGGCGCGCGCCGGGGCAGATGTTCCCCAATGCGCCAGCCGAACAGATCGAAGCAACGTTGAAGGAGCTTGAGCCCGAGACCTATGATGTTGCCTCCGGCAAGATGGTGATCACCTATCAAACCTATGTGGTGCGCACGCCGCGCCATACGATTTTGGTGGATACTTGCACCGGCGAAGATAAGGGCTATCCCGCGCCGATGGATTTCCCAAAACAGCCTTGGCTTGATGGCCTGAAGGCCGAGGGTCTTTCCTTTGACGATATTGATTACGTCATGTGCACCCATTTGCACATTGACCATTCCGGCTGGAATACCGTGCTGCGTGATGGCCGTTGGGTGCCCACCTTCCCGCGCGCCAAATATGTTTTCCACAAGCGCGAATATGCCGCGTGGGAGGCTTCAACCAAGGCCGGCGAAACCCGCCCCGGTGGCGGTGGTTCGGTCTTCACCATGAATTGCGAACCCGTGGTAGCGGCGGGGCAGGCGCTGCTGGTGGATGATGATTTCAGCCTGGATGATTGCATCACCATCGAACCAACGCCTGGCCACACGCCTTGCCATTGCTGCGTGCATATCAAAAGCCGCGGCCAGCATGCTGTGATCACGGGCGATCTGATGCATCACGCGCTGCAAATCCACCGCCCTTCCTGGTCCACCATGTTCTGCTGGGACCCGAATGAGGCCGCCGATAGCCGCACGCGCTTCCTGGCCAATGTCGCGGATACGGATACCAAGCTGCTGCCGATCCATTTCCCCAATCCTTCGGTAGGGCGGGTGGAATCCAATGGTGATCGTTTCCGCTGGAGATATGTGCGCTGAGCATTTTCAAGCCAATTGGTTCCACTTGGCGGCTCGGAAAATGCGATCAAACAAGCCAGCATTTTCAAGCCCGCGCGCGATGGCGATCACCCGCTTCAGGGACAGCAAGCGGAAAGGGCGACATGATTAGCGCTGCTTCGCATGGAGGCAAGGTTGCCTTGCCCTTGTATCATCCCGGATAGGCCGCCCAAAACCGGGCTGGACAGGGCGGGGGCGCTTCGCTAGGAAGCAATCTCTGGCGGTGCTGCGGCCCCGCCGGGGCCCAGATAGCTCAGTTGGTAGAGCATGCGACTGAAAATCGCAGTGTCGCTGGTTCGATTCCGGCTCTGGGCACCATTTTTCAAGATAAGATCTTGAAAATAAGTCATAAAATCAAACCACTCCGCGATTTCCCCTGGTATTTTTTGGGGGCTCACCCCAGCCTCAATGCCCAAATATCTCGGGATTAGGCCGCTGTCTGCTGCCTATGGCGGCGGCCAGCAAGCCGCAAGGGGGCCGCTAGGCAGCCCCCTCAGCTATCCATCTTCAGCGCCGCAATGAAGGCGCTTTGCGGGATTTCCACCTTGCCGAATTGCCGCATGCGCTTTTTGCCTTCCTTCTGCTTTTCCAGAAGCTTGCGCTTGCGGCTGATATCCCCGCCATAACACTTGGCCGTGACATCCTTGGACAGGGCCGAAATGGTTTCGCGCGCAATCACGCGCCCGCCAATTGCTGCCTGGATGGGGATTTTGAACAATTGGCGCGGGATCAATTCCTTCAGCTTTTCGCAAATCTGCCGCCCGCGCCGTTCCGCCTGGGCGCGATGCGCCATGAAGGAAAGCGCATCCACTGGTTCATTATTCACCAGGATGGAAATCTTCACCAGATCGCCTTCATCATAGCCATCCATCTGGTAATCGAAGGAAGCATAACCGCGCGATACTGATTTCAGCCGATCATAGAAATCGAACACCACTTCATTCAACGGTATCCGATAGACCAGCATGGCGCGGGCGCCGACATAGGTCAGTTCCACCTGCTGCCCGCGGCGTTCATTACACAGCGCCAAAACAGAACCCAGGTAATCATCGGGCAGCATGATGGTCGCCTTGATCCAGGGTTCTTCGATATGGTCCAGCACGCTGCCATCAGGCATATCGGCGGGGTTGTGCAATTCGAACATTTCGCCATTCGTTTGATGGATTTTATACACAACCGAAGGGGCGGTCGCGATCAGGTCCAGATCAAATTCGCGGGATAGTCTTTCCTGCACGATTTCCAGATGCAAAAGCCCGAGGAAGCCGCAGCGAAAACCAAAGCCCAAAGCCGCGCTGGTTTCCGGTTCATAATGGAATGACGCGTCATTCAGCCTGAGCTTGCCAAGCGATTCACGCAGCTTTTCAAAATCATCCGCATCCACCGGGTAAAGCCCGCACCACACCACGGGGATGGAGGGTTTGAAGCCCGCCAAAGCCTCGGCTGCCGGATTGCGATCATCCGTGATGGTATCGCCAACATTGGTATCGGCCACGGTTTTGATGGCGGCTGTCAGATACCCCATCTCACCCGGGCCAAGGCTTTCCATCGGCACCAGCTTCGGCGTGAAGACGCCCACCTGTTCAATGGTATGCACCGAACCAGATGACATCATGCGAATGCGCTGGCCCTTGCGCAAATGCCCATCCTTCACGCGCACCAGAATGATCACGCCCAGATAGGCATCATACCAGCTATCCACCAGCAAAGCCTTCGTGGTGGCGGATGCATCACCTTTCGGCGGCGGCAGGCGCTCCACAATGGCATCCAGCACGCCTTCAATATTCAGGCCCGTCTTGGCGCTGATCATCACCGCATCCGAAGCATCAAGCCCGATCACATCTTCAATCTGTTGCTTCACGCGTTCAGGTTCGGCGGCTGGCAGGTCAATCTTGTTCAGTACGGGCACAATCTCATGCCCCGCATCAATCGCCTGATAGACATTGGCGAGTGTTTGCGCCTCAACCCCTTGGGACGCATCCACCACCAAAAGCGAACCCTCACAGGCGGCGAGTGACCGGCTGACTTCATAGGCGAAGTCCACATGGCCGGGCGTGTCCATCAGATTCAGCACATAGGTTTTGCCATCCTTGGCGGTATGGGTCAGGCGGACAGTCTGCGCCTTGATGGTGATGCCGCGTTCCCGCTCCAGCTCCATATTATCCAGGACCTGTTCCTTCATTTCGCGCGCGGAAAGCCCGCCGGTCTGCTGGATCAGCCGGTCAGCAAGCGTGGATTTCCCATGATCAATATGGGCAATGATCGAGAAATTGCGGATCAGCGAAAGCGGCGTGTCAGTCATGATGGTCCCGGGGGTGCGGGCGCGGAGTAGCGCCTTGCATTTCTAGGGCGGAGATAAGGCAGCAGGGCCGGAAGTCAAACACGCGCTTCGGCGTAGCGTCGGTAGGAGGGGTGCCGGAGCATTTTCAAGCCAAGTGATCTCACCTGGCGGCTCGGAAAATGCGACCAAAACAGCAGCCTAGCGCCCTTTTGCTGCGCCTGTTCGCGGCAAAAGGGGCGCTAGGCGCCACATGGCGATGGCCCCAAGCAGCGGCCCGATGCCCAACAGCGCAAAACCCGCCGACATGCCGAGCATTTCCATGGCGCGCGGCAGGACCCAGATCGTGCCTGCCGTCAGCAAAAAGCCAAGCGCGGTCTGCACCGTCAGCATGGTGCCGACGTAATCGGGCGGCGAAAGGCTTACGATGCAGGCGGAAAACTGCGCTGAATCGGCCACCACGGTCAGGCCCCAGAGGAAGGCAATCACCAGCGCCAATAGCGGCCAGGCGCTGGCCGGGCCGATCAGCAGCGCGCAAGAACCCGAAGCCAGCATGCAGCCGCCAGCCACCTTGGCGCGATTCCAGCGATCGGCAGCCAGCCCCGCCAGGATGCAGCCCAAGGCCCCGGCCCCGACCACGGCAAAGACCCAGGGGCCAATGGCGGGGCTTTCCAGCACTGCTGACAGGAACACGCCAATCCAGGCCCACATGGCATAGAGTTCCCACATATGGCCAAGATACCCCAGATTGGCCAAGCGCAGCCCCTTATTGCGCCAGGCTTCCAGCATCTGCGCCGGGCGAAAGGGTGGCCGGGCGCCAAGCAAAGGCCCCGGCTGAAACCCCAGGATCAGTAGGCCACCAAGCGCCGCCAGAACCCCGGCCCCGGCATAGGCCACGCGCCAATCCAAAGCCCCAACCAGGGCAGGCAGCGCATGGGGAAGCGCGGAACCAAGCGTCACCGCGCCAACCACCAGCCCGATCAGCAAGCCAAGATCCCCCTTGGCCCAGGAAGCAGCGAGCTTCATGCCAACCGGATAAACCCCCGCCATGGCCGCGCCCGCGATAAAGCGCAGCAGCAGCGCCATATCGCCTGCCGGCGCCACCAGGGTTTGCGCGAGCGTCGCCACCGCCGCCAACATGGCGCAGCCCAGGAACAGCCAGCGCGCTGAGCACCGATCGGCGAGCGAGAAAACCGCACTCACCAACGTGCCAAAGACAAAGCCCAATTGCACGCATGCGGTCAGCCAAGCGGCGCGGCTAGGCGCGATCAGCCCCTCCGCCAGCAGCGCGGGCACAGCAGCGGTGCCGGCGAACCAGACGGAAAGCGTCAGCACAATCGCCCCCACCAACAGCGCCATATTGCGGCGCTTGCTGGCGGGCGGGGTGCTCATGCGCGCAGCACGGCCCCGGTCGCTTTACTGACTGCCGCGACAATCTTCTCCGCCACGGCTTCGATTTGCGCGTCGGTCAGCGTTGCCTCACGCGGTTGGATGGTTACTTGCAGGGCAAGGCTCACCTTGCCTTCCGGCAGCTTATCCCCCGCATAACGGTCAAACAGCGCAACATCGGTGATCAGTGTGCGTTCCGCCCCGCGTGCGGCGCGCAGCATCGCATCAGCGGCCACACCCTCATCCACCAGAAAGGCGAAATCGCGCCTAAGTGGCTGGAAGGCCGGCAAATCAGGCGCACCCTTTTTGCGGCGCTTGGGTTCCGGGATGGCATCCAGAAACACCTCAAACGCCACCGCCGGGCCAGGCAGGTCGAGGGCTGCCAGAACGCGCGGATGGATTTCGCCAAAGCTCGCCAATACCGTCTTGGGGCCTTGGCGCACCAGCCCAGACCGGCCCGGATGATAAAAGCCTGGCGCATCGGCGGTGACGGAAAGCGCGGCCGCCGGCACGCCAAGCGCGGCCAGCACGGCCATGGCATCGCCTTTGGCATCCAAGGCATCAACACCGCGCGCGGCTTCTGCCCAATGGCGCGGCGTGGCGCCATGGCGCACCCCGGCAGCGACCGCCATTTGGCCTGCTGGGGTCACATCACGATAGGCGCCGCCGATTTCACACAGCGCCACATCGGCAAAACCGCGCGCCGCATTGCGCCCCGCCGCCAGCAGCAGGGAAGCCACCGGCGTTGGGCGCATTTGGTCGAGGTCCTCCGCAATCGGGTTTTCCAGCCGTAGCGCCACGGGTGTTTCACCGAATAGTGCGGCGGTTTTGGATTCCATAAAGGCGAAGGTCACCGCTTCCTGCATGCCGCGCGCCGCCAGCACGCGCCGTGCCAAAGATGCCCGCGCCTGCTTCGCCGTAAAGGCCGGCGGCGGGATAATGCCGCTGACCGGCAGCGATACTGGCGTGATGGTATTCAACCCGCGAATGCGCAGCACTTCTTCAAGCAAATCGCATTCGGGTTCAATTTCGGCGCAGCCTTCCGCCGCGGCCTTGGCGCGTTCAGGTGACAATTCAGGCGCCTGAGCCAAGGCGCCCTTCCCAGCCACATCATTGCGCCAGCTTGGGACATTGACCGTCACGCGCGCCGCATCTCGCGCCGCCACCGTGAAGCCCAGGCTTTGCAGAATTTCAACGGCGCGATCCGGCGCCACATCATCGCCGCCATAGCTGGCCAGCCGTTCAAAGCGGAGGCTTGCTTGGCGCTGCCAGGCGGGTTCTGGCCCGGCGCCCGCCACTTCGCTCGCCTCACCGCCGCACATTTCCATCATTGCTTGCGTTGCCAGATCAAGCGCCAGCCTCGGCAAAGCCTGATCCACGCCACGCTCAAACCGAGCGCGTGCATCGGTGCGCACCTCATGCCGCCGCCCGGAAAGCGCGATGCGCACAGGGTCGAAAATCGCGCATTCGATGAAGCATTCAGTGGTGGCTTCATCGCAGCCTGTGGCTTCACCGCCGATGATGCCACCCAGCGCTTCTGGCCCGGCTGCATCGGCGATGATGCCATCTTCCGGCGTCAGCGCGTAAGTCTTGCCATTCAGCGCCAGCAGGCTTTCACCTTCGCGCGCCATACGCATGGTCAGCGTCTTGCCATGCACCTTCGCCACATCAAACACATGCAAGGGCCGGCCAAGGCCGAAGGTGAACAGATTGGTTACATCCACAAGCGCATTGATCGGGCGCTGGCCAATCGCCACCAACCAATCCTGCAACCATTTCGGCGAAGGCCCATTCTTCACGCCGCGAATGGCGCGGCCCAGCACGTAATCACAGGCGCGTGGATCAGCGATTTCCCAGACCAACGGCGACGCATAGGCAGGCTTGATCGCTGGCATGGGCAGGGGCTTCAGCCGCCCCAACCCAGCCGCAGCCAGATCCCGCGCCACGCCGTGGACGGAAAGCGCATCGCCGCGATTGGGCGTCACGCTGATTTCAATAATCGGGTCATCCAGCCCGGCCCAGCGCACATAGGCCTCACCCAAGGGAGCCTCCGCGGGCAAATCCACAATACCGGAATGATCATCGCCCAGGCCCATTTCGCGGGCAGACAGCATCATGGCTTCCGATTTCACGCCGCGAATTTCGCCGGCCTTCAGCGTAATGCCGGTGCCGGGAATGAAGGCACCTGGCAAAGCCGCCACACCCTTCATGCCCGCGCGCGCATTGGGCGCGCCGCAGACCACGGAAAGCAGCTTGCCATCGCCCGTATCAACCTTCAGCGCGCGCAGCCGATCCGCATTGGGGTGCTGTTCGGCTTCCACCACATGGGCAATGCGGAAATTCGCGAGCGCAGCACCGCGATCTTCCACACCTTCAACCTCAAGCCCGATGGTGTTCAGCGCCGTCAGAATTTCTTCCAGCGTGGCTTCGGTATCAAGATGCGCCTTCAGCCAGGAAAAGGTGAATTTCATCGCCTTACACTCCTTCCACCAAAGAAGGTGGTGAAAGCGGATCGGCGCCGTAATGGCGCAGCCAGCGTATATCAGCCTCATAGAAGGGGCGCAGATCGGGAATGCCGTGTTTCAGCATCGTGATGCGTTCAATCCCCATGCCGAAGGCAAAGCCCTGCCATTCGCGCGGATCAATGCCGCAATTCGCCAGCACTTTCGGATGCACCATGCCAGAGCCCAAAATCTCCAGCCAATCACCACCCTTACCCAATTCGCCTGTTTTGCGGCTCCAGCCGATATCCACTTCCATGGAAGGTTCCGTGAAGGGAAAATAGGAAGCGCGGAAACGCACCGGCAAATCGGCAATGCCGAAAAAGGCGCGCAGGAAATCAATCAGGCAGCCCTTCAAATGGCCAAGATGGATGTTCCGATCAATCACCAGCCCTTCCACCTGATGAAACATCGGCGAATGCGTCGCATCATGATCGGCGCGATAGGTGCGCCCCGGTACAATCACGCGAATGGGCGGCGCTTCGGTCAGCATGGTGCGGATTTGCACGGGCGATGTATGCGTGCGCAGCACAGGCCTGCGCCCATCTACGGCGGGCACATAGAAAGTGTCGTGATCCTGTCGCGCCGGGTGGTGATCCGGGATATTGAGTGCACCGAAATTATGCCAATCGCTTTCGATATCCGGGCCTTCCGCCACCTTGAAGCCCATGGCGCCGAACAGCGTGGTCAGTTCTTCCATTGTGCGCGCAATGGGATGAATGCCGCCTTCGGCTGCCGTACCTGGCGCGAAGGGACGCGGCGGCAGGGATACATCCATGCGTTCGGCTGCCAAGCGCGCATCCAAGGCGCGGGCTTCCACCACGGTGCGCTGCGCTTCCAAGGCAGCTTCAATTGCTGATTTCACCTGGTTCAGCGCGGCACCACGTTCCTTGCGCGCTTCGGGGGCGACGGCGCCAAGGCCCTTCAGCAATGCGGTCAGCGTGCCGGATTTGCCCAGCACGGCGACGCGCACGGCATCCAAGGCGCGGGGATCTGCGGCGGCGCCAATGGCGGCCTGGGTTTCGGCCTGCAGGGAAGCCAGGTCGTTGGTCATGTCATCCTGTCCGAATATGCGAAGGGCCGCATCCCCAGGAATTCCCGGGAAGCGGCCCTTGCTAAACGCTGGAATGGCGTCGGGAAAGCCCCGAGCGCCAGTTAATCAGGCGGCGCCTGCCGCCTTCGCCTTTTCCACCAGCGCCGCGAAGGCCGCCGGTTCGTCAAAGGCAAGTGCTGCCATAACCTTGCGGTCCATCTCAATCCCCGCCGCCTTGATGCCGGCGATAAAGCGGGAATAGGTCAGGCCATGTTCACGGACGGCAGCGTTGATGCGCTGAATCCAAAGGCCACGGAAATCGCGCTTCTTGTTGCGGCGGTCGCGATAGGCATATTGCAGCGCCTTTTCCACCCGCTCCAAAGCGGGGCGGTAGGCGGTGCCGGACCGGCCGACATAGCCTTCAGAAAGCTTGAGAATCTTCTTGTGGCGGGCGTGCTTCGTAACGCCGCGTTTTACACGAGCCATTTTGCGTCCCTCCCCTTACCGGTCCAGCCCATAGGGCAGCCACTGCTTCACGGTATCACCATCCTGCTTATCCAGCACGAAGGTACCGCGGTTCTGGCGCTTCATCTTGGACCGCTTGGCGGACAGCATATGGCGCTTGAAGCCACCGCCTGCCTTGACCTTGCCGGTCGCGGTCAGACGGAAGCGCTTCTTCACGCTTGATTTCGTCTTCATCTTGGACATTTGGCCCTCCTATGGGGTCGGCCCTTCCGCCTTGCACCCGTTGCCGGGGCCGCACCATGCGGTGGGAAGGGGGTTCCGGCCGGGCATGTCCATGGGGCCACGGCGCGGGAGGCGGGGCTATAGCGCCCCAAAGTTTTCCACACAAGACCCGCCCCAGAGAAACGGAGATTTCACCTTTATGGGTGTTTAATGCCCCCGTGATCACCCGGCGGTTTGGCCGCCCTTTGGATTCAGGACGAAGTCTCATGTCGCATTCGCAAGCGGATCAAGTGCCGGACCCGGAAGTGCTCAAGGCCGCTATGGAGCCTCTTTTCTGCGATTTGCGCGCCTTTATGGACCGCCGCATCTCCGAAGTCAGCGCCGAGGTCTCCGCCAGCGTCCAGCTTCTGGGCATGAGCGAGGAAAATCTCGCCAGCCAGATTTCCTCCGTTCATGAAAGAATCGCCGGTATGATTTCCGCGCCTCAGCCGGGCAATCGCACCTCCGGCCAGGAGCTTGAGGCGGTGGTACAGGCCACGGAAGCAGCCGCCAACACCATCCTGGAAGCCGCTGAAGCCATTCAGGACTGGCTTGAGAAGGGCTCGGGCAGCCCGGATGCCCTGCCGGCCATCACCGAAAGGGTGAATGCAATTTTTGAGGCCTGTTCTTTCCAAGATTTGACCGGCCAGCGCATTCGCCGCGCCATCCGAGATTTGCAGCAGGTGGAATCCATCCTGGAGGATATCCTGCCCGAAAGCGCCCAGCCTGGCCCCAACGCCTCTCGGCCCAAGGTCGAGCTGAAGGGCGTAGTGCAAACCGTGGCAGACCCGAAAAAGGCCGGCCCCGATCTGGCGCAGGATGAAATTGACCGGCTGCTGAACGGGTGAATTACCAGGGCGGGCCGAAAACGGGTTCCGGTTCCGCGCGGGGCGGCATGGAGCGATCCCCGTTCACGGGGGTACTGGAACCGATCTAAACCTTTGTCTGTTCGCATTTTCCGAGCCGCGAAGTGATGACACTTGGCTTGAAAATACTCTATATCCCCGCCCATGCTTTCCTTCCGCAAGATGCATGGGCTCGGCAATGATTTCGTGGTGCTGGATGGCCGCGCCGCACCGCTTGGGCTGACGCGCGATCAGATTGTGGCGCTCGCGGATCGCCGGCGCGGCATTGGCTGCGACCAGCTGATCATCATGGAACCCCCGCCGGCGGGGGCCGATGTCTTCATGCGCATCCATAACCCGGATGGATCGGAAGCGGGCGCTTGCGGCAATGCCACGCGCTGCATCGCCAGCCTTGTCGCCGCTGAAACCGGCAAGGCGCAGGTGGTGGTGCGTACGATTTCCGGCGATTTGCCAAGCGAAGCGACACCAGATGGGCTTTGGCGCGTGGATATGGGGCCGGCACGACTCGGCTGGCAGGAAGTGCCCTTGGCGCGGGAAGCGGATACCTTGCATCTGCCGCTGGCCTGCGGACCCGTAGCGGACCCAGCTGCTTGTTCCATGGGCAATCCGCACGCAACATTTTTCGTGCCCGATCTGGATGCGCTGCCCATCAGCGAATTAGGCCCGCGTCTTGAACACGCCCCGATTTTCCCTGACCGCGCCAATATCGGCTTTGTGCAGGTAATGTCGGCGGATCATTTGCGCTTGGTGGTCTGGGAACGCGGCGCGGGGCTGACGCTGGCTTGTGGGTCTGGTGCCTGCGCTGCCATGGTCAATGCCCATCGGCGCGGCCTGACCGGGCGGGCTGCCCGGATTTCCATGCCAGGTGGCGATCTTTTGATGGAATGGCGCCAGGATGGGCATGTGCTGATGACTGGTCCCGTCGCCACGGCCTTCATCGGGCAGGTGGAGCCCAAGGCTTTGGCCGGATGAGCGCCACCGATGCCCCCCGCCTGCTGAGTTTCGGCTGCCGGCTCAATACATATGAGAGTGAGGCAATGCGGGACCTGGCCAGCAAGGCCGGGCAGGGCAGCGCGATCATCGTCAATACCTGCGCCGTGACAGCAGAAGCCGAACGCCAGGCGCGGCAGGCGATCAGGAAGGCGCATCGGGATAATCCTGGCACGCGCATCATCGTGACCGGCTGCGCGGCGCAAATCGCGCCCGATAAATGGGCCGGGCTGCCGGGGGTTGAGCGCGTTATCGGCAATGCCGATAAGCTGAAACCCGAAACCTGGGCCGCTTTGGATGCACCGCCCGCGCCGGTCAGTGACATCATGGCGGCACGCGAAACCGCGGCGCATCTGGTGACAGAATTCGCGGGGCGCGCGCGGGCCTTTGTGCAGGTGCAGCAAGGCTGCGATCACCGCTGCACCTTTTGCGTCATTCCCTTCGGGCGCGGGCCTTCGCGGTCTGTCCCCATCGGCGTCATTGTCGAACAGCTTCGTGCCTTGGTGGCGGCGGGGTATCGGGAAGCGGTGCTGACGGGCGTTGATGTCACTTCCTACGGGCCTGATTTGCCGGGCAGCCCGACGCTTGGCCAAATGATCCGGCGCGTGCTGGCGCTGGTGCCGGAATTGCCGCGACTTCGGCTTTCCTCGCTTGATCCGGTTGAAGTGGATGAAGACCTCTGGCGGCTGATTGCGGAAGAACCCAGGCTGATGCCGCATTTGCATCTTTCCTTGCAGCATGGGTCCGATTTGATCCTGAAGCGCATGAAGCGGCGGCATTTGCGTACGGATGCGATTGCGCTCGCTGAAAAGGCACGGCGGTTGCGCCCGGATATCGTCTTCGGCGCTGATCTGATTGCGGGTTTCCCGACTGAAACCGAAGCGCAATTCCAGGACAGCCTTGATCTTGTGAAGGATTGCGACCTCTCCTTCCTGCATGTCTTCCCCTATTCGGAACGGCCAGGCACGCCAGCGGCACGCATGCCGCAAATCCCCGTGCCGGAACGTCGCGCGCGGGCGGCACGGCTACGCGAAGCCGGGGCGGCGGCGGCGGCGCGCTATTTCGCGGCGCGGTTGGGGCAGGAGGAGAAGGTTTTGTTGGAACATCCCGATCGCGGCCATACGGAATATTTCGCCCCGCTCCGCTTGTTGGGCAGCGCCGGGCAGCCAGGGGAAATCCGCCGCTTGCGCGTGACCGGTGCCGATGCTGATGGGCTTGTGGCGGAGGCCGCCTGATGGCGTTGCGCGATTTCTTTGGCCGGCTGCGTGGCGGTGGTGCGGCTCAGCCCGCCCCCGAAATCCCGATTCCCAGCCCGCCCGAGGCTCCCCCGCCTGCGCCAGAAGCGCCCTTGGCCCCGGTGCCGGAGCCAATGCAGGAACCGCCAGCGGCTGAAATCCCACCGCCCGACGCAGAAGCACCCGCCAAAACCGGCTGGTTCGCGCGGCTGAAGGCAGGGCTATCGCGTTCCACCGCCAAGCTGACGGATAGCGTTGTCTCCCTGTTGCATAAGCGGCGGCTGGATGATGAAGCGTTGGAGGAGCTGGAAGAAACCCTGATCACGGCTGATCTGGGCGTCGCGGCATCTCGACGTATTGTGGAAGGCTTCCGCCGCACGCGCTTCGGCAAGGAAGTCACCGATGAGGAAGTGAAGGCCGCGCTGGCGGATGAAATCGCCACCATCCTGGAACCCGTCGCGCAGCCGCTTGAAGTGATCCCCGCCCGCGCGCCGCATGTGGTGCTGGTGGTGGGTGTGAATGGTACGGGCAAGACCACAACCATCGCCAAACTCGGCCGCCATTACGCCGAACAGGGACTGAAGGTGGGGTTTGTGGCCGGCGATACCTTCCGCGCCGCGGCGGTGGAACAGTTACAGGTTTGGGCCGGGCGGACCTCTGCGCGGTTTTTCGCGCCCGCCAAGCCTGGTGCCGATGCGGCGGGGCTTGCTTTTGATGCGCTGACGGCAGCCCGCGCTGATGGGCTTGATTTGCTGCTGGTGGATACCGCCGGGCGGTTGCACAATAAATCCGCGCTGATGGAAGAACTCCGCAAAATCATCCGCGTTATCAAGCGCGTTGATGAAGCAGCACCCCATTCCGTATTGCTGGTGCTGGATGCCACCACGGGCCAGAACGCTGTGCAGCAAGTGAAGGTGTTCAAGGAAATGGTGGATGTCACCGGCTTGGCCGTCACCAAGCTGGATGGTTCGGCCAAGGGCGGCGTGGTGGTGGCCTTGGCGCAGGAATTCGGCCTGCCCGTGCATGTGGTGGGCGTTGGCGAAAAGGCCGAGGATTTGCGCCCCTTCGCCGCCAAGGATTATGCCCGGGGCTTAATGGGGCTGGACTGAAGTGCGCCGCTGGCGGATGGTTTGGTCATGACCAACCCCCCCATTGCCCGGACCCCCATTCCCGATATTGCTAGCCTGCCGGAAGATATCCGCGCGCGCATCCTGAATGTGCAGGAAAAATCGGGCTTCATCCCCAATGTGTTCCTGATGCTGGCGCATCGCCCGGCAGAATTTCGCGCCTTCATGGCCTATCACGATACGCTGATGGACAAGGCCGAAGGGCTTTCCAAGGCGGAACGCGAAATGATTGTGGTGGCGGTTTCATCGCGCAATCAATGCCAATATTGCGTGGTGGCGCATGGCGCCATTCTGCGTATCCGCGCCAAGAACGCGCTGATCGCGGACCAGATTGCCGCCAATTGGCGCAAGGCCGATCTCTCGGCGAAGCAAAAGGCCATGCTGGAATTCGCGCTGAAAGTGACCGACCGCGCCAATGAGGTGAATGATGCGGATCATGAAGCCCTGCGCGATGCGGGTTTCGATGATGAAGCCATCTGGGATATCGCCGCCATCGCTGCCTTTTTTGGCATGTCCAACCGCTTGGCGAATGTGACCAATCTGCGCCCCAATGACGAATTCTACGCGATGGGAAGGGGCTGATCCAATGACCGAAACCCGTTGGGAACGCATGACGGCGCCGGAATTGCGCGCGTTGGCCGAACGCAATGCCGTGGTGATCCTACCCGTGGCCGCGCTGGAACAGCATGGGCCGCATCTGCCAGTATGGACCGATAGCTTCATCGGCCATTCGGTTGCGATCCGCGCTGCTGAGCTTTGCGCCGATCTGCCCGCCGTGGTGCTGCCGCCGATGTGGATGGGCTTGTCTGAACATCACTTTCCCTTTGGCGGCACGATCAGCCTGGATTACGCGACTTTTGCGGGCGTGCTGCGTTGCGTTATGCGTTCGCTGCTGGCGGATGGGTTTTCGCGGCTGATGCTGTTCAATTCCCATGGCGGGAATATTGAACCTTTGGCCGTGGCGTCTCGCGAAATGGCACATGAATTCGGCGTGCCGGTGCTGACCACCTCCATTACCAAAGTGGCGCCCAAGGAAATTGCCGCGGCACTTACAGCGCAGCCAGGCATTCATCACGCCTGTGAGGGCGAAACCAGCCTTTGGCTGCATCTTGATCCTTCCCAGGTGCGGATGGATCAGATTGCCAGTTCTGTCTCGCCTGGGAATTTCGACGCCTCTGGCCAGGCAGTGACGCGCTTCTGGTCCTTTTCCGAACGCGCGCCCGTGACGGGTGTGCGTGGCGATGCCCGCGCGGCCACGGCCGAAAAGGGCAAGGCGATTTTCGAAGCCATGGCGGCGGGGCTGGCGCGGGAATTGTGCGATGCTTCGCTTTGGGCGAAGCCTGATGCGGTATGGACACCTGGCCGCGCCCAGGGGCCGCGCTGAGACAAGAAAGGGAAGCTTCAAATGAGCCAGGACACCGCCGACCACATCATCGCCACACGCCGCGCCAAGCAGATTCTGGCGCCTTTGGGTGCCGCAGCCCCTGCGACACCAGCGGAAGGCTACAAGTTGCAACATCAGGTGGCGACAAAGCTCGGCGCTGTGCCGCCCGCCGGCTTCAAGATCGGCGCCACCACCAAGCAGATGCAGACTATCCTGGGCCTGACCGGGCCCGCTGGTGGCTTTGTGCCAAAGGAGGGGCTGCGCGCCACCCCCGCAAGCTTCCGCTTCGCCGATTTCCTGAACCCCGGCGTGGAATGCGAAGTGGGCCTCAGGCTCGGCCAGGATTTGCCCCATGGCGTGCATACCCGCGAGACCGTGGCGGCTGCCGTGGCTGAGGTTTTCCCGGCGATCGAGATTGTCGAAAAACGCTACAGCGATTTGGCCGCGCTTGGCACACCAAGCCTGATTGCGGACCAAGCGTTTCATGCCGCGGGCGTGCTGGGTGCGCCGGTGGCCAATTGGCGCGCGCTTGATTTGGGGGCAACGCGCGGGCGCATGACGGTGGCCGGCACTATGCGCGGCGAAGGGGTGGGTGCTGATCTGCTCGGCCACCCGCTGGAGGCTTTGGCCTGGCTGGCAGGTTCTGATTGCGCGCGTGAGTTCGGTGGCTTGCGCGCTGGGCAGGTGGTGTTCCTAGGGTCCGTCACGCCGCCCATCTGGCTGGATGGCCCCTGCGATGTGCTGGTGGAGTTTGACACTCTGGGCCGGGTGGAACTGACCTTCAGTTGAGGCGCGGGTCGGCGCGGCACTTCCCAAGGCCGCGCCGCAACCTTGGACATATCCGCCAAGTATTCGCGCAAGAAATGCTCTATGCTATTGATTTAGAATGTTTTATCGGGCGCAAAATGGGGTCATTGGGCCAGAAAATGCCTTAATTGCAAATAAACTCACTATTTTTACGTCTTCGCTTACTCCTTGTTAACTTCTCCCGGTGTAAGTTATCGAACTGTCGTTGATAACGACCCCGACCTTGCCAAAACGGCTGAGCTAATGGACTTAACCCATGCAGCCTGCCGATTGGAAAATGCTCCCTGACGAAGTGCAGCTTGTGCTTTCACGTGAAGCCATGCGCCGCGCCGCGGATACCCTCGCCGAACACGCTGAAATGCTTGCCGCCGAAATGGAAGAAGGCGCGCTGCGTGATCGTGGTGGCCCTGATGCGCTCAGGCTTTTTGCCGCGCTGGTGCGTACCACGCATGATGAGGGCTTCGGCCAAGTCGGCCACGCCTGATCATCGGCGGATCAAGTGATAGTGGATCTGCAGGTCAATTTCGACCTCATTTGACTCCGGGCGCGTGAAGGCGGGCAGTTTTGCGCCGCGAAACACCGATTGCGAATAGTGATTGAGTGTGATGGAACGTGAGGCGGTGCGCAATTCAATGCGCTGCACCGTGCCATCAGGCGCGGCGAAAATACGCACACCAACTATCCCCTGTTCGCCGAAATCCGCCGCATCGCGCGGGTAGCGCACATTCTGATCCAGCCAACGATAAAATTCACGCCGCCAATTATCCGTATTTTCGGCGCCGCGCAGTTGCATATTGGGCACGCTAAGCGCTGCATTCGGCACTGGCCCTAGCGTGAAATCCAGCCGATTGCGCGGGCGATAGCCCTGCTCCCCAAGCCTGATCGGCGGCAAATGCGAAAAATCAAGCGGCGGGCGCGGTTCAGCATTGGGCCGTGGTGCTTCCGTGCGCTGCGGAGCGACGGGCTGCTGGGCGTCCGGAACCGGCTGTGGCGCCGGGGGCACCGGGCGCGGTGCCTCTGCCATTTGCGCCTGCGGTGGCGGGGGGGGCGGTGGTGGCGGTGGGCTTGGAATGGCTTGCGGAGTCGCGGGCTGCGGTGGCGGCGGTGCCGGAATTGGCGGTGGCGCTGGGGCAGGCGGCCCCGCCATGGGTGACGGTGGCGCTACTGAGGCCTGTGCCGGCGGCGGGGGTGTGGGCGGCACTTCAACGGGTGCGCCTGGCGCCGCCGACCCATCAAAAACAATGTCGAAACCCTGTTCTTCAGCTTCCAGCGCGCCATGGCGCGGCGCCCGTGGGTCCAGTTCAAGGAACACGATGCCGGTCAAGAATAGATGAGCAAGCACCGATACCAGGATAGCCAATGCCCCAAGGGCAGGGCGCTTCGGTATGCGCCAAGCAATCGGACGCCGCCCGGCTTCCCCGGACCCCGTGGGGCGGGGCAATTCTGGATCGGCGCGGCGCGTGACGGGCAAGAGCGGTCCTGAAAAATTATGGTGAGACTCGGCGCGGGGCCGAGTTGCCGAATAAGCGCACTCTGCTACATCAATCTGGCGCGCCGGGTTAGCACAGGGGTAGTGCAGCTGATTTGTAATCAGAAGGTCGGGGGTTCAAATCCCTCACCCGGCACCAGCCAACTTATCCCCCAAGCGCCATATCCAAGTCGCGGATCAAATCCGCCGCATCCTCAAGCCCAATCGAAAGCCGCACCACATCCGGCCCGGCGCCGGCGGCCAGGCGCTGTTCTTCGGTCAATTGCCGATGCGTCGTGGAAGCAGGGTGCAGGATCAGGCTTCGCGTATCACCAACATTGGCCAGATGCGAAAAGAGCCCAACGCTTTCAACCAGCTTAATGCCCGCATCAAATCCGCCCTTAACGCCGAAGGTGAAGACCGAACCAGGCCCCTTCGGCAGATAGCGTTTGGCGAGCACATGGAAGGGGCTATCCGGCAGGCCGGCATAGGAAACCCAGGCGACTTTCGCATGGCTTGCCAGGAATTCTGCCACCTTTTGTGCGTTGGAAACATGGCGTTCCATGCGCAGATGCAGGGTTTCAATTCCGGTGATGGTGAGCCAGGCATTCATGGGCGAAAGTGTGGGGCCGAAATCACGCAGCGCCACAGCGCGCGCCTTGGTGGTGAAGGCGAAATCGCCGAAATTCTCGTAGAATTTTAGCCCATGATAGGCAGGTTCAGGATCCGCCATGCTGGGGAATTTGCCATTGGCATAATTGAACTTGCCGGATTCAACGATCATGCCGCCGAGCGAATTGCCATGCCCGCCGAGAAACTTTGTCAGTGAATGGGTGATGATATCCGCACCATGTTCGAAGGGCCGGCACAAATAGGGTGAGGCCAGCGTGTTATCCACGATCAGCGGAATGCCCGCTTCATGCGCAATATCCGCAATGGCGCGCAAATCCACGACAATACCGCCAGGATTGGCGAGGCTTTCGACAAAAATCGCCTTGCATTTCGGCGTCAGCGCACGACGGAAATTCTCAGGCTCGGTCGGGTCCACGAAATGGCTGGTCCAGCCAAGCTTCTTGAAACTGAGGGCGAATTGCGTGAGCGACCCACCGTAAAGATTGCTGCTGGCGAGGAATTCATCGCCTGGTTCCAGCAGGGTGAAGAAGGTCACGAATTGCGCCGCATGGCCTGAAGCGGTGGCAACAGCAGCGCGCCCGCCTTCAAGGCTCGCGACACGTTCTTCCAAAACCGCGACGGTTGGGTTGGAAAGTCGCGTATAGACATGGCCAAAATTATGCAGATTAAAAAGCGATGCGGCGTGGTCCACATCTTCAAACACAAAGCTGGTGGTTTGATAAATGGGCGTGCCGCGCGCGCCTGTAGTGGGGTCAGGTGCCGCACCCGCGTGAATGCTGCGCGTGGCAAAGCCGTAATCCAGATTGCGCGGTGGCAACGGGCGATTATTGACCTTGCGATCCGCTGGCGGTTCAGGTGGGCGATTGCGGATCAGGCCGGAATTCACACCGCTCCAGGATAATTCGCCACCGAAACGGCTGAATTCAATCTTCGGGCAGCGATTCATGATCACTTCAAGCCCCGCCGCTTCCGCCTTGGCCGCCGCGCCATCATGCCGCACGCCAAGCTGCGCCCATAGCACCTTGGCGCCAATCGCAATCGCTTCATCGGCAATGCCGGGCAGCGCATCGGCAGCGCGAAACACATCCACCATATCAACCGGGTCCGGAATATCGGCCAGGGTGGCGTAAATGGTTTCACCCAATAGTGTTTGCCCGGCCGTGCCCGGGTTCACGGGGATGACGCGATAGCCCTTGGATTGCAGGTATTTCATGACGAAATAGCTGGGCCGGTTCCAGTTGGAAGAAGCACCAACCAGCGCGATTGTCTTCACCCGTTGCAGGATGGAACGGATTTTCGCATCGCTATAGGCAAGCGGAGCCGGCTGGTTCATGGCGCAACCTTCAACCAATGTTCAGGACCAAGCCTTTCGTTTAGCATGATCTGAGACCCACCACCCACCCCAGGCCACCCCCATGATTGCCATTATCTTTGAGGTTGAACCGGCAGAAGGCCGGCTGGATGATTACCTTGACCATGCCGCGACGCTGCGAGAGGAATTACAGCGCATGCCCGGCTTCGTTTCGGTGGAACGCTTCCGGAGCCTGACCAATCCTGCCAAGCTGCTCAGTCTTTCCCTGTGGGAAGATGAGGGTGCGATCACCCGCTGGCGCTGCCATGCCGGGCATCGCGCCTCTCAGGTGGCGGGGCGGGATGGTATTTTTGCCGGCTATCGGCTGCGCGTGGCCGCTGTGCTCCGCGATTACGGCATGACGGAACGCCGCGATCAGGCGCCGGCGGATAGCAACGCACTTTGGGGGCTTTGAGCGGCCTTCAGGCTTGCCCGAAGGCGCGCGCGATGTCCCGCAGCTTGAATTTCCGGATCTTGCCACTTGGCGTGCGCGGCAGTTCCGGCAGAATTTCCAGGCGTTCCGGCATGTATTGCCGCGCCATGCGCTGGGCTTCCAGATGGCTGGTGATATCCGCCAAGCTTAGGCTGGCGCCTTCCCGCAGGCGCACAAAAGCGCAGGCGCGCTCACCAAGCCTTGCATCGGGGAAGCCGACTATTGCCACTTCCGCCACGGCGGGATGGCGGAAGAGCAAACCTTCAACCTCCACCACCGGAATGTTTTCGCCGCCGCGAATAATGATGTCCTTCGAACGCCCGGCGATACGGATATAGCCATCGGCGTCCATGCGCGCGAGGTCGCCCGTATCAAACCACCCATCCGGATCATTTGGGTTGAGTTCCGGGCGCTTCAGATAGCCGACAAAATTGGAGCAACCGCGCACTTGCAATTGCCCTTCCTGGCCGATTGGAACGCGCGCGCCTTCAGCATCCATAATGCGAAGTTCAATGCCTGGCAGCGTGCAGCCATCGGTAGTGGTGGTCTTTTCTTCTCCGTCATCCAGTTTCGTTGTGGTGACAGCGCCGTTCTCTGACATGCCCCAGGCGGAGATAATCGCAGCGCCTAGCGTCTGACGCGCCTTCGCCACCAGCGCGCGCGGAATAGGCGCGCCGGCTGAGACAAACACGCGCAGGCTCGGCGTGGCCTGCCCGGAAGCGGCGACATGTTCTGTTAGATCATTCAAGAAAGGGGTGGCGCCCATGGTGAAAGTGGCACCCTCATCGCGGATTTGTCGCGCCATTTCGGGGGCGGAGAAGATATCCTGCAAAATCGCTGTGCCACCCAGCATGATGGGCAGCACAATCCCGTACATGAAGCCAAGCTGATGCGCCAAAGGCGATGGCATATGGATTACATCATCCACGCCAAGCCCAAGCCTTGCGGCGAAATATTCCAGATTGGACAGCATGGTGTTGGAACTATGCATCACACCCTTGGGCTCACCGGTGGTGCCGCTTGTGTAGAGAAGCTGGATCACCTCATCAGGGCCGGGACCATCCGCTGGCGTGAAGGGCGTGCTGGGCGCGGGGTGTTCAAGCAGGCGCGCAAAACCATCCGCCCCATCGCGCCCGACGATGAAAACATCCGCAAGCTTAGGCAGGTGTTCGCGCAAATTGGTGGCCATGGCAGCGTAATCAAAGCCGCGGAAACTGTCTGGCACCACCAGAATCTTGCTTTCCGCCAAGCCCAGCATGAAGCGCAATTCGCGTTCTCGGAAAATCACCATCAAGGGATTGCTGATGGCGCCAAGCTTCAGGCAGGCCAAATGCAGGATGGAAAATTCCCACCAATTGGGCAGCTGGAAGGAAACTACATCACCGCGCCCAATGCCGCGCGCGCGCAAGGCGGCGGCCAGGCGGCTCGATAGATCATCAATCTGCCGATAGGAAAGCCGCGTTTCCGTGCCGATATCCGAACGGCAAGCGACAATCGCTGTCTTGTCAGGGCTGCGCGCAACGGCGCGGGCCAGATGATGCAGTAGTGTTTCATCACGCCAAAACCCCTGAACACGCATGGCGGGGCCGCGAATGGCGATATCATTGCCCTGGACGGTCACGTTATCCTCCTGGTTTTGAGGCGGGCGTCTTTGCGCCCTTTTGTATCAACCCTTGCGGGCATATTGCACCGCGACGCGGCCAGCTTTTTCGCGCGCCACGATCAGCTTCATGATTTGCGCGGTTCCATCCCCGATCTCAAGCCCCATCACATCCCGCAGCCGCTGCTGATGCGGCAGATCGAGCGACCAGCCGTAATGCCCATGCGTCAACAGGCATTGATGGATCACATCCACCGCGGTCCTGGGGCCAAGCCATTTGCACATGGCGGCTTCAGACGTATGCGCCTCATCCGCGTCGCGCAGACGGAGCGTGTGGTAGCAAAGCTGACGAATGGCGGCGATCAGACCCTCGCCCTCGGCCAGCGGGAAACTCACGCCCTGATATTGTGCGAGCGGCGCGCCGAAGGCTTGGCGTTCCGTGATATAGGACCAGCTTTCATCGAGCGAGGCCTGCGCGGTGGCGCAGCATTGCAGGCCGATCAGCGCGCGGCTGTAATCGAAGCCTTGCATCACCTGCACAAAACCCATGCCTTCGTCGCCGAGAAGATGGCTGGCGGGGATGCGCACATCATCAAAAAAGATCGAACCGCGTCCGATGGCGTGACTGCCCAAATCCTTGAAGCGCGTGGTGCTGATGCCGGGTGTGTCCAGCGGCACCAGAAAGGCGGAAATGCCGCGCGCGCCGGCTTCAACAGGCCCGGTACGCGCAAAAACCACCGCCGCATCCGCCTGATCCGCCATACTGATCGAGGATTTTTCCCCCTTGATCACATAACAATCGCCCTCACGCCGCGCGGAAAGCGCCAAATTCGCCGCATCGGACCCGCCACGCGGTTCGGTCAACGCAATACAAAACAGCGCCTCGCCCGCGACAATGCGCTGAATCCAATGCCCGGCAAGTTCCGGCGCTGCATGGCGTGCAATGATCTGGCCATTGAGCGATGCCAATAGCGGCACATAAGACACATTGATATCGCCATAAGCCAGCGCTTCAATCGCGAGCCCCGCCGTGACACTTGGTTCGCCAAGCCCGCCATAGCGTTCCGGCAAATCAGCGCCAATCAAGCCAAGCGCGCCCATTTCCAGCAGTAGCGCGCGATCCAGCCGCGCCTCGGCCTCGCGCTTCATATAGTGGGGCGCAATTTTCTCCCGCGTGAAGCGCTGCGCAGTTTCCTGAAAGGCGCGTTGATCATCCGTCAAAGGGCGGGTCATGGCGCGACTATTTCTGATACTTGCGGAAATCGGGTTTACGTTTTTCGTTGAAGGCGCGGACACCTTCCTTCGATTCCTCGGTCGCGTAATACATGGTCAGTGCCTGCATCCCCATGCCGCCGATGCCGCGAATATTCTCACTATCCGCGTTGAACGAACGCTTGGCGATGGCGATTGCCGTTGGGCTTCTTTCCAGGATTTCCGCGCACCAGCGCGCCACTTCCGCATCCAATTGATCATGCGGCACCACAACATTAACCAGGCCCATGCGCTCAGCCTCGGCAGCGCTATAGCGGCGGCAGAGATACCAAATCTCGCGCGCCTTCTTCTCACCCACAATGCGCGCCAGATAGGCCGTACCGAAGCCCGGATCCACGGAGCCAACCTTGGGCCCCACCTGGCCGAATTGCGCCTTTTCTGATGCGATGGTCAGGTCACACAATGTCGCCAGCACATTGCCGCCACCAATGGCATAGCCTTGCACGCGCGCGATCACGGGCTTTGGCACATCGCGGATCAGGCTTTGCAACTCCTCAACCGGGAGGCCGATCATGCCGCGGCCATTATATTGCCCATCATGCGCGCTTTGGTCGCCGCCGGTGCAAAAGGCACGATCGCCCGCGCCGGTGAGCACAATCACGCCAGTGGATTTGTCCCAACCCGCGCGATTGAGCGCATGGAGCAATTCTTCGCAGGTCTGGCCACGAAAGGCATTCATCACTTGCGGGCGATTGATGATGATGGTGGCCACACCATCCTGCGCTTCGAACAGAATATCCTCATAGGTCATGATGTTCTTCCTCAGCCGGCCATGGTCAGACCGCCAGAGACACTCAGCACCTGGCCGGTGACGTAGGCGGCATCATCACTTGCGAAAAACAGAATGGCGCCGGGCAGGTCTTCCGGTTCACCAATGCGACCCATGGGTGTGGCGCGCCGGAAGGCTTCTTCCAGCTTTTCCGGATTGCCGGCACCCCTTTTATAATCAGCGAAAAGCGCGGTGTTGGTGGCACCCGGGCAGACCACATTCACGCTAATGCCGTGGCGCGCATGTTCACGCGCGATAGTTTTTGAAAATCCAACCAGCCCTGCCTTGCAAGCCGCGTAAACCGCTTCACCGGAAGAACCGACGCGCGCTGCATCGGATGCGATATTCACAATCCGCCCATGGCGGCGTTCCAGCATCCCGGGCAGCACCGCGTGATGCATATTGAGCGCGCCGGTCAGGTTGATCGCGATCAGCTTCTGCCAATCATCGGGCGTTGTGTCCTTGAACAGGCGGAATATATCCCAGCCCGCATTATTCACCAGAATGCTGATGGGACCGAGTGCGGCTTCTGCTGCCGCCACCGCAGCCTTCACGCCTTCATGATCCGTAATGTCGCAGTGGAAGGCCCGCGCCACGCCGCCCGCTTCAGTAATGGCTGCGGCGGTTTTCGCGGCGCTTTCTAGATTGATGTCAAACACGGCCACGCGGCTGCCCGCTTCCCCGAAGCGCCGGCAGGTGGCCCCGCCAATGCCGCCACCACCGCCGGTGACAATGACCGTTTTGTGCTGAAGGCCGCGCATGTTTCCCCCTGGTTCGGTTCAAACAAGATTTGACTGGCAGGGCCAGAATAGCAATACTATGTTATATTAAACCTGATATGGCAATCAATTGATGCAATTACCGGTCGTCACCTCCGAAAACCCGGCCGCGCGAGAGGATGACGCGGCGCGGTTCGACGTGGCCAACAGGCTTTTTCTCAGGCTTTATCAATCCTCTAACCTTATGCACAAAACTGGCACCCGAGCAGTGGCCGAATTCGGCGCCACAACGCAGCAATGGGCGGTGATGGGGGCTTTGGCGCGCCCGGGCAGCCGGGAAGCGGGGCTCACAGTCAAGGAATTGATCGCGTTCCTCATGGTCAGCCGGCAGAATCTGACCGCGGTGATAGACCGGTTGGTGGCGGCGGGCCTGGTGGAAAGGCTGCGCGCGGGGGGCGATGGGCGGTTACGCCATGTGCGCCTGACGGAGGAAGGGACCCGCCAATGGGCCGCGATGGGCCCGGCCATTCGCGCCTATTACCAGGCCGCGCTCGCGGATTTCTCCACCGAAGAATGCGTACAGCTATTCAGACTGCTTGATCGGTTGCGCGGCAGCCTCAACCGGATTGCGGAGCCTGAATAGACCGGCCTAATCCACCGCGTTGCGAAAACCGCGCCCGTCCGGGCCTTGCGTCACAGCAATCACGCCCGGGAAGGGGTAATGCGCGCCGGCAAGCCGCAAGCCGCTTTGCGCTGCCTCCTTCAATAGTGCTGTGCGTGTCGCAAGTGATTGCGCCTGATCCACATCGAATAGAAAACCCCATTCCGGATGTTTGATTTGCAGCGCGGGCAAGTGCAGCGCATCCGCGGCAATAAGCAAGGGTTTTTCCTTGCCTAGCTGAAACCCAACCTGGCCGGGCGTATGCCCCGGCAAGGCGCGCACCGCTACGCTTGGCAGGATTTCCTCGCCGGCGTGAATAACAACCAGGCGTTCTCGATAGGCCTGTAAGGCAGCCTCAGCGATCGGCAATTGCACGCGCTGCACGCCATCAATCTTCTCCGGCGCGGACCAGAAGGCGATTTCATCCGCCGCCGCATACATGGTTGCCTTGGGATAAACCAAGCGACCTTCATGGAATAACCCGCCGGCATGGTCCCGATGCAGATGCGTCATGAAAAGATCCGTGATCTGATCAGGGGCTATACCAAGTGCTCCCAGCGCGCGCGGCAAATGGCCGAGCGTATCGCCGCGCCAAATGCCATCCCCGGCATCAATCAGACAAAGCCTATCACCATGGCGCAACAGAAAGGCATTCACCGAAACGGTCATGTCGTTCAGATCTTGCCCATCAGCAATGGCCAGATCATCACCAATGCCGCGCTTAATGTCAGGAAAGCGCGAAAGTTCCATATCCAGATAACCGTCGCATAGAGCGTAGAGCTCCACGCCATCCACGCCGATTCTTTCCGCCTTGCCGCCGGCGGCACGGATACGCCTTGTGGTCTCACTCATACTATGGTCCCTCCTTGAAGAAGGGAAAGCGCTTTCCGCCGCGCTGTCCAGCCTGCCCCATCTTGCCTAATCGCGCCCCGCATGGGTTCATAGGGCGGAAGGGAAAAGGGGCAGGGGAAATGGAACGGCAATATGACTACATCATCATCGGTGCCGGTTCGGCTGGCGCGGTGGTGGCCAATCGCCTATCTGCTGATCCACGCAATAAGGTGTTGCTGCTGGAAGCGGGCCCCGCCAGCTATCGCTGGACGCGCATTCCCGTTGGCTATGCGCGCATGATCAATAATCCTGATGTGAATTGGCTCTACACTTCCGAACCGGAAGCCACCACCAATGGAAGGCGCCTGCCGGTGCCGCGCGGGCGCATTCTGGGTGGGTCCAGCGCTATCAATGGCCTCGCTTTCGTGCGCGGGCAGGCGCAGGATTTCGATACTTGGGCGCAAATGGGCAATCGCGGCTGGAGCTACGTGGATGTGCTGCCCTTCTTCAAGCGGATCGAATCCTATCAGGGTGATGGTGACGCCACCTATCGCGGCAAGGATGGCCCGCTGCGCGTCACCAATCCTGAGCCGCGCGATGCGGTTTTTCAGGCGCTGATCAAGGCTGCCGGTGAGGTCGGCATTCGCCACAACCCTGATTACAATGGCGTGCAACAGGATGGCATTGCCATGAGCCAGGCAAGCATCGCGGGTGGGCGCCGCATGAGCACCGCCGCCTGCTACCTGGACCCTATTCGTGGCCGCGCCAATCTGCATATCGAAACCGCGGCACTGGCGGAAAAATTGATTCTCCAAGGCAAGCGCTGCATTGGCGTGCGCTACCGCAAGGGCGATCAAGCGCTTGAGGCACGCGCGGGGCAGGAGGTAATCATCAGCGGTGGTTCGATCAATTCGCCCCAATTACTGGAATTATCCGGCATTGGTCAGCCGGAACGCTTGCAGTCGCTTGGCATTGAAACGCTGCATGCGCTGCCCGGTGTGGGTGAGAATTTGCGTGACCATTACGCGCCGCGCACGCGCTGGGCGGTGGGTGCCAAGGGCTATACGCTGAATGATCGCGGGCGGGGGCTTGGCCTGGTTCAACAGGCCTTGCGCTATGCGTTGACCGGCAAAGGCATGTTGGGCGCGGTGGCGGCCCCCATTCGCGCTTTTGTTTTCTCGCGCGAGGGGCTGGAAGCGCCCGATCTTTTACTCGGCTGGGTGCCGGCTTTTACGGAAGCAGGGCCGAATGGCCCGCGCATTGCAGCGCAATCGGGCATGACCTGCTACGCCCATGTCATGCGCCCTGAAAGCAAGGGGCATATCCACATCACCTCAGCCGACCCCAAGGCACCGCCGGCGATCAATTTCAATTTCCTCTCAGCGCCTGTTGATGCAGCGCTGACAGTGCGCGCGATTCAGATTGCACGTTCCATCATGTATGCGCCCGCGATGGCACCCTTGCGCCTGACGGAAGTGGCGCCCGGAACAGCGCGGCAAAGTGATGAGGAGATCATCGCATGGGTGAAGCAGGTGGCGGAGACTACCTATCACCCCGTTGGCACCTGCAAAATGGGCAGCGATGCGATGGCTGTTGTGGATGCGGAACTTCGCGTGCATGGGATTGGCGGGTTGCGTGTGGCGGATGCTTCCATCATGCCAAGCCTGACTTCCGGCAACACCAATGTCCCCAGCATCATGATTGGCGAAAAAGCTGCGGATATGGTGCTGCGTGATGCAAAAGCGCTGGCAGCATGAAGCTGGATGACGCGATTGCGGCGCAAAAGCCGCTGGTGCAAAGCCTGCTGGACGGTGTGGCCGCGATTGGTGCTGACCCGCCCGGCATCACGCGTGACGCCTATGGGCGCGGCGAAAATGAAGCGCATGATCTGATCCGCAAAGCAGGTGAGGCGCTGGGCATGCAAGCCAGTATTGATGCCGGCGCCAATCTTTCCCTGCGCTGGGCGGCTGAGAAGGCGGAAGCGCCACCAATCATTATTGGTTCGCATTTGGATAGTATTGTGCAGGGCGGCAATTTCGATGGCGCAGCGGGCGTGATTGCTGGCATTGGTGCCGTTGCGGCACTGCGCGCGGCAGGCATCACGCCACGCCGAGACATTGAAGTGCTGGCGTTGCGGTGTGAGGAAGCGGTGTGGTTCGGCCTTGGCCTGATTGGTAGCCGCTGCCTATTGGCGCGCTTGCCGCAGGGGGGCTTGGAATTGCGCCACGCGCGCACCGGCAAGACGCTGGCGGAAAGCATCGCGGCAGCGGGTGGTGATCCGGCACTACTGCGCCAGGGCAAGCCCTTACGAGACGCTGGCAGCATTGGTGCCTATCTGGAAGTGCATATCGAACAGGCGCCGCAATTGATCGAAGCGGGCGTGCCGATTGCCATCTGCATCGCCAATCCGGGCAATCTGCGCCATCCCTTTATTCGCATCACGGGTGAGGATGCGCATACCGGCCTGCCGCATCGCTTTCGCAGGGATGCCGCCTTGGCGGGGGCGGATTTATCGCTGTGCCTAGAAAAGCTTTGGCTTGCGGAAGAAGCGGCGGGCCGGCCCATGGCGGTGACGATTGGGCGCTTCCATACGCCGGTGGATCGGCATTCACTGACTGCGGTTTCTGGCGATTTTGAAATGAGCCTTGACCTGCGTGGCTATGATGCGGCGCATCTTGTCGCGCTTGAGGCCAAGTTACAGGAGATTGTGGCGGAGGTTGCGGCAAGGCGTAACGTGAAAATCACCCTGGAGGAACGCAGCAGCGCCGCGCCTGGACTCATGGACCCCGGGCTGATGAAGGGGCTTGCGGAGGCTGCCTTGGCTTCTGGGATCGCCGCCACGCAGCTGCACAGCCCCGGCACGCATGATGCAAACAACTTCGCGGCAGCGGGTGTGAGGACCGGTATGCTTTTGGTGCGTAACCAAAACGGCAGCCACAACCCGCATGAGGCGATGGAAACCGATGATCTGATGGCGGCGATTGCGGTACTCACACAGTATCTCGCAGGAGAGTCGGTCTCCTGACGGACCTGGTTGTATCGGTGGCCGGCAATCAAAAATCTCGAGCTGAAATTTCTTTAAAGGGAAAGAAATTCTGTGTAATCAAGGATTCGCTCATCCAGTTTTCCTGAAGCCCAGGGGAGTCTTGCCATGCAATCCGCCCGCCGTTCCCTCTTTCTTGCCAGTGCCGCGCTGCTCGCAAGCCCAGCCTTGATCCGGCGCGCCGACGCGCAGCCTGCCGCGGCGCCCCAGCCGCCAACGCCTGGCTTTCATCGTTTTAAGGTCGGTTCTTTCACGGTCACCACAGTGCATGATGGTTTTTTCGCGCGCCCTTTGGAAGGTTTTGTGCGCAATGCGCCTTTGTCTGATGTCCAGGCGGTATTGCGCGATGCCTTCCTGCCGCAGGATCGTCTGGTCATCCCCTTTACCGTCACCTTCCTGGATACTGGCCGTGATTTGGTGGTTTTCGACAGTGGCAATGGCGTTACAGCTCCAGGTGCCACCAATGGCCGCATGATTGCCAATATGCAGGCCGCTGGCATTGACCCGGCCAAGGTAACGCGCGTGGTGATGAGCCATTTCCATGGTGATCATGTGAATGGCTTGTTGAATGCTGAAGGCTTGGCCGCCTTCCCCAATGCTGAAGTGATCGTGCCGGAAGCCGAGATTGCCTGGTGGGGCGATGCCACGAATGAAACGCGCAGCCCCGAAGGGCAACGCGGTAATTTTGCCAATAGCGCGCGGCGCCTGGCCCCTTATGCGGCGCGCATGCGCCGGATTAGACCGGATAGTGAAGTGATTCCGGGTGTGCGTTCCGTCGCGGCTTATGGCCATACGCCGGGACATACCTGTTATCACATCGCCGATGGTGCGGAGCAGATGATGTTCGTGGCTGATACAAGCAACCGGCCAGAACTTCTGGCGCGCCGCCCCGAATTTCACATCATATTCGACTTTGATGCCGTGGCGGCGGAAGCCACAAGGCGGCGGATTTACGACCGCGTGGCCACGGACCGCATCCGCATCACCGGCTATCATTTCCCTTTCCCCGCCAATGGCTATCTGGCCAAGGAAGGCAGCGGCTACCGCTTTGTGGCGGCGGATTGGTCAAGCGCGGTTTAAGCGCCGCGCTTGATTATACGTGAAAGCTTTCCCCGCAGCCGCAACGGCCCTTTTCATTCGGGTTGGTGAAGGTGAAGCCCGCTGACATGGTCTTCACCTCATAATCCATCACCGTACCAATCAAGAAAAGCGTCGCCTTGCGGTCCACCAATACCGTAACATCCTTATCGGTGACGCTTTCATCACCCGCACTGGGCGCATCCACCCAGGACAGATCATACGCCAAGCCGGAACAGCCCTTGGTATTCACCGCAATGCGCAGAAACTTGCCCTGCTCACCCTTGGCGTAGAGCGCGCGCAAACGATCAGCGGCGCCATCGGTCAGCGACATCAACGGCGGCAAAGCGCGCCGTGCGGGTTTGGCTTCAATAGTTGCATTCATGCCATCACCTCAAAACATATTGAGCGCGAGCCGCGCATCTTCGCTCATGCGGGAATGATCCCAGGGCGGGTCCCACACCACTTCCACGAGCACTTCAGAAACGCCCTCCAATGCGCGCACAGCCTCATCTACTTGGTTCGGCAGTTCCTGCGCGGAAGGGCATGATGGCGTGGTGAGCGTCATTTCTACCTTCACCTTGCCGTCATCACCGATCTCAATCGCGTAGATCAGGCCGAGCTGATAGATATCAACCGGAATCTCCGGATCGAACACGGTGGAAATCGCGCCAATCACGGCATCTTCGGAAAGCGCCTGCGCGGGCGGCTTCACCTCGCCTTCGGGGGTCCAGGCGGCGTGGACGGGCGTTTCGGTCTTGGCGGTATCTTCACTCACTGCTCGCCTCCTTCGCGCCGGCAAGGGCGGCATTCAGCGTATGCCAGGCGAGTGTTGCGCATTTCACCCGGCTTGGAAATTCATGCACGCCTGAAAGCGGTGTCAGCCTTTCCATGGCGTCTTCCAGCGAAGCCGCACAAGCAGGGCATTGGCCAGTCATCGCCAAATCACGAAAGGCAGTGCCGAGCGCCTGCGCTTCCTCAGGCGTTTTGCCCTTCACGGTTTCGGTCATGAGCGAGGCACTGGCCATGGAAACGGCGCAACCGCGACCCTGAAAAGCCGCATCGGCAATATGCCCATCCGGCGTCATTTTCAGGAATAATTCCATGCGGTCGCCGCACATGGGGTTATCCCCGCGCGATGTGCGGTCCGTATCTTCCAGGCGGCGGAAATTACGCGGCTTGCGGCCATGATCCAGGATCACTTCCTGATACAAATCGCGCAAATCACCGAAGAAATCATTGCCGCTCATGCGAAGAACTCCCGCGCCTTTACAAGCGCACCGGCGAGGTAATCTACCTCCTCCGGCGTGGTATAAAGCCCAAAGGAAGCGCGCGCCGTGCCCTGTTCCAGACCGAAGCGCGTATGCAATGGCTCCGCGCAATGCCGCCCGGCGCGGATGCAAATCCCGGCACGATCCAGCAGCGTGGAGAGATCATGCGGATGGGCGTTGTCGAGAGCGAAGGCAAAAACCCCGCCGCGATCCTGCGCACTACCAAGCAGCGTAAGGCCCGGCACATCAGACAGCTTCCGCATGGCGTGGTCCACCAGCGCGCGTTCATGTGCTTCAATGGCCGGCATGCCAATTGCGTTGACGTAATCAATCGCGGCATGCAGCCCGACCGCTTCAATAATGGCGGGCGTGCCGGCTTCAAACCGGGCAGGGGGCTTGGCCCAGGTGGATTTTTCGAAGCTCACGCTTTCAATCATATCGCCACCGCCCAGGAAGGGCGGCATGCGGTCCAGATGTTCCAGCTTGCCCCACAACACGCCAATGCCGGTTGGCCCATAAAGCTTGTGGCCGGTGAAGCAGTAGAAATCGCAGCCAATGGCAGCAACATCCACGCGCCGATGCACTACCGCCTGGGAACCATCCAGCAATATTTTCGCACCATGCGCATGGGCCAAAGCCACCACACGTTCAACGGGTGTGACGGTGCCCAGCACATTGGACATATGCGCCAAAGCGACTAGCCCAACCTTGCCATCAGCAAGCTTGGCGGCCAGGTCTTCCATGTCCAATTCGCCGGAATCCGTCACGCGGCAAACGCGCAAGGGATTGCCGCGTTCATCACGCAGCATTTGCCAGGGAACGATATTGGCGTGGTGTTCAAGCTCGGAGATCAGCACCGCCTGATCCGGGCGCATCACGCCGCGGCCCCAGCTATGCGCGACCAGATTGATCGCTTCTGTGCTATTGCGCGTGAAAACCACTTCGCGCGCATCGGGCGCATTGATGAAACGCGCCACCGCACCGCGCGCAGCCTCAAAAGCATCAGTCGCCACTTCTGAAAGCCGATAGGCGCCGCGATGCACATTGGCATAAGCCGTTTCCATGCAGCGCGTCATCGCTTCAATCACCGCACGAGGCTTTTGCGCACTCGCCCCTGAATCAAGAAACACGAGCGGCTTGCCGTGTTGTGACTGCGACAGGATGGGGAAATCCTGCCTGATGCGATGGACATCAAAACTCATTGTGCCGTTCCATGCCGGACCCACCAGCCATCCACGGCGGCGGTCAAAGCCTCGCGCAGTGTATCATCTTCCAGCCCTTCAAAGGCTTCATGCAGGAAGGCCTGCACCAGCATGGACCGCGCCTGATCCGCAGGCACACCGCGTGAACGCAGATAAAAAAGACTATCCGCATCCAAAGCGCCGATGGTGGCACCATGGCTGCACTTCACATCATCGGCATAGATTTCAAGCTGCGGCTTGCTGTCCATCTCTGCTTCTTCTGAAAGCAGCAAAGCCTGGTTCATCTGATAGCCATCGGTCTTCTGTGCTTCACGGCGGACCAGGATTTTGCCCTGGAACACGCCGCGCGCTTGGCCTGCCAGTACGGTCTTGCAGGTTTGCCGGCTCGCGCAATCCGGCGCGGCATGATCCAGCGCCGTGGTGGTATCCACCACCGCCCGGCCTGCCGCCAATTGCGCGCTATTCATGTGGCAGGATGCCTTGGGGCCTGTCAGCGCCGCATGGATTTCCATGCGCGTCAGCCGCGCACCGGCGGAAACCGCCATGGTGTCATAACGCGCCTCAGCCGCAATGCGTGCATGGATCATGGAAAGATGAAACGCTGCATCGCCTTCGCCTTGCGCGCGTCCATGCGTCAGTACGGCACCTTGCGAGAGGTCAATTTCAAACACTGGGTTATGCAGATACTGCGCGCCGCCACCTGTGGCGGTTTCGAGCAGCGTCAGTTTGGCGCCCGCACCAAACCGGATCAGGTGGCGCGGATGAAACGCGAAAGGCCGGCCCGGATCAACTGCAATGGAAAGAAGTTCCAAATGCCCACCATCTACACCGGCCGGCACGTCCAAGAACAACCCATCTTCGAACATCAGTGTGTTCAGCGCTGACATGGGGTGTTCAGCCATTGGCACCAGCGCACCAAGCTGCCCTTCGGCTTCCGCGAGCATCTGCGCTAGGGACGTGGCGCGATAACCAAGCCCTTCCAGCCGTGAAAGATCAGCGCGAAAACGACCATCCACAAACACCGCCCGCGCCGCGCAGCGTGGCTTCGGCAGTGTCAGCGCGCCGGCAACAGCGGTTAGCGGCTCAGCAAAGCCCGCCTGCGCCACGGGCGAAAGGTCCGTGTATTTCCAGGCTTCAACGCGCCGCGTTGGGAAGCCACGCGCCGCAACATGTGCCGCCGCATCCGCGCGCAGCGCCGCCAGCCAAGGCAGCCGCGCGCCCGGCAGATGATCCTTGAGGCCCTGATAGCGCGCGAGGAAGCCCGCGGCGCCTGGTTGTGGTGCCGCTGTCACGCCGCCGCCTGGATGGCGCCATAACCCTGCGCTTCCAGCTCCTTCGCCAATTCCGGCCCGCCTGAGCGCACAATGCGCCCGCCCATCAGCACATGCACGCGATCCGGCACGATGTAATCCAACAGGCGCTGATAATGTGTGATCACCAGCGCAGAGAAATCAGGCCCGCGCATGGCATTCACGCCATCGGCCACGATTTTCAGCGCATCAATATCAAGCCCGCTATCGGTTTCATCCAGAATGGCGAGCTTCGGTTGCAGCAGCGCCATTTGCAGGATTTCATTGCGCTTCTTCTCGCCGCCCGAAAAGCCAACATTCACGCCGCGCTTCAGCATTTCGTCATTCATCGCAAGCGCCTTCATGCGTTCGCGCGCCAGCTTCAGGAATTGCATGGCATCCAATTCGCTCTCACCTTTGGCGCGGCGAATGGCATTCAGCGCGGTGCGCAAGAAGGTCGCATTGCCCACGCCGGGCAATTCCACCGGGTATTGAAACGCCAGAAACACGCCGGCGGCAGCGCGTTCTTCCGGTTCCATCGCCAGCAAATCCTGGCCATGCAACAGCGCAGTGCCGCCTGTCACTTCATACCCATCACGGCCAGACAGCACATAGGAAAGCGTGGATTTACCGGACCCGTTCGGGCCCATAATGGCATGCACCTCACCCTGCGGCACAATCAGATCAATGCCCTTCAGAATGGGCTTGCCATCAACCTCAGCGGTCAGTCCCTTGATTTCCAACATCACCCAACGCTCCCTTCGAGCGAGATTTGTAATAGCTTCTGCGCTTCCACCGCGAATTCCATCGGCAATTCCTTGAGCACTTCGCGGCAGAAACCATTCACAATCAGCCCCACCGCATCTTCCTGCGAAAACCCGCGCTGGCGGCAATAGAAAAGCTGATCTTCCGCAATGCGGCTGGTGGTCGCTTCATGTTCGACCTTGGCGGTCATGCAGCGATTTTCGATATAGGGCACGGTATGTGCGCCACACAAATCCCCAATCAGCAGGCTGTCGCATTGCGTGAAATTGCGGGCACCAGTGGCCTTGGCGCCAATCCGCACCAGGCCGCGATAAGTATTCTGCCCATGCCCCGCGCTGATACCCTTGGAGATAATGGTGGATTTGGTGCGCGGGCCAATGTGGAACATCTTGGTCCCGGTATCTGCCTGCTGGTAGTTATTCGTGATGGCAACTGAATAGAATTCGCCAACACTGTCTTCGCCTTGCAGGATGCAGGAAGGATATTTCCAGGTAATGGCGGAGCCGGTTTCCACCTGCGTCCATGAAATTTTGGACCGCGCGCCACGGCAGGCGCCGCGCTTGGTCACGAAATTATAAATTCCACCCTTGCCCTCGGCATCGCCGGGGTACCAATTCTGCACCGTGCTATATTTGATGGTGGCATCATCCATCGCCACCAGCTCCACCACCGCGGCATGCAACTGGTTTTCATCGCGCATCGGCGCGGTGCAGCCTTCCAGGTAGGAAACGTGAGACCCCGCATCCGCGATGATCAGCGTGCGTTCGAACTGTCCCGTGCTTTTGGCATTGATACGAAAATAGGTGGAAAGCTCCATCGGGCAGCGCACGCCCTTCGGGATGTAGACAAAGCTGCCATCGGTGAAGACAGCGCTATTCAGCGCGGCGAAGAAATTATCGCCCTGCGGCACGACGGAGCCCAGATACTTCTGCACCAATTCGGGATGCGTCTTCACTGCCTCACTGATCGGGCAGAAGATGATGCCATCCTTTTCCAAACGATCCTTGAAGGTGGTCGCAACCGAAACACTGTCGAACACCGCATCCACCGCAATTGGCATGCGTGAATCCGCCGGCGTCTCACCAGCGCCTTCAACGCCCGCCAGAATCGCCTGTTCCCGCAGCGGAATGCCAAGCTTTTCATAGGTGCGCAGCAGTTCCGGATCCACTTCATCGAGTGACTTCGGCCCCACCTTCTGCTTCGGCGCGGCGTAGTAATAGGCATCCTGGTAATCAATCGGCGGATACTTCACCGCCGGCCAGCGCGGTTCTTCCATCTTCTGCCAGGCGGCAAAGGCACGTAGGCGCCATTCCAGCAGCCAGGCCGGTTCTTCCTTCTTGGCGCTGATGAAGCGCACGATATCTTCGGAAAGCCCCTTGGGGGCGAATTCCATTTCGATATCCGTCTCGAACCCCCATTTATAGGTGGAATCCGTGACGGCCTGGACGGTTTCGATGGTCTCGGTAACTGCGGGCATGGTTTGCTCTATTCCGCGGCAAAGATGGGGGAAGCGGGTTCGGGGTGCGGCACCACGGCGGGCGGGCCGGCAAGATCAGCAATGGAAATGCCGGTAAGTGCGCGACGTATCGCCTCATTCACCGGGTCCCAGCGCCCGCGCACGGGGCAGGCGCTTTCGGATTCACAAACGCCAAAGGAATTATCCACGCAGGCAGTGAGCGCGATGGGGCCATCCATGGCCGTGATCACCTCAATCAGCGGAATGTCAGCCAGCGGGCGGGTCAGGCGGTAGCCGCCAAGCGCCCCGCGCCGGCCTTCGACCAGCCCGGCATGGGAGAGGATTTTCAAGACCTTGGCCACGGTGGGTTCAGCCAAGCCGGTAGCGCCGGCCAGCCCCGGGGCGGTCAGCACGCCGCCTTCCGCCGCGTCATCCAGCCGTGTCAGCACCACCACCGCATAATCGGTCAGCTTTGAAAGCCGCAGCACGCGGGCACCCCTCCTGCAATCCGGACCTTCATAGTCCTGTTTTCAGATGCGCCTTGCCCCCCGCCCTGTCAAGCGCTGGACGGGTCGCCGCGCCGCGCCCATTCTGGGGCCAATCACAACCCCGAGCAGGATGATCCCATGCCCTTTTTGCGAACCGATGACGGTGTTGACTTGTTCTATGAGGAAGCCGGCAGCGGCACCCCCATGGTTTTCGTCCATGAATTCGCGGGCGATTCGCGTTCCTGGGAATTGCAGATGCGGTTTTTCTCCCGCCGCTATCGCTGTGTGGTGTTCAATGCGCGCGGCTATCCGCCATCCGCCGTGCCGAATTCGGCGGCTTCCTATAGCCAGGACCGCGCGACGGATGACATCGCCGCCGTGATCAAAGGGCTGAACCTTGCGCCGGCGCATGTGGTCGGGCTTTCCATGGGCGCCTTTGCCACGCTGCATCTCGGGCTTCGCCATCCGCAACTGGCCCGCAGCCTGGTCGCCGCCGGTGTTGGCTATGGTGCCGCGCCCGGCAAGCGTGACCAATTCCGGGCCGAGGTAGATGCCACCGCCGCGCGCATCCGCGCGGAAGGCATGGACAAGATGGCCGATATCTATTCCCGCGGCCCGACGCGCCTGGTGTTCGAAGAAAAGGACCCGCGCGGCTTCAAGGAATTCCAGACCCAGCTTGCGGAACATTCAACCGAGGGCTCGGCGCTGACGATGCAAGGCGTACAGCGCGAAAGGCCATCGCTGTTTGATCTTGAAGCCGGCTTTAAGCAAATGAAAGTGCCAACGCTGGTCATCGCCGGCGATGAGGATGACCCCACGCTGGAGCCATCCCTGTTCCTGAAGCGCAGCATCATGAGCAGCGCGTTGTTGGTTATGCCGAAATGCGGCCACACCATGAATCTGGAAGACCCGGATGCCTTCAACCGCGCCGTGCTGGATTTCGTGACGCAAGTGGATTGCGGGCGCTGGACGCAGCGGATTCCGGAAAGCCTTTCCGGCGCCATCATCTCTGCCAAGGAAAAGTGACATCAGATCGGGGGAGGCGACTCCCCCGATTCTTGCTCAGGCGTCGCGTATCACTTCGTAAAGCGCGACTGCCGCCGCCGCCGCGACATTCAGGCTTTCCATGGCTTCAGTGATCGGCAAGCGCACCAGCTCATCACAGGTTTCGCGTTGCAGACGCCTGAGGCCAGTATCTTCCGCGCCCAACACCAAAGCCACGCGCCGGTCCCGCGGCCGCGCTTCCGCCAGCGTGCGGGAAGCATCCCCGGTCAGGCCCATCACCCAAAAACCGGATTTTTGCAGGCTGGCAATGGCGCGCGACAAATTCACTTCCCGCACCACCGGCACAATATCCAAGGCGCCCGATGCCGCGCGGGCGAGCGCACCGGTTTCGGGCGGCGCATGGCGATCCTGCAAAACCACACAGGCCGCGCCGAAAGCCGCAGC
>JBIJAH010000040.1:0-36243 GCA_044345845.1 Roseomonas sp.
ACATCAACGGCTTCTATAACCCGCGCCGAAGGCATTCAGCTTTGGGAGGTAAAAGCCCCCTGGCCTTCGAACGCCAGGCAGCCTAAACGAGTAATCGGAGCGGCATAAATATGCGACAAGTCCACATTTCCGGGTCGAGGGACGGCGCACCTGGTTCGAGACCATTGAGGAGATGCAGGCCGTGCTCGATGAATACCTCGAGGGCTACAACACCAAGCGGCCCCATCAGGGGCGAGGCATGAATGGGCGCACGCCCATCCGCGCATTCACCGAGGGAGCGCCAAAAACCAGCAACACGGAGGTGACCAGCCAGATTAAAACTGCCAAACTCAAAGCCGCCTGAGGCCTGCTTCAAATGCGGTCACTGTCAGGGAAATATCATAGGTGTACAGTTCGTTCTAGATACCTACAAGCTGATGTCTCCTGCCAGACGCAACTGACGGGTCAAATTCTCGCCTTGAGAATATGGCGTAATTGAGAGAATACATTCACGGATCGGCCTATATGAAATTATGGTACTTTTTGGTGGCGGATCCAAGTATTTCAAAAATAGAGGCTTGAGAGATACGATCTGGATGAAACGCAAAAAAATCATTCTCTATTTCCAGGAGCTGATATCCGAGCTCCGTGACGTAACGCAATAACTCCTCGCGCTGTTTCTTGAATAGCTCAAGTGACCATGCCTCGAAAAACAAGCATGGCTTTTGTTGCTTAAGGCAATTTTCGCCACTTTTAAGAACTTCGAGCTCCATACCTTCCACATCAATTTTGATAAAACAAACTTTCGCATCGCCTACGATGCTATCGAGCGAGACGAGCGGAATATCATCGAATTCGTGAGCCCATTGGCTGGGCTCCGCCACACCAGGAATTTCGCGTCGGATTTCTGCCACCGCATTATCCAAAGTGACAGACCCAGCATACCTTTCCTCAAAAATGTTGAACCGTGGAACCCTAATTGTTCTTTTTTTCTCGTTCGTTAGTCCGATTGCGACATTTTTTGGTGAGGCTGACGCGATACGGTTGAGTGTGAGGTTACTGCAAAGCTGCATGAAGACCGCCGCTTGCGGTTCGATACTGATCACTTGCCTTGATGGATACCTAAGTGCAACCGGCACAGAAAATGACCCGATATTGGCGCCCACATCCACAATAGCTCCAGGTTCAACTTCCGCTATTGCGCAGGCAAAAATTGGCGCAAGAATCTCAAATTCTTGGCGATGCAGAAGCTCAAATTGGATTGTTTCATTAGGATTACAAATCAAAAAAGTGCCTTGCTTTGTGGAAACTGGGAACGGACCTGACGGTGCTTGGCGCTTACCAAAAAGCATTTCTAGATCAATATGGAAGCCAGGCTCCATGCCCTTGAGGATACGCATCCGAATTTCCACCAACGCGGGTACGGGGTGGAGGCTGTAGATGCGGGCATAGTCAAGAACAGTCTGAATTTGCCCCCCCGCTTCGTTTCTGTGATTTCTCGACCCATCAGTGGCATGGTAAACCCGCAAAACCTCAGCTTCCACTAAGGTAATTTTTGGTCGCGGGTCTACTGCTGACAAGTTCTCGATCAAAAATAGCCAGTCTTCGTGTGTCGTCAAATACTGATAAAAAAGACTCGTGATACAAGCACGACGAATGATAAAAGAGCCAACGGGAAATTTATTGCCCAAATAAAGATCATCCGCGTCATTCCAGCTATGGCTTATCGTATCCCTTGTAAGCGGAATTTGGTTCTTGTCCTCGGAAGTTATCGAATAATTTCCAGCACAAAAATCTGCGCCAGAACTGATGGCGCGAACCAGCAGTCTTTCAATGGCGAGTGCGGTCAGTTCATCATCATCGTCAAGAAATAAGATCCACTCGCCTCGGCTTTGTGCAAAAGCACGATTTCTTGAGGCAGCGACGCCGCCAGGGGACGAAGTCCGGCTTATGTACTTCAGGCTGATCGTGTCAGGCTGATCTGGCGAGATCTGATCAAAACAGGAGCGAGCAGAAGCCTCAAGATCATCATCGGACACAATAATTTCTATCTCAAATCCATCATGTCGCTGCGCCAATACACTCCGCAATGCTCTCTGCAGCAAAGTGGGGCGCTTGTAGGTTGTGATAATGACAGTCACAAGCATGATTTCAAAATTCGCTTTTCTGACGTTCTGAAAACAGTGGAACGATAGGTTAGAAGTCGTGCTACGTCAATTGTACACCTATGATATTCCCCTGACAGTGACCGCATTTGAAGCAGGCCTCAGGCGGCTTTGAGTTTGGCATTTTTTGTCTGGCTGGTCACCTACATATTGTTGGGCTTTGACCTAGCCGAGGTGCGTATACGCTGAGCTCTTCCATGCCTTGGCCCTGGGTGTGACGCATTGGCGCGCCCCGCCCAAAATGCCTCTGCGCGCCAAAAGCTATATGTTTCTAGACCGATTCACACGCGCCTCAGGAACCGATAGCAGCGAGGCATTAGTTCGCCATTCCCTAACGCAGAATCCTATCTTTAAGGCAAAGAAGGCAAGACGTATCAGACATCACCCCCCCTTCCTCAGGTAGCAAAAATATCGCCTGTGGAACCTATCCTTGAACTATCCGAAATAATCATATGAATGCCCGTTTTCCGAATTATCTTTCCCTCATGAATCCCTTTAAGCAGCAGATAGCTATTCAATCGTTCCAGCATAAACCCCATGTTCCGACGCTGATATCCAACGCGTGCAACATAATTCGGGTCATTGACGAATTGGCTTGCCTTAGCCAGGGCGGAAAATACACTCCTGAAATTCTCAACGGATAGGACGCCAATGCTGCTTCCTGGAATGAGAATGTCGCCCCGCAGAAATTGAGCGATTTCCACAGCGGTTAAGATATTCTCCTTACCCAAAAACTTCGCAAAAACCAGCAAATCTTCCAGATGATGATATCTTGCGTAATTGTCCAGGATACCACCAGGAAATCTGAATGGCGTGTTGACCATTTCGCCACCGCCCGAACGCGCGAAATCGCCCTGAAAAAAATTCAATTGATTCTCCCTCACGGTCTTTGCCCATGCGAAGGAGCAGGCTTCGCCCAAACCTGTGTGGCCATCCGATACGAATCTTCGATAGTGAAAGACCCTTATATGTGTTTCGTCACGAAGTACTTGATGCAAATTTTGCAGCAGCCAAAAAAGTTGCGCATATTCCGAAAGTGATGGCCCGTTTTCGCCAAACAAATGGCGCGGAACAACGATGACGCGCCCCTCTTAGGAGATGGGAAAAGGGCTTAGCATGTAATCAAGATAATGATTGTATGACGAAGGAAATGGCTTGTGCCCAACGCAAATGTTCAAGATTTTTGACATTCGCTCGCCCCTTTGAAAAACATCAGCCTGCCGGGCTGGCGTTGTCCTGACCCGTCATGCCTTGGGCGTATGCTCTGGGCGAATGGGAGATTGGTTGATTTATTCGCCCCTCGTCCGCCACTCATTGCTTGCTGCGCGGCCCGCCAACCTCCCCCGCAGCCCAAATGACCGCAGCAGCACTCACCCCGCCGCGTCACTATTCCTATCCGCGACAAATTTCTCGAGCCAATGGATCGTATAATCCCCGTCCTGGAATTCGGGGGCTTCCATCACCGCCCGATGCAGCGGCAGCGTTGTCTTGATACCATCCACCACCATTTCGCCTAATGCACGGCGCATCCGCCCGATCGCCTCGGCGCGCGTCGGCGCATGGACAATCAGCTTGGCAACCAGGCTATCGTAATGCGGCGGCACAACGTAGCCGGAATAAAGCGCGCTATCCACACGCACACCAAGCCCACCCGGCGCGTGATACGTCGTCACCTTGCCGGGATTGGGCGCGAAGGTTTCCGGGTCTTCCGCGGTGATGCGGCATTCAATGGCATGGCCATAGAAGCGGATATCCTTCTGGCCATAGCCAAGCGCCTCACCGGCAGCGATGCGGATTTGTTCCTTCACCAAGTCAATGCCGCACACCATTTCGGTGACAGGGTGTTCCACCTGTAGCCGCGTATTCATCTCAATGAAGGCGAATTGCCCATCCTGCCACAGGAATTCCAAAGTGCCGGCATTGCGATAGCCAAGCTTGGAAAGCCCCGCGGTCACGGTGGCACCCAGCGCATCGCGCGCGGCGGCATCCAGCGCGGGGCTGCCCGCTTCTTCCACCAGCTTCTGATGGCGCCGCTGCAAGGAACAATCTCGCTCCCCGAAATGCACTACATTGCCGTGTGTGTCGGCCAACACCTGCAATTCAATATGGCGCGGACGATCGAGGTATTTTTCCAGATAAACACTGTCATCACCAAAAGCGGCCTTGGCTTCGGTGCGCGCGACACTCCAGGCTTCCTCAAGCTCATCGGCGCTGCGGGCTACCTTCATGCCGCGCCCACCACCACCGGCGGCAGCCTTGATCAACACAGGGTATTTCACGGCTTCGGCGACTTCGCGCGCCTGTTCCAAGGTTTCCAAAGCGCCCATGGAACCAGGCACCAGCGGCACGCCCAGGCCCCGCATCGCGTCCTTGGCGGCAATCTTGTCGCCCATCATGCGAATGTGTTCGGGCGCGGGGCCGATGAATTTCAGCCCATGCGCTTCCACCATTTCGGCAAAGCGTGCGTTCTCTGAAAGGAACCCATAGCCCGGATGAATGGCATCCGCGCCGGTCACCATGGCGGCCGAAATCACCGCCGCCATGTTCAAATAGGAATCACGCGCAGCCGGCGGCCCAATACACACGCTTTCATCGGCAAAGCGCACATGCATCGCCGTGGCATCCGCGGTGGAATGCACCGCCACGGTACGAATGCCCATTTCCTGGCAGGCGCGATGCACGCGCAGCGCAATCTCGCCCCGATTGGCGATCAGAACCTTACCGAACATGGAAGGCACCCCGGCGGCCCGCGCCATTACTCAACAATCATCAGCGGTTCGCCGAATTCCACCGGCGTGCCGCTTTCAACCAGAATGCGCGTCACCGTGCCGGCGCGCGGCGCCTTGATCTGGTTATAGGTCTTCATCGCCTCAATCAGCAGCAGCGTTTGGCCCTGCGCCACCTTGCTGCCCAGCGTCACGAAGGGTGCCGCCGTGGGTTCTGAGGACAAGTAAGCAACCCCTACCATGGGGCTGTTCACTGCGCCGGGATGGTCGGCGTCAATCTCAGCGGCGGGCGCTGCGGGCGCGGCAGCAGCAGCCAGGGCGGCAGAAGGCGCGGCATGGGCAGCGGCCATCGGCATCGCCATGGCGGCCACGGTCACCTGGCGCACCAGCTTGACCCGCATGTCGTTATCAACCAGCTCAATCTCGGTCAGGTCGCTCTCACGCAGGATTTGCGCCAATTCCCGGATCGTCGCCGGGTCGAATTGCAGGTCCTTGGTCATGCTTCCTCATCCTGTGCGATCAAGCCAGCCATGGCACGGATCGCCAGCGCATAGCCTTCAACGCCAAGCCCGCAAATCACGCCGGTCGCGGCCTTGGAAATGAAACTGTGATGCCGGAATTCCTCCCGGCGATGGATATTCGTGATATGCACTTCAATCACCGGCACACCCACGGCCAAAAGCGCATCCATGGTGGCGATGGAGGTCGTGGTATAGCCCGCCGGGTTCATGATGATGCCGGCAGCGCGCCCACGGCATTCCTGCACCCAGGTCACCAATTCGCCTTCGCTATTGGTCTGGCGAAAATCAATGGCAAGGCCGAGTTCATCCGCCACTTCGGCGCAAAGCGCTTCCAAATCATCCAGCGTGGCGGTGCCGTATTTCTCCGGCTCTCGCACACCCAGCATGTTAAGATTGGGGCCGTTCAGCACGGCGATCAAAGGCGGGGTCACGGCGCTTCCCTTGCGAATTAAGCTTAAGCTTGCGCTAGCACGGGGGGTCCAAACCCGGCAAGCCGGGCGGGCGCTTGCCCTTCCGCCCCTGGCCCGCCACATTGAGCCCATGTCCGGCCCTATCGCCATATCCGTGAACGGAGAACCCCGCCAGATGCCCCAGGGTGCCACTGTGGCGGCGCTGCTGGCCGCTATTGGGCTTGATACGCGCAAGGTGGCGGTCGAACGTAATGAGGAAATCGTGCCGCGTTCCACCTATGCCGATGTTGCGCTGCATGAAGGCGACAGGCTTGAAATCGTTCACTTCATCGGGGGCGGCTGAGCATGTCTGACACGGATGATGATAGCTGGCAGGTCGCCGGCCAGCGCTTCCAATCCCGCCTGATCGTGGGCACGGGCCGTTACAAGGATTTGGAGGAAACCGCAGCAGCTATTGAGGCCTCAGGCGCTGAGATCGTCACCGTCGCGGTGCGTCGAGTGAACCTGTCGGACCCTAAGGCGCCGATGCTGCAGGATTACGTCTCCCCCAAGCGCTATACCTACCTTCCCAATACCGCCGGCTGCCATACGGCCAAGGATGCGGTGCGCACGCTACGTCTGGCGCGCGAAGCCGGGGGGTGGAATCTGGTGAAGCTGGAAGTGCTGGGCCCCACCCCCTTCCTATACCCCGATATGCCGGCCACGTTTGAAGCGGCGGAAGCGCTGATCGCCGATGGCTTTCAGGTGATGGTCTATTGCGCGGATGATCCGCTGGCGGCGAAGCGGCTGGAAGATATGGGCTGCGTTGCCATTATGCCCCTGGGCGCGCCGATCGGGTCCGGCATGGGGGTTGTGAACCCCTATATGATCAGCGCCATCAAGCGCGAGGCCAAGGTGCCGGTGCTGGTAGATGCCGGCATTGGCACGGCATCTGATGCGGCGCTGGCGATGGAATTGGGCTGCGATGCTGTTCTGCTCAATTCAGCGATTGCCCATGCGAAAAACCCAGTGCGGATGGCGCGCGCCATGAAGGCCGCGGTGGAAGCCGGGCGCCACGCCTTCTTGGCCGGGCGCATGCCGCGCAATTACAGCGCCGATGCCTCAAGCCCCATGAGTGGGCTGATCAAAGGCTGAACTTCCCATCGCGCGAATTTCCGCTTCTAGCAGCGCGGGCTCGGGCGCCGGCCACCAGCGCGCTGGCAAGGCAATCGCTTCTTCAAGCAGGCGCTTATAGTCGGCCTTTGGCACTTCCACCGCGCCGAAGCGGGCCAGGTGCGCGGTCAGGAATTGCGTGTCTAAAAGCGTGAAGCCACCAAGCCTGAGCCGCGCCACAAGCTGCACCAGCGCCACTTTGGACGCATCGGTGGTGCGAGAGAACATGCTCTCCCCAAAAAACGCGCCGCCGATGCGCACGCCGTAAAGCCCGCCCACCAGCGCGCCATCTTGCCAGACTTCGATGGAATGAGCGGCACCCATGCGATGCAGCGCGGTGAACAGCGTTTCGATTTCCGCATTGATCCATGTATCATCGCGCCCCGGTGCGGGGGCGGCGCAACCCGCGATCACGCCTGCGAAATCCTGATCCGCTGTCACGCTGAAACGGCCAGACAGCAACGTGCGCCGCAACCGCCGCGGCAGGTGAAACCCGTGATCCAGCGGCAATATCCCCCGCAGCGCCGGGTCCAACCAATGGAGCTTCGCACTCCCCCGCCCTTCCGCCATGGGGAAAAGCCCAGCGCCATAGGCGCGCAGCATCAATTCGGGCGTGATTTCCAGCGGGCGGCGGCTCATGCCATCCGCCCCAGGGCGATGGTTGATACGGCGCTATTCTCCCTCATCCGCCGGGGCAATCGGCAATGCGCTGGTTTCCTTATGCGTCACCAGCCCCACCAAGGTTTCCGTGCGCATCACGCCAGGCAAAGCGCGCAGCGTGCCATTGGTGAAACTATCCACCGCCGCCAGATCCGGCAGGCGCAGCTTCAATTGGTAGGACCAACGCCCGGAAATCGCATGGCATTCCAGCACCGCTTCTTCCTGAGACATGGCGGTGACAAAGCCTTGTTCGGCGCCCGATTGCAGCATGACGAAAACCCAGGCGAGCTGCGGGCAGCCCACCGCCGCCGGGTCCAAATCCGCGCGCCAGCCGCGAATTGTGCCGCGTTCTTCCAAGCGTTTGACGCGTTCCGCCGTAGCCGAGACGGAAAGCCCCGCCACTTTCGCGAGTTCCGCAAGCCCTGCTGAGCCATTGCCTTGCAGTTCCAGCAGGATATTCCGGTCTATATCGTCCATGGCGAGACTATATCCGGTAAAACCGGCAAATGAAATGAAAATCTTGCCGAAAAACGACGCCCCAGAAGGAGTATGGCGAACCCAGCCCAGAATTCTGGGTTCAGGGTAGCCCAGGCCAAGCCAACCGAGGCATAATGCAGGTGGAAAGACAGGAGCCACCCATGCCCGAAGGCCGCCTTGTAATCGGCACCAAGCGTTATTCATCCTGGTCCATGCGCGGCTGGCTTGCCGTGCATCTGGCCGGGCTGGATGTGGAGGAGGTGATGATCCCCCTCGCCGGAGGGGGCGGGACCTCCGCACTCAAAACCGCAACACCCGCCGGCCTGGTGCCTTATCTGGAACATCGCGGCGCGCGGATTTGGGAAAGCCTGGCCATTTGCGAATACTGCGCCGAAATCGCGCCCAAGCTTTGGCCGACAGATCGTGCAGCGCGCGCCCATGCGCGATCCATCGCGGCCGAGATGCATGCTGGGTTTCGCAACCTGCGCATGGCCATGCCGATGAACCTTGGCCGCAGTTTCCCGGGCCGCGGCCGCACGCCGGAATCGCTTGCCGATATCGCGCGGGTGGAGGTGATTTGGGCCGAGGCCATCGCGACCCATGGCGGGCCCTTTCTGATGGGCACTGAATTCGGTGCGGTGGATGCCATGTATGCGCCGGTGGTTGCGCGCTTCATCACTTGGCAGCCGGAGGTTTCCGCGACAACGCAGCGCTATATGGCGGCGGTCCGCGCGCATCCTCTGGTCGCGCGCTGGTATGATGAAGCCGCCGCTGAACCTGCAGAATGGTTGCTCGACCATTATGAGAATCCGGCATGAACACCGCCCTGGCACTTGACCATCTTGGCGTCGCAGCGCGTGACCTGGCGCCGATGTGCGCTGCCTATGAACGGTTGGGCTTCACGCTTTCGCCGATTGCGCAACAAAGCGGGCGGCGGCAGCCTGATTTGCCTGTTGAGCAATATGGCTCCGGCAATCGCTGCGCCTTCCTGAAGCATGGCTATATCGAATTGATCGCGATCCTTGATCCCGCGCTATTCGACAATAACCTCAATGCCTTTTTGGCGCGCTATCCGGGGATGCATATCCTGGCCCTCGCGATGCTGGATGAGGAAGCGAATCTTCAGCGAATGCGCGCTGCCGGGATTGATATTCCGGGCGTTGCTTATCTGGAACGGCCAGTGGAAGCGGGCGGGCCGATTGCGCGCTTTGCCCGCCTGCCCTTCCCTGACCCGCCAGAAGGCCGCGTGCAATTGATCCGGCACCTTACGCCAGAATTGGTCTGGCAGGATCGCTGGATGGACCACGCCAACAAGGCCGAGGTTTTGGAAGCCGCCATATTATGCGCGGACAACCCAGCCGAAACCGCGGCGCGGCTTTCGCGCCTGTCCGGCCTGCCCGTGGAACCGGACCCGGCGGGCGGCTTTCTGCTCCGCCTGCCCGGCGCGGCGCGGGCGGCTGGCCCAAAGGCGCCGGTGCTTGAAACACGGGTGCGCGTCCTGACGCCGGAAGCGCTTGCGACCGTGCTGCCCGGTGTGGTGCCCCCGGCCTCCCCCTTCATGGCGGGGATGGTGGTGCGCACAGCCGATGGCGCAGCTTCTGCCCGACGCATCCTGGCTGGCATGCCGAGGCGTGAGGCGCCGGAAGGCATCATGGTGCCGCCCGAATTTGCCGCCGGCGCGGCGATTATTTTCACGTGAAACGGGCCGCCGTCAGCCGGAGCCTGCGGATTTATCACGCGCCTGGCCGTGCCGAGGCGTTGGACGGCTTCTATCGCCGCTTCCTGGGGGCGGGCGATGTGGCCTTTGATGTCGGCGCACATGTGGGCGACCGGATGCTGTGCTTTCGTCGCCTTTGCGCGCGCGTTGTGGCGGTGGAACCGCAAGCAGCACTCGCCCGCGTATTGCGGCTTTTGCTGCGCGGCGACCCCGGCGTGACCTTGGTGTCGCAATTGGTGGGCGCGCGGGCGGGCAGGGCGGAGCTCCGCCTCAATACCGCCAATCCAACGGTCGCCACCGCCAGCACAGCCTTCATCGCCGCGGCCAGCGGCGCCCCGGGGTGGGAGGGGCAGGAATGGGACCAGGCCGAGACCCTTCCCGTCACAACTCTGGATGCGCTGATCGCCGCCCATGGCATGCCGGCTTTCATCAAGCTGGATATCGAGGGTTTTGAGGCCGAGGCGCTGAAGGCGCTTAGCCACCCGCCGCGCGCACTTTCCTTCGAATTCACCACCATCCAGCGCGATGTGGCGGGCGACTGCCTGGGGCTGCTGGCCGCGCTTGGCTATCGGCATTTCCAGGCGAGCCTGGGGGAAAGCCTCAGTTTTGCCCTGCCCGCGCCCTGTGACGCGGCGGCGATGCAGGAATGGATCGCGGCACTGCCCGTCAGTGCCAATAGTGGCGATGTCTATGCCAGCCTGGATCAGCAGCGCCTCACGTGACGGCGCCGGCATTTTGCGCTTAAGTCTGGCGAGGTTTTGTTAAAGGGAAAAGCACAATGGGTGTTTTGACGCAGGAACAGAAGGATGCCTTCTGGCGCGATGGCTGCCTGGTGGTGCCGAATGCTGTCTCGCCCTGCGCGTCGAGAAGGCATTCGGCGTATCCATGCACACGCTGATGCGAACGCAGAGAGGTTTCTTGGGCTTGTGATTCCGATCTATTCACGATCCAATTGTATCTAAGAGGCGAGCTTTGAATGTCGAAAGCCGTGTCCAGGTCTAATCTCCACGTCGTCGAGCCAACTGTCGTGCAGGCAAGACCCGTCACAAAAGCGAACGAGGCAATGCACCCCCGAGTAATGTCGGAGTCTGCTTTCACTTGCGAGCGCTTGACGCAAGCTGCGTACTATTCTGATGACACTGCGCTAATCTTTCATATGGATGTTCGCGCAGGATTGCAGCTGCTTTCCGAATCTGGCGTTCAAGTAAATTGCGTGGTGACCTCTCCGCCTTTTTATGGCCAGCGGGACTATGAGGTGGATAACCAGATCGGCCTGGAGGACCATCCCTCACAATTCATAAAGAGCCTAGCGGACATTTTTGACGGTGCGGGCGCAGTGCTGGCCGATAATGGCAGCCTTTGGGTGAATATTGGCGACACGTATTGGAGCGGCAAGGGAGAGCACCGCAGCGGTGAGGCTAAGCAGTCGGCGCGCCGTTTTGGACTTCGTCCGCAGGACAAAAAGGGGGACGGAAAATGGTGTGTGCCAAAGCAGCTACTTCTGATTCCTCACCGCCTGGCGATTGAGCTACAGGGACGAGGTTGGCTCGTTCGAAACGACAATGTATGGGTAAAACCCAATCCGACGCCGGATCAGGTGAGAGATCGCTGTTCGATGTCGCATGAGTATGTGTTTCACTTCGTCAAAGAGCGGTGGTATTATTTCGATAAGAATGCCGTAGGGCGGACGACCGACAGTGGGTCGGTTTTGCCTCCCCTGGACACTTGGGAAATACAGCCTGTTCGCGGCCAAACTGGGCGGCACAAAGCTCGTTTTTCCGAGGAGCTAGTCCGCATTCCAATCCTAACAACGACGCCTCCGAGAGGGGTAGTCTTAGATCCCTTCGCCGGTAGCGGGACATCGCTTGTCTTTGCTAGAAGACATGGTTTTCGCGTAATTGGCATTGATGCGAAACAGGAATATTGTGATCTTATGGTCCAGCAACTCAAGGCGCTGAAGGATGAAGATGGGATCGACCAAGAGTAGCGAGTTCAAAAAATGGGGAATGGGGCATAAATGTATCTTTCGTCGGACGCTGTTCGAAAAGCGATAGACGCGCTCCGCCGCGAGGTTCACCCATTCGTGGGAATAACCTTTGTGGCTTGCAAGCGCCACAAACTGAGCATTGGAACAATGGCTGATGTGAGCATTGATGAGCTTACACGGGCGCACTTGGAGGCTCATCATCGCATTGATCGTCGCAGTTCATATTACTTTCAGCCCTTTCGCAGTCCATCTTGGTGGGTAGCGGAAAAGTACCCTTCAAGCGGCTTACAGACGGTCAACACCCAGACATTCTCCGACGTTTTCATGCACACACGAGCAAAACGGAAGTGGGGTTTTCAGTCGAATTACCTTGATCAAATGGACAACATCCTGCGGCAGCAGAACGTCCCAACGAGCATTCCTGCGGATGCATTGGCGGTTTGGCTGTTCAAAGACGCAGACATAGGCAGCATAGACAATTACGATGCTCTGACGCTGCTTTTTTTTGACAGATTCAACATTTCCAAAGCCGAAATGGATGGAATTTTCGCCGGTAGATCGATGGAGCAATGCCTTCCTCCGAAAAAGGCATTTGTGCCTGACCCATTGGAGATGACTGCTGTTACGCATTCGTTGCCTGATCCACCAGATGCAGAAGCTGAAGGCGGCAGAACCATCGCATCATTACGCCTCACGAATGCGGGGCCTGCTCAAGAAATGAGCGTCGATTTCGGGCAGCGACTGACCATCGTGACCGGCGATAACGGCCTAGGGAAATCCTTCTTGCTTGATTTCGCATGGTGGGTTGCAACTGGCACTTGGGCTGAACGAGAAGCGTTGCCTCAGCCAAACAGCTCCAAGCAAATCTCCCAAGTCGAGTATACTTTGAGTGGCAAGTCAGGCCGATTATCGACCTTTACAGCCAAGTTTGATCAGAAAAACTATGCGTGGTCGCGGTCGCGGGGCGCTATGACAGTGGAAGCGCTCGCGGTATTTTCACGAGCAGATGGTTCTTTTGCCATTGCCGATCCGATCCGCGCCAAGCTGTATCATGGCCCTCAAACCAGCGGATGCCTCACTGCGTATGAAGTCTGGAACGGGCGCTCAGGGCTGATCGAAGGTTTGATTCGAGACTGGGTAAGGTGGGAAAGCTCATCCGACAAAACGACGTTCGCTAAATTTGCTTCAGTCCTGAAACGCCTGTCACCGGAGGATCTAGGAACGCTGATTCCAGGGCCCGCCGTTCGGCTGCCGCCAGATCCGCGCGATATTCCAACCATCCAACATCGATATGGCGAAGTGCCGATTACGCAAGCATCTTCAGGCGTCAAGCGGGTTCTACTCCTCGCATATCTTATCATCTGGTCTTGGCAGGAGCATGAGCTGGCGGCTCAGCGCTTGGGTAGGCAGCCATTGCATCGAATGATGGTTATCGTCGATGAATTGGAAGCCCATTTGCATCCGAAGTGGCAGAGAATTGTGCTTCCTGCCCTGATGAGCGTAGGCGACCTATTAAGTGGCGACTTGGCGCTTCAAATGATCGCAGCCACACACTCTCCAATGATATTGGCATCAATGGAACCGACCTTCGACCCATCAACAGACATTTTATACCACCTTTTTGGCGCTGGACCGACCGTGAAGTTGGAGGAAACGCCGTTTGTAAAATATGGGGACGCGTCGGGCTGGCTGACTTCTCCGTTATTCGGGATGCGCCACGCGCGTTCCCGCGAAGCGGAATTGGCTATCGAGGACGCAAAGAAACTACAGTTGGCAGACAGCCCGTCTTTTAGCGAGGTTGCTGCTGTATCCGACAGGCTGAGGCTTCATCTCGCTGGTGATGATAAATTTTGGCCGCGTTGGCTCTTCTTTGCCGAGAGGCAGGGGGTTAGAATATGATCCGGGTAGTATTGGCGCCTGAATATCCTAACTTTGATGCTGAGGTGCGCGCGCCGGGTGCAGCCTTTCTCGCGGAATGCCCCAATCCGAATTCGAAGCAGTTCAACAAGAAAAATTTCTGGATTCGAGCCGCTAAGGAACTACACGCTGCCTATTCCGGCATCTGTGCCTACACAGCAATGTATCTTCCCGAACAAGGATCGGTGGATCACTTTCGTCCTAAATCGACTTTCCCCTTATTGGCGTATGAATGGGATAACTTTCGACTGGCAAGCGGTAGGGTTAATACCTCCAAAGGCAACCAAGCGGACGTTATTGACCCGTTTGAGGTCGAAAACGACTGGTTTTACCTTGATATCCCGGCTTGCTTGCTGAGGCCGAATCCTAATCTCGATAGGCCAACTCGCAACAGGATCAACGGAACGATTAATTCGCTTCGTTTGAATCAAGATGATAATTACGTTCAAGAACGCTGCAACATCCTCATTGATTTCGCTTGCGGCGAGATTTCTGGAGGCTTCCTGCGACGACGGTATCCGTTCCTATCTAAGGAGGTCATCCGACAAGGACTTGACCAGGCAACATTGCGTATGTTGTTCCGAGTTCAAGGAACATGATCACAAGATGACATCCTATGCGGCAGCCCTTAGCGTAGTCGGGGTCCGCAACTGTTTGATTTGCCGCACGCTGGCTGCGCTCAAGGTGACGGCGCCGGCATTTTGCGCTTAAGTTTGGTGGTACTTTGATAAAGGGAGACGCATCATGGGTGTTTTGACGCAGGAACAGAAGGATGCCTTCTGGCGCGATGGCTGCCTGGTGGTGCCGAATGCTGTCTCGCCCGATTTGCTCGCGCGGCTGCGGGCCGAGATCGCCGGCTGGGTGGAGGAAAGCCGCGCCCATACAAAACCCTTCGGCCCGCCCTGCGTGGATGGCCGCCCGCGTTTCGATATGGGCAAGGAACATTCCGCCGAAAACCCCGCGCTGCGGCGGATCAATAACCCATCCGATATCTCGCCCGCCTATCTGGAAGCGATGCGCGACAGTGACATGACGGAAATGGTGGCCGAACTCATTGGCCCCGATGTGAAATTCCATCATTGCAAGATCAATCTGAAGCTGATGGGGGCGAAGACCGAGGTGCTGTATCATCAGGACTTCGCCTATACGCCGCATACCAATGACGACATCATCACAGCACTTCTGTTCCTGGATGATGTTGATGAAACCAATGGCGCGCTGACAATTGTGCCGGGTTCCCACAAGGGCCCCATGTATTCGCTGTTTGATGGGGATCGTTTCACCGGCGCCGTTTCGGACGCAGATGAAAAGGCGCTGCTGGCGCAAAGCATTCCCTGCTATGGCCCGGCGGGCTCCGTCTGCCTGATGCATACCAAGCTGGCGCATGGTTCCGCGCCGAATGCCGGCACCAAGCCGCGCGGGCTATATATATGCGTCTATACCGCCGCCGATGCCGTGCCGCTCGCGCGCAACCCGATGCCAAGCAGGCATGAGGGTGAGGTCATTCGCGGCAAGCCAGCGCGCTTCGCCCGCATTACCGAAACCCGCGTGGAATTGCCGCAACAACCGAAATCCGCGAGCTTCTTCACCGTGCAGGGGCAGGCTTCAGCGCAAGCGGCGGAGTGATCAGGACTCGCCCATAAGATACAGATCGAGGCTGCGCTCCGGCGCGCCTCGACGATGCTCGAACAGATATATCTCCTGAAATTGCCCAAGCATCGGGGCTGCATTCTGCACCGGAATGCTGATGCTGCTTTGCGTGAGCGCCGCGCGAATATGCGCGGGCATATTGTCCAGCGCCTCATCCTCATGCCGATAAAGCCCGCGCCCTTCGGGCACCAAGCGCAGGAAAAAGGCTTCAAGGTCCGCGAGCACTTCCGGATCGGCATTGGCCTGCACCAGCAAGGATGCCGAGGTATGGCGGCACCAAAGCGTCAGTAAACCGCGTGAGATACCCTGCTGCGCAACCCAGGCACGCACATCATCCGTAATGGGATACAACCCTTGGCCGCTGGTCGCCTTCACCAAGCGGCCAAAGCGCTGCTCCATATATGGCATGACCCGTTTCAACGGATCACGCCATACACGTCTTTGAGCGACTGATTCACCGCTTCGGCGATTCCACCTACGCGGATCAGGCGCTACTCCGCATTCTCCGGCTCACGCTCCGCATCCCGGTCTTCCTCAGGCTTTGGCAGCGCGGGCGGGGTGGCTTCCTGGCAATCGAAGGTCAGCGCGCCATCACGCAGCCCCACCTTCACCGATCCACCCTTGGCGAGTTTGCCGAACAGCAATTCCTCCGCCAGCGGCTTCTTCACATACTCCTGGATCACCCGCGCCAAAGGCCGCGCGCCGTAAAGCGGGTCATAGCCGCGTTCCGAGAGCCATTCCTTGGCCGCCGAGGAGAGCTCAATCGTCACATTGCGATCAGCAAGCTGCGCTTCCAATTGCATGACGAATTTCTCGACAACCTGCGCCACAATCTCCGGCGACAGGCCAGCAAAGGGCACCACTGCATCCAGGCGGTTGCGGAATTCGGGCGTGAACATCCGCTTGATCGCTTCTTCATCCTCACCCACGCGGGCGGCGCGCTCAAAACCAATGGCGGGCTTCGCCATATCGGAAGCGCCCGCATTGGTGGTCATGATCAGGATCACATTGCGGAAATCCACATTCTTGCCGTTGTGGTCCGTCAGCTTCCCGTGATCCATCACCTGCAACAGGATATTGTACAAATCCTGATGCGCCTTTTCGATTTCATCAAGCAACAATACCGCATGCGGGTGCTGATCAATCGCGTCCGTCAAAAGCCCGCCCTGATCGAAGCCGACATAGCCAGGCGGCGCACCAATCAGGCGCGACACGCTATGGCGTTCCATATATTCGGACATGTCGAAGCGAACCAATTCAATGCCAAGCGTCTTGGCCAATTGCTTGGCAACTTCCGTCTTACCGACACCCGTGGGGCCTGAGAACAAGTAATTCCCAATTGGCTTTTCCGCATCGCGTAGCCCGGCGCGGGAAAGCTTGATGGCGCTGGCAAGGGTTTCAATGGCCTTTTCCTGGCCAAACACCATCGCCTTCAAATCGCGTTCCAGATTCTTCAGCGTTTCCCGATCATCGGTGGAAACCGATTTCGGCGGAATGCGCGCGATCTTGGCGACAATGTCTTCCACATCCTTCAGCGTCACGGTCTTGCGGCGCTTGTTCTCAGGCAGCAGCATGCGCGATGCGCCGACCTCATCAATCACGTCAATTGCCTTATCGGGCAGCTTGCGGTCATGGATGTATTTCGCGGAAAGCTCCACCGCCGCGCGGATCGCTTCCGGCGTATAGCGGACCTTGTGGTGCTTTTCGTAATTGGTCTTGAGACCCTGCAGGATCTTCACCGCATCTTCGACCGTGGGTTCATTCACATCAATCTTCTGGAAGCGCCGCACCAAGGCGCGGTCCTTTTCAAAATGTGTGCGAAATTCCTTGTAGGTCGTGGAACCAATGCAGCGAATGGTGCCCTGCGCCAAGGCAGGCTTCAGCAGGTTGGACGCATCCATTGCCCCGCCTGAGGTCGCACCCGCGCCGATCACGGTATGAATTTCATCAATGAACAGCACAGAACCGGGCTGGGCTTCCAATTCGGTCACCACAGCCTTCAGGCGTTCTTCGAAATCGCCGCGATAGCGCGTGCCGGCCAAAAGGCTGCCCATATCCAGCGCATAGATGGTGGATTTCGCCAGCACTTCCGGCACATCACCTTCCACAATGCGCTTCGCCAGCCCTTCCGCAATCGCGGTTTTGCCCACGCCAGGATCGCCGACATAAAGCGGGTTGTTCTTGGTGCGGCGGCAAAGGATTTGGATGGTGCGCTCGATTTCCTGATCACGGCCAATCAGCGGGTCAATCTTGCCCTGTTCGGCCTTCTTGTTCAGGTTCACGCAGTAATTCGCCAGCGCATCCTGGCCACGCGGCGCGCCGCGGCCCTTTTCTTCGCGTTCCGGGCCCTGATCCTCATTATTGGTGCCATCGCCCTTCGCCGCGCGGGGCTGCGAACGCCCGGGCGCCTTGGCAATGCCATGGCTGATGAAATTCACCGCATCCAGCCGCGTCATGTCCTGCAGTTGCAGGAAATAAACCGCATGGGATTCGCGTTCAGAAAATAGCGCTACCAGCACATTGGCGCCGGTCACTTCATCTCGGCCAGAAGATTGCACATGAATGGCGGCGCGTTGCACCACGCGCTGGAAGCCTGCGGTGGGCTTGGGGTCGCCGCCGCGTTCCGTCACCAGGCCAGCCAAATCCTTGTCCAGAAATTCGGTCAGGTCGCGCTTGAGCTTATCAACATCCACACCGCAGGCGCGGAGCACACCCGTTGCATCCGCGTCATCGCCCAGAGAGAGCAATAGGTGTTCCAGGGTGGCGTATTCATGCCGGCGCTCACCAGCGAGCGCCAGGGCGCGATGCAGCGTCTGTTCTAAATTACGGGACAACATGATCAACGACGCTCCATCTTAGCCTTAAGCCCTGGCATTGCAGGACCATAAGGCCGATTGTGACTTCCAATGTAGGCGCCCTCCTGGGATTCTTCGACCCCTGCCTCAGTCCTTTTCGATGGTGCATTGTAGCGGATGCTGGTTCTGGCGCGCCAGATCCATCACCTGCGTTACCTTGGTTTCTGCGATTTCATAAGTGAAGACACCGCAGACCCCGACACCGCGGCGATGCACATGCAGCATGATGCGCGTCGCCTCCTCACGATTTTTCTGGAAAAACCTCTCCAATACGTGAACGACGAACTCCATCGGCGTGTAATCATCGTTCAGCATCAATACTTTGTACATGGCAGGCTTCTTGGTGCGCGGGCGCGACTTGACGACGATGCCCGTCTGCGGCCCTTCACCAGCACCTTGCCCGTCATTCGGGCGCTTATCCTGATCGCTCATGCTCTCGGTTCGGTCTTTCAGAACGCAGGCTACCATGCCACGCTTTCTATAGGATATGGATCGAATGGCCGTAGGTGAAGCCCCAGTTACGCCTAAGCGCATAATCTTTTGTAACCCCACCCCGTTTAAGGGAGCGCAAACGCCAAACGCCTCATCCCAGGGACCACACAAAAAAATAGCGTGATCCAAGGGTATGGATCACGCCATTTGCTGGCTACCCCCCAATTGGGGAGGAGGGGGGTGGGGGGCAGCCAAGAGCGGGGAAAACCCCGCCCCAAGATTACGCCGCGAGCGGCTTCGCCATCTTTTCCATCGCCACCGTCATGCGCGCATTCACGGGCGCGAAGGCGCTTTCGGCGAGCTTCACGGAAGCTTCCTGAAGCTTGGTGCCTTCGGCAACCATCTTCTCCAGCGCAGCCTTGGCGAACTTCGCCTGCAGCTCAGCGGCTTCATTCACGCTCTTCACACCGGACAGCGCCTTGGCGCCTTCCATGGCGTGGTCGGTCAGGCCCTGCGCCAGCGCCATATACTGACGGGCGAGGTCCTGAGAGCCCGAGGCCCAGGTCTGGGCGGCCTTGGTGAAGGCCTCCACATTGCCGCGGCCGAATTCAGCGGCTTCTTCCGCTGCCTTGAAGATGCTCTCGGCACCCTTGGTCATCTGATCCATGTTCTTCTCCATTGCAATGCGGGCTTGCGCCGCGCCGTCATTCATCACTTTTTGAGCTTGCGCCGCGGTTTCTTCCGCCACTTTGCTCACAACCAGGCTCTTGCTTTGCGCCATTACCTCAACCCTTTCCTTGTCTGTCCGGGGCGCAGCGGCCCGGGCCATATGTGCCGGCCGGGAGGGCCGAGTGAATTTGCTGCGCTGCAACATGACGTCGTCTTACGCGCGTGTCGGATCGGAATGCAAGGAATTTTTTGCACTGCACAAAAGTTTTAGGGGCCGGCTTCGGGGCAAGGGGCGCTAGCGTTTCGGGTGGCGACTCAAGCGCAGTTGTTAAGCCTCTGATGAAATGGGTATTTCAAGGTTTTTTTGCTGGACGGATGGGCGTTGGTGACCTATACGGGGAAAGGGAGATACCGGAACACGGCTGCTCAGCCTTGGGCCATAAGGGGGTTTTGCGGATGATATTTCGTCGCCAAGGCTTGGGGAGCCTTGCCGGTCGAATCGCCGGAATCATGTTCGGGCTGGCTGCGGCGGCCCTGCCTTGGCGCGCGGCAGACGCGCAGATCGGCAGTTCCCGCTATTCCGCCATTGTCATGGAAGCCCGCACCGGCAACGTATTGATTGACGCCGGCGCTGATGAACCGCGCTACCCGGCCTCACTCACTAAAATGATGACGCTTTACATGGTATTTGAAGCGCTGCGCGATGGCCGCACGCAATTGGGCAGCCGCGTTGTCATGAGCGAGGAAGCGGCCTCCCGCCCGCCTTCCAAGCTTGGCATTCCGCCTGGCGGTGGCCTGACGGTAGAACAGGCGATCCTGGCGCTGGTCACCAAAAGCGCGAATGATGTGGCAGCAGCCGTGGGTGAGCACATAGGCGGGTCCGAGGAACGCTTCGCGCAAATGATGACGATGCGCGCCCGCAGCCTTGGCATGACACAAACGCGCTTTCGCAATGCCTCTGGCCTGCCGGATTGGGAACAGGTGACGACAGCACGGGATATGGCGACACTTGGCCGGCGCTTGTTTACCGATTTCCCCAATCGCTATCATTATTTCGGCACGGTGCATTTCGCCTGGGGCCGGGCACAAATCCGTAACCACAACCGGATGCTGGGCGATTATGATGGCGCGGATGGCATCAAGACCGGCTTCATCAACGCGTCCGGCTTCAATATCGTGACCTCGGCGCAGCGTGATGGCGTGCGGCTGGTGGGGGCCACCTTCGGCGGGTCTTCCTGGGTGGAGCGTGATCGGCATATGGGCGCGCTGCTCGATCAGGGATTTTCGCGCATGGGGGTGGCGCCGCGCGCACCATCTTCAGTGATGGCCGCCGCCGCGCCGGCGCCCCGCCGCAACGCGCCCGCCGCGCGGCCCGTGGCGCAGGGCAATACGCGGGCGGCGCAGGCCACGCCGCCGCAGCGTCGCCCGCAGCAGCAGGCAACGGCCAGTCGCCAAAATGCGGCGCCAGTTGTGTATCGCCAAACGCCAACACCACCGCGGCCTGCCGCGCGGCCAGTGCAGCGTTCAGAACAGGGCAGTGCGGCCAATAATGCGCAACGCAGCAGCGCCCAACGCCAGCAAACAGCAAGCGCGACATCGCGCCCGCCGCAGCGCTGACTCATTCGCGCCAGGAAAGCCTGGCGCGCCGCATCAGGGCGCGCACATAGACCAGCCAGATCACTTGCAGGCCAAGCGCGGGCAATAACACAAAGGGTTTGATGGATGTCTCAAGCCCCAGAAAAACCCAGGCCAGAAGCCCATTGGCCAGCACAAAGCCCCAATGCACCGCAGCCACTTGCCGCACCCCAAGCCCGCTGCGCTGTGCCATTTGATATAAATGCGTGCGATGCGCGGCGGTGATATTCAGCCCCATCGCAGCACGACGGGCGAGCGTAAAGGCCGCATCAAAAAGTAAGCCAAATAGCAATAGCGGCACCAGCATGAAGGTCACTTCCGCCGCGTCGAAGCGCGCCGCCGCCACGGCCAGGATCGCCACCATGAAGCCCAGGAATTGGCTACCAACATCACCCATGAAAATCCGGGCGGGATGCAGATTGAAGGGCAGAAAGCCAAGCAAACCAGCAGCCAGCATCAAGGATGCCAGATAGACAAACCAGCCCCCCTGATGCCCGGCAATGGCGCAAAGGATCAGCAGCGCCAGAAAGACGGCACCGCCCACCAGCCCATCCAGCCCATCCATGAAATTCACGGCATTGGTGCAGCCAAGTATCCAAAACAGCGTCAGCACAGGCCCAAGCGCGCCAAGTTCCACCGGCCCAAGGCCGGGTATCGCCAGGCGCTGCAATTCCAGCCCACTGCCAATCGCCACAAAGGCGGCCAGCGCTTGGGCCGCCAGTTTCACCGCAAAGCGCAAATCCCGCGCGTCATCCCAGAAAGACACCGCGGCAATGGCCAGCGCAGCGCCAATCACACCCAAAAATTGCGGCCCCGGCAGCCGCGCATATTCCGCCTGCCAGTAGAGCAACCCCATACCAAGCGTGAAGGCCACAACAATCCCAAGCCCACCGCCGCGCGGCGTGGGCCGGCTATGGCTGGACCTTGCATTGGGGTGATCCAGGATGGGATAGGCAATCATCAACCGAACCACGCTGGCCGAGATCAGCGCAAGGCCAAGGGCGGCAACCAGATGGATCAGAAGGGCGTGAAGGGTCATCGTGGCGGTGGCTATCGCCCGGCCAAGCGCCGGGCGCAACCTGACAATGGTTTAACGCTTTTGCAGAATCTCGGGATTGACCATCATGGCCGGATCGGGCGCGCCATCCAAAGCGGCCAGGATATTGCGCGCCGCCGCCTCCGCCATGCGGGCCGTGCCTTCTTCCGTACTCGCCGCCGAATGCGGGCTGATAATGACATTGGGCATGGCAAACAGCGGATTGCCGGGCGTGGCGGGCTCAATTTCCAGCACATCCGTGCCGAAGCCCATCAAGTGCCCAGATTGCAGCGCCGCCAGCACCGCTTCCTGCTTCACGATCGGCCCGCGCGCCGGATGATAAAGCGGGTCATGCACCATGACCTTCATGTGAAAGGCGCGCGCATAGGCCGCAACGCGTGACCCGATGCGCCCATAGCCCACCACCAGCGCAGTTTTGCCGGCAAGGTCCACCATGCGCGGCCCATCCTTGGGCCACCAGCCGCCCTGCTTGATATGGGCATCCGAATCCACCGCGCGGCGCGCCACCCCCAGCATCAGCATCATGGCGTGTTCGGCGACCGAAAGATCATTGGTGCCATTCACCACCATCACGGCAATGCCGCGTTCCGTGCAGGCGGGAATATCCACCGTGTCGAAGCCAACGCCAATGCGTGACACAGCGCGCAGGCGTGGCGCGGCGGCCAGCGCCGCCTTGTCCACGCGTTCAAGCCAAGCCACCAGGCCATCCGCATTGGCAAGCGCGGCATGCAAAGCAGGCGCCGGCGGGTCGAACATTTCGATGGTTTCAACATCAGGCCGCGCCGCCAGCACCGCCGCCCCCGCAGGGTGCAAAGGCCGGCCAAGGACAATACGATAGGGCATCAGTTCAGCTTCTCGATCTTGTTGACTTCAACCACTTCGCGCCAGCGGGCGATTTCGGACCGCACATGGGCGGCGAAGCGCTCGGGCGGGCCACCTTCGGGGCGCACGCCAAGATCGGCGAATTTGCGGCGCACTTCAGGATCGGCGATCGCTTCATTCAACAGGCGGCTGAGGCCAGCAATCACCGCATCCGGCGTGCCGCGCGGCGCCATGAAGCCGAACCAGGGCTCCACCACAATGTCCGGGATGCCGGCTTCAGCGAAGGTGGGCACATCCGGCAGCGATGGGTCGCGTTCCCGGCCTGTGACGGCGAGCGCGCGGATTTGCCCGGCGCGAATGGCCTGAATTTTCGTCGGGATGTTTTCCATCATCACCTGCACCTGGCCCGCCAGCAGCGCCTGCAAGGCGGGCGCGCCGCCGCGGAAGGGCACATGCACCAGCGTCAGGCCAAGCCGGCCATTCAGCAATTCCGGGATCAGATGGTTGGAAGACCCAAAGCCGGAGGAGCCATAATTCACGCGACCCGGATTGGCCTTCACCCAGGCGATGAATTCCTGCAAGTTCTGCGCGGGCACGGCGTTGTTCACCGCTACCGCATTCATGACGCTGCCGGACCAAAACACCGGGATCAGATCGCGTTCAATATCATAAGGCATGCGCGCATAGATGGCAGGGTTGATCGCGCAATTGCCGATGGTGCAGGCGCCAAGCGTATAGCCATCTGGTGCGCTTTTCGCCGCCGCATCCATGCCGATATTGCCATTGGCGCCCGAGCGATTTTCTATCACCCAAGGGTGCGGCGCGCTGCGGCTGACGCGGTCCGCCAGGATGCGCCCGACCAGATCGGTGGACCCGCCCGGTGGGAAGGGCAGAATGATGCGCACCGGGCGTTCGGGCACCCAGCCCTGCGCAAGCGCAAGCCCAGGCAGGCAAAGGGCGAAAAGGGTAAGGGCTATCCGGCGTAGCATGTTTTCCTCCTTAGGTTTTGGGCCTTTATTGCCGGTTATCACGTGCCCGGCTGGCCATCCACAAAGGAGTATCCGGCGTTATTGCACGGGCTTCAAGCACCACCGATCCGAAGGTGCCGCCGCTTGGCCCATTCTGCTTCCCCTATTTCCACCGCCAGCGCCAATCCCCCCAGGCGAACACCAATCCTGCAAGTGACAGCACCAGCCCCGCCGCAAAGACAGCGGCGTGGCTTTCATCTGTCGCGCGAAATAGCGCGGCCAGGGCAAAGCCGGATAGAGCCTGGGCAATGGCAAAACCAGCCGTCACGCGCACCCAGATAACGCCCGCCAAGGCGCCGGCACGCTCACGCGCCGCCGCCAGCGCCACAGTGGTAATGCCAAGCGCGGCGATGCCGGAAACCAGACCAAGCGGGACCAACACCCAAAGCGCCCGAGGCAATGCAAGGGCAAGGGCGATGCTTTGGATCACCATCCAGACCAGAATGGCGAAGCGCCCGCCCCATCGTTCCACCGCCCGCCCGCCCAGCAGGGCGCCAATAATGCACCCAAGGCCAAACAGCACCCACATGCCGGCGCCAAGTTCCACGCCAAGCCCCCTGCCCCGCGCCGCAAGGTCCGAAAGATACAGCATCGGCGGGACCAGCCCCGCGCCGGAAAGCGCATAGGCCAAGGTGATGCCAAGCGCGGGCGGGGCGCTGCCTTCGGGCGCGGTTTCGCTCAATGGCGGGCGCGGCCAGAAAGGGCGCATGGCCAACCACAGCAATAACGCAATAGCGGCGAGCCCAAGCCAGGCCATGGCTACCCCGCCTTGCAGCAGCAGCGGCACCATCACGGCGCCAAGCGTAATGCCGCCCCCCACGCCGAACAGCACCATGCCGCCGGCCCGACCGCGCCGTTCCGGTGGCGTCACCGCCTGCACCGATGGCCCGGCCAGCCCCATCAGCATGCCACCCGAAACGCCCGCCAAGCAGCGCCAAAACCCAAGCCAAGCAAGCCCGCCATGCCAGGCACAGGCCGCGAAAGCGAGCACCGCAAAAGCCATGCCCAGGTCCAGCGCGCGCGGCACACCAAAGCGCCTTGCCAGCGCCCGCGCGCCGCCAACACCAATCAGATAGCCGGTGAGGTTAAGCGCACCAAGCAAGCCCGCTTCCGCGCCATCCACCCAGCCGGCCGCAACCATCGCCGGAAACAGCGGCACATAAGCAAAGCGCGCCAAGCCAATACCCGTGCAGGTGGCTGCGGTGCCGGAAAGGGCAATGATGTTTGCGCCGGTCATCTTCTTTCTGGCGGGTTATTGCTGTAGGATTTTTGGTCTTTTTGAATAAAACAGTGCTTCGGCTAATCACGGTTCCAAAAGTATGCCTTGATACCCCGCTAGCATCAACTTTATATGACGTTACGGGGAAAACGAAAACTGTTTTGGAATGGGCCTCATGTTAACAGACCAAAAATGCAAGATATGCGGCAATAAGGCCACTATTCTGGGTGGTGTGGATTTCAATAAGCATTGCGATGAAGGGCGCAGTGGCAAGCTACCCGTTTCAGGCATACGGGTGACCTATCTGCGTTGTACGGCCTGTGAATTTTTGTTCACTAGCGATTTCGATTCTTGGTCGCAGCAGGACTTTGGAGAACGAATCTATAATGCTGAATACGCTTTCGTCGATCCGGATTTTGCCGAGAGTCGCCCGGCAGACAATGCAGCTGTTATAATCCGACTTTTTGGGAATTTTCGTGAGAAGATTCAGCTTTTGGATTACGGTGGTGGCGAAGGCAGGACGATGGAATTGCTCCTTGCCAACGGCTTTCCCAACGTCAATACCTACGATCCGTTCAGCAGCAGGTATAATGTCAGTGATGGGAAAAAATATGATCTGATCACGGCTTTTGAGGTTTTTGAGCATGTTCCCGACCCCATCGCGACGATGCGCGACATAACGCAACGTCTAAAGCCGGAATCGATCTTGCTTTTCTCGACTCTGCTGCAACCCAGCGATTTCGGTGACGTGGGTCTCTCCTGGTGGTATGTGGGGCCAAGAAATGGACACATCTCGCTCCACTCAAAAACATCATTGACCACGCTGCTCAGGCAATGCGGATTGAACATGGTGTCAGTGACTGAGGGAGTACACTTTGGCTTCCGCGAACCGCCGTATTTCGCAAAGGCCTGGTTGAAAATGCTAGCTTAAAGAATCCCAGCTTCGCACGCTCTCTATGAACATGCTTGCTGCGATTGTTTGGGCATATCTTCAGGGGACCTAAGTGATTCCAGTTGGCATAGTTTTTTGGAGATAGCGGTGCGCCCGATTGGGCCCTTCTGATTTGGCGAAAGTAGCTGGTTTGGATCAGATAACGGGTTTTTCATCCGCAGCGGTACGCCAGTCCCTATTCCCCGCGCTGCGCTTCCTTTAACGCACGGCGTAGCTTCGCAATGCCGCTGCGTGTCTGCCCTTCAGCGCAAAGTTGCCGCCCCTCATTGGCAAGCGAGCGCAAATGCGCGGGGGCTTCCGCGCCAATGACGGCAAAGCGCCCGGCAAGCTCAGCGCAATATTCGGGAGAATCGGAAATCAACCGCGGGGCGGCCTGTTGCGCCAAGGCGGGCGTTGGAGCGAATAGCAAAAGGGCGAGAACCCAAGGCATATCGGCCTCATAAGCCGCCCGACCCTACCGGGCTGTTTCGGCCTCATGAAGCCCGCGTCATGCGCGGGAACTCAGTATCAGCCGCGCCTCAAGCCCAGGCGCGCCGCCCGCGCGTTCAGCATCGGTCAAGCGCAATTCACCATCATGCAGCGCCGCCACCGCCTTGACCAAAGAAAGCCCCAGGCCGGAACCAGGCAAGGCGCGGGAAGGATCGGCGCGAAAGAAGCGCTCCCCAGCACGGGCGCGATCCGCGGGCGCCAAGCCCGGGCCCTGATCCGTGACGCTGATCTCGCGCCTTTCACGAGAGGGCGCGCTGGCTGTCAGGCGAATGATGCCGCCTTGGGGCGTGAATTTCACCGCATTATCCAGCAGATTGGCGATGGCCTGCAGCACCATGTCGCGGTCACCCACCATTTCAAGCTTTTCAGGCCAGGCGATTTCCAGGCCCTGCCCGCGTTCTTCAGCCAGCGCGCCGTAAACCTCTGCCGCATCGGCCAGCACTGCCGCCAAATCAAAGGGCGCAAAAGCAGCGCGCCGCGCCCCGGCCTCAGCTTCCGCAATGCGGAGCAAAGCCTGAAACACGCGTGCGATGCCATCCAGATCCGCAACCGCACTGTCTATGGCGGCACGGAGCGATTCTTCGTCGGGCGCAGTCAATAGCGCGTTTTCAAGACGCATGCGCGCCCGCGCGATCGGGGTACGCAGGTCATGCGCGATGGAATCCGACACCCCTTTGATGCCCACAAGCAACTGATCAATCCGATCCAGCATGGCATTCATGCTGGCGCCCAATTGGTCAAATTCATCGCGCTGCGCTGAAATCGGTACGCGACGCGAAAGATCACCCGCCGCAATGGCACTGGCCGTGACGGAAGCCGCACGCAGCCGATCACCAAGGGCACGGCGCAGCGCCGCGGCGCCAACCAATGCAAAAGCCACCGCCACGGCAAAGGAACCAAGCAGCGCTTCAGAAAGCAGGATACGGAGCTTTTCACGGTCCGCCGAATCGCGCCCCACCAGCAGGCGGTATTCGCTATCCAACGCCACGTGGTGGATCCTGGCCGGCACTACGACGCCATCCCGTTGCACGGCATCAGCAGACCAGGAACCAGGCATATCAGCCACCACTGGCCAACGATTCAGATTGCCACCAAGCCGCTGCCCTGCCCTATCCGTCAGCAGATAAATGGCATGATCATCAATATCCACGGCCAATCTTTCGCCAATGGCGTCCACCAGCGCAGCTACGCCACCCGCGCGCCAGCGTTCCTGAAGCCCAAGCGCATCCGCGCGAATGGTCTCATCCGCCTGGCGGGCAAGCGTGCCCGCCGTGCCCCACCAAAGCATCAGCGCGAAGCATATGGTTGCCGCAAGAAACAGCACGGCGAAAAGCGCCGCAAAGCGAAATCCGGCGTTGCCAAGATAGGCGCGAACATCGCGCCACCCGCCAGGACCCTCAGGCGGTGCTGTCATAAAGGCTCAGGCTTCGGCGCGGATCATATAGCCCGCGTTGCGCACGGTATGGATCAATTGCACATCAAAGCCCTTATCCACCTTTTGCCTGAGGCGGGAGACGTGAACATCAATCACATTGGTTTGTGGATCAAAATGATAATCCCACACCTTTTCAAGCAGCATGGTGCGTGTGACCACCTGGCCCATATGGCGCATCAGATGTTCCAAAAGGCGGAATTCCCGCGGCTGCACTTCTATCTTGCGCCCAGCGCGCGTCACGGTGCGCGACAGCAGATCAAGTTCAAGATCAGCCACCGCAAGCTTTATCGCCGGCACTTCCATGGCAGGCCGGCGCGCCAAAGCTTCGATCCGCGCAAGCAATTCAGCAAAGGCGAAGGGCTTGACAAGGTAATCATCCCCGCCAGCCTTCAAGCCCTTCACGCGTTCATCCACCGCGCCAAGCGCAGTCAGGAACAAAACCGGGGTCTTGTTGCCCTGGCTGCGGAGCGTTTCCACAATGCGCAAGCCATCCACACCGCCCGGCAACATGCGGTCAAGGATCAACAAATCAAAGGGTTCTGACGCCGCCATGAAAAGCCCATCGCGGCCATTGGCAACATGTTCAACAATATGCCCGGCCTCCTGCAGACCTTTCTTCACAAATCGGGCGACTTCGGCATCATCCTCAACAAGCAGGATTTGCATGGCAGGCTAGCTCCAGAAACAGGTCAGACTCCTCGGTACGCGCAAGCTACGCCCCTTCGTCACTTTATTCAAAACAAGGCGATCAACCAGGGCTTGGCCGTTGCCCGACCTGGACAGTGATTTCCACAACCCGCCCGTCCCTGAGCAGGGAAAGCCGCACATTCTGCCCGGGCGGTATGGCGGAAATGCCGCGCACCAATTCACGGTTATTGCTGACACGCGCGCCATCCACGGCGGTGATCACATCCCCCTGACGCAGGCCGGACCTTGCGGCGGGGCTGCCGCGTTCCACGCCGAGCACCTGCGCGCCGGCACGTGCAGGGCGGCCCGGCGGGCTTTCCACATCGCCCACGGATACGCCAAGCCAGCCGCGTTCAACCCGCCCGCCGCGCAGCAATTGTTCAATCACCGGGCGCGCCAAATCGGACGGCACGGCAAAGCCGATCCCGGCAGATGCCCCGCTGGGGGAGAAGATCAGAGTCGTGATCCCAATCACTTCCCCAGCCAGATTGAATAGCGGCCCGCCGGAATTGCCCGGATTGATCGGCGCATCCGTTTGGATGAAATCGTCAAACGGCCCCAAGCGAATATCGCGCCCAATGGCTGAGATGATGCCAGACGTCACCGACCCGCCAAGCCCGAAGGGATTGCCCGCCGCCATCACCCATTGCCCAACGCGCATCTGGCGCGAATGACCAAGCGATACCGCCGATAAAGGCCTTTGCGGTTCAATCTTGAGCAGCGCTATATCGGTCAATTCATCAATCCCGATCATGGTCGCGGGATATTCCGACCCATCATGCAAGCCCACCAGCACATTCGTGGCATCGCCAATCACATGTGCATTGGTCACGATGATACCCGAAGGTTCGATGATGAAGCCCGAACCCGCCCCCTGAATAATGGGCCGGCTACGGCGAGAGGGTTCGCGCTGATTGCGTTCCCGCGGTTGGCCGCGCCATTCGGGTGGCATGCTATCGCGCGCCGTGACCTGAATGCTGACGACGGCTGGAATCACGCCTTGCGCGAGGTCAGCAAAATCCGGCAGACCACGCTGCGCAATGGCGGGACCGCAAGCGCCAAGGGCAGCAGGCAGGAAAAGCGCGGCGCGACGCGAAAGCAGGGGCAAAGGCAATGGCATAATGGGGAATAGATGCGCCTGTTCGGCCCGCGCTTCAACCTTGCTGAGAGCCTGGGTTTTCCGGCCAGGCATGTTTTGGATAGCGCCCGCGCATTTCCTTGCGCACATCGGCCCAGCTTCCGGCCCAAAACGCTGCCAGATCACCGGTAATTGCAATCGGCCGCCCGGCAGGTGAAAGCAGCGCCACTTGCAAGGCCACACGCCCGGCAGCCAGCAAAGGCAGCCCCGGCAGGCCAAATAAATGCTGCGCGCGGGCTTCAAGCGTTGGCACTTCCCGCGCGTAATCAATCGCCGCACTCCGCCCGGCGGGCAGCGCAAGGCGTGCCGGCAGGGCTTGGTCAAGGCTGCGGCGCGCTTCCCAGGGCAGCAGGCCAAGCAGGATCTGCGAAAGATCAAGCCCCGACAATTCCTGCAAGCGCGTGAGGCCTGAAAGATGCGGCGCCAACCATTCAAGGGCGGCCGGAATCAGTGCCTCATCGGAAAGATCAGGCCAGGCGTCACCTTCCACCTGCCGCATCCAGCCAATGCGTGCGCGGGTCTGCCGCGCCGCGTCATTCCAAGGCAGGTCACGCAAGCCGCGCTCTGCCACGGCTTCGGCCAGCGCTGCCGCCATGGCAGCGGGATCGGCCTGCGGCAGGGGGGATTCTTCCAGAATCAAAGGGCCAAAGCGCAAGCGCCGGCGCGCCAGTACCGCGCCACTGCGGGCATCAAAAGCGGCGCCTTCCTCCCGCCGCAGCCTTTCGGGGAAGCGTGCCTCCAGCACCGCGCGGTCGAGTGGCGCCGCCATGCGGATGCGTGCCTCGGTCCCTGCGATCTCCAGGTCGGCCACGGCCAGCAAAGGCGCCTTGGCCAAGGGATCAACGCCCGTGATGCGCGCCCCCTGGCCTGAAGCCAAGCGAAAGGCACCATCCATGGCGCCGCGCCGGGCGGCGATCCGGTCCGGAAAACCCGCCGCCAACAGGGCGCCGGCATCGCCTTCCGCGACAACACCATTGCCAATGCCAAGCCGGCGCCGATGCAGGCTGGCGGCGCGGCGAATGCGCTGGACCGCGCCGCGATCCGCTGCGGCGTGGTCACCGCCCGCCAACAGATCAAGGCGCAAGCCAATATCCGCCGGCGCTTCCCGCCCGCGCAACGGGTCGCGTTCTTCGAGCAATGCGGCGAGTTCAGCGGCGAGTGCCTTCTCCGCGCTGCCTTCCGCCGCCAGCATCATGCGCGCAAGCCTGGGATGCGTACCAAGCCGCGCCATGCGCCGACCCATCTCAGTGATGCGCCCTGCCTCATCCAGCGCATCCAGATCGCGCAGCAGGCCACGCGCGGCGGCCATTGTCCCGGCGGGTGGCGCATCCAGAAAGGCGAGCGCGCTGGGCTCCGCCCCCCAGGCAGCGCAATCCAGCGCAAGGCCGGAAAGCTCCGCTTCCAGAATTTCGGGCCGATCGGCCTGCGGCAGGCCGCGATGCAAGGCTTCCGTCCAAAGCCTTATCGCCACCCCCGGCGCGGTGCGCCCCGCCCGGCCCGCGCGTTGTTCCGCTGCCGCCTTGCCGATGCGAAGCGTGACCAGGCGCGACAACCCGCTTGCAGCATCCAACCTTGGCGCACGGCGATAGCCACCATCCACGACAATGCGCACACCAGGCACCGTCAGCGATGTCTCGGCGATCGAGGTCGCGAGCACCACCTTGCGCTGACCATCAGGCGCCGGGTTCAGCGCGCGGTCCTGTTCGGCTGGCGGCAATTCTCCGTGCAAAGGCAGCACCAGCGCATCAATGCCGCCGAGCCTTTCGGCGGTGCGGCGGATTTCGCCCCAGCCCGGCAGGAAGGCCAGCACATCGCCGGGATGCGTGATCAATGCCTCACGGATTGCACTTGCCATGGCTTCGGGCAGATCGCGCGGGTCGCGCAAATCCCGCGCGCGGTGGCGAAGCTCCACAGGAAAGGCGCGGCCCAGGCTTTCAATCACCGGCGCGGGTCGGCCCGCTTCTGACATCAGCCCAGCGAAGCTCGCGCCATCCAAAGTGGCTGACATGGCAAGCAGGCGGAGTTCAGGGCGAAGTGCGCGCTGCAGATCAAGCGCCAGTGCCAGCGCCAAATCAGTGTCCAGATTGCGTTCATGCGCTTCGTCGAAGAAAATCGCGGCGATACCTTCCAAGCCGGGATCGGTTTGCAGGCGGCGCACCAGCAGGCCTTCGGTCACCACCTCAACCCGCGTGCGGTCGGAAAACTGCCGATCAAGGCGCGTGGAAAGCCCAATGGTGCCGCCCGGTTGGTCTTCCCCAATCAGAAAAGCCATGCGGCGCGCGGCGGCGCGGGCGGCAACGCGGCGCGGTTCCAAAACCAAGATGCGCCCCTGAGCGGCCCAGGCTTCTTCCATGAGCGCGAGTGGCACAATCGTGGTCTTGCCCGCGCCGGGGGGTGCGATCAGCACCGCGTTGGAAGCAGCGCTAAGGGCAGCGCGCAGCGCCGGTAGCGCTTCTGAGACAGGCAATTCGGGGAGCATGGGTGGAAGGTTTATCCGCTATCCCACCCCATGTGACCTGCCGCACCGCCGCAATCAAGCGGCGGTGGTGAAAGCCTTCAACGCGGCCCTGGACGCTGCGGGATTTGCGGATGGCCAGGCGTGGCTTGCGGCGGGTTCACCCAAACCCCGCCAATCGGCGGCGCGTAGCCGGGCTGCTGCACGATGTTTGGATCGGGCGGGCAATTCGGGCGATTGATACCGCAATCCCAGGCAAAGCGATCCGGCCGGCCGGTCATGCTACCGCCGGGAATGAAGCGACACGCGCATTGCTTGCCGGCCATGCAGGCCAATTGCCCTTCACGGGCTTCGGTGCATTGCGGCGGTTCCTGCGCGGCGAGGGGCCAGGAAAGCAACAGGAAGCCGGCGAGAAGGATTTTGCGCATGATGCAGCCTTACCGCTAAAGATTAATGAATCACTAAGATCCCGAGCCTATTCCCATTTGCGGACTTGCACCAAGCCCTCTTCGCGCCTCTTTATGGGTTATGCGCTTCATTGCCGCCCTTGCCGCTTTGCTGATCCTGCCCTGGCTGCCGGCGCGGGCGCTGGAAAGCGCCGTGCAGGAATCGCCGCGTGCGCGGGTAAGCTTGGTCGCGGATCATCTGGCCATTGCGCCGGGGCAGGCGTTTCAGCTTGGGCTGCGCATCCGGCTGGCACCGCGCTGGCATAGCTATTGGCGCCATGCCGGGGATGCCGGCGCACCGACCGAAATCAACCTGACCCTGCCGGGGGGCAGCCAAGCCGGCCCCATCGCCTGGCCAACCCCACAGCCGATCCCCTTCGGCCCGCTGATGAGCTTTGGCTATTACGGCGAAGTCGTGCTGCCAATGCAGATCACCCCGCCCGCGAGCCTCCGCGCCGGTGAGGTCTTCAGCATCACGGCGGAGGCGACATGGCTTGTCTGCGATGATGTCTGCATCCCGGAAGAAGGCAGCTTCCGGCTTGATCTGCCTGTCGCGGCTGAAGCCCTGGCGAACCCCGATCTGGCGCCGCTTTTTGCCACCGCTGCCACTGCCCTGCCGAGGCCCTCACCCTGGCAGGCCAGTGCGACCATTCAAGGCGATGCACTGCGGCTGCGGCTGACCGGCCCTGGCCTGGGGCGGGAAAGCCTGAAGGAAGCGATTTTCATCCCAGGGTCGGGCGGGATTTTGGATCACCCCGCGCCACAGAAACTGGCCCATGGCGCGGATTGGCTGGAATTGACCCTGAAGCGCGCCGAACGGCCAGAAAACCCCGCGACACTTGAAGGCGTGCTGCTATTGACCGACCAGGGCGGGCGGCAGCTTGGCTATGAGATCACGGCGCCCCTACTGCCGGGCGCGGCCTTCCTGCCGCTTTGGCAGGCGCTGATTTTTGCGCTGATCGGCGGGGTGATCCTGAACCTGATGCCCTGCGTCTTCCCCGTGCTCGCCATGAAGGCCATGGCCTTGGCGCGGTTGGGCGGGGCGGCGCGGGGCGCGGTGCGGCTGGAAGCCGCGGCCTATACCGCCGGCGCGGTGGTGAGCTTTGCCGCGCTTGCCGGGCTTTTGCTGCTATTGCGGGGCGCGGGGATGGCGCTTGGCTGGGGGTTTCAATTCACCTCCCCCGTGTTTGTGCTGGCGATTGCCTGGCTGATGCTGGCAGTGGGGCTGAACCTATCGGGCGTTTTCGCGTTGGGCGGGCCCATTGGCGCGGGCGGGCATATTGCGGCACGCGGCGGCTTCCTTGGGAGTTTCGCGACCGGCGCGCTGGCCGTGCTGGTGGCCAGCCCTTGCACAGCGCCCTTCATGGCGGCGGCGATTGGCGCGGCTTTGGTCATGCCGGCGCCGGCAACCCTCGCGGTTTTCGCGGCGCTCGGCCTTGGGCTTGCGGCGCCGACGCTGATCCTGGCGCTGGCCCCCGGCCTGACGCGGCTGCTGCCCCGGCCCGGCCCCTGGATGGAAAGACTACGGCGCATCATGGCCTGGCCCATGTATGGCGCGGCGCTTTGGCTGGTTTGGGTGCTTTGGGCGCAAAGCGGCTGGCTGGGTGTTGGGCTGGCCTTGGCGGGCGGGCTTGGCCTAGGGCTTGGTGCCTGGGTGCTTGGCAGGGCGCAGCGCGCAGGCCGGCGCGGGGCGCAGCTTGGCGCTGCCTTGGCCGCGCTCAGCCTGCTGCTGGCGCTGCCCTTTGGCCTGACCGCCGCGCCGCCCCCCCCTGCCGCCACTGAAACCGCCGAAAGCTGGAACCCTGCGCGGGTTGAGGCGTTGCGCGCTGAGGGCAAGGGCGTTTTCCTGAATGTCACCGCGGCCTGGTGCATCACCTGCCAAGTGAATGAACGCATCGCGCTGCGCCGCGACGCCGTGCAGGCGGCCATGGCGGCGCGCGGCATTGTCTATTTGAAGGCGGATTGGACGCGCGGTGATCCTGCCATCACGGCATTGCTGCGCGCCCATGGGCGGGAAGGCGTGCCGCTTTATTTGTTCTGGCCACCGGGCGGCGGCGAGGCAGTGATCCTGCCCGAAGTGCTGACCGAAGCCACGGTACTGCGGCAAATCGGCGCGCCGTGATGGGGCTTACCTGAAATCCCGGCTCGCGGGCAGTTTGGCGCGCGGTGGGCGGCGGTCATCCTGCGGGTGCGCTACCTCATCAGCGCGGCCCAGCGCGGCGGCGGCCCAATCGCTGCCCGCTTCGCGCAATAGCCCCTCCAGCAATTCGGAACGCTCAACAAGCTGGCGCGCAATCACGTGAATGATCGGCACTTCGGCGTGGCGATCCTCGCGCTCCACCCGGCCTTCCACTTGCAAAAGCCGCGCGCCGCGCAAAGCGCGACGATCCCGCGCGGCGACATCCGTATAGACCACCAGATTGGCGGTGCCGTGCTCATCTTTTGGATGATGTCTTCATCAGCCTGCCCAAAATCGCCAATGGCATGATCACCGCACCGGAAACGCCGGGCCATGGGCTGGAATTCAAGCCTGAAGTGCTGAAGGATTTTGTGTTGAAATAAGAAGTGCCTTGGGTAAGAAGGTGTATTCTCCAGCATCGCCCTACGAAAGGAGGTAGCAGTGCGTGTTTTCAATTTAGCGCCCGCGCATTTTGCGCTGAGTAACATTGCCCTGAAAAGGCTAAAACTGACTCGTTTCCATAGTCTTAATGATCCGTTTGAAATGTTGGCTATAGACGTTGTCTCTGGTGACCAACGTACTGGAATTCGCGCAAAAAAATCTGCTATTGATAAGTCAGAAGGAATTTTGTGCTTTTCCAAACATTATAAGAATCCTTTGCTTTGGAGCCATTACGCCGATAAGCATCGAGGTATAGCGCTTGGTTTTGACGTACCCGATTCTTCTCTGAAACCCGTGAGATATGTCGCTCGCATGGACAAGATAGACTTGCTTTCAGAGGACATACCGCAGGAGAAATTTGATGTCTTTTTGGATCGGCTCCGATACACAAAATTCAAGGATTGGAAGTATGAAGATGAAGTTAGGCAGTTTTTCGATTTACGCTCTCTAAGCGAGCAGGGTGGACTTTATTTTGTGCCTTTTTCGCAAGATTTGTTGCTTCGCGAAGTTATTTTGGGTCCGCATTGTGATATGCCTATTGAGGCGATTCGATCGCTTGTGGAGCCGCATCAGCCTCGAGTTTCTGTTTGTAAGGCGCGTATAGCCTCCACGGATTTTCGGATTACAAAGGATCCTTCATTTCGCAAAAAAAATTAGAGAAAAATTTTGTAAATTACTAAGGCTCATTCTATTTTTACTACCTAAAATCCCGGCTCGCGGGCAGCCTGGCGCGCGGTGGGCGGCGATCATCCTGCGGGTGCGCTACCTCATCAGCGCGGCCCAGCGCGGCGGCGGCCCAATCGCTGCCCGCTTCGCGCAATAGCCCCTCCAGCAAATCGGAACGCTCAACAAGCTGGCGCGCAATCACGTGAATGATCGGCACTTCGGCGTGGCGATCCTCGCGCTCCACCCGGCCTTCCACTTGCAAAAGCCGCGCGCCGCG
>JBIJAH010000009.1:0-100556 GCA_044345845.1 Roseomonas sp.
AATACATCAACGGCTTCTATAACCCGCGCCGAAGGCATTCAGCTTTGGGAGGTAAAAGCCCCCTGGCCTTCGAACGCCAGGCAGCCTAAACGAGTAATCGGAGCGGCATAAATATGCGACAAGTCCAATGCGCCGTGCTGGGGGCGGGCGCCTAAAGGACAAGGTCTGTCGCGGGATCATGAACGCGGACCTTCTTGATTTTATATGATAATACTCGAAAAATAGGTAGCCCACAGACAACGCAGCCAAAGCCATAATGCTGGCGTGCAGCCAACCTGGTTTTTTCTGGAATTGTCGGTCGCGTCCGCACCATTAGCCTCGCTCTTGTTTAAGGTATCAATAGGTTGCAATTCAGCCATCCCCTGCACCCGCCGCATCAGCCGCCGGAAATTGCCGTTCTCGCGGATGGGTTTATCTGGACCGTCGAAAAGCGTACCACCGGATCTACCTTTGGACCGATAAGCCAACGGGTGCGCCGTTAATTGTATTTCCCGACAAACTCGCAAGACGAGAGTGTGTCCCGCTTTCTCCTTCGGAGGTTATCAACGTTTTTTCACCCTCAATGGCGATGCTAATGCCTTTCCGAACAAGATAACCCTTCAAAATTGATAAACCTTGATCCTGAACCTGTAGCTTGAGTTCAACAGAACTTTTCGCTGATCTTATTGTAAAGACAGGCCCCTCAACCTTGTAATCAAAGACCTCGGTCGAAGCCCTTATTTCCCCATCTTCAATGATAAGGATTTTTTTGCCAGATCGATTTGTAAGCACTGCGTTCAAGAGCAGGCCGCTGCCGTCAAACCTGAAACCAAGCATCGACTTGCTGCCGATCTGAATCGCTGAGAAAAAATCGGTCTCTGCTCCACTAAAATCAAAAAGGTATTTATCACTTCCGACTATAAACTTGACAGAAGAACCTGCGAAGAATTGACGCCAAGGTGAGGTTATTTTTTCGTTCAAGTTGAAAGGGTTGGAGTTTGCCGAGAGGATAAACTCCTGAGAGAGGCGGCGACTGGTTTTATCCCCATGATGATTTCGACACAGCAAGGTTAGGTTGGCCGAATCGTGCACGCCGACTTTGGAGAACTTCTCAATATGGTCATATTCAAAGACTGGCGCCCCACAAACAATGCACCCAAAGCCACAACGCTGCCGTACAGCCAACTTAGTTTTTTCTGGAATTGCCGGTCGCGGCCGCACCATTACCCTCATCCTCGTTCGAAGCATCTATAGGTTACAATTCAGCCATCCCTTGCACCCGCCGCATCAGCCGCTGGAAATTGCCGGACCAGAGCAAATCAATCTCCCGCGCGCCATAGCCGCGGCGGTGTAACTCCGCCGTCAGGTTCATCGTCTCAGCCGCATTGGCCCAGCCGGGAATGCCGCCGCCGCCATCGAAATCAGATGATAACCCTACATGATCAAGCCCAATCCGCCGCACCGCGTAATCCACATGATCCACCATATCGGCAACCGTCGCGGGAGATTTCCCATCTGCCCCCGGCGGGCGAAGAAACGCATCCAGTGCCGTAATCTGCACCAACCCACCTTTTGCCCGCAGCATATCCAACTGCTCATCATCCAGATTGCGCGGATGATCGCATAGCGCGCGGCAGCAAGAATGCGTCGCCACAATCGGCGCGCGGGAAAGCTCAGCTGCCTGCATCATGGAAGATTTCGCGGCGTGCGAGACATCAATGATCAGGCCGATGCGGTTCATCTCCGCAATTGCCTGACGCCCCAAATCGGAAAGCCCGCCATGTTGCGCAGTGCCATCACCAAGCGCGGGTTTGGGCCGCGCCGCATCGGCCAGATCATTATGGCCATCATGCGTGAGCGTCAGATAAATCGCGCCGAGGTCTCGCCAAAGCTTCAGCCGCGCCAAATCGCGGCCCATGGCATTGCCATTTTCAACTGCGCTCAGCACCGCAAGCGCGCCCGCCTGATGCGCCGCTTCCAATTCATCGGCGGTCGCGCAAAAGCGCCGCGCAACACCATCAGCGCGGGTGCGGATGTGGCGGAGCATGGCTTCTGCGCGGTCTGCTGCCGCCTGGTGCCCCGCCGCGTCGCGCGGGCCTTGCGGCGTATAGGCAATGAAGACAACCGCCTTCAGCCCGCCGCGCTGCATCTTGGGGAAGTCAACGCAGCGATCGGTCTCGGTCGTCGCGTCAGGCGGGTCTGGCCATCTGATATCAACATGGGTGTCGAGTGTCAGTGTCGCCGCGTGGATGGCCTCACTCATGCCGCATCTCCCCAGGCTTTCAGGAAGCCCTCCAATAAATTGCCGATGACATCTACGTTGTAGCCGCCTTCTTGGGTGATGGCGGTGGGCAGCTTCAGGCCGCCGATCATGGCGCCTGCGCGCGCGAAACCCTCCGCCGTGACTTTCAGCGCGGCAAGCGGTTCATGTTCGGAGGCATCAAAACCAAGCGGCAGGACAAGCGCATCGGTTTTATGGTCGCGGATGGCTGCCATGGCGTAGCGAATGGCATCCAACCAGCCCTCATCCCCCGTGCCGAAGGCGAGTGGCATATTCATGTTGCGCCCATCACCCGCGCCGGCGCCGCGTTCGCGCGTACGGCCAACGAACCAGGGGTAGTATTTGTCAGGGTCAGCATGGATGGAAATGGTCAGCACATCGCCCCGTTCCCAAAAAATACCCTGGGTGCCATTGCCGTGATGACTATCAATATCCAGCACCGCGACGCGCTTGGCACCCGCATCAACCAAAGCCTGCGCGGCGAGTGCGGCGTTGTTCACATAGCAATGCCCACCAGCACGGGCTGCATAGGCGTGATGGCCAGGCGGGCGACAGAGCGCATAGGCGCTGCGCCCCGCTGCCGCTTCGCGCGCGGCGGCCAAAGCGCAAGCCGCCGCACCTTGAATCGCTTGCCAGGTGCCGGGGCCGATCGGGCAGGCGGTGTCAGCCATGTACCAGCCAGCGCGGGCGATGATGCCTTCTCCACAGCGCGCCCCTTGCGCCAGCATTTCCGGCGAGGGGTGCATATTCGCGACAACCTCTGGCCCCGGATCGGCAAGCGCTGCCCAATCCCGTGCGGCTTCGGCGAGGAAGGCCAAGTAATCCGCACTGTGAACTGATTGCAGCGCGGCAACCGGCACGGCTTCCGGTGTGGCGGGCGCAAGCCCGATGCGATGCAGCGCTGCTTCCAAAGCCGCCGTGCGGGCAGGGATTTCGAAATTCTGGCGCGTGCGGCCGCGTTGCAGGAAGAAAGCGGGGTGATGCCCCGCATGATCCGGATGGGCGAAGGTCTTCATGGGGGAAGGCTAACCAAAATTGGTGCCGCTGCGAAGCCGCCGCGCTTGCTGCGCTGCGCCTGGCTGGCTAGCGTCGGCTCGCTTCACGTTAAGGACCCTGGCGATATGCAAGCTCTCGACCCCGGCGCGCGGCGCGCCATTCTGGAAGCGGTGGATGAGCTGCGCGCGGAAAGCATCTCCATGCTCTCGCGCTTGGTGCGTTGCCCCTCAACGCTTGGCAATGAGGCATCGGCCCTGAATGAAATGGCGCGGATTTATGAGGGGCTTGGCCTGACACCGCAGCGTATCCCAACCGTGCCGAGCGCGCTTGAAGGCCATCCCGGCTTTTCGCCACCGCTGATCCCTTATGACGGGCGCGATAATGTCGTGGCGGTCTTCACGCCACGCGAAACGAAGGGGAAAAGCCTGACCCTGCAAGGCCATGTGGATGTGGTGCCGGAAGGTGCGGCGGATATGTGGGAAACCCCGCCCTATGAACCCGCCATTCGCGATGGCCGCATGTATGGCCGCGGCGCGGGTGATATGAAGGCCGGCATTATTTCTTACGTCACGGCGTTTCGCGCCCTGCAGCGCGCTGGCCTGCAACCCGCCGCCGAGGTGCAGATGCATTCAGTGATCGAAGAAGAATGCACCGGCAATGGTGCCCTGGCCGCAATGCTCGCCTTGCCGCCGACTGATGCCGTGATCATCCCCGAACCAGGGCCTGGCTTGCCCGCGATGTATAGCGCGGAAGTGGGCGTGATCTGGGCCTGGGTCACGGTTTCCGGCCGCCCCGCCCATGTGCGCGATATGCAGGCCGGCGTGAATGCCATTGAAGCGGCCAGCACCATCGCCGCGCATTTCAAGGAATATGAATCCCAAATGAACCGGGCCGAGAATATCCATGCCTCCTTCCATGGCGTGAACCATCCGGTGAATGTGAATCTCGGCACGATTGAAGGCGGCGAATGGAATTCATCGGTGCCAACCCGCGCGCGGATCGGGCTGCGTGTGGGTGTCATGATGGGCAATAGCGCCGCGGCAGTGAAAGCCGATATTGAACGGCTGGTGGCGAAGGCAGCGCAGGACGAAAAGCTGCACGGCGCCAAGGTGAAGTTGGAATTCAAGGGTTTTATGGCCGAACCCTGCGTCTTTGATATGCAGGCACCGATTGTGAAACTAGCGAAGCGGCATTTCACCGATGTCTCAGGCGGGGCGCTCCGCGACTATCCCTCGGCAGGGCTGACCGATGGGCGACATTACGTGCTGCATCAGTCAACGCCTGTCGCCTGTTTCGGCCCCGATGCGCAGGATATTCACGGCATTGATGAAAGTGTCGGCCTTGATTCTATGCATGACATTACCGGCACCATTGCGCTGACCATGGCCGAATGGTGCGGCGTGGAGAAAGCATCATGACCACGAACCTGCCCCTTTCCGGTGCCCGGCTTTGGGATAGCCTGATGGAACTCGCCAAGATTGGCGGCACGCCGAAAGGCGGCTGCAATCGGCAGACTCTGACAGACCTTGATTCAGAAGGCCGCCATTTGCTGCGCCGGTGGGGTGAGGCGATTGGGTGCACGCTTTCCGTGGATCGCCTCGGCAATATGTTGCTGCGTCGCGAAGGGCGTGATCCGAAGCGCAAGCCTGTCGCCATGGGCAGCCATTTGGATACGCAACCAACCGGCGGAAAGTTTGACGGCCCGCTTGGCGTGCTGGCCGGGCTTGAAGTGCTGCGCGCCCTGCATGAGGCCGGGATTGAAACCGAAGCGCCCGTGGTGCTGATCAATTGGACCAATGAGGAAGGTGCCCGTTTCTCGCCCCCTATGATGGGCAGCGGTGCGGTGATGGGAGTTTTCGCTGAGGCTGATGTGCTCGCCTTGCGTGATAGTGATGGCAAGGCGTTTGGCGAGGAACTCACGCGCATCGGCTGGCGTGGCGATGCTGATCCCGCAGCGCTGACCGATCTTGCCGCCTATTTCGAATTGCATATTGAACAGGGCGCGCTGTTGGAGAATGCCGGTAAGGATATTGGCGTGGTGACTCATGCCTTGGCACAAGCCTGGTATGAGGTGACGATTGAAGGCGCTGAATCTCATGGCGGTTCCCCCATGGCCGGGCGGCGCGATGCCATGATGGCCGCGGCACCGCTGATGGCCGCGATTGAAGAAATTGCGCTTCGTGCCGTCAGCCCAGCCGGCGAACCAGGCCGCGCCACTGTTGGGCGCCTCACTGTCTATCCTGATAGTCGCAATATCGCGCCGTCTCGCATCTGGTTCAGCATTGATACCCGCCATGGTGACCCGGCATTGCTTGCACGCATGGGGGCGGAAATTCGCGCCAAGGCGGCGGAACTATCTGCCGCGCGGGGTGTTGCCATTACCATCTCCGATTTCTGGCAATCGCCGCTGACGCCGTTTGATGCGGCGCTGGTCGGGCGGGTGCGCGATGCGGCGGTGCGGCTTGGCCTGCCGCATATGGATATGCCAACCGGCATCGGGCATGATGCGGTGTATGTCGCGCGGCGCGTGCCGGCGGCGATGATTTTCTGCCCCTGCCATAGCGGCATCAGCCATAATGAAGCGGAAAGCATCACGCCCGCCTGGGCCGAAGCGGGGCTGCGGGTGCTGGCCGATGCGGTTTTGGCGACCGCTGGTATTCCAAAGGAAAAGTAAGATGACCCGCATCGCCATTGGTGGCTTTTTGCATGAAAGCCATTCCTTCGCGCCATTGCCGACCGGCTGGCAGGAATTCGTCAAACCCGGCGGCTTTCCGCCGCTGCAACGCCCTGCTGGGTTGATTGAAGCCATGCGCCCAACCAGTGCGCCGATTGCAGGCGCGATCATGGTGGCGGAAGAAGCGAGCGTTCAATTGGCCCCCCTGGTTTGGTGCTTCGCGAATCCCGCCGGGCCTGTGACGGCGGAGGCGTTTGAACGCATCGCAGCCTTGCTGATCGGCAGCCTTTCCGATGCGATGGAAGCCGGCCCGATTGATGGCGTCTATCTTGATCTGCACGGCGCCATGGTGGCGGTGGGTTACGACGATGCCGAAGCCGAAGTGCTGCGCCGCGTGCGCGCCGTGGTGGGGCCGGATTTGCCGATCGCCGTCAGCCTTGATCCGCATGCGAATAAAACTGCGGAGATGGTGGCGCTTTCCGATGTGCTGGTGCCTTTCCGCACCTATCCACATGTGGATATGAAGCCCGCCGGCGCGCAGGCCACGCGGCTATTGCTGCGCATGATCAAGGAAACCCGCAAACCGGCCAAGCTGTTTCGCGATTTGGATTTCTGGACGCCGCTACCCGCCCAATGCACCATGGTCGCGCCCATGGCCGATGTCATGGCCGAACGCGCGAAGCTAGGCGCGGCGCCGGGTGTTTGGGAATTAGGCTTTTGCTTCGGCTTTCCCTATGCGGATTTCCCCGGTTGCGGCATGGCGATAGCGGCCTATGCCGATACGCTTGATCAAGCAGGCGCGGCGGCGGAAGCGCTGGCCACTTTTATCGCCAGCAAGGAACCGGAATTCGCCCTTGGTGTCGCAACCGCCGCCGAAGGTGTGGCGCGTGCCATTGCCGCGCGCGGCGGCAAGGGACCGGTGGTGCTAGCCGATACGCAGGATAATCCCGGCGGTGGCGGCCATGGCGATACCACAGGCTTGCTTGCGGAATTGATCCGGCAAAACGCGCAAGGTGCGGTGCTGGCGCCGATGAATGATGCGGAAGCCGCCGCCGCCTGCCACGCGGCGGGGGAGGGTGCGCGCATCACGCTCGATCTTGGCGGCAAGAGCGATGGCGTGCCGTTGCGTGTAGAAGCGGTGGTCGAAAAACTCTCTGACGGGTGCTTCACACTCAGCGGCCCGATGGGCAAGGGCAATCCCGCCGATCTGGGGCCTTCAGCGCTGATCCGCGTGGCGCCGGGCGTGCGCGTTGTTGTGGTCAGCCGCAAAATGCAGGGGCATGATCAGGAATTGTTCCGGCAAGTGGGCGTGGAGCCTGCGGAACAGGCGATTATCGCGGTGAAATCCAGCGTGCATTTCCGAGCGCATTTCCAGCCGATTTCGTCCGAGGTGATTGTGGTAACCGCGCCCGGCCCGGTGGTGGCGGACCCGGCGATTTTGCCGTTCACCAATCTACGCCCCGGCTTGCGGCTGCGCCCCGGCGATAATCGCGCCTGGGGGTAACTCAGGTGCTTTCCAGCAGCGTGCGCACCGCATCAGGAGAGGGCAGGGGCGCCACTGCCCCATAGCCCGTGGTGGAAAGCGCGGCGGCGGCATTGGCGTAGCGCGCGGCCTGCAGCGGCGCATCGCCCGCGAGCAAGCGCGCAAGGAAATTGCCGGCAAAGCAATCCCCCGCGCCAGTCGCATCCAACGCCTCCACCTTGTAAGCAGGGATGCGGCTGCGGCTTTCGCGGGTGGCAAGGATGGCGCCCTCAGTCGCGCATTTCAGCACGACCAAGGGCGCGAGGCGCAGGTAGAAATCACAGATTGCATCTGGGCTTTGCAGGCCAGTCAGCGCCACCGCATCATCCAAGGATGGCAGCGCGATATCAGCCATGGCGATGGCAGCATGGATAACGGCAGCGGCGCGCGATGCGGGCCAAAGCCTGAGGCGCAGATTGGTGTCGTAAGAAACGCGCACCCCGGCCGCGCGGGCAATTTCCATGGCGCGAAAGCCAGCATCACAAGCGCTGGTTGAAATCGCCTGACTGATGCCGGAAAGATGCAGGAATTTCGCGCGAAGAATGGCCGCTTCCGGCACATCCGGCGGACCATAAAGCGAAGCCGCGCTGCCGCTCCGGTAAAAACTGAAATGATGGCCACGCACATCATGCGTCACGAAGTAAATCCCCGTTGGCGCCGCCGGATTGCGGATCACATGCGCGGTATCCACGCCTTCATGCTCCCAAAGCTGCATGAAGCTCTCGCCCGGTCCATCCTGGCCAAGCGCGGTGATCATCCCAACCGAAGCCCCCGCCCGGGCAGCTGCGATGGCCGCGTTGGAGGTATCTCCGCCATGCCCTTCCAGATAATAGCGACGCCCATCCGCGCCCGGCTTCTGGGCGTTGAATTCCAGCATGGGTTCGCCAAGGCAAAAGATATCAGCCATGCCCAATGCTTGGCCGATGCCGCGCCCTTGGCAAGAGAGCAATTGGACAGTTGAATCAACGCTACATCGGCCTCGTGAGATACCATGGCCTAGGCTGGCCATGACCGATATCACTGTATCCTTCCCTGACAGGCTGGCTGAGGAGATCAGCCGCCGCGCTGAGGCGCTTGGTACCACCGCCGGATGATGGGTCGCCCCCAAGATGCGCGATATCACCGCCGACCTGCCGGAAGAACCGGGCGAAGATGGAGATGACTGGATTTCGCGCTGAAACATCCGCACTCCGCTGAATAATGGTTTACAGGACCGGGTCCTGGCGCCTAATCGGCGCGATCCATGTCCTTATTCGAGATTCTGCCCCCTTCCGTCCTGTTCTTCGCGCTAGGCTTTGCAGCAGCGGCGCTGCGTTCTGATCTTTCCGTGCCGGATGCGCTGGCCAAGACACTTTCGCTTTATTTGATGATGGCGATCGGCCTGAAGGGCGGCATTGCCATTGCGCAGCCTGGCGCCTCTGTGGGCTTGGTCCCGGCGCTGGCGGTAGGGATTGCGCTTTCGGCGCTGATGCCGCTCCCGGCCTATGGCTTGCTCCGTGCGGCAACGCCGCTGGATAAGGCAACGGCTGCGGCAGTCTCCGCCCATTATGGCTCGGTCAGTGTGGTGACCTTCGCCGCGGCGGTGGGGCAATTGAACGCAACCAATACGCCTTATGAGGGCTTCATGCCTGCCGTTCTGGCCGCAATGGAAACCCCGGCCATCCTGACCGCGCTGCTGATTGCGCGGCGCGGGGGCGCGGCCACTTCCGGCGGCGCGCGGGAAATGGCGCGGGAAGTGTTCTTGAATGGGTCGGTTGTTTTGCTGCTGGGCGCGTTTTTGATTGGCTGGCTTGGTGGCGCCCCAGCCGAGCGGCAGCTTGCGCCCTTCATCACCGCGCTTTTCCCGGGTGCGCTGTGTCTTTTCCTGCTTGAGATGGGCCTGACGGCGGCGCGGCGCCTGCGCGATAGGGGGCGGGGGCTGGATGCCCGGCTGATCGGCTTTGCCATCCTGATGCCGCTGATTGGCGGCGTGGCGGGGCTGGCTGGCGGCCTCCTTGCGGGGCTTTCCACCGGGGGGGTAGGGCTGATGGCGGTGCTGGGGGCCTCGGCATCCTATATCGCTGTGCCAGCGGCAATGCGGCTTGCGCTACCTTCCGCCGATGCCGGCATTTACGTGACCCTTTCCCTGGCGATCACCTTCCCCTTCAATGTGCTGGCTGGCATCCCGCTTTGGCTTTGTGCGGCGCGGCTGGCCACACAATAAGCAAACGGGGACGGGAAAATGCACACACGCAAAAGGATCGAAATTGTGGTGGAGGCAGTGCGGGCCGAAGCGGTAACCTTGCTGCTGGACCGCATGGGCGCCACAGGTTGGACGATTCTACCCGTGCTGGCTGGGCGCGGGCATCAGGGTATTCGCCGCGCCGGGGACCCTGGCGGTGTTGATGATAATGTGGTGGTGCTGTGCATCACCTCGGCCGAGGTCGCGGCGCGCGTGCTGGCGGCGGAAGGTGAATTGCTTGGCGCCAGGCCGGCGATTGTGACTCTAACGGATTGCCAAGTACTGCGGGCGGATCATTTCTGAAGGAGTTTTGGTTGACCTCGGGCGCTGTGCGGGCCTACCAAGCCTGCATGCGGAAGCCATTCGGCGCGACTCCGGGCATGCTTGCTGCTACGCGGCTGATGGGTCTTGGCCTTTTGGCGCTATTGCTGGCGGCTGCCCCTGGAGCTTCTGTCGCAGCACCGGATAAGCCCAGCGCCGCAAACGCGCCCCGCCCACCACGCGCCGCCGCCACAACTGCCGCGCGGCCTAGCCCACCCAGCCTGCCAGAGCCATGGGGTCTTTGTGCCGCGGCTGTTGCAGCGGCGGAACGCGATGCGGGCTTGCCGGCGGGTTTGCTTGGCGCAATCGCGAAGGTTGAAACCGGGCGCCGCGCGCCAGATGGCAGCGTGCAGCCCTGGCCCTGGTCCTATAACGCTGCCGGCGATGGCCGCTACGCTGCTTCCAACGCGGAAGCCCTTCAGGAAGTGCGCGCGATTCAAGCGCGTGGCGTGCGTTCGATTGATATCGGCTGCATGCAGGTCAATCTGCTGCATCACCCGGATGCCTTCCCGAGCCTGGAAGCCGGCTTCGACCCCATGACGAATGTCGCCTATGCGGTGCGCTACTTGCGTTCCTTGCAGGCCCGCACCGGGGATTGGCAGCAGGCGGTGGCGCTTTACCATTCCGCGACCCCGGAACGCGGGCTGATCTATCAGCAGCGGGTGATGGCAGCGCTGAGTGGCAATGGTTTTGTGCCCGGCCCCGCGCCCGGCGTCATTCCGCTGCCCGGCCCTGCCATGGCAGGGCTTTGCGCTTCCGGGCGTGGTGCGGTGATGCTGATTGGTGCGCGCGAACCCAGCCTGAGGCCAGTGCCGACAACGCCCGAGGTTGAGCTTCGCATCCGCAGCGGCGGCACCCCGGGGCCGGCGGCGCGCACGCGGATCATGTGCCTGCCAAAGGCCGAGAATGCAGCAACGGAAGTCGCCGAAGCCCGCCCGGCGGCGGCAGGTGCGCGGCGTTAATTGGTGATTCGCGCCATTCCACCCATATAAGGCCGCAGCACCTCAGGGATTGCGACGCTGCCATCGGCCTGCTGGTGCGTTTCCAGCACCGCAATCAACGCGCGCCCCACCGCCACGCCTGAACCATTCAGCGTATGCAAAAAACTTGTGCCCTTGGCATCCTTGGCGCGGTAGCGGGCGCCCATGCGCCGCGCCTGGAAATCCCGGCAATTGGAGCAGGATGAAATCTCCCGCCACGCGCCCTGGCCGGGCAGCCAGACTTCCAGATCATAGGTGCGCGCGGCGCAAAAGCCGGTATCGCCCGCGCATAGAATAATCCGCCGCCACACCAGGCCCAATTCCGTCAGCACATGTTCCGCGCAACGCGTCATGCGTTCATGTTCGGCGTCGCTGTCTTCAGGCTTTACGATGGAAACCAACTCCACCTTCGCGAATTGATGCTGGCGCAGCATGCCGCGCGTATCGCGCCCGGCGCTGCCGGCTTCAGACCTGAAGCAGGGCGAAAGCGCGGTAAGGCGCAAGGGCAGATCAGCCTCCGCCTTGATTTCCTGCGCAGCGAAATTGGTCAGAGGCACTTCAGCCGTTGGGATCAGCCAGCGGCCATCGGTGGTGCGGAACAAATCTTCGGCGAATTTCGGCAATTGGCCGGTGCCATACATGGTGGCGTCATTCACCAAAAGCGGCACGGCGCTTTCGGTATAGCCATGCGCTTCCGTATGCAGATTGAGCATCCATTGCCCAAGTGCCCGTTCCAGCCGCGCGAGTGCGCCCTTCAGCACCGTAAAACGCGCGCCAGCGAGCTTGGTGGCGGTAGAAAAATCCATCAGCCCAAGCGCTTCGCCCAATTCGAAATGCTGCTTGGGCGTGAAGGGAAATTCGGGGGGCGCGCCATGCTGATGCTGCACCACATTGGCGCTTTCATCGCGCCCATCGGGCACTTCGGCGTCCAGGATATTGGGGAGTGTTTCAAGCACTACTTGTTGCGCGGCCTCAGCCTTCGTGGCTTCGGCTTCAAGGGCCGCCATATCATCGCGCAACTGCACCGCTTCGGCTTCCAGCGCCGCGGTATCGGTGCCCTGGCGCTTGGCCATGCCGATATCCTTGGAAAGCGCATTGCGCCGCGCCTGCTTTTCCTGAAGCGCGGTTTGCGCCGCGCGACGTGCTTCATCATGCGCCAGAATGCCCGCCGCCGTTGGGGCGATGCCGCGCCGTGCCAGCGCCGCATCAAAGGCGGCCGGGTCGGCGCGCAATTGCCTTATGTCATGCATACCAGGGACCCTTCAGTCCGATAATTAAGCCTTGGTGTCTTCGTCCGAGGACTTCCGCGCCATCCAGCTCGCCGTCAGGATAGAAAGTTCATAAAGCAGGATCAGCGGGACGGCCAAGCCGATCTGGCTGATCACATCGGGTGGTGTCAGAATCGCGGCGGCCACGAACATGCCAACAATGGCGTAACGGCGGCCTTTTCTCAGGCTTTCAACATTCAAAATACCCACACGACACAAAAGCGTGAGCAGCACAGGCAATTGAAAGGCAATGCCAAAGGCCAGGATCATATGCATGACCAGCGACAGATATTCGCCAACCTTCGCTTCCAACTGTACCGGAATACCACCTGATCCGGGCATGGTTTCGAAGGAAATGAAGAATTGCCAGGCCAGCGGGAAGATGAAGTAATAGGCCAGCGCCGCACCCGCCAAAAACAGAAAGGGTGACGCGACCAGAAAGGGCACGATGGCCCGCTTTTCGCTGCGATAAAGGCCTGGCGCCACAAACAGCCAAAGCTGCGTCGCCCACATTGGGAAGGAAAAGAACAGCGCACCGAAAAACGCGACCTTCAAATAGGTGAAGAAGGCTTCATAAAGCGCCGTGAAAATCATGCGCCGATCACCACCGCCCTGTTTTGCGAGCACATCGGCCAAGGGCTGCGCCAGAAAGGCGTAAATCTGCGGTGAAAAATAATAGCAGACCGCAAAAGCAGCCGCGAAACCACCAATGGACCAAAGCAGCCGCGTGCGCAGCTCCTTCAAATGGTCCATCAAGGGCATCGCCTTGTCGTTTATCTGGTCGTCATCCCGGGTGGTGGACACGGAAATTCCTCAAGCGCTGGCGGCGGGTGGGGTGGGTGACGAAGCGGGCGGAGCCGGCGCAGGTTCGGGCGCAGGCGGCAAGGGGGCTGAAAAACGCGCTACCATGGGCGGCACAAAGGAAGGCGCATCAGGTGCCGGTGGCAATTCCGGGGCCACATAGGGCGCCGGGGGCGGCGGCATAAAAGTATCGCGAAGCGGGTCGTCGGCCATGGTTTTTTTCAGCGTGCCATCCGCATCCACGGCTTTTCCGATTTCGCCCTTGATGTCGAAACTGCGGATATCGTTGATGGTGCTTTTCATCTCATGGATGGAATTGCGAACATCATCAAGCTTTGCTTCGCGCACCAGCTCATCGGCCTGTTGCTGGAATTCGCCAGCCATACGGCGCAGCTTCTGAACGCCCTTCGCGACACCGCGAATGGCCTCCGGCAGATCCTTCGGACCGATAATCACAACGGCCACCACCGCGATCACGGCGATTTCTGACCAGGCGAGGTCGAACATGCTCTCCTTTGTCCTGCGCGCTTTAATCCGACAGGATGAGGCTCGTTAGCAGGAAGCCGGATGCGCGCCAACCGCCCTGATATGGCGCGCCCTGGGCTTGAATGAAAGCGCCGTCATGTCGCGGCGCGCAGGAAAACAAAGGCGCGTTCGGGGTCGAGCGAAACGGCGATTCGCTCCCCGCGCTTGAGCCGCCGCCCAGGGGGCAGCCTTGCATGCAGGTGCAAAAGCCCACCCGAACCATCGGGAAGGGCAAGATGCGCAAGGGTGGTTGAGCCCAACAGGCGGAAGGCTTCCACCTCCACCACCGGACCTGCGGCGCCAAGTCTGAGACCTTCAGGGCGGACCAGCACATCCACCTCCGCCCCTTCGGCAAAGCCCGGGGCGGGAAGGGCGCCAAGCGCGGTTTCCGCCTGGCCGGCGGCGATCCGGGCGGGCAGGGTATTCACCTCACCCAAAAAGCCCGCGACATAGCGATCTGAGGGCGCCAGATAGAGCGCTTCGGGCACGCCAACCTGCAAAATGCGGCCTTCGCGCATGAGCGCGATGCGATCCCCCATGAACATGGCTTCTTCAGCATCATGCGTGACAAGTAAGGTGGCGATACCGGCTTCTTGCAAAACATGCAGCGTGTCATCGCGGACTTTTTCACGCAGCCGGGCATCCAGGCTCGCAAAAGCCTCATCCAACAGCAGCACCGCAGGTCGGGGTGCCAGCGCGCGGGCCAGCGCAACGCGCTGCTGCTGCCCGCCCGAGAGCATATGTGGAAAAGCGTTCTGGAAGGCTTCCAGCCCCACGCGGGCGAGCGCATCCATGACGCGCCAAACCCTTTCGCCGCGCGGGGCGAAGCGCAACCCGAATGCGACGTTTTCCGCGACAGTCAAATGCGGGAACAGCGCGTAATCCTGGAATACAAAGCCGATATGCCGCGCTTCTGGCGGCACTTCCCGCCCCGCTTCGGCAATCAACCGTCCACCGATTTCAATTCGCCCATGCTGCAAGGGTTCCAGCCCCGCCGCGAGGCGCAAAAGCGTGGTCTTGCCGCAGCCGGAGGCACCCAGCAGGCAGACGATCTCCCCCGATGCGACACTGAGATCAATGCCGGCCAGAACCTCTCGCGCGCCATAGGCATGGCGGATATCGGCGAAGGTGAGGCTCACCTTTGGTGGGCTTCCTCAGAGGGCTCGGGCGGGACTTCTGCTAGCGCTACCGTTTCCGCTTCGGCTTCAGGCGCGGGCGCCTCGGTCTCCTCGGCAATGATGGGTGCATTCAGGCCAGGCAAGGGCGGCGCATCGCCGGTGACCAATTCTTCCTTGCGCGGCAGATCGGCCAGGGATTTCAGGGAGAATTGTTCCAAAAACTTCGGCGTGGTGCCCCATAGCGTGGGCCGGCCAGGCACTTCCCGCCGCCCGCGCGGCGCCACGAGGCCGAGTTCAAGCAGGGATTCGAGGGTGGTTTGCGCCAGTGTCGCCCCGCGGATTTCTTCCACATCACCGCGTGTGCAGGGCTGATGATAGGCAATGATGGCAAGTGCTTCCATCGCCGCGCGCGGCAGGCGGCGTGGGCTTTCCACCACCTTGGTCAGGCGCGGCGCAAGGTCTGCCGCAGTCCGGAAGGCATAGCCACCGCCGATTTCTGTCAGCACCACGCCGCGCCCTTGGTAGGCTTCGGCGAGTGCCGCGCAGGCCATGGTGGCGGAAATGCCTTCGGGTAGCACCGTTGCCAAGGTTTGCGGCGATACCGGGCGGTCAGCCGCAAAAATCACAGCCTCCGCAATGCGCAGCGCCTCCGCCATGGTCGCTTCATCCGGCGCCGTGGGTGCCTCTGGCGTTGGGGTTTCCGCAGGCGCTTCGGCTTCAGTCTGATCTTCCATCGCTGCCCCCTTCTTCTGTCCGGCGGCGGATCATGATTGGTGAGAAGGCCGCTTCCTGATGCAATTCTATTCCGCCGCCGCGCGCCATTTCCAAGCCCGCGATCAGGGTGCTGGCAAGCGCGGCGCGCTGTTCCACCGGGTCATCAAAGCCTTCCGGCAGGAAGCTCCGTAATTCGGACCAGCTTGGCAGGGCGCCGACCAGTTTGGTCAGGCGGTCCAGCGCTTCCTGCACGGTGAAAAGCTTGCGTGGCTTGGGCCGATAGGGCCGGGCGGCCAGAGCACGCCGGCGCCCGGCAACATAGGCTTGCAGCAGCGCGGGCAGATCAGCGGAGATGCCGGAGCGATCTTCGACCTTCAGCCGTTCCGGGGCGCCGCGGGCGAAAACATCATGCCCAAGCCAGGGCCGGCGGTTCAGCCAAAGGGCGGCGGCGCGCATGCGTTCAAGCGTCGCCAGCCGATCCGTCAGCGCTTCGGCCAGCGCTTCGGCGTCTTCGCCTTCCACCTGTTCAGGCGGGATCAGCAGGCGAGATTTCAGCCAGGCGAGCCAGGCGGCCATCACCAGCCAATCGGCGGCCAGTTCCAGGCGGATACGGCGCGCGCCTTCAATGACCGCCAGATATTGCTCAACCAAAGCGACGATGGAGATCTTGGCCAGGTCCACCTTCTGCGCCCGGGCGAGTTCCAGCAGCAGATCAAGCGGGCCTTCATAGCCATCAAGCTGCAATTGGAGGGAGGATTCGCTCATTAGTCCCGTTACCCGTGTCCGGTGAGCATGAGGACGAAATCGAAGGCGGGCGCAACCACCCCCCGGAAAAACCAGCCCATGGGGTCATAGTCTGGGACCAAATGGGGTAGGATAAACAGGCCAAACATCACCAACAGCAGACCATAGGGTTCGATGCGCGCCAGCGCCAGGGCGGGGGCGCGGGGCAGCAAGCCCACGGCTATGCGCCCGCCATCCAAGGGCGGCAGGGGAAACAGGTTAAACAGGCCAAGCACCAGATTGGCCAGGATAAACAGGCCGAAGACGCGATAGGCCAGGGCCGCGCCTTCCTGCCCCAGGCTGGCCTGCCAGGGTTCCACCAAATGGGCAGCCACCCCCGCCGCCAAGGCGAGCAGGAAATTCGTGGCGGGCCCGGCGGCGGCGACCGCCACCATGCCGTAGCGTGGGTTATGAAGCTGCCAGATATTGACCGGCACGGGCTTGGCCCAGCCAAACATGGCCTCCACCCGCCCTATGGTGAGCAGCTGCACGACGAGCAATGAGCCCGGTAGTAAGATCGTCCCGACCAAATCCACATGCTTGATAGGATTAAGGCTGAGCCGCCCCATGCGCGCCGCAGTATCATCGCCCAGTGCACGCGCCGCATAGCCATGCGCCGCTTCATGCAGCGTGATGGCGATAATGGTCGCGAAGACCGAAGCCGCCAATTCGGGCAGCCAAGCGGGCATGGGGTTTCTCCCTGCGGGGTGGGGCTGCCGGATTAGACGGGAAGGGGGGCGAAGGGAAGCAGAGAGCGTTGGGTCAGGCTCGCTTGCGCTTCTTCGCCGGCGCGGGCGCCACTTCCCGCAGCAAAGGCGCCAGGAAGCGCCCGGTATGGCTTTCCGCCGCTGCGGCTATGTCTTCGGGCGTGCCTTCCGCGACCAGGCGCCCGCCGCCTTCGCCGCCCTCGGGGCCCAGATCCAGCACCCAATCGGCGGTTTTGATCACTTCCAGATTATGTTCGATCACCACCACCGTATTGCCGGTCTCCACCAGCGCATGGAGCACTTCCAGCAATTTGCGCACATCTTCGAAATGCAGCCCGGTGGTCGGTTCATCCAGAATATAAAGCGTGCGCCCGGTGGCGCGGCGCGACAGTTCCTTGGAAAGTTTTATGCGCTGCGCTTCCCCACCCGAAAGCGTGGTGGCTTGCTGGCCCAGATGGATATAGCCAAGCCCGACCTTGCGCAGTACCGAAAGCTTTTCCCGAATGGCGGGAACGGCGGCGAAGAATTCCTCGGCCTCTTCCACCGTCATGTCCAAAACATCCGAGATGGATTTGCCGCGGAATTTCACATCCAGCGTTTCGCGGTTGTAGCGCTTGCCCTTGCAGGTATCGCAGGTGACATAGACATCGGGCAGGAAGTGCATTTCAATCTTGATGACACCATCGCCCTGGCAGGCTTCACAGCGCCCGCCCTTCACATTGAAGCTGAAGCGGCCCGGCTTGTAGCCACGCGCGCGGGACTCCGGCAATTCGCTGAACCAATCACGAATGGGCGCGAATAGCCCAGTATAGGTGGCCGGGTTGGAACGCGGTGTGCGGCCAATCGGCGATTGGTCAATGTCAATGATCTTGTCGAGGTGATCGAGCCCTTCAATACGATCATGCGGCGCCGGTACTTCCGCCGCCCCCATCAATCGCCGCGCCGCTGCCTTATATAGTGTTTCAATCACCAGCGTTGATTTGCCGCCGCCGGAAACCCCGGTGACACAGGTGAAAGTGCCAAGCGGCAGGGCCGCATCCAGGCGCCTCAGGTTGTTGCCGCTGGCGCCCACCACACGCAATTGCCGCTTCGGGTCTATCTTGCGGCGCTTGGCGGGGATTTCGATGCGGCGCTGGCCCGAAAGATATTGCCCGGTGAGGCTGGCGGGGTTGGCAGCGACTTCTGATGGCTTGCCTTGCGCTACCAGCCGCCCGCCGCCCTTGCCGGCGGCGGGGCCGATATCCACCAAATGATCGGCGCTGCGGATCGCATCCTCATCATGTTCCACCACCAGCACGGTATTGCCGAGGTCACGCAGCCGCCGCAGCGTGACAAGCAGCCTTTCATTGTCGCGCTGATGGAGCCCGATGGAAGGTTCATCCAGCACATAAAGCACGCCGGTCAGGCCCGAGCCGATCTGGGAGGCCAAGCGAATGCGCTGCGATTCGCCGCCCGAGAGCGTGGTGGAAGACCGCGCGAGTGAAAGATAATCGAGGCCCACATCCACCAGGAATTGCAGGCGATCATTGATTTCGCGCAGGATTCGCCGCGCAATATCGCGCCGCTGGGGCGTGAGGGTTTCTTCCACCTGCGCGAACCAATCCCGCGCCCGGTGAATGGCCATGGCGGAGGCTTCACCAATATGCAGCCCCGCCACCTTCACCGCGAGCGATTGCGGCTTCAGCCGATGCCCCGCGCAGGTCGCGCAAGGCCGTTCCGCCTGATAGCGAGAAAGGTCTTCGCGCACCCAAGGATTATCGGTTTCGCGAAAGCGCCGTTCCAGATTGGCGATCACGCCCTCAAAAGGTTTTTTCACCTCATAGGCACGCAGCCCATCCTTGTAGTGGAGTGCCACCACCTCATCGCCCGTGCCATGCAGAATGGCGTGGCGCACGCGGTCCGGCAGTTCCTGCCAGGCGGTGGTCATCTTCACCTTGAAATGTGCGGCCAGGCTTTGCAGGGTTTGGTCGTAATAAGGGGAAGAAGCGCCGGTCCAGGGCATGATGGCGCCATCCTTCAGCGCAACATCATCCTGCGGCACGACCAATTGCGCATCGAAAAAGCTTTCCGTGCCAAGCCCATCACAGGCAGGGCAGGCGCCATGCGGTGAATTGAAGGAGAAAAGGCGCGGTTCAACTTCCTCGATGGTAAAACCGGAAACCGGGCAGGCGAAGCGGCTGGAAAACACCGTGCGCTCCCCACCATCAACGTTTTCGGCATAGGCGATGCCATCGGCCAGGCCAAGCGCGGTCTCGAACGAATCAGCAAGGCGCTGCATGATGCCATCGCGCACCACGATGCGGTCCACCACCACTTCAATATCGTGCTTGAGCTTCTTGTCGAGCTTGGGCGCCTCGGCAATTTGATAGAGCTTGCCGTTGATTTTCACACGCTCAAACCCGCGACGCTGGAATTCAGCCAATTCCTTGCGGAACTCGCCCTTCTTGCCACGTGCGATGGGCGCCAGCAGCAAAAGCCGCGTGCCTTCCGGCATGGCCAGCACACGGTCCACCATTTGGGACACGGTCTGCGCTTCAATGGGCAGGCCAGTCGCGGGCGAATAGGGCACGCCGACTCGCGCCCAAAGCAGGCGCATATAGTCATGGATTTCCGTGACGGTGCCGACCGTGGAGCGCGGATTATGGCTGGTGGTTTTCTGTTCGATGGATATGGCGGGCGATAGGCCCTCGATCGAATCCACATCCGGCTTTTGCATCAATTGCAGGAATTGCCGCGCATAGGCCGAAAGGCTTTCCACATAGCGCCTTTGGCCTTCGGCATAGATGGTATCGAAAGCCAGCGATGATTTGCCGGAACCTGATAGGCCCGTGATCACCGTCAGCGTATCGCGCGGGATATCAAGATCGAGGTTCTTGAGGTTGTGCTGGCGCGCGCCGCGGATGCGAATATGGCCGGTCATGCAAAGGGGGCTCCGACAGCCGCCGCCGGGGAAGGGGGCGCTGTTGTTCTAAAAATGTTCTCGTTATATATGCGCCTGAATGGTGCCCTGGGAAGGGTGTGGGATGGTCCTTCCTTGGGGGATCGCCTATCCTGAGGGTCGAAATCGCGGGAGAGCTTTGCCATGGCGGGTATCAATAAGGTCATTATCCTGGGCCGTCTGGGGCGGGACCCGGAAGTGCGCAATTTCCAGAATGGCGGCAAGGTGGTGAATCTTCGCATTGCCACATCCGAACGCTACAAGGACCGGGAAGGCAATCAGCAGGAACGCACCGAATGGCATTCGGTCGCGATTTTCAATGATCGCCTTGGCGAGGTTGCCGAGAAATACCTGCGCAAGGGCAGCGAGGTCTATGTGGAAGGCCAGCTGGAAACTCGGAAATGGCAGGATCAATCCGGCCAGGATCGCTACACGACCGAAATTGTGCTGCGCCAATATCGCGGCGAATTGCAGCTGATTGGCGGGCGCGGCGCCGGCGGCGGGATGGATGATCCCGGTGAGCCGGCGGGGGATCGGGCGCCGGCTGCGCGCCCGGCCCAGCGCGCCGGCGGTTGGGATGCCAAGAAATCTGATCTGGATGATGAAATTCCCTTCTGATTCAGAGGTTTGACGTTAGCCTGACATCCTGGGCGCGGCGGTGGTTGACGCGGCGTGCCTGAGGGTGCCTATGACCTATCCCCCCTGTGATCCCCCAGGAATCGCGGCCTTCAGAATCGGTTTTCAAGCGTGAGCGACACTCAGAACCCCGGCCAACCCCCGCAGGATACGACCCCGGTCGCCCTTGAGGAGGAAATGCGCCGCTCTTACCTCGATTACGCGATGAGCGTGATCGTGGCGCGTGCGCTACCCGATGTGCGCGATGGGTTGAAGCCAGTACATCGGCGCATCCTGTTTGCCATGCAGGAAGCCGGCTACACGGCTGATAAGCCTTATCGCAAATCGGCGCGCGTGGTTGGCGACGTGATGGGTAAATACCATCCGCATGGCGATGCTTCGATTTATGATGCGCTGGTGCGCATGGCACAGCCCTTTTCCATGCGCCTGCCGCTGATTGATGGGCAGGGGAATTTCGGTTCCGTTGATGGCGATCCACCAGCGGCGATGCGCTACACCGAGGCGCGGCTTGCCGGCGCAGCCGGCGCCTTGCTGGCCGGCATTGACGAAGACACCGTGGATTTCCAGCCGAATTACGATGAGAGCGTGGATGAACCGCGCGTTCTGCCGGCGGCCTTCCCTAATCTGCTGATCAATGGCGCGGGTGGCATTGCGGTTGGTATGGCTACCAATATCCCGCCGCATAACCCAACCGAAATCCTGGATGCGACTCTGGCGCTTATCGCCAATCCGGCGCTGACGCTGGAAGAGCTGATGAAGATCGTGCCTGGGCCGGATTTTCCGACCGGGGCGATGATTCTGGGGCGTTCTGGCATCCGTTCCGCGTTTGAAACCGGGCGTGGGTCCATTCCGCTGCGAGCGCGGGCGGAGATTGAGGAATTGCGCGGCAATCGCCAGTTGATTGCGGTTACGGAAATTCCTTACCAGGTCAATAAGTCCACGCTGCTTGAGAAAATCGCCGAATTGGTGCGCGCCAAGGCTGTGGAAGGCATTTCCGATCTGCGTGACGAAAGCGACCGTTCGGGGATGCGTATTGTCATTGAATTGAAGCGTGATGCGACTGCGGAAGTGGTGCTGAACCAGCTTTATCGCATGACGCAGTTGCAGACCTCCTTCCCCGTCAATTTCGTGGCCTTGCATGAAGGCCGGCCACGGCAGATGGGCCTCAAGGACGCGCTGATGGCCTTCATCGCCTTCCGTGAGGAGGTAATTCTGCGCCGGTCCCGCCACCGGCTGGCCAAGGCGCGGGAACGCGGCCATTTGCTGATTGGCCTTGCCATTGCCGTCGCCAATCTGGATGAGGTCATTCGCGTCATTCGCGAAAGCGCCGACGCACCAACCGCGCGCGCTGCGTTGATGAACCGTGATTGGCCGGCGGGTGATGTGGGTGTGCTGCTGGCGCTGGTGGATGATTACCGCAATGCCGTGACGCCGGAAGGCACGGTGCGTCTCACGGAAGAACAGGCGCGCGGTATCCTGGATTTGCGCCTGCAACGCCTGACCGGGCTGGAGCGCGAGAAGATTGTCGCTGAGCTTGGTGAGGTTGGCGGGCGCATCCGCGAATTGCTTGAAATCCTGGCGAGCCGCCCGCGCCGCATGGAAGTGATGGATCAGGAATTGCGTGCCATTCGCGCCGAGATCGCCTCCCCACGCATGACTGAGATTGTGGATGGCATCGCGGATGTGGATGATGAAAGCCTGATCGAACCAGGCACCATGGTGGTGACGCTGACGCGCGATGGCTATGTGAAGCGCACGCCTTTGGAGACCTTCCGCGCCCAGGGGCGTGGCGGCAAGGGTCGCAGCGCCGCAACCACGCGCGAAGATGATGTGATTATACGATCCTTCGTCGCGCATACTCATCAATGGGTCTTGTTCTTCACTGATCGCGGCATCGCCTTCCGTGAAAAGGTTTGGCAATTGCCGGAAGCCGGGCCGCAGGGGCGCGGGCGTTCGCTGCGCCAGGTGCTGCAATTGCAGGAAGGTGAGGGTGTCACCGCCATTCTGCCGCTGCCGATGGATGAGGATTTGTGGGAAGGGCTGCACCTGGTTTTCGCGACTGTGCAGGGCAATGTGCGGCGCAATCGGCTGTCTGATTTCAAGAATGTGCGCTCGGTCGGCTTGATCGCCATGAAGCTGGATGAGGGCGATAGCCTGGTTGGCGTTTCCACCTGCCGCGAAGGCGATGATGTGATGCTGGCCACACGTGGGGGCAAATGCATCCGCTTCACGGCGGATGCGGATACGCTCCGTGTTTTTGCCGGGCGTGATTCAACAGGCGTGCGCGGCATCAAGGTGGCGCAGGGCGATGCGGTGATTGCGCTTTCCGTGCTGCGCCATGTGGAAGCCAGCACCGAAGAACGCGCTGCCTATTTGAAGGCGGCGGCGCAGCGCAGACGCTCGACCGATGATGAAGCGGAAGCGCCCGCGGTGACGGAGGCTGAGGAAGCGGTTGCTGAAATCACGCTGACGCCGGAACGCTTTGAAGCCTTGGCGGAAGCTGAGGAAATTCTGCTGACAGTGACGGATGGCGGCTTTGGCAAGCGTTCTTCCGCGCATGAATATCGCGTCACGGGTCGTGGCGGGCAGGGCATTGCCGGCATTGTGCTGAGTGCGCGCACGGGCCGCGAAGTGGTGGCGACCTTCCCGGCGCGCCCCGGCGATGACATCATGCTTGTGACAAATGGCGGGCAATTGATCCGGCTGAAGGCCGATGATGTGCGCCTGACTGGCCGGATGGCGATGGGTGTGACGTTGATGCGCCCCGCCGAAGGTGAGCGTGTGATTTCCTGCTTCCCGGTCGCTGATGAAGGTGGCGATGATGAAGCCGTCCCCGCGCCGGAGGAGAATGGCAATGGCTGAACGGATCGCGCTTTACCCCGGCACCTTTGATCCGGTGACCAACGGGCATTTGGATATTATTGGCCGCGCTGCGCGACTGGTGGATAGGCTTGTTGTTGGCGTTGCCATCAATATCGGCAAGGGGCCGCTATTCGAATTACCCGCACGGGTTGAGCTTGTGCAGGTGGAAGTGGCGCCGATTGCGGCGCGCACCGGCGCGGTGATTGAAGTGCGGCCCTTTGAGGGGTTGCTGGTGGGTTTCGCGCGGGAGATAGGCGCGTGCATGATCATACGCGGCTTACGGGCGGTGACGGATTTCGATTACGAATTCCAGATGACCGGCATGAACCGCCGGCTGGATCATGAAATCGAAACCGTCTTCCTGATGGCGTCGGAAACCAACCAATTCATCGCATCGCGCCTGGTCAAGGAAATCGCCCGGCTGGGCGGTGATATCAGTAGCTTTGTGCCGAAGCTGACGCTGGAACGCACCATGGCGCGCATCAAAGCTGGCGCCTGAGGAAAGGGAAACGTGATGCATCGCCGTTATGTGCTTGCCGCCGGTTTGGGCGCCTTGGCCTCACCCGCCTTGGCGCAGGCGAATGATCCGGAAAACACGCTGATTCTGGAATTGAAGGATGGGCGCGTCACCATCCAATTGCTGCCTGATCTGGCGCCCCGCCATGTGGAGCGGATCAAGACCCTCGCGCGGCGCAACTTCTATGACAATACGCCCTTTCATCGCGTGCTTGAAGGCTTCATGGCGCAGGGTGGTGATCCCACCGGTACCGGTACGGGTGGATCGCCCTTGCCCAATCTGCCCGCTGAATTCAGCCCGCCATCGCGCGCGCGCTTTGTGCGCGGTGTTTGCGGCATGGCGCGGTCTTCTGACCCCAATAGCGCCAATAGCCAGTTCTTTATCATGTTTGCGCCAGCCCCTTCGCTCGATGGGCAATATACCATCTGGGGCCGTGTGACCGCCGGCATGGAAGCCGTGGACAAAATCAAGCGCGGCGATCCGCCCAGCGGCGTTGTGCGCGGCCCTGATCGCTTGCGTAGCATGCGCGTGGCCGCTGATATTCGTTGAGACCCGAATCGAAAGACCAGAGACGATGTCTGAAACTGAAGCCCCTGCCGGGGATACCGAAAACACCCTGCTCATGGAAATCGAGCACGGGACCGTGACCATCAAGCTGCGCCCCGATTTGGCGCCCTTGCATGTGGAACGCATCAAAGCCCTCGCGCGGCAGGGCTTTTACGACAATGTGCCCTTCCATCGCGTGATTGAAGGCTTCATGGCCCAAGGTGGCGATCCTACTGGCACTGGTACGGGTGGCTCTGAATTGCCCGATCTGCCTGCGGAATTCAGCGAACCCAGCACGGCGCGCTTTTTGCGCGGCGTCTGCGGCATGGCGCGCACCAGCAACCCTGACAGCGCGAATAGCCAATTCTTCATCATGTTCGCACCAATCCCGAGCCTGGATGGGCAATACACCATCTGGGGTGAGGTGACGGGTGGCATGGATGCCGTGGACAAGATCAAGCGCGGGTCTGGCGGTTCTGGCATGGTGCAGGGCCCAGATCGTATTCGCAGCATGAAGGTCGCAGCAGATAACGCCTGAGCCTTCTGTTGGTAAATGCGCGGCGCCGTGCTATGGCGCCGGCCTCTCTGGGTTGGCTGTAGCGGAGCCGCCAGAGCCTGTGACTTTTGATCTTATGCCCTGTCGCGGTAGTTGTTGAACGGGAGCTCGTAGCTCAGCTGGTAGAGCAACGGACTTTTAATCTGTAGGTCGAGGGTTCGAATCCCTCCGAGCTCACCAATGCTCTTCACGGCAATGCCCGTATCAAGTTCACATTATTTTTTTGGAGTGGAAACACCCGCTCCTTGCTGTGCCGGTAAGGGCACGCATCTGCGCGTCTTTTTTCGGGGAATCGGATGGGGTGGGATTCGAACCCACGGTAGGCTTGCACCTACGCCGGTTTTCAAGACCGGTGCCTTAAACCGCTCGGCCACCCATCCATAAGCTTCGCACCGAAAGCACGGCGCGAAGTCAAATGATACGCGCTGCTTATTCGCCCGCCATGCGCTGCGCGACAAGGGGGGCACCAAGGCGCATCAGCGCATTCACATCGCCCGCCTGGTCAAGCCCAGCCACAGCATCGGCCAATTGCTTGGCGCGCTCGGCACCCAGCACCGCATCGGCCAGACCATGGAATTTGGCGCGGAGTTCAGCTTCCGTCAGGAAATTATCGGGCTCGCCTTTCGGGATTTTGATGTGGCGCACAAAGCTTTGACCACGCGCCTTGATGGTCAGCTTGCCCGACATGAAGGTCGGGAATTCCGCCTGCACATCCGCATCTTCTTCCGGCAAGATTTTCGGCATGAGCGCGCGGATATCCTTGTCCTGCAACCAGGCATAGGAATCCCAGCCGAAATGCCCGCGCGCCAAAGCACAAGCCACCACGAAGGGCCCGCTGAACTGGCCATCCACTATGTTTTGCGGGTTTTGCTTATAGGCCAGCGGCGCACCGACCAGCAGCATGCCCTTATTCGGCAGGCCCATGGTCACGCCTTCGATTTCCTCTGCCTTTAGGCCGAGTTCTGCGCGGAGCGCCAGCGCGGCATCCACACTCGCATGGCCATAGCGGCAGGAAGGATAAGGCTTCACGGCGGTTTGCATCAGCTCCCACGCCTTGCCCAGTTCCTGCAGCACGCGCTCAGGGTTAGGGTTCGGGGCATAGGCGCGCAGGAAGCCGGCCTTGCCTTCAATGGCCTCGCCCGCGCCACGGAAGCCCTCACGCGCGATGGTCGCGGCAGCAAGCCCGTTAAGCGCGCTCCAGCCCACCTGGAAGCGCTTGGTCCAGGCGCCATTGGCCAGGAATTGCAGGCTGCCGGCGGCCTGGGAAAGCGCAATGCCGAAAGCGTCTTCAATCTGGGCGGCGGAAAGGCCGAAGACCCGCGCCGCCGCCGCCGCCGCGCCAAAGGCGCCGCAGGTGGCTGTTGGGTGATAGCCGCGGTCGTAATGATCGCCCCCGGGTAAAGCCAGTGCCAGGCGGCAAGTGGTTTCGTACCCCGCCACAATGGCGGCCAGCACGGTCTTGCCATCAGCGCCGGTCATCTCAGCGGCGGCAAGCGCGGCCGGGATGACTGGAGCGCCGGGATGCAGCGTGCCCGCAGCATGGGTGTCATCAAAATCAAGCGAATGGGCCATGGCGCCATTGATCAGCGCGGCACCCGCGGGCGTATAGCGCTGCGCATCGCCGAATACGGCGGCAGAACCGCCGGTCAGGCCAAGTGCGCGGGCAGCGGCCAGAAGGGGCGGGGTGCTTTCCGCCTCATGCCGGCCACGCAGCATATTGCCGACCAGATCAAGGATCAGGAAACGCGTGCGTTCCTGGACATTGGCGGGCAGGCTTTCATAACGAAGCCCAGCAACAAAAGCGGCAAGCTCGCGGGTTACGGCAACCATGGCATTCCTCCTCACGTGACGGCGCAGTCTAGCACCAGTTCCGCTCTGGCCAATATGGGGCTGCGAAAGGGTTTGCCATGCCGCCTGCCGCATGGCACCACATGCGGCCATGATCGAAAGAAGGTTCTTGCTCGGAGGAGTCGTGTCCCTGGTTGCGGCCTGCAGCCCGGAGGCGAATTCCGCCAACCAAATTTCTGGCCCCAATGGCGCCCCGGCCTATGTGCCTGTGTCTGGCCAATCCTTTGAACGCTTCCTGGAAGGGGTGCGCGCCGATGCGCGCCGCGCTGGGATTTCGGATGCGACACTGAACCAGTCCTTTGCTGGCCTGAAGCCCAATCAGCGCGTGATCGAATTGGACCGCCGCCAGGCGGAAGGCGGAATGCAGTGGGAAGATTACCGCGACCGCATCATGTTGACGCCAACGCGCATTCAGAATGGCCGGCGTTTGATGGCGGAGAACACTGATCTCCTGCGCCGGATTGAAGCGCGTTATCATGTCGCCCCTTCGGTGATCGTTGCCATTTGGGGCGTGGAGACGAATTACGGCGGCAATACCGGCGGCTTTGGCGTGGTGGAGGCTTTGGCGACACTCGCCTGGGAAGGCCGTCGCGCGGCATATTTTCGCAATGAATTGATCTCGGCTTTGCGCATTCTGAATGACCGCCACACCAGCGCGGACCGCATGAAGGGCTCCTGGGCGGGTGCCATGGGCCAACCGCAATTCATGCCAAGCAATTTCGAGCGTTTGGCAGTGGATTTCGATGGTGATGGCAAGCGCGATATTTGGGACAACCGCGCCGATGCGCTTGGCTCTATCGCGCATTACTTTCAGCGCAATGGCTGGCGCCATGGTGAGGCCTGGGGGCGGGAAGTGCGCCCGCCGGCAGGGTTTGTAGCCAGCAGCGCAGATACGGAAAGCAAGCGCCCCTTGCGCGATTTCGCGCGCATGGGCTTCCGCAAGCCCGATGGCAGCCCGCTGCCGTCTTCGGATATCGAAACCCAGATCATCTTGCCGTCACGCGGCAATGGTGGGCAGATCTTCCTTGGCCATCACAATCTACGTGTTATCCGCCGCTACAATACCCCGGTGAATTATGGGCTTTCCGTCGGGCTCTTGTCCGATCGCGTGGCGTGACGCGCTGGCGTGTCCTGGCTGCGGCGCTACTGGTGATGGCGGGCTGCGCGCAGCCCGTACCACGCTATGTGGTGGGCGATCCCTATCGCCTGGGCGGTGTCTGGTCGTACCCCAAGGAAGATTACGCGCTTTCTGAAACGGGCCTCGCCGAAGTTCTGCCCGCGCCGGTTTTTGGCGGCCAGACGGCGAATGGCGAAGTAGTAACCGCCCAGGGCCTGCATGCGGCGCATCGCAGCGTGCAACTGCCGGCCATTATTCGCGTCACGAATTTGGAAAATGGCCGGTCCATCCTGCTCCGCGTCAATGATCGCGGCCCGGAGAAACTTGGTCGCATTCTGGGTGTCTCGCCGCGCGCCGCTACGTTGCTTGGCATGACGCCGGGTCGCGCCACGCAAGTCTCACTTACGGTGGATCCTGAGCGAAGCCGCGCGGCGGCGGAAGGCCTGCCTGGCCATGCGCCACCGCCCATGGCCATCATCGCCGCCCCGCGTTCGGCGGTAGCACGTGAGGAATTGGCGCCCTTGCCGGGAACCCAGGAAGCGCCGCGCCGCGAGATCCAAGCTTTGCCAAGCGTCACCGCAGTGTCTGAACTGCCTACACCCGCCCGCGCTGCCATTGCCCCCTTGCCGGAAGCGATCACCCAAGGCACCCCGCGCCCGGGGCGGTTATTCGTGGATGTCGGAGAATTTTCCCGCCGTGATGCGGCGGAAGCGGTGGCGGCGCGCCTGCCGGGGGCAAGGATCAGCCAGCAGGGCAGGGGTCGTAATGCTAACTTCCGTGTGACCCTTGGCCCCTTTGCCGAGGTCGCGGGAGCGGATTTTGCGCTTGAGCGGACTCTTGCCGCTGGCCTATCCGGGGCAAGGATTATTGTGGAATAGCGTTGCTGCCCTTTCTTGGCGTAAGAGCGATCAGGCATGAAGGAACCGGGCATGGCATCGCGTCGCAGCATCATTGGGGGCGTTTTAGGCGGCCTCCCGCTTTGGCTTGCGGCGGATCAGGCTTTTGCGCAGCAACGGCCTGCGCCAGTCCCTGCCCAGCAGCCGCGCCGCCCCGCGCCGCGCCCGGAAGGCACGCCGGTCGCGACGGTGGTTGGCAATGTGGATGTATTGGCGCGTCAGGCGCTGGTGGTGGATTTCGAAACCGGGGCCACGCTGCTTGAGAAAAACGCCGATGAGCGCATGCCGCCATCCAGCATGTCCAAGCTCATGACAATGTATGTGGTGTTTGAGCGGTTGAAGCAGGGCAGGCTGCAAATGGATCAGATGTTGCCTGTCAGTGAACGCGCCTGGCGCATGGGCGGTTCCAAGATGTTCGTGGATATCGGCCAGCAGGTGCGGGTTGAAGACCTTATTCGCGGGGTTATTGTACAATCCGGCAATGACGCCTGCATTGTGCTGGCTGAGGCGATTTCCGGCAGCGAACAGCAATTTGCCGAATTGCTGAACGAAACCGGCCGCCGCATTGGCCTGACCAACAGCAATTTCCGCAACAGCACCGGATGGCCCGATCCGGAACACCGCATGACCGCGCGTGATCTTTCCATCCTGGCGCGGCGGCTGATAACGGATTTCCCGGATTATTATCGTTTCTACAATGAACGCAGCTTCCGCTTCAGCAATATCAGCCAGGATAATCGCAACCCGCTCCTTTCCCGCGTTCCCGGCGCTGATGGGCTGAAGACCGGGCATACGGAAGAAGCGGGCTATGGGCTGACCGGCAGCGCCATGCGCGATGGGCGGCGTGTGATCCTGGTGGTCAATGGCCTTGCCAGCATGCGTGCGCGGGCGGAGGAAAGCGAACGCCTGATGGAATGGGCCTTCCGCGAATTTGAAGCCGTCACGCTATTCCGCGCGCAGGATACCGTGCAGGACGTACCGGTTTATCTCGGTGAACGGCGCACTGTGCCCATGGTGGGGGGGCGCGATATTACGCTAACCCTGCCCAGGCGTTGGCGGGATAGGCTGGAAGTGCGGGTGCGCTACCAGGCGCCGCTCACGGCACCCGTCCTGCGCGGGCAGACCATTGGCGAATTGCAGGTGGCTGGGCAGGGGGTGCCAACCCTTTCCGTGCCCTTGGTCGCCGGAGCGGATGTTGAAAAACTTGGCCTGCTGCCGCGCATTCCGGCGGTGATCGGGCGCTGGGTCTCCGGCGCCTGAAGTGCCAATGGCGCGGGGCTATTTCATCACGCTTGAAGGCGGCGAAGGCGCTGGAAAATCCACCCAGGCGCGGCGGCTTGCGGCTGGGCTTGCCGCGGCAGGGGTGCCAGTGCTGCGCACGCGTGAGCCAGGCGGCGCGCCGGGGGCGGAGCGCATCCGCGATTTGCTGCTCTCACCCGGTTCCTGGGACAGGGTGACGGAAGCCATGCTGCATTTCGCCGCGCGGCGGGAACATGTGGTGCGGTCCATCCGCCCCATGCTCGAAGCCGGCGCCTGGGTGATTTGTGACCGCTTTGCGGATTCGACATTGGCCTATCAGGGGGCAGGGCAGGGCCTCGCTTTTGAAACCTGGGCGCGGCTTTGTGACCTGACGCTGGAAGGTTTGCAGCCTGATCTTACGCTGATTCTGGATTTGCCGGTGGAAGGGGGCTTGGCACGTGCGGCAGGGCGGAGTGCGGCGGATCGCTACGAAAAGCTCGGCGCTGATTTCCATGCCCGCATTCGCGCAGGCTTTCACGATATCGCGCGGCGTGAACCCGCACGCTGCGTGGTGCTGGATGCGGCGCGGGATGCGGAAGCGGTCTATGCCGCCATTGCCGATACCCTACGCCAAAGGCTGGGCGCCAAGCTGTGAGCCTGCCGGAACCTCGCGCCAATCCAGAACTCTTCGGCCATGAAGCTGCCGCTGCGACGCTGGTGGAGGCCGCCAATTCGGGCCGCCTGCATCACGCCTGGCTGATTGCCGGCCCCGCTGGGATTGGGAAAGTGACCCTTGCGTGGCGCTTCGCACGCTGGCTGCTGGCGGGCAGGCCCGAATCCCCCAATGGAAAGCCGCCGCTTTATCTTGAACCATCGCATCCGGTGTTTCGCCGTGTCGCTGCCGAAAGCCATGCGGATTTGCTGACCATTGATGCCGATACGCTGCGGGGCGATCGCAAGCGCAACGATATCAATGTGGATGCGGCGCGGCTGATCCCAGGCTTCATGAATAAGACCGCCGCCGAGGGCGGTTGGCGCGTGGTGGTGGTGGATGGCGTGGAGACGATGAACCTCCAGGCGCAAAACGCCATTCTGAAAGTGCTGGAAGAACCCCCGGCGCGGGCGATCCTGTTGCTGGTCTCCTCGGCCCCCGCGCGGCTTTTGCCCACCATTCGCAGCCGCTGCCGCCGGCTTGATCTTTTCCCGCTTGGCGATGCGGAGATGCAGGCCCTGCTCGCGCGGCTTTTGCCTGATGCGCCGGCAGCTGATCGCACAAAACTCGCGGAAATGGCGGAGGGCTCTCCTGGCCGCGCCATGCAGCTTGCCGAAGGTGATGGGCTGGAATTGCAGGCTTTGGTGGAAGATTGCCTCGCCAACTTGAAGCGCCCCGATCCGGCGCGGTTTCATGCGGTGGCGGAACGCTGCCTCGTGGATCGCGGCGGTATTGCCTTCGTGACCTTTATGGCGCTGCTGCGCGGGCGGATTGCGGGCGCGCTGCGTCAGGCCGCGCGAGGAGAGGTCGCGCCCGGCTGGATCGCCGCCCATCCGCTTGCCGCTTGGCCCGCGCTATGGGATAGGCTCGGGCGCCTCGTGGATGAGACCGAAAGACTGAATATGGACCGCAAGCAGGCGGTGCTGACCGGGCTTTCCTGGCTTTCAGCGTGAACGCGCGACATCAAGGCAAGAGACATGACAGAAACGCGCTACGTCACAACGCCGATTTATTATGTGAATGACAAGCCGCATGTCGGCCACGCCTATACCTCGGTGGCGGCGGATGTGCTGGCGCGCTGGTGGCGCCTGCAAGGCCATGAGGTGTTTTTCCTGACCGGCACGGATGAGCATGGCCAGAAGGTTGAAAAGGCCGCGCGCGATGCGGGGATGGAACCGCAAGCCTTCACGGATCAAGTGAGCCAGCATTTCCGCGACCTGACTGGCACGCTTGGCCTTTCCAATGATGATTTCATCCGCACCACGGAAGCGCGCCACAAGGCCGCCTGCTCCGCGCTTTGGGAAGAATTGGCCCGGCGCGATGAAATCTACCTTGGCCATTATGAAGGCTGGTATGCCGTGCGTGATGAGGCGTTTTATGGCCCGGATGAACTGACGGAACGCGACGGCGTGAAATACGCGCCATCAGGCGCGCCGGTGGAATGGGTGCGCGAACCTTCTTACTTCTTCCGCCTATCGAAGTGGCTGCCCGAATTGCTACGCCGCTTTGACCTGCCCGAAGGCCATGCGGAGCGGATTGATGTGCAGCCCGAAGCGCGGCGCAATGAAGTGCGCGCCTTTGTGCAGCAGGGGCTCAAGGATTTTGCCGATAAGCCGGAAAAGCTCGATCTTTCCATCTCTCGGACCAGCTTCACCTGGGGCGTCAAGGTGCCGGGCGATCCCGCGCATGTGATGTATGTCTGGCTTGATGCGCTGACCAATTACATCACCGCCGCGGGATACCCAGACGCAAAGGCGGAGCGCTGGAAATTCTGGCCAGCGAGCGCGCATTTCGTCGGCAAGGATATTGTGCGCTTTCACACGATCTACTGGCCGGCCTTTTTGATGGCAGCCGGGATCGCGCCCGCGAAGCGCGTTTTTGCCCATGGCTGGTGGACGATTGAGGGTCAGAAAATGTCCAAATCGCTCGGCAATGCCATTGATCCGGTGGCCTTGGTCGCCGATTACGGGCTTGATCCGCTGCGCTATTTTCTGTTGCGCGAAGTGCCCTTTGGATCGGATGGTGATTTTTCGCGGAAGGCCTTGGCAAATCGGCTGAACGGCGAATTGGCCGATGCACTAGGCAATTTGGCCAATCGCACGCTTTCCCTCATTCAGCGCAATTGTGAGGGCAAGCTGCCCGCGCCGGCGGCGGCCATTGGTGATGATGTGGCGCTACTGGATGCGCTTGCCGCCATGCCAGGCCTGGTGGGCAAGCATGTCGAAGACCAGGCCTTCCATCTGGCATTGGAAGAAGTGTTTCGGGTTGTGCGCTCGGCCAATGGCTATATCACCGCGCAAGCCCCTTGGGCGCTGAAGAAGACCGACGTGACCCGCATGGAAGCCGTGTTGCGGCATCTGCATTCCGTTCTGCGTGGTGCGGCGACAGCGCTTCAGCCCTTCATGCCTGGGACCATGGCTGCTTTGCTTGATCAACTCAGCGTGCCCGAAGATGCCCGGGATTTGGCCGCGCTGGCGACACCCTTGCCCGCCGGTACGGCCCTGCCAGCCCCAAGCCCGCTCTTTCGCAAAATCGAGATCGAGGCCGTCTGATGCTGGTGGATAGCCATTGCCACCTCGATTACTATGTCGAGGCGGAGATTGCCGATGTGATTGCCCGCGCCCAGGAAGCCGGCATTGGCCGTATGGTCACGATCGGCACACGCTTCGCACAGGCCGAACAGGTCAAAGCGCTGACCGAACGCTTTGATTGCGTGTGGGGCACGGTTGGCATTCACCCGCATAATGCCGGGGAAGGCCCGCTACCGGGGCCGGAGGCGTTGGCCGCTTTGGCCGATCATCCGCGCATCATCGGGCTTGGCGAAAGCGGGCTTGATTACTTCTATGACAAGGCGCCGCGCGACGCCCAGGCGGAGAATTTCCGCAACCATATCCGCGCCGCGCAGATCACGGGCCTGCCGCTCGCCATCCATGCCCGCCAAGCGGATGAAGATATCACCGACATCCTGGCCGAGGAACGCGAAAGGGGCGGGGCCTTCCCCTTCCTGCTGCATTGCTTCAGCAGTGGCCGGGGTTTGGCGGAACGTGCGGTGGCGATGGGGGGCTATGTTTCCTTCTCGGGCATTCTGACCTTCCCGAAAAGCGAGGAATTGCGGGAGATTGCGCGGGATATCCCGGCTGACCGGCTACTGGTGGAAACCGATGCGCCGTACCTGGCGCCCGTGCCCTTCCGCGGCAAGCGCTGCGAACCCGCTATGGTGGCCCATACCGCCAAGGTGCTGGCCGGGGTGCTGGGCCTGGAAATCGCGGCGCTTGAGGCGCTGACGACTCGCAATTTCGAGACCCTGTTCCAGAAGGTGCGTTGAGGTTTGGTCACGGTCACGATTCTCGGCTGTGGTGGTTCAGCCGGGGTGCCACTGGTTGGCGGGGCCGATGGAAGGGGCGATTGGGGCGCCTGCGACCCCAATGAGCCACGGAATCGGCGCAGCCGTTCCTCGATTCTGATCGAAGGCGATCATGGGCAGAGGCTTTTGGTAGATGCCGGCCCGGATATGCGCGCACAATTTCTGGCGGCTGGCATCGGGGCGGTGGAGGCGATTCTTTTCACCCATCACCACGCCGATCATGTGATGGGGACGGATGAAACCCGCGTGCTGAACCGCATTACGGGTAAGCCGCTTCCCATATACGGCATGGCAAGAACGCTGGATAACCTGCGGCAACGTTTCGATTATGCCTTTCTGCCGCCTGTCGGTCCCTGGTTTTTCCGCCCAGCCCTTGAAGCGCATGAAGTTGTCCCTGGAGAGACTCGGGGCATCGCTGGGCTGCCGCTTACGCTATTCAGCCAGGATCATGCAGTGATGGAAACGCTGGGTCTCAGAATCGGGGATTTCGCCTATTCCACCGATCTGGTGCGCTTGCCGGAAGAAAGCTTGGCCCTTCTTCATGGTCTGGATACCTGGGTTGTGGGATGCTTCCAGCGTGCGCCCCATAAGGTGCATGCGAATCTGGAGCAGGTACTGGAATGGGTGCGCATATTGCAGCCGCGCCGGACAATTTTGACCCATATGGGCAGCGATTTGGATTACGGCTGGCTCTGCCGGACCCTGCCGCCTGGGGTGGAGCCCGGGTATGATGGCATGGTGTTGCAACCGGGCGCTGCGCCAGGGCGTTGACCCGGGCGCGAAAATGAGCGCATGGGATTTGCGCTGTCCTGTTGCCGCACCACATGCGGGGTCAGGCAAAAGTGAGGAAGGGCGGCCTGCTTGCCGCGAAAGGATGAGATGATGATCAGGGACCGTGATCCTGTTGATGTCTATAACAATACGCTGGTGCCCATGGTGGTCGAACAGACCGCGCGTGGGGAACGGGCTTTCGACATCTATTCCCGTCTGCTGAAGGAACGCATCATCTTCCTGACTGGCCCGGTATTTGACCAAGTTTCGTCGCTGATCTGCGCCCAGCTGCTGTTCCTGGAAAGCGAAAATCCCAACAAGGATATCGCCTTCTACATCAATAGTCCGGGCGGCGTGGTTTCATCCGGCCTCGCGATGTATGACACCATGCAATATATCCGCAGCCCCGTAAGCACGGTGTGCATCGGCCAGGCGGCCTCCATGGGGTCATTGCTGCTCTGCGCCGGCGCCAAGGGCAAGCGCTATGCGCTGCCGAATAGCCGCGTGATGGTGCACCAGCCCTCCGGCGGGGCGCAGGGCCAGGCGACCGATATTGAAATCCAGGCGCGCGAAATTCTCAAGCTTCGTCAAAGGCTTAACGAGATTTACGTCCACCATACCGGCCAGCCAATTGATGCTATTGAGCGCAAGCTTGAACGCGACAGCTACATGTCGGCAGAAGAGGCGCGGGATTTCGGGTTGGTGGATCACGTGGTTGAAAAGCGCCCCTTGCCCGCCAGCGAGGCGACACCGGCGTGAGGTTGGGGGTTTTCACCCAGTCGCGCTTTCCCCGGCAACGCCTGGGGAGTATGATAGCTGAATCGCGGTCCGCAAATACCGACCGCATGGAGACGGTATGAGCAAGTCCGGCGATTCCAAGAATACCCTCTACTGCTCCTTCTGCGGGAAGTCGCAGCATGAGGTCCGGAAGCTGATCGCCGGGCCAACTGTATTCATCTGCGATGAATGCGTTGAGCTTTGCATGGATATTATCCGTGAAGAGCATAAGACGCATTTAGTGAAATCACGCGATGGCGTGCCGACACCAAAGGAAATCTGCAAGGTTCTGGATGATTATGTGATCGGTCAGGAACACGCGAAGCGTGTGCTTTCTGTCGCGGTTCACAACCATTACAAGCGGCTTGGCCAAGGCGGCAAGGGTGCCGAGATTGAGATTGCGAAATCCAACATCATGCTGGTGGGACCAACCGGTTCGGGCAAGACGTTGCTGGCCCAGACGCTTGCGCGCATTCTTGATGTGCCCTTCACGATGGCCGACGCCACCACGCTGACTGAAGCGGGCTATGTGGGGGAGGATGTGGAGAACATCATCCTCAAGCTACTGCAAGCCGCTGATTACAATGTGGAACGCGCCCAGCGCGGCATTGTCTATATTGATGAAGTGGACAAGATCAGCCGCAAATCGGACAATCCCTCAATTACCCGTGATGTGAGCGGTGAGGGCGTGCAGCAGGCGCTGCTCAAGATAATGGAAGGCACGGTCGCATCCGTGCCGCCGCAGGGTGGGCGCAAGCATCCGCAGCAGGAATTCCTGCAAGTGGATACATCGAACATTCTATTCATTTGCGGTGGCGCCTTTGCAGGGCTTGAGAAGATTATCAGCGCCCGCGGCAAGGGTTCGGGCATTGGCTTCGGCGCCGAAGTGCGTGATCCTGATGAACGCCGCACCGGTGAGATCCTGCGTGAGGTGGAGCCCGAGGATTTGCTGAAATTTGGCCTGATCCCTGAATTCATCGGTCGTCTGCCCGTCGTGGCGACGCTTGAGGATCTGGACGAAAAGGCGCTGATCGAAATCCTGACCAAGCCCAAGAATGCGCTGGTTAAGCAATATGGCCGGCTATTCGAAATGGAAGGGGCCAAGCTTACCTTCACTGAGGACGCGCTGCGCGCCGTGGCGATCAGGGCCATTCAGCGCAAGACTGGGGCGCGTGGCCTGCGGTCCATCATGGAATCCATCCTGCTCAATACCATGTTTGAATTGCCTGGGCTTGAGACAGTGGAGGAGGTTGTGGTCAATAGTGAAGTCGCGGAAGGCCGCGCCCAGCCCCTTTTCATCTATGGGGAACGCGCGGCTGAGCAGACTTCGGCCTAAAGCGTTTCGAAGCCAGGCCAAGCGGAAGCGCTTGGCTTTCCTGGAAATGCAGCCAAACAAAGCTTTAGTATGAGTGCGGTATGCGGACTTGTACTATTGTGATTCCATCAGGGCCTTGTGGGGGCGTCCGCGAGGTCCAAAATAACCATCTACTGGCGCCCCGTCTGTGCCGCCTTTGGGCAGGCCGGGCGCCGACTGTCCATAGTGAGGTCACATGACTGAAGCATTGCGCGGCGATGTCCTCCCGGTCCTGCCTTTGCGGGATATCGTGGTTTTTCCGCATATGATTGTTCCGCTTTTCGTGGGCAGGGAGAAATCCGTGCGCGCCCTTGAAGCGGTGATGAAGGATGACAAGCAGATCCTGCTCGTCGCCCAGAAGAATGCCGGCCAGGATGATCCGGGTGCGGATGATTTGTTCCAGATCGGTACAGTTTCGACCGTTCTGCAATTGCTGAAGCTGCCCGATGGCACGGTAAAGGTGCTTGTTGAAGGCGGGCGGCGCGCGAGCATCGCGGGCTTCAAGGAAACTGCGCCGTATTTCGAAGCTTTTGTTGAAAAGCTTGAAGAACCCCCCACCGAAGGGCGTGAGACGGAGGCGTTGGCGCGCACTGTCGTGGCGCAGTTCGAACAATACATCAAGCTGAACAAGAAGATTGCGCCGGAAGTGCTGGTTTCCGTCAATCAGATTGATGATCCGTCGAAGCTTGCCGATACCATTGCGTCCCATCTGGGACTGAAGATTCCGGAAAAGCAGGAATTGCTTGAACTGCCTTCGGTGGCTGCGCGGCTTGAGAAGGTTTTCGCCCATATGGAGGGCGAGATCGGCGTATTGCAGGTGGAAAAGCGCATCCGCAGCCGCGTGAAGCGGCAAATGGAAAAGACACAGCGCGAGTACTACCTGAATGAACAGCTGAAGGCGATTCAGAAGGAACTTGGCGAAGGCGAAGACGGCAAGGACGAAATTGCCGAGATTGAAGCCAAGATCAAAGCCACCAAGCTTTCCAAGGAAGCGCGGGAAAAGGCGCTGGCCGAGGTCAAGAAGCTGCGCAGCATGAGCCCCATGAGCGCGGAAGCGACCGTGGTGCGCAACTACCTGGATTGGATGCTCACCATCCCCTGGAAGAAGCAAAGCCGTGTGCGCAAGGATATCGTGGCGGCCGAGAAGGTGCTCGATACCGATCACTACGGGCTTGAAAAGGTGAAGGAACGGATCATCGAGTATCTGGCGGTGCAGTCACGCTCGCCTAAAATTCGGGGTCCGATCCTGTGTTTGGTGGGCCCACCTGGGGTGGGTAAGACTTCGCTTGGCAAATCCATCGCCAAGGCGACAGGGCGGAGTTTCGTGCGCATGTCACTTGGCGGCGTGCGGGATGAGGCGGAGATCCGCGGCCATCGCCGGACCTATATCGGCTCCATGCCGGGTAAGGTCATTCAAGGGATGAAGAAGGCCAAGACATCCAACCCGTTGTTTTTGCTAGATGAAATTGACAAGCTCGGTGCGGATTGGCGCGGTGATCCTTCCTCGGCTCTGTTGGAAGTGCTTGATCCGGAACAGAACAGCACCTTCGCCGATCACTATCTGGAAGTGGATTATGACCTTTCGGATGTGATGTTCGTGACCACTGCGAATTCGCTCCGTATGCCGCAGCCTTTGCTGGACCGCATGGAGATCATTCGCATCCCCGGCTACACGGAGGATGAGAAGGTTGAAATTGCCAAACGGCACCTGGTCGCCAAAGTGAGCGAGGCGAATGGGCTGAAGGAAGGGGAGTGGTCGGTTTCCGATAGCGCCATTCGTGACTTGATCCGTTACTATACGCGCGAAGCGGGTGTGCGTAACCTTGAACGCGAAATCGCGGGCCTGGCACGCAAGGCTGTGAAGGAAATTGTCACAAAGCAGGCCAAGAAGGTTGCGATTACACCCAAGAATCTTGATAAATTCGCGGGTATACGGAAATTCCGCTACGGTGAGGCCGAGGCCGAGGATATGGTTGGGGTGGTCACCGGCCTTGCCTGGACTGAGGTTGGTGGCGAAATCCTAACGATCGAATCGGTCTTGCTGCCCGGCAAGGGCAATGTGAAGCAGACCGGCAAGCTTGGCGATGTGATGCAGGAAAGTGTTTCTGCCGCCATGTCTTACGTGCGCAGCCGCTCCACTAGCTTCGGCATCAAGCCGACGCTGTTTGAAAAGCGCGATCTGCATGTGCATGTGCCGGAAGGGGCGACCCCGAAGGACGGGCCTTCTGCCGGTATTGCCATGGCTACCAGCATTGTCTCTGTCCTTACGGGCATTCCGGTGCGCCGGGATGTCGCCATGACTGGGGAAATCACGCTGCGCGGGCGGGTCTTGCCCATTGGCGGGCTCAAGGAAAAGCTGCTGGCGGCGATGCGGGCCGGGATCAAGACCGTTTTCATTCCGAAAGATAATGAAAAGGACTTGGCCGATATCCCGGATAGCGTGAAGAAGGGCTTGGAAATCAACGCCGTTTCCCATGTGGATGAGGTCATCATGCGTGCCCTGGCCCGTAAGCCCGAAGCCATTACCTGGGAAGAACCCGTGGACGCGCCGCCCAAACCAGCGGAGGCAGCGGCGGCTTCTAATCTGCCGCATTGAAACAAGGCTGGCGGCATGCGCCGCCAGCAGCGCCAATCACGCCGTTTGCCTAGCCTTGCCGAGAGGGTGTAGAGGAGCCTCGGCTGCTCGTGACACGTGCTCCTTTCCGTCTTGATGGCTGAATGGTCGTTTCGCGCTGAAGTCATCTCAGCAAGAAGAAAGGATTTACTTGTGAACAAGCAAGATCTGGTTTCCGCAGTCGCCAAGGCTGCCGATTTGACCAAGGAAAAGGCCGCCGAAGCGGTGGATGCGGTGTTCGATTCGATCACGGCCGGCCTTAAGCAGGATGGCGAGGTTCGTTTGATGGGCTTTGGCACCTTTGCGGCCGCCAAGCGCGCTGCCAGCGTTGGGCGTAACCCGCGGACCGGGGCAGAGATCCAAATCCCCGCCAGCACCGCTGTGCGCTTCAAGATGGGCAAGGGCCTTAAGGACGCGGTGAACTAAGCTATTGCTTGTCACGGGGCCGGCCCAACGGGCCGGCTCCTAATGCTATAAAGTTTTTCTTTTGGGGCGCTTAGCTCAGCGGTAGAGCGCCTGTCTTACACACAGGATGTCGGCGGTTCGAACCCGTCAGCGCCCATTCTGTTTTCTCCTGCGTCGCCTTGACACCGAGGGTGCAGGCGTCCTATCAGCCGCGTTACGCATGGATTGCGGGTGTAGCTCAGTTGGTTAGAGCGTCGGCCTGTCACGCCGAAGGTCGCGGGTTCGAGCCCCGTCACTCGCGCCACCTATCCATTTTCTTGAACCTACCGGTCACGTTTCCGTAATCGAGATGCTGTATAGCGTCTTGAAATTACGGCTGAGTGCCCTATGGCGCATTCCGCGAAGCGGGGCTAATCTCGCTGCGCTGCGATGCGGTAAAAACCGTGGGCAGGCCATAATGCGTCCCCAGGCCCATGGGGCGCCAGAGTTGAGGAAGCCATGACCCAGCCCCTGCTGGCGACTTATTTCCCTGTGCTCGTTTTCCTCGGCATTGCCGCGGGAATTGCGATAGCAATGGTGGCTGGCGCCATGCTGGCCGCGCGGCAGAAGCCCTATGCCGAAAAGCTTTCCACCTATGAATGCGGCTTTGCGCCCTTTGATGATACGCGCCGCCGATTCGATGTGCGCTTCTATCTGGTTGCGATCCTTTTCATCATTTTCGATCTGGAAGTGGCCTTCTTGTTTCCCTGGGCGGTGTCGCTTGGGGCCATCGGCTGGCTTGGCTTCGGTTCCATGATGGCTTTCCTTTTCGTGCTGACCATTGGATTCGTCTATGAATGGCGCATGGGCGCCCTGGATTGGGAATGACATGAGCGGCGCTTCCGAACTTTCCTGGAATAAACAGGCCCTGCCACCAGGCGCCGCACAGGATGCGGTGGTGAAGGCGGTTGGTGATGAGATCACCGAGAAGGGTTTCGTTGTCGCCAATCTGGACAAAGTGGTGAATTGGGCGCGCACGGGCAGCTTGTGGCCGATGACCTTTGGCCTGGCATGCTGCGCCGTACCGATGATCCATGCCTATATGGCGCGATATGATTTGGACCGCTTCGGCATCATTCCGCGCGGGTCGCCCCGGCAATCAGATGTGATGATTGTGGCTGGTACACTCACCAACAAAATGGCGCCGGCGCTGCGCAAGGTTTATGACCAAATGTCTGAGCCGCGCTGGGTGATTTCCATGGGGTCCTGCGCCAATGGCGGCGGGTACTACCATTACTCCTACAGCGTTGTGCGCGGCTGCGATCGCGTGGTGCCGGTGGATATCTATGTGCCCGGCTGCCCGCCCACGGCCGAAGCGCTGGTCTATGGCATTCTGCAATTACAGAAGAAGATCCGCAGGACAGGGACGATCCTCCGTGGCTGAGCAATTGCCTGAAACCGCCGAAGCGGTTGCGGAAAATCCGTTGAAGGTCTTGGGCGCGGCGATTGCCGCCGCGGCCCCGCAGGGTGCGGTGACCGGCTTTACCTTGATGCGCGGCGGAGCGGAGTTGGCCGTCCATGCCAACCGTGATCAGCTTTTGGCCGTGATGCTGATGCTGCGCGATGATTCGCGATTTTCCTTCGAACAATGCATGGATGTTTGCGGCGTGGATTGGCCCGAACGCACTGAGCGGTTTGAGGTTGTCTATAATCTGTTGAGCCTGGCGGAGAATCGTCGCATCCGCGTGTCGGTCACGACTGACGGTGTTGCACCTGTGGCCTCCGTCGCTGAGATTTGGCCTTGTGCCACTTGGTATGAGCGTGAAACCTGGGACATGTATGGCGTGGTCTTCGCCGGCCAGCCGGATTTGCGCCGTCTGCTGACGGATTACGGCTTTGAGGGCCATCCGTTGCGCAAGGATTTCCCGCTCACGGGGCATGTTGAAGTGCGTTATGATTCGGAACAGCAGCGCGTGGTCTATGGCCCGGTGACGCTGCAACAGGATTTCCGCAGCTTTGATTTTTTGAGCCCCTGGGAAGGCATGACCACGCTGCCCGGGGATGAGAAAGTGCATCTGAACCGTCTGGAGGGCCCGGCATGAGCCAGAGCCAGGCAATCGCGATTGCGGGTGACCAGCCCGAGACGGTCCGCCACACCATTGAAGGTGATAGCCACACCATCAATTTCGGCCCGCAGCACCCCGCCGCGCATGGCGTGTTGCGCCTGATCCTGGAAATGAAGGGTGAGGTGGTGGAGCGTGCCGATCCGCATATCGGGCTGCTGCATCGTGGCACCGAAAAGCTGATCGAACACAAAACCTATATCCAGGCGCTGCCGTATTTTGATCGGTTGGATTACGTCAGCCCGATGTGCATGGAGCATGCTTTTGCGCTGGGTACTGAGCGGCTCCTGGGAATCGAAGCGCCGGAACGCGCGCAATATATCCGTGTGCTATTCAGCGAATTGACGCGCGTGCTGAACCATTTGCTGAACATCACCACCTATGCTCTGGATTGCGGCGCCATTACGCCGGCGCTTTGGGGCTTTGAGCAGCGCGAGACTCTGCTTGAGTTTTATGAGGCAGTGTCCGGCAGCCATTACCATGCGAATTACTTCCGCCCGGGTGGTGTCGCGAAGGATTTGCCTGCGGGGCTTGAAGATAAGATCGCTGCTTGGGCTAAGAAGTTTCCCGATTTCCTCAAGGATCTGGGTGGGCTGCTCACAGAAAACCGCATCTTCAAGCAGCGCACGGTTGATATCGGTATCATGAGTGCGGAACAGGCCATGGCCTGGGGCTTCAGCGGCCCTTGCCTGCGCGCTTCTGGCTGCGCCTGGGATTTGCGGAAAAGCCAGCCCTATGATGTTTATGACCGGATGGAATTTGATGTGCCGGTCGGCACGCGCGGTGATTGCTATGATCGCTACCTGGTGCGCATGTTGGAAATACGCGAAAGCTTGAAGATCATTGATCAATGCCTGAAGCAGATGAAGCCGGGCCCGATCAAGCTGATGGACAATAAGATCGCGCCTCCCCAACGCGGAGAGATGAAGCGTTCGATGGAAGCGCTGATCCATCACTTCAAGCTCTACACGGAAGGCTATCACGTGCCGGCGGGGTCTACCTATTCCGTGGTAGAGGCGCCGAAGGGTGAGTTTGGCGTCTATCTGGTGGCGGATGGCACTAACAAACCCTATCGCTGCAAAATCCGCGCGCCTGGCTATGCGCATTTGCAGGCGATGGAAGCGCTCTCGAAAGGGCATATGCTGGCGGATGCGGTTGCCGTCATTGGTTCTCTCGATATCGTCTTTGGGGAAATTGACCGGTGAGCGCGCCAGCCCACAAGGAACCAGACAGCTTCGCTTTTGATCCAGAAAGCGAAGCTAAGATCGCGACCATTCTGAAGCGCTATCCGGAAGGCAAGCAGGCGAGCGCGGTGATCCCGTTGCTTTATGTCGCGCAGCGCCAGATGGGGCGCTTGACGCAAAGCGCCTGGGTGCCGCGTGTGGCGATGGATGTGATCGCTGATCGGCTTTCGATGCCGCCGATCCGCGTCTATGAGGTCGCGACCTTCTATTTCATGTTCAACATGAAGCCGATCGGGCGGCATCATTTGCAGCTTTGCGGCACCACACCCTGCATGCTGCGCGGTTCGGATGATGTGCTGCGCGCCTGCAAGGATGCGGGCGGGGTCAAGGGTGTGGGCGATACCAGTGCGGATGGGATGTTCACACTGACGGAAGTGGAATGCCTTGGCGCCTGTGTGAATGCGCCGATCCTTCAGGTTGATGATGATTACTATGAAGACCTTGATTATGAGAGCGCCGTGAAGTTGTTGGAAGCCTTCAAGTGCGGCGAAAGGCCCAAGCCCGGCAGCGCCATTGGCCGCATGGCCAGCGCACCAGCAGGCCCGCAAAACGTACTGACCGGCCAGGGAGACGATTGACATGGCGCTCGCTGATAAGGACCGGATTTTCCAGAACCTCTATGGCCGTCAGCCATGGAATCTGGCGGCGGCGCGCATGCGCGGCAATTGGGATGGCACGGCGGCCATCATTGCGCGCGGGCGCGATACTGTCATTGAAGAAGTGAAGAATTCCGGCCTGCGTGGACGTGGTGGTGCCGGTTTCCCGACCGGCATGAAATGGTCCTTCATGCCGAAGCAATCCGATGGCCGGCCTTCCTACCTGGTGGTCAATGCGGATGAATCGGAACCCGGCACCTGCAAGGACCGCGACATTATCCGCCATGATCCGCATACGTTGATTGAAGGTTGCCTGATCGCTGGCTTCGCGATGTGTGCCCATGCCGGCTACATCTATATTCGCGGCGAATACTACAATGAAAGCGTGGTGCTGGAAGCCGCGATCCAGGAAGCCTATGACGCTGGCTTGCTTGGGCGGAACGCGGCGGGCTCCGGCTGGGATTTTGATCTTTACGTGCATCGCGGTGCGGGCGCCTATATTTGCGGCGAAGAAACCGCGCTGATCGAAAGCCTTGAAGGCAAGAAGGGCATGCCGCGACTGAAGCCGCCCTTCCCGGCAGCGGTTGGGCTCTATGGCTGCCCCACCACGGTGAATAATGTTGAAACCATCGCTGTGGTGCCGGAGATTTTGCGCCGCGGGCCGGAATGGTTTGCCTCCTTCGGGCGAGCCAAGAATTCCGGCACGAAGATTTTCTGCATCCAGGGCCATGTGAACAATCCCTGCAATGTGGAAGCAGAAATGAGCATCCCGATGCGCGAATTGATTGAGCGTTATGCGGGTGGGGTGCGTGGCGGTTGGGATAATCTGCTGTGCGTCATTCCGGGCGGGTCTTCCACGCCACTGCTGCCCAAGCATATTTGCGATGACGTGCTGATGGATTTTGATGCGCTGCGCGAACATCGTTCCGGCCTTGGCACGGCGGGCGTGATTGTGATGGATAAATCCACCGATGTGATCAAGGCGATTGCGCGGCTGGCTGCCTTCTACAAGCATGAAAGCTGCGGCCAATGCACACCCTGCCGCGAAGGCATGGGCTGGCAGAAGCGCATGATGGACCGCATGGTTGAAGGCAATGCGGAGATCGAGGAAATTGACGTGCTGGAAAACGTCACGCGCCGCATTGAAGGCCATACGATTTGCGCGCTGGCCGATGGCGGCGTTTGGCCGGTGCAGGGGCTGATCCGGCATTTCCGCCCGCTGATGGAAGAACGCATTCGCGATTACAAAAAGCGGCACTCCATGCCGCTGGCGGCGGAGTAAGCGCCATGGCGAAGGTCACGGTTGATGGCATTGAAGTGGAAGTCCCGAATGGGTCTTCCGTGCTGCAAGCCTGCGAAGCGGCGGGCAAGGAAATTCCGCGCTTTTGCTATCATGAACGCCTGAGCGTCGCCGGCAATTGCCGCATGTGCCTGGTGGAAGTGGAAAAGGCGCCAAAGCCGGTCGCTTCCTGCGCCTATCCGGTCATGGATGGGATGAAGGTGTTCACGGACACACCCGTGGTGCGCAATGCGCGGCGTGGCGTGATGGAATTTCTACTCATCAATCACCCGCTGGATTGCCCAATCTGCGACCAGGGCGGTGAGTGTGACTTGCAGGATCAGGCCTATGCCTATGGCCATGACAAGTCGCGTTATGGTGAAGCCAAGCGGGCGGTTAAGGATAAAAATATTGGTCCGCTCATCAAAACCGTGATGACGCGCTGCATTCAATGCACACGCTGTGTTCGCTTCGCCGCTGAAGTTGCGGGCACACCGGAATTGGGCGGGACCAATCGCGGCGAGAATATGGAAATCGGCACCTATGTGGAAAAGGCGCTGACGTCTGAGCTTTCCGGCAATCTGATTGATATTTGCCCGGTCGGCGCGCTGACCAGCCGGCCTTATGCTTTCGTGTCTCGCCCTTGGGAATTGCGCAAGACCGATGGCATTGATGTGCTGGATGCCGTGGGTGCGAATATCCGGATTGATACGCGCGGCCCTGAAGTGCTGCGCATTCTGCCACGCATCAATGAGGCGGTGAATGAGGAATGGATGGCCGATCGCGGCCGCTTTTCCTGCGATGGCCTGAAGCGCCGCCGGCTGGATCGCCCATGGCTCCGCAAGGATGGCCGTATGGTCCCCGCAAGCTGGGCTGAGGCTTTCGCGACCATTGCCGCAGAACTCGCGCAAACGCCGGCGGATCGGATTGGCGCGGTGGCGGGTTCGCTTGCTGATGCGGAAAGCGCGCTGGCGCTCAAGGATTTGATGGTGGCTTATGGCAGCACCAACCTGGATTGCCGCGAAGATGGTGCGGCGATTGATGGCACGCGCGCGGATTTCTATCGCTTCAACACGACCATCGCCGGCATCGAAGAAGCCGATGCGCTGCTGATCATTGGCGCTGACCCGCGCAAGGAAGCGCCGGTGCTGAATGCACGCATCCGCAAGCGCTGGGCGCAGGGGCGTTTTCCGGTGGGCATTATTGGGCCGGCCGGGCTCGATTTGACCTATAGCGCCCAGCATTTGGGTGAAGGGCCGGCGGCGATTTCCGCGCTCCTGGATGGTTCGCATCCTTTCGCGGCGACGCTGAAGGCCGCGCAAAAGCCCATGCTGATCCTGGGGCGCGGCGCGCTTGCGCGCGCTGATGGTGCGGCGGTTTTAGCAGAGGCTTGGCGTTTGGCGGCGGAGGCCGGCACGCTGAAGCCTGATTGGCATGGCTTCAACCTGCTGCATCAATTTGGTGGTCAGGTTGGCGCTTTGGAACTTGGCTTCCTGCCGGGGCAAGGGGGCAAGGACCTGACCGCGATGCTCTCGGGTGGAGTGGATGCGCTTTGGTTGCTTAATGCGGATGGCTTTGATCCGGCGCGCATCCCGGCCAGTACCTTCGTGATCTATCAGGGCCATCATGGTGATGCCATGGCAGCGCGCGCCGATGTGCTGTTGCCCGGTGCGGCCTATACCGAAAAGGACGCGACTTGGGTGAATACCGAAGGCCGCGCGCAACGTAGCTATCGTGCCATTTACCCACCAGGCGAAGCGCGCGAAGATTGGCGCATCATCCGCGCCTACAGTGAAGGTGTGGGTAAGACGCTGCCATACAATGATTTGGATGCGCTGCGCGTGCGGCTGGCGAGTGTCAGCCCTGTCTTTGCGCGGATTGGCGAAGTAGCCGCTTCAGGTTGCGCTGATATGGCGGGCCCGCCTGCGGCAATGGCGATGGAAGCAGCGCCGTTCCGCCTACCGATCACAGATTATCACCGCGCCGATGTGATCAGCCGCGCATCGGATGTCATGGCGGAATGCGCCGCGGTTTATGGGCCGCAGCAGGCTTTGGCGGCGGAGTAAGGCGATGAGCGAGTTCCTTGCCTCCCCCATCGGCATTCTGGCGCTGACGGTCGCCAAGGCCTTGGCGCTACTGGTGCCATTGCTGGTCATGGTAGCCTTCCTGACGCTTGCTGAACGCAAGGTCTTGGCGGCGATGCAAATGCGCCGGGGCCCCAATGTGGTCGGGCCGTTTGGCTTGCTGCAGCCTTTTGCTGATGCGCTGAAGATGCTGCTCAAGGAAACCATTGTGCCGACAGAGGCCAATAGGGTGCTATTCCTTTTCGCGCCGATGCTGACCTTCATGCTGGCCATGCTGGCCTGGGCAGTGATCCCGGTGAATGATGGCTGGGCGATTGCCGATATCAATGTCGGCATTCTCTATCTTTTCGCCATTTCATCGCTTGGCGTCTATGGCATCATCATCGCGGGCTGGGCTTCCAATTCGAAATACGCCTTCCTCGGCGCTCTGCGTTCCGCCGCGCAGATGGTGTCTTACGAAGTCAGCATGGGCTTTGTGATTGTGACCGTGCTGCTTTGCGTGGGTTCGCTCAATCTGAATGACATTGTGAAGGCGCAGGAGAATCTCTGGTTCTTCATCCCGCTTTTCCCGATGTTCGTGATCTTCTTCATCTCGACGCTTGCCGAGACCAATCGCGCGCCGTTTGACTTGCCGGAAGGCGAAAGTGAATTGGTCGCGGGTTTCTTCGTTGAATATAGCAGCATGTCCTTCGCGCTATTCTTCCTTGGCGAATACGCGAACATGATTTTGATGGCGTCACTCACCACCATCCTGTTTCTGGGGGGCTGGTATCCGCCGTTGGCCCTTGAGCCCTTCACCTGGATCCCGGGCCCCATTTGGTTCGTGCTGAAAGTCTGCTTTCTGCTGTTCGTTTTCATTTGGGTCCGCGCGACCTTCCCGCGCTACCGCTATGACCAGCTCATGCGGCTCGGCTGGAAGGTGTTTCTGCCCTTCAGCCTGATCTGGCTGGTGATTACTGCGGCGGTTCTGAAGCTTACCGGCTGGCTGCCGGCTTGATGGGGCGCTGAACATGGCTTCTCTCGATCGCGTCGCACGTAGCCTGCTGCTTACGGAAATCGTCTCCGGCATGGCGCTTACCTTGAAGTATTTCTTCAAGAAGAAAGTGACGCTGAACTATCCGTATGAACGCGGGCCGCTTGGGCCGCGCTTCAAGGGCGAACATGCGCTGCGCCGCTATCCGAATGGCGAAGAACGCTGCATTGCCTGCAAATTGTGTGAGGCTGTCTGCCCCGCCCAGGCCATCACCATTGAGGCCGAACCGCGCGAAGATGGCAGCCGTCGCACCACGCGCTATGACATTGACATGACGAAATGCATCTATTGCGGCTTGTGTGAAGAAGCCTGCCCGGTGGATGCCATTGTCGAAGGGCCGAATATGGAATTTGCGGTCGAACGGCGGGAAGAACTGGTCTACACCAAGGAAAAACTGCTGGATAATGGCGATCGTTGGGAACCCATGCTGGCTGAGAGGCTACGCCTCGATGCGCCATATCGATAAGGGAAGGGGCGTTTGATGATTGCCGCTCTTGCCTTTTACGCATTTGCTGCGGTGCTGATTGGGTCTGCTGTGATGGTGGTGACCAGCCGGAACCCAGTGCATAGCGTGCTGTTCCTGATCCTGGCCTTTTTCAATGCCGCTGGTTTATTCCTGCTGGCGGGGGCTGAATTCCTCGCCATGATTTTGGTCATTGTTTATGTCGGCGCGGTTGCGGTGCTGTTCCTGTTTGTCGTGATGATGCTGGATATTGATTTCTCACGACTGCGCGAAGGCTTTCAGCGCTATGCGCCAGTGGGCGCGCTGATTGGCCTCGTGCTGCTCGTGCAATTGGTCATGGTCATGATCAGCTGGCGCATGGCGCCTGGTGCGATGGCGCTCAGGCTCAATGAAACACCATCTGATATTCCCAATGCTGAGGCGCTCGGGCGCATCATCTATACGGATTACATCTATCTGTTTCAGGGCTGCGGCCTGATCTTGCTGGTCGCGATGATTGGCGCTATTGTGCTGACTCTGCGCGAAAAGGCCAATTCCAAACGGCAGAATATCGCCGAACAGATCGCGCGTTCCGGGTCAGTCACCAATGTCGCTGTGCCGACCGGTGCTGGCCTGAAGCAGCTTGGCATCCGCCGCCCGCCATTGCCTGAGGAAGCCGCGCCCAAGCCCATTGAGCATCACCATGGCCATGGGGGGCATCACTGACATGACCATTGGCCTTTCCCATTTTCTGACCGTGGCGGCGATCCTTTTTGTCCTCGGCATTTTTGGGATCTTTCTGAACCGCAAGAATGTGATTGTCATTCTGATGTCGGTGGAATTGATCCTGCTGTCGGTCAATCTGAACCTGGTGGCCTTTTCCGCGCATTTGAATGACCTCGCGGGGCAGGTTTTTACCATGTTCATCCTGACTGTCGCGGCGGCTGAAGCCGCGATTGGCCTTGCCATTCTTGTTGTTTACTTCCGCAACCGCGGTTCGATCGAGGTCGAGGATATCTCGACCCTGAAGGGTTAGCGCGATGTTTGTCGGCGCCGTTTTCTTCCCGCTGCTGGGTGCGACCATTGCGGGTTTCTTTGGTCGCTGGATTGGCGACAAGGCATCGCAATGGGTCACGGTGATCTGCATGGCGTTGGCCGCCATTTGCGGTGTCGCTTCCTTTGTTGAGGTGGCCTTGGGTCATGCGCCGCAAACCCTGGTGCTGCTGCGCTTTTTGGATGTGGGGTCCTTCGGTCTGGATTGGGCGCTGCGTTATGACACGCTGAGTGTGGTCATGGTGGCGATGGTCACCTGTATCTCAACCCTCATCCATCTTTATAGCGTTGGCTATATGTCGCATGACCCGACCACGCCGCGCTTCTTCGCCTATCTGTCGCTGTTCACCTTCATGATGTTGATGCTGGTGACAGCGGATAATCTGGTGCAGTTGTTCTTTGGCTGGGAAGGTGTTGGCCTCGCCTCCTATCTGCTGATTGGCTATTGGTACGAAAAAGAAAGCGCCTGTGCGGCGGCGATGAAGGCTTTCATCGTCAATCGTGTGGGCGATGTGTTCTTCATGCTGGGGCTTTGCCTAACCTTCTGGGTCTTCGGGTCTATCGAATTCAGCGAAATCTTTGGCGCCATTGACCAGCACAAGGATGCGCGCTTCGGCGGCTTGCCGGCTTATGAGGTAATTTGCATCCTGCTCTTCCTCGGCGCCTGCGGTAAGTCTGCGCAGCTTGGCCTGCACACTTGGCTGCCGGATGCGATGGAAGGGCCGACGCCAGTTTCCGCGCTGATCCATGCGGCGACAATGGTCACCGCCGGCGTCTTTCTGGTGGCGCGCATGTCGCCTGTCTTTGAATATGCGCCGATAGCGCTCGCCATCGTGACGGTGGTGGGGGCTTCAACCGCATTATTTGCGGCGACCATTGGCTGCGTGCAGAACGACATCAAGCGCATCATCGCCTATTCCACCTGTTCGCAGCTTGGCTACATGTTCTTCGCGGCCGGGGTTGGTGCCTATCAGGGCGCAGTGTTTCATTTGTTCACTCATGCCTTCTTCAAGGCGCTGCTGTTCCTTTCTGCCGGTTCGGTCATCCATGCCATGTCGGAAGAACAGGATATTCGCAAAATGGGTGGCATCTGGAAAAAGATCCCGATGACCTATGCGGTGATGTGGATTGGTTCTTTGGCGCTCGCGGGTGTGCCCTATTTCGCCGGCTATTATTCCAAGGATTTTGTGCTGGAAGTGGCTTATGCGGCGCATTCCGGGGTTGGGATGTATGCCTTTATCTGCGGCTTGCTCGCGGCCTTCCTGACCGCCTTCTATTCCTGGCGGCTCTTGATCCTGACCTTCCATGGCGCGCCGCGGGCAGATCACCACACCATGGAACATGTGCATGAAAGTCCAATGGTGATGCTGGTGCCGCTGTTGCTGCTGGCCGTTGGTGCCGTATTCGCGGGCGCGGTCTTTGCACCTTCCTTCATCGGCCATCACTGGGAAGAATTCTGGAACGGCGCCATTGTGAATGCGCCCAGCAATCACATCATGCATCACGTGCATGAAGTGCCGGGATGGGTGCCGCTAGCGCCAACCTTTGTGGGCCTCGCGGGCATCGCCTTGGCCTATGTGATGTATATGTTCGCGCCATCCCTGCCCGGCGCTTTGGCCCGCGCGCTCCCTGGGATGCATCGCTTCCTGCTCAACAAATGGTATTTTGATGAGCTGTATGAAGCGATCTTTGTTTGCCCCGCGCGTGCTCTGGCCCGTGGCCTTTGGCGGATTGGTGATGTGCGGATCATTGATGGCGTGCCCAATGGCCTTGCGGCTTTGGTGGCCGGGGCGGCGCGTCAGGCCGTTGCGCTGCAAACCGGGCGCGTTGCGAGTTACGCCTTCACCATGATTGTGGGGCTTGTTGTGCTTGTTTCACTGCTGCTGTTCGGGGGCTGAAGATGAATAGCGTCGGTTTCCCCTTGCTCAGCCTGCTGACCTTCCTGCCCTTGGCGGGGATGGCAATCATCCTTGCCGTGCGGGGCGATGAACAAACAGTCGCAAGCAATGCCCGCTGGACCGCCCTTTGGACCAGCCTGATCACCTTCATGCTCTCGCTCGTGCTGTGGTTCCGTTTTGATAAGAATGAGGCGGAGTTCCAATTCGTCGAGAGGCTTGATTGGCTATCTGATTTTGGCGTGAGCTACCATATGGGCGTGGATGGCATTTCGGTGCTTTTCGTGCTGCTCGCCACGCTGCTGACGCCGATTTGCATCCTGTCTTCCTGGGAAGCGGTGCAGACCCGGGTCCGCGAATACATGATCGCCTTCCTGATCCTTGAGACCATGATGGTCGGCATGTTCTGCGCGCTGGATTTCGTGGTGTTTTACATATTCTTCGAAGGCGTGCTGATCCCGATGTTCCTGATCATCGGCGTTTGGGGCGGGCAGCGGCGTGTCTATGCGGCGTTCAAGCTGTTTCTTTATACGCTACTTGGTTCCGTGCTCATGCTGCTGGCCATTCTGCTGCTTTGGTATAAGGCCGGCACGACGGATATCGTGGAACTCTTTACCCTCACCATTCCGCCATCGCTGCAAACCTGGATCTTCCTGGCCTTCTTTGCCTCCTTCGCGGTGAAGGTGCCGATGTGGCCGGTGCATACCTGGCTGCCGGATGCGCATGTGGAAGCCCCAACGGCAGGCTCCGTCATTCTGGCCGGCGTACTGTTGAAGATGGGCGCTTACGGGTTCCTCCGCTTCAGCCTGCCCTTGCTACCGGTAGCGAGTGCGGAATTCGCGCCTTGGATTTTCGCGCTGTCCATCGTTGCCATTGTCTATGCGTCGCTGGTGGCGCTCGCTCAGGAAGATATGAAGAAGCTGATCGCTTATTCCTCCGTTGCGCACATGGGCATTGTTACCCTTGGTATCTTCACCTTCACGCAGCAGGGGTTGTCGGGCGCGCTGTTCACCATGCTGTCGCACGGTGTCGTCTCAAGCGCGCTCTTTCTTTGTGTGGGCGTTTTGTATGATCGGGTGCATTCGCGCGAAATCATGCGTTACGGCGGTGTGGCGAAAATCATGCCGGCCTATGCGCTGGTGTTTATGCTATTCACCATGGCTTCTGTCGCGCTGCCGGGCCTAGCCGGCTTCCCCGGCGAATTGCTGGTGATCCTTGGCGCCTGGAAGGTGAACCCCTGGGTCGCGTTTGGCGCTGCGCTCGGCATGATCCTGGGCGCGGCTTATATGCTTTATCTTTATCGTCGCGTTATTTTCGGGCGCATCACGCGTGATGATTTGCGCGGCCTGCTTGATCTGTCACCGCGCGAATATGCGGTTTTCGCGCCGCTGATCGTGCTCACGATCTGGATGGGCATTTATCCGCAAAGCTTCCTGTCCTTCTTTGAAGCCTCCGTCGCGGCGCTGGTAGAACGGCATCACGCCGCGCTCGGCGCCGCACGGCTCGCGGGGTTGTAAGATCATGAACTGGATGCTCGCCCTGCCCGAAATTGTGCTGGCCTGCGCTGGCCTTGCCATTCTGATGATTGGTGTGCTGCCGCGGCAGAATATGTTCTTCGGCTGCACCATGGCCTCCATCGGCGCTTTGGTGGTGACCGCTGCGCTGGTGCTGACCGTGCCGGACGGCACGGGCTTCGCCGGTCAGGTGATTTCCGATGGCTTCGCGCGCTTCATGAAGCTGCTGGTGTTGCTGGGGGCTGCCATCGGTATGCTCATGGCGCTGGATTTCAATACGCGCGAAGGGTTGGACCGCTTCGAATATCCAGTGCTGCTGCTATTCGCGACACTCGGCATGCTGATCATGTTGAGCGCCAATGATTTCATGACCGTCTATATCGGCTTGGAATTGCTCTCGCTCAGCCTTTACGTGGTCGCTGCCTTTCATCGGGATAATGAGCAATCCGCCGAAGCTGGCTTGAAATACTTCGTGCTGGGCGCCTTGGCTTCGGGCTTGTTCCTGTATGGCGCGTCGCTGGTTTATGGCTTTGCCGGCACCACCAGTTTTGAGCGCATCGCGCTCGCGCTGCTTGATCCGGCGAGCCGTAGCCAGGGACTCTCGGTCGGGCTGATCTTTATCCTGGCTGGCCTCGCCTTTAAGGTTTCCGCCGTGCCCTTCCATATGTGGACGCCCGATGTCTATGAAGGCGCGCCCACACCCGTGACAGCGTTCTTCGCCGCAGCCCCGAAAGTGGCGGCGATTGCCTTGCTGGTGCGCGTACTTGCCGGGCCGTTCGCGGAACTCGCCGCGCAATGGCAGCAGGTGATTATTTTGGTCTCACTCGCCTCCATGGTGCTTGGGTCACTCGCCGCGATTGGTCAGCGCGATATCAAGCGGCTGATGGCCTATTCCTCCATCGGCCATGTCGGCTATGCGCTGATGGGGTTGGCGGTCGCGAGTGATGAAGGCCTGCATGGTCTCACGGTTTATATGGCGATCTACCTTGCCATGAACCTTGGCGCCTTTGCGGTGCTGATCGCCATGCGCCGGCAGGGCAAGGCTGTGTCGCGCATTGAAGATTTGGCCGGGCTCGGCAAGACCGATCCCGCCATGGCGATGTGGATGACGGTCTTCATGTTCTCCATGGCTGGCATTCCGCCGCTCGCAGGTTTCTTCGGGAAGCTTTATGTCTTCCTGGCTGCGGTGCAGGGCGGGTTCTGGACCTTGGCGGTGGTGGGTGTGCTCACTTCCGTGATTTCGGCCTTTTATTATCTGCGCGTCGTCAAGGTGATGTATTTCGATGATGCGCAGACACCACTGGATGCGCGCCCGCAGACGCTGACGATGGTGATGGGCATTTCCGGGATTTTCACTACGCTGTTTTTCCTGATGCCGGCACCCTTGGTGCGCGCGGCGCAGGAAGCGGTTTCTGCGCTGCTCGGGTAATGCTGGGCGCTCGGTAGGAAGCGTACGTGCAATTTCGCCTGGAATGTCATGAGGTGCTGGAAAGCACCTCAGCCATGCTTAAGCAGCGCGCCGAAGCGGGCGCGGCAGAGGGCCTTGCCATTCAGGCGCTTCGCCAAATTGCGGGCAGGGGAAGGCAAGGCAGGGGGTGGGATAGCCCCGCGGGTAATCTCTATATCTCCGTGCTGCTGCGCCCCGGCGTGGGACTGCGCGAAGCGCCGCAATGGTCCTTTGTGGCGGCGGTGGCCTTGGCGGAAACGCTCAAAACGCTATTGCCGGAAGCCGCGCAACCTACGCTGAAATGGCCCAACGATCTGCTGCTGGATGGCGCCAAGGCCGCAGGCATTCTTGTTGAAACCGGTGTGGCGCCAAGCCATGCGCTGGATTGGATCTGCATCGGGATTGGCGTGAATATCACTGACAAGCCAAGCTTGCCGGATCGTGCCACCGCCTGCCTTGCGGAATTTCTGCCCGAACCGCCTGCGCCAGAAGCCTTGGCTGCGGCGTTGCTGCAAAACTTGGCCTATTGGCATGAAACCCGCCTAAGCCAAGGCTTTGCCCCAATCCGTGATGCCTGGTTGCGCCACGCGCCCGCCATGGGTGCGCCGGTATCAGTGAAACGCGATGGCGCGCTGCTGGAAGGCAACTTCGCCGGGTTATCGCCCGAAGGCGGGCTTAAGCTTGCCAAAGGCAATGAAGTGCAGCTTATTCTGGCCGGGGAGATCCTTTGACCCATGCTACTTGCCATTGATGCCGGCAATACCAATGTCGTTTTCGCAGTCCATGACGGTAAGGAATGGCGCGGGCGCTGGCGCATTGCCACGCGCGCGGACCGCACTTCGGATGAATATGCGGTCTGGCTGCTGACGCTGTTCCAGCATGTCGGCCTGAAGCCCAATGATGTCCTGCGCTGCGTGATCGGCACAGTGGTGCCGGCGGCACTTTATAATCTGCGCCGCCTTTGCCGTGAATGGATGGATTGCGAGCCGCTGATTGCGCGCGCGCCGCTCGATTGGGGTTTTGCCATTCGCGTGGATCGGCCAGAGGAAGTGGGCGCTGACCGCCTGCTGAATGCACTCGCCGCCCATACCCGTTATGGCGGGCCGCTGATCGTCATTGATTTCGGCACTGCCACCACTTTTGATGTGGTGGATGGTGATGGGTCTTATCTGGGGGGCGCCATTTCGCCCGGCATCAATCTTTCCATCGAAGCGCTGCATAGGGCGGCGGCCCGGCTGCCGCGGATTGGTATTGGCCGCCCGCAATCCGTGATTGGGCGCGCGACCGTGCCCGCCATGCAATCGGGCATCTATTGGGGCTATGTCGGCTTGGTGGAGGGCATTGTATCCCGCATCAAGGCGGAATTTGGCGGGCCCATGAAGGTGATTGGCACGGGCGGCCTTGCCCCGCTATTCGCCGAGGGCACCCTTGTCATTGAAAGAACCGATCCCGACATAACCCTGGAAGGGTTGCGCCTGCTGGCCGAGCGCAATCCATTATCTGTCTTCCACCAAAGCGCGCTCCGCGATCCTTTACGTTCGGATTCTGATTAGCACCATGAATGTCATGACTGGCGATCTTGCCTTTATCCCACTCGGCGGGACGGGTGAGATCGGAATGAACCTTAATGTCTATCGCTGTGATGGCGCCTTGCTGGCGGTGGATTGCGGGCTTGGCTTTGCCGGGCCGGATCAGCCGGAAGCCGATGTCATGGTGCCGGATGCGGCCTGGCTTGCGGAACATCGCAGCGCTTTGCTTGGCCTGATCATCACCCATGCGCATGAAGACCATATCGGGGCGGTGGTGCATTTGTGGCGGCAATTGCGCTGCCCCATCTATGGCACGGCTTTCGTGCTTTCCGTGCTGCGCCGCAAGCTTGGTGAAGCCGGTATGATCCATGAAGTGCGCTTGCTGGAATTGCCCCCGGGCGGGCGCGTGACGCTTGGCCCCTTTGATTGCGGCTTCATCCCCGTGACCCATTCCATCCCGGAAGCCCAAGCCCTGACCTTGCGCACCCCTTATGGCCTGGTGCTGCATACGGGCGATTGGAAGCTGGACCCCAATCCACTGATCGGCGCGCCCACGGATGAAGGCGCCTTCGCAAGGCTTGGCGAAGAAGGCGTGCTTGCCATGGTGTGCGATTCGACCAATGCGATGGTCGAAGGCCATTCGGGGAGTGAGGCGGAAGTGCGGGCCTCACTCACGGAATTGATCAAGGGCATCAAGGGGCGTATCGCGGTCACCTGCTTCGCTTCCAATGTTGCGCGTATGGAAAGCATTGCCGTGGCAGGCCGCGCGGCAGGGCGACAAGTGGCGCTGCTCGGTCGGTCGCTGCGCAATATGGAAACCTCGGCGCGGGAATGCGGCTACCTCAAGTCGCTCCCGCCCTTTTTGGATGAAGAAGAAGCGGGCTTCCTGCCTGATGATGAGATTTTGCTGATCTGCACCGGCAGCCAGGGGGAACCACGTTCCGCCATGGCTAAAATCGCGGAAGACAAGCATCCTGCCATTGCGCTGGGGGAAGGGGATACGGTGATCTTCTCCTCCCGCCAGATACCGGGGAATGAGGTCGCAATTCAGCGCGTGCAGGATGGGCTGGTGCGCCGCGGTTGCCGCGTGATTACCGATGAACAGGCCATGGTGCATGTTTCCGGCCACCCGGCGCGGGAAGAACTGCGCCGCCTATATGATCTGGTGAAGCCGCGCATCGCCGTGCCGGTGCATGGCGAATGGCGGCATATGCAGGAACATGCGGATTTGGCGCGCGCCACCGGCGCCAAACCTGTGCTGTTGAATGATGGCGATGTGCTGCGCCTTTCCGGCAACCGGCCTGAGGTGATTGAAGCCGTTCCCACTGGCCGCCTTGCGGTGGATGGTGAACGCCTTCTGCCCTTGGATGGCGATGTGATCGCCGCGCGCCGTCGCATGATGTTCAATGGCGTAGTGCTGGCTTCCGTTGCTATGGACCGGCAGGGCAGGGTGCTGGGTGATCCGATGATTACCGCGCCTGGGCTCTTTGCCGATTCGGATGCCGAACCTGGGCTGGTTGCCGCCGAGCTTCGCCGCAGCATTGCCGATCTGCCGGCCGGCTTGCGCGATGATGATGAGACGCTGCGCGAATCGCTGCGCTCCGCCTTGCGCAAGGCATTGGGGCGGCGCTTCAAAAAGCGGCCTAATGTCGAAATTCACGTGATCAGGGTTTAAGCCATGTCGGTCTTCACCGGCGTTATTCTTTATCTGCTGATTTGGTGGCTGGCGCTGTTCTGCGTCCTGCCTGTGGGCACGCGCCCCGATTCCCAAGGAAAGCTTGAGGAAGGCGGCTGGCGCGGCGCCCCGCAAAAGCATCTGATGGGATGGAAACTGCTCGGCACCACTGCGCTGGCGGGGGTGATTTGGCTGGCGCTTTGGTTGGTAATTGAAAGCGAATGGCTTTCTTTCCGGACCGGCATCCTCTCAATGCCCCCCAATTAAGCGAAAAACCGACCCAGGGGTCGGTTTTGCCTTATATCCGGGCAATATCAGTCTGGTAGCCGCTTTTTGAACCGAGATCTTGGCTGTTTTTGTTTGAGCCTTCGAAGCTGGTCCGCCATTCTACATATCAAGAGGGAGATTGCTTTCTTCCTCTGTCGTGTGACTGGCGTTTCCTCCCTAAACTTGGGCCGTTGCGTTACCGCGACGGCCTCTTCTTTTGTAAAAGTTTGTGACGCCCGCTGGCAAGCACAAAAATGCCTTAAACCTGCCCAAAATGACGAATTGCTGCGCCGCACAATCGAATTTTGTCTTTTTCTTACGAAACTGGGGCCAGTGATTTCACCCAAGTCACTTCTGGATTAGGGTGCGCGCCCCAGTGCTTTAAACTCAAAGGATCAGAGCCTTGCGCCTCACTCGCGCCTTTCTGCCGACACTCAAGGAAACTCCGGCTGAGGCACAAATCGCCTCTCACCGCCTCATGCTGCGTGCGGGGCTGATCCGCCAGACCTCGGCGGGCATTTATGCCTGGCTGCCGGCGGGCTTACGCGTGCTGCGCCGCGTTGAACAGATTGTGCGGGAAGAACAGGACCGCGCCGGGGCGCAGGAAATCCTGATGCCGACCATCCAGCCCGCTGAACTTTGGCGTGAAAGCGGGCGCTATGATGATTACGGCAAGGAAATGCTCCGCATCCGTGACCGTCACGAACGCGAAATGCTGTTTGGCCCGACCAATGAGGAAATGGTCACGGATATCTTCAAGCAATTCGCCAAATCCTACCGCGATTTGCCGCGCAACCTGTATCATATCCAGTGGAAATTCCGCGATGAGGTGCGCCCGCGATTCGGCGTGATGCGCGGGCGCGAATTCCTGATGAAGGATGCCTATTCTTTTGATCTGACCAAGGAAGCCGCGCAACATTCCTATCGGCAGATGTTCCTGGCCTATCTGCGCACCTTTGCGCGCATGGGTCTAAAGGCCATTCCGATGCGCGCCGATACGGGGCCGATCGGCGGCAACCTGTCGCATGAATTCATCATCCTGGCCGAGACCGGCGAAAGCCAAGTTTTCGTGAGCCGTGATTTGCTGGAACGCGATGTGCTGGCCGAAGCGCCGGATTACGACAGCGATCTGACCGCGCCCGTGGATTTCTGGACCAGTCATTACGCCGCAACCGAAGAAATGCATGACGAAGCCGCATGGGCCGCCCTTGCAGAAGACAAGCGCGTTTCCGCCCGCGGCATTGAAGTGGGCCATATCTTCTATTTCGGCACCAAATACAGCGCGGCCATGGGCATGGCCGTCACGGGGCCCGATGGTCAGCCAGTGATCCCGGAAATGGGCAGCTATGGCATTGGTGTCTCCCGCCTGGTGGGGGCTTTGATTGAAGCCAATCATGATGACGCCGGCATTAAATGGCCGGATGCGGTCGCTCCTTGGGCTGCCGCCATTCTGAATCTCCGCCCCGGTGATGGCCCAACTGATGCGTTGTGTGAGGCGCTTTACGCGCGGCTTGGCGATGACAGTGCGGTTTATGATGATCGCCCGGTGCGCGCCGGTGAGAAATTCGCCGATGCGGATCTGATGGGCTTTCCCTGGCAGGCCATTATCGGCCCGCGCGGCGCCGCTGCGGGCCGTGTGGAACTGAAGCGCCGCATGACCGGTGAGCGTGAGGAAGTATCGTTGGAAGATACCATCACCCGCATCAAGGGCGGCTGAGCCAGCATGTTCAACGCCTTTGAGCGTATGGTCGCCTTCCGCTACTTGCGCGCGCGGAAGGGGGAGCGGTTTGTCTCCGTCATCGCGATCTTCTCGCTGGTCGGGATTGCGCTGGGTGTGGCCACGCTGATCATTGTAATGAGCGTAATGAATGGCTTTCGTCATGAATTGCTCGGGCGCATTCTGGGCCTGAATGGGCATCTTGGCGTCTACGCGGTTGGGTCTTCTTTCACTGATTTTGATGATGTGACAAAGCGTATTCGTGCCGTGCCGGGGGTGGTTTCTGCCACACCGATTGTGGAAGGGCAGGTGCTGATCACTTCGGAAGCCGGTGGTGCCACGGGCGGGCTTGCGCGCGGCATAAGGCCAGATGATTTGCGCGCGCGCCCCTTGATCGCTGATGGGATAAGGCTTGGCAGCCTGGATGCTTTTGAAGGTGAGGATGCGATCATCATCGGGCGCCGGCTTGCGTCCCGCTTGCGTGTTTCAGTGGGTGATAATGTCAGCCTGGTCTCACCCCAGGGCCGCACCACGGTATTCGGCACGGTGCCGCGCGTGCGCGCTTATCGCGTGGTGGCGCTGTTTGACGTTGGCATGAATGAATATGACAGCAGCTTTGTCTTCCTGCCCTTGGAAGCCGCGCAGCTTTATTTCCAGCAGCGCGATGCCGCAACGCAGATCGAGGTTTTCGTGCAGGACCCAACGCGGCTGCGCGGCATTATGCGGCAGATTCAGGAAGCCGCGGGCAGCCGCGTGATAGTGCATTCCTGGCAGGATGCCAATTCAAGCTTCTTCAATGCCGTGCAGGTGGAACGCAATGTCATGTTCCTTATCCTGACACTGATTATCATAGTCGCTGCCTTCAACATCGTCTCAAGCCTCATCATGCTTGTGAAGGATAAGGGACGCGATATTGCGGTGCTGCGGACCATGGGGGCGACCAAGGGCGCAGTGATGCGGATTTTTCTGTTGTGCGGTGCTTCCATCGGCGTACTCGGCACGCTGATCGGCTTTGTGCTGGGCCTGGTGTTCTGCCTCAATATCGAAAACATCCGGCAATTCCTGCAATCGCTCTCGGGCACGGAATTGTTCAGCCCAGAGGTCTATTTCCTGACGCGCCTTCCTGCGATCCTGGATTACAATGAAGTGGCACAGGTGGTGGCGATGGGGCTTGGCCTGTCTTTGCTGGCGACGCTTTATCCTTCCTGGCGCGCGGCGCGCACCGATCCGGTGGAGATGCTGCGCAATGAATGACGCGCCCCTTCGCATGGCCGCCGTTGAACGCCGCTACCGCACCGAAGCGGGCGAATTGCCCGTGCTGCTCGGCGCTGATCTGACCATTGCGGCAGGTGAGATCGTGGCGCTTGTCGCCCCTTCCGGCACCGGCAAATCAACCTTGCTGCACCTCGCTGGCTTGCTCGAGAAACCCGATGGGGGAGAGGTGTTCATTGCGGGCAAGGCCGCCGGTTCGCTTTCGGATGAGGCACGCACAACAATTCGGCGCACGACCATCGGCTTTGTCTATCAATTCCATCATTTGCTACCGGAATTCACTGCTGCCGAGAATATCATTCTGCCCCAGCTTGCCGCCGGCAAAAGTCGGGCGGAGGCAACGGAGCGTGCCAAGGATTTGCTTGGGATTTTTGGCTTGCAAGCGCGCCTGGATCATCGCCCGGGCAAGCTATCCGGCGGTGAACAGCAGCGGGTTGCGATTGCCCGCGCGCTGGCCAACCAGCCGCGACTTTTGCTAGCCGATGAACCGACCGGCAATCTGGATGTCGCTACATCCGATCGTGTTTTTGCTGAATTGCTGGAACAGGTGCGCGGCCAGGGCCTGGCGGCGCTGATTGCGACGCATAACCCTGATCTTGCGCGCCGGATGGACCGGGTGGTGACGCTGCGGGATGGGAAGATCATCAGCGGCTAAGCCAGCAGCAACACCACGCCGAAAGCCGCCGTGGCCGCACCACCAAAGCGCAACGCGCCAGCGTAACGTGCGCTTGCAACACCAAGCGCGGCGCCAAACCCATGCAGCAGTGCAGAACCCGCCAGCATGCCAAGCGCGGTTGGCAGCGCCGCGCGGGCTATCTCCCCGCCATGCGCCAGGCCATGCACAAGCCCCGCCACCAGCACCAAGAGCAGCGCCACCGCAGGGCGGAACGGCTGCGCCATGGCCAGCATCGCACCCAGCACAATCAAACTGCCCGCCACCGCGGTTTCAACCGCGCCAAAGCCAAGCCCAATGCCACCAGCGAGGCCAAGCGCAATGCCGCCTGCCATGCCAGCAAGGAAACCCACGGGCGGCAGCCAGCCGCGTTGCCAGCCGAGCGAGGCCGCCCAAAGCCCAATCGCCACCATCGCCGCCACATGATCCGCGCCCATCAGCGGGTGCAGGAAGCCCGCAACCAAACCATGCTCATGCCCTGCATGGGCCAGCGCGGGGGTCGCGCCAAAGGCAAGCGCCAGGAAGGGCAGGGCGGTCAGGGCAAGGCGGGGCAGGGACATGGTGGGCTCCTGTAAAATTCCAAATTCCATCCTGATCGGCCAGCGGGCAGCAGGCAAGGGCTTTTGGCTGTGCTAACCTTAGCCTTCACGCGATTCCGGAACGCAAGCTGCATGTCCTTTATTCATCTGCACACGCATTCGGCCTATTCGCTCTCGGAAGGCGCGATCAAGGTTGAAAAGCTCGCCGCGCTTGCCGCCGCTGATGGCATGCCGGCACTGGCGCTGACGGATACCGGCAATCTGTTTGGCGCTTTGGAATTCGCCGAAGCCTGCGCGAAGAAGGGCGTGCAGCCCATCATGGGCTGCCAATTGGGCTTATCGCGCGCCAGCACGGATGCTGATCGGCCCGATGCGCTTCGCCTGCCGCCTGATCCGCTGGTCGCCCTCGCGCTCACCCCCAAGGGGCTCGATAATCTGCAGCGCCTGTCCTCGCTTGGGTTCTTGCGGGAAGATGCCTCGGGCAAACCAGCCGTGCTGCTGGACCAACTCGCGGAACATGCTGAAGGGCTGTTTCTGCTGACGGGCGGCACGCTTGGCCCGATTTCGCGGCTATTGCTGGAAGGCCAAAAACCCGCCGCCGAAAAACTGCTCGCGCGGCTCAAGGAATCCTTCACTGATCGCTTGGCGGTGGAACTCAACCGCCATGGGCTGGATGCCGAAGCCCGGCTGGAACCAGCCTTACTGTCCTTGGCGCATACCGCGCGGCTGCCAATCATCGCCGCCAATGATGTCTATTTTGCTGCCCCGGCCATGTATGAAGCGCATGATGCGCTGCTCTGCATCGCCGAAGGCCGCACCATGGCCGAACGCGACCGCCGGCGCGTGACACCAGAGCATTGGTTCAAGACTGCCGAAGCCATGCGCGCGCTTTTCGCGGATTTGCCCGATGCCTGCGACAATACCCTCGCCATTGCGCGCATGAGCGCGGTGATGACCGAAGCGCGGAAGCCCGAATTGCCGATCTGCCCCAAGGTACAGGAAGGCAAGACGGAAGCTGAAACACTCCGCGCCATGGCCGAAGCCGGGCTGGAACAGCGCCTGGATGCCATGCGCCCCGCGCCGGATGAAGCTACCCGCACGCAATATCGCGAACGCCTGGCCTATGAAGTCGGCGTTATCGAGAAAATGGGTTTTCCCGGCTATTTCTTGATTGTTGCCGACTTTATCCAATGGGCGAAAGCGCAAACCCCACCCATTCCGGTGGGGCCTGGGCGCGGTTCGGGCGCTGGTTCCGTCGCCGCCTGGGCATTGTTGATCACGGATTTGGACCCCATCCGCTTCGGCTTACTGTTCGAACGCTTCCTCAACCCAGAACGCGTTTCCATGCCGGATTTCGATATTGATTTCTGCCAGGACCGGCGCGACGAAGTAATTGCCTATGTCCGGCGCGAATATGGCGAAGATCGCGTCGCGCAAATCATCACCTTCGGCAAGCTGCAAGCCAAGGCCGCGGTGCGCGATGTGGGCCGCGTGCTGGGCATGCCTTATGGGCAGGTGGATAAGATCGCCTCCCTCATTCCGAACAATCCGGCGAAGCCGGTGACGCTTTCCCAGGCCATTGATGGCGAAGCGCGTTTGCAAGAAATGCGCGATAGCGACGAACAGGTGGCGCGGCTTTTGGTTATCGCGTTGCAGGTGGAAGGGCTTTACCGCAATGCCTCCACCCATGCTGCCGGCGTGGTGATTGGGCGCAGGCCCTTGATCGAAACCGTGCCGCTTTATCGCGACCCGCGTTCTGAAATGCTGGTCACGCAATATTCGATGAAATACGCCGAGATGGCGAGCCTGGTGAAGTTCGACTTCCTGGGCCTGAAGACGCTGACGGTCATTGAACGCGCCCTGGACATCCTGAAAGGGCAGGGCGTCTCAATAGATATCGCCGCCATCCCGCTGGATGATCCGAAAACCTATGACATGCTCGGGCGCGGCGATGCCGCTGGCGTTTTCCAGTTTGAAGGGCAGGGGATGCGCGATTGCCTGCGGCAAATGCGCGCCAACCGCTTTGAGGATTTGGTGGCGGCGGTGGCGCTGTATCGCCCAGGCCCCATGGCGAACATCCCAGCCTATTGCGCCCGCAAACATGGTGAGGCGTGGGAGCCGCCGCATGAGGCAATCCGGCACATTTTGTCTGAGACCTATGGCATCATGGTCTATCAAGAACAGGTCATGCAGATTGCGCAGGACCTCGCTGGCTATTCGCTCGGCGCCGCTGACCTGTTGCGCCGCGCCATGGGCAAGAAGATCCGGAGCGAAATGGAAGCCCAGCGCAAAATTTTCTGCGATGGCGCAGAGGCGCGCGGTATTGAAGCCGCGAAAGCCGCCGAGATATTCGATTTGATGGAACGCTTCGCCGATTACGGCTTCAACAAATCCCACGCGGCGGCCTATGCGTTGGTCAGCTACCAAACTGCTTGGTTGAAGGCCAATCATACGGTGGCCTTTCTGGCCGCTTCCATGACGCTTGATCTTTCCAATACGGATAAGCTTGCGGGCCATATGCAGGAAGCGGCGCGCTTGGGGATTGCCGTGCTGCCGCCCGATATCAACCGCAGCGGCGCTGATTTCCGCGTCGAAGCGCGGGATGATGGTAAGCAGGCCATTCGCTTCGCGCTGGCCGCCGTGAAGCGTGTCGGTGAAGGCGCAATGCGCGATCTGGTGGTGGCGCGGGATGCGGGGGGGGATTTCGCGTCACTCGCGGATTTCGCCGCGCGGGTGGACCCCAAGCTTCTCAATAAGATGCAGATCGAAAACCTGGGCCGCGCCGGCGCCTTTGAATGCCTGGATGGCAATCGCGCCCGCGTCATGGCCGGGGCCGAAACCATCCTGCGCCGCGCCCAAGCCAGCGCCGAGGAACGCGATAGCGGCCAGATCGGCCTTTTCGGCGCCGAGCCTGGCCGGCCAGAGGCGCTCCGCCTGCCGGATGTGCCGGATTGGCAGCCTTTGGATCGGCTTTCCCAGGAGGCCGAGGCGATTGGCTTTCATCTTTCCGCCCATCCTTTGGATGCCTATCGCCAGGCGCTGAGGCGCATTGGGGTGGTGCCATCTTCCGCCATTGCTGATCGCGCGAGCCGTGGCGGTGGGCGCGTGAAGCTGGCCGGCACGGTGGTGAATGCCAAGGAACGCACGACCAAGACCGGCAGCCGCATGGCCTGGGTGCGGGTTTCCGATACCCATGGCAGTTTCGAAGTGACCTGCTTTTCCGAGGTGCTGAACCGCAGCCGAGAGCTGCTGGCCGAAGGCAGCGCCATTTTGGTGACGGCGGATTTGCGCATGGAAGGCGAAGCGCTGCGCCTGACCGCGACCGAGCTTGAAAGCCTGGACAAGGTCGCCGCCAATGCCGGCGGCGGGATCAGGGTATGGCTGGATGCGTTTTCCCGAGTAAAAACGGAGCACCTTATAGTTGACGGTATTGAGAAGACCTTGAAGCGTCAGGGCTATGGCCGCGGACGAGTTATTATTAATTCTAAGTTGGACGACCATCAGACAGTTGAGATCTCCCTCCGCGAGCGATTCGACATTGGCCCAAGGCTGATTCAGGCCATGTGTTTGGTACCTGGCGTGGCGCAGGTTGAGGAGTTCTAGCGGCTATCCTTGTATGTCTTAATTTTCCATAATAATGATTACGCGGTTTATAGGCAGTGCGCTTTGGGGAGCCTAGCCTCGCCTTTTCAAGGCCTTAATGAACCTCTCTAGTTCCGGTTGATCGAAGTTAGAGCGCATTAAGTTGTAAGCCCAGCAAACAATTTGAGTGTTCCCGGGAGTGTAACCTCCGCGGGGTTGAATTTGGTCAAGAGACGGAGCAAGCGCGCCACGTTTTGTAGCTGATCCAGGCGACATATCAAAAGGCACACCCGTCACTTCGCATCGGCCATTTTCCAGAACTCGGCGCAAAACATCGTCAAGGTCCAACTCAAAGGTTACCCCCAAGGCCTTAGCGCGCGATTTGGCCGCACGAAAAATTTGGGTTACCCTAAAAGCGGCGTCCGTTTGATACGCATTTTTCATGGAAGCGGCATTTTCGCGCTGGTAATTCAGTATTGCGTCTATGCAGCGCGCGTTACGTCCTTCAATTTTGTAAAGAAAGTTCCCGCTTTTGGATTTCTTGGGCGCTAAAATATACACTTTCCCTAGCGTCTTGGCCTTCTGGACGGCCTCAAGGTTAGTTTTGCATTCTCTGCAGTCCAAAATTTCAGCCAGCTGTACAGGGCCCCATTTGGCTTCAAAATCGCTTTCGTAGGGTTTCCCTGTCCAGCCAGGATGAGAGTATGAAAGGCGGGTCATGTAGGCTCCTTAGCTAAATTACTAAAATTCGCTTTGCCGCTTTCCGAGAGGGGTGAGTTAAATGGGCTCCGGCTCTTATGACAAGACAACAGAAACCACCCTCCGCGCCCTGCTCGCCATCATGGCCAAGCTGCGCGACCCTTATGGCGGCTGCCCCTGGGATTTGGTGCAGGATTTCGCATCCATCGCGCCTTACACGATTGAGGAAGGCTATGAGGTCGCGGACGCCATCGCTGCCAATGATCCGGACAACCTGTTGGATGAATTGGGCGATCTGCTGTTCCAGGTGGTCTATCACGCGCAAATGGCGAATGAACGCGGCTGGTTCGGCTTTGCCGAGGTAGCACAATCCATTTCTGACAAGATGATCCGCCGCCATCCTCACGTCTTTGGTGAGGCTGCCGCGCGCGATGCCGCTGCCCAAACCAGCGCCTGGGAAGCGCAAAAAGCCGCCGAACGCGCCGCCCGGGCGGAAAGCGGCGTGCTGGCGGGAATCCCGGATGGCCTCCCTGCCCTTACCCGCGCCACCAAGCTGACGCGCCGCGCCGCGCGGGTTGGTTTTGATTGGCCCGATGCCGGCGCGGTGCTGGATAAGCTGGAAGAAGAAGCGGGCGAACTCCGCGCCGAGCTACAAGGCGCTGATAAGGCAAGACTTCAGGATGAGGTGGGCGATCTGCTTTTCGTCCTGGCCAATCTGGCGCGGAAGCTGGATTTGGACCCGGAAGCGGCCTTGCGTCACGCCAACCAGAAATTCACGCGCCGCTTTGGCCATATTGAAGAACAGGCTGATCTTGCAGGAAAAAGCCTGAATGATATGAGCCTGGAGGAGATGGAGGCGCTGTGGCAGCAGGCTAAGCGCGGTGAGAAGTGAGAAAGCGCTCTCAATCATTTGAAATTACGATATTTTAGGATTCGGAATAGCTGATCCCCACCACCTCAATCTCCTCCATCCCGGCAGGCGTACGCAGCCGTCGCATGTCACCCACCCGCGCCCCGAGCAGCGCGCGGGCCACCGGCGCGACCCAGGAAATCCGCCCTGCCTCGGCCTCTGCCTCATCCACGCCGACAATCGTGATGGTCACTTCGGCATCATCTGACGCGCGGGCATAGGTCACGCTGGCGCCGAAAAACACCTGGTCGCGGCGCATCTGCTGCGCCGGGTCCACCACCTGCACTTTTTCCAGCCGCTTGGTCAGGAAGCGCACGCGCCGGTCAATCTCACGCAGCCGCCGCTTGCCATATTGGTAATCGGCATTCTCCGACCGGTCGCCGAGCGCCGCCGCCCAGGACACAATCTCCACCACCTTGGGGCGTTCTTCTTCCCACAAGCGCTTCACCTCAGCGCGCAGTGCAGCGGCCCCGGCGGGGGTCATGTAAAAGGGCGTGCCGGGGGGCAGGCCGGGTGGGCCTGCCTCCTCATCCTCATCGGCGCCACTCATGGGGTGAAAAGCGCCTCCTGAGCAGCTTCCCAACTGGCGCGGTCAGGGGCGCAGATCAGCCCTCCGCTGGTCAGATGCGGGCCGTAATCGCTGCCATCAAAGCGCGCGGAATGGCCGCCAGCTTCCCGGTGCAGCAACCAACCCGGCGCATGGTCCCAGGGCATCAGCTTGTTATAGACAAGCAAATGAGCATGCCCGCCGGCGGCCAGCCGATATTCATGCGCGGCGCAGCGATAGGAAACCGTGGCCGCCAGGCGCGGCAGCCGGCTGGTCACGCGGGTCTTCAGGGGCTCCGGCATATAACCCCAGGAAATCGCCGCCACCATATCGCCCGGCGCGGCGGGCGCAGCGACGCGCAAATCGGCAAAACGGCGCCCTTCCCCATCCGCGAGCCAAGCCCCCTGCCCGCGCAAGGCAATCGCCGTATCATCACCCAGCGGGTCATGGATCCAGGCGCCTACGATCTCACCCCGCCTGATCGCTGCCGCCACGCAGCCAAATAGCGGCACGCCGGCGGCAAAATTCGCTGTGCCATCCACCGGGTCCACCACAAAGGCGAGCTCCGCATCCGCCAGCCGGCCAAGTAAGGAAGGATCAGCCGCAGTCGCTTCCTCCCCCACCACCACACAGCCGGGGAAAAGCTTTTCAAGCCCGGCGGTGATCACTCGCTCAGCGGCCTCATCCGCATCGGTCACCAGATCAAGCGGGCCGGTTTTGCTGCGCACCGCATCGGCGCCCAAACGCCGAAAGCGCGGCAGGATTTCGGCCCGCGAAGCCGCGCGCAACAGTGAGGCCAGATCGGCGGCTTGCGAGGCTGAAATGCTCATTTCTGGCCCCGGCTTTCGAACCGCGCCCGATCCATGGGCGAAAGTCGCACCTTTAGTCGCACCGCATCATCGGCATCCTGGCGTTCAAGCACCTCGCCATGGGCATGCAACCAAGCGATGGCGGCACCATCGGAAGGCGGCAGGGCGACATCAATCACGACAAGCTGCGCCGAAAGCCGCGCATCAATCGCCGTGCGCAGCGCGGGCAGCCCTTCCCCGGTCAGGGCAGAGACCGCCACCGCATCGGGGCTGCGGCGTTCGACAGAATCAATCCCGCCCAGAAGATCGGCCTTGTTCAGCACTTCCACCACGCGGTCCGGCCACGCCTCATCCAAGGTCGCATCAGCGCCATCGGCCATGGCTTCCAGAACGCCCAGCACATCAGAACGCTGTGCGGCGCTATCCGGGTGGGCGATGTCGCGCACATGCAAAATAAGATCAGCGGCGGCGACTTCTTCCAAAGTGGCGCGGAAGGCTTCCACCAGCTGTGTTGGCAGATCGGAAATGAAGCCAACCGTGTCAGAAAGGATCACATTGCGCCCCGATGGCAGCTTGATGGCGCGCATGGTGGGATCAAGGGTCGCGAATAACTGATCCTGCGCGTAAACCCCCGCCCCCGTCAGCGCATTGAACAGCGTTGACTTGCCAGCATTGGTGTAGCCCACCAGCGCCACCACCGGGTAAGGCACGCGTTCCCGCGCGCGGCGATGCAGGCCACGCGTCCGCCGCACCTGATCCAATTCGCGCTTGAGCCGCACGATGCGATCCCCGATCAGTCGCCGGTCAATTTCAATCTGGCTTTCCCCGGGGCCCCCAAGGAAGCCAAAGCCCCCACGCTGACGTTCCAGGTGGGTCCAGGACCTAACGAGCCGCGTGCGCTGATATTCCAAATGCGCGAGTTCAACCTGCAAGCTGCCTTCGCGCGTGCGGGCCCTTTCGCCAAAAATCTCCAGGATCAAACCGGTGCGATCAATCACCTTGCAGCCCCAGGCGCGCTCCAGATTGCGCTGCTGCACGGGGCTGAGCGCGGCATCCACAATCACCACCCCCACCTGCTGGTCATGCAGCGCCTTCTTCTCCATCTCCACCTGGCCTTCACCCATCAGGGTGGAAGGCCGCCGCTCGCGAAGCGGATGGATCGCGGAATGGACGATGGTGACACCAATGGAAGCGGCAAGCCCTATTGCCTCCGCCAGCCTTGCTTCGGCCGCGCGCTTCCCGCCCACATCGCCAATGGCGCTGCGGGATGGCTTTTCGAAGGGAAGGATGACGGCGGCGCGGGTGGGGCGCCCGACGCCCACCTCAGTTTCCGCCGTCAGAAATCACCTCACGCTGCAAGGTCAGGCGTGTCTCCGAAGCCGGCACGCCCGGCGCTGCGGTGCCAGGCGCCGCCGGCACACCATCAAACAGCGAAATCGGGGCGCCCGGCATCACGGTGCTGATCGCATGCTTATAGACGAGCTGAGTATGGCCATCACGGCGCAGCAGCACCGAGAAATTGTCAAACCAGGTGATGATGCCCTGCAGTTTGACGCCATTCACCAGGAATACCGTGACCGGCGTTTTGGATTTGCGAACGTGATTCAGGAAAACATCCTGCACATTCTGGGACTTTTCAGCGGCCATTGGACCGGTCCTTCTTTTTGCTGGTCACCGACCAGACGCGGACCGGCGAAAACCATTTCCGGCCGCCGGCAATGCTTACAATGCCATGTCAGGCTGGTTTGACAAGTGACGAAAGCGCAACCGCCAATTCATCACAATTTACAAAGACTTGATCTGCCCCGGTAGCCCCAATACCGCCATCATGCGCCGCATCGCCCATCAGCACGGCGCGCACACCAGCCGCGCGCGCCGCCTGCATATCAAGCGCGGTATCGCCGACATACCAGATATCTGGCGCGGGGCGGAGGCCAAGGGATTGTAGCGCCATGAAAATGGGCGCTGGGTTGGGTTTGTCGGCGGCTGCATCGCCCGCGCCAATCAGCGGGCCGAAATGCCGATCCCAACCCAAATGCACTGCCTCGGCGCGCAGCAATGGCCCTTGCTTGTTGGAAACCACGCCTATCGGTAGGCGCCCTGCCCCGGCTTCAAGTGCCGCCGCTGCGCCGGGCATCGGCATCAGCACCTGCAAATGGCAGGCGCGCACTTCAGCGTAGAAGATATCGCGCGCCCTTTCCCATTCTGCGCCAAACAAATCCGGGAAGCTTTCCCGTAAAGCGCGGCGCACATTGGCAAGCACCTGGGTCCGATCCCAAAGCGGCAGGCCAAATGCCCGGAAGGCAGCATTCAGCCCGGCCTCAATTGCGGCCCAGCCATCAACCAGCGTATTATCCCAATCAAACAGAATGGCGCGCGGCGGAGTGTGCTTCATGCCGCGTTGCGCATCGCCCCCTTGACATGGCGCGCGAAAATCTCAAACAGCTTGCGCACCATGGGGCCGACCTCTCCATCGCCCACCGGCGCGCCATCAATCTTGGTAATGGGCTTCACGAAGGAGGTGGCGGAGGTGATGAAAGCCTCCCGCGCGTGGCGGAGCTCTTCCATGGAAAAGGCGCGTTCTTCAAAGGCTATGCCTGCATCGTGCAATTCTGCCATCAGCGCGGCACGGGTGCAGCCGGGCAGGATGGCGTCACTCAAGGGACGGGTGCGGATGGTGCCGGCCTCATCCACAATCCAGAAGCTGGTCGCCGCGCCTTCGGTCACCATGCCGGAGGCTTCGTCAAACAGCACCGCTTCAATGGCGCCCTTTTCCCGCGCCGCCTGCCGCGCCAGGCAATTCGGCAGCAAATTCACGGTCTTGATATCGCAGCGCGCCCAGCGGAGATCAGGCAAGGTAATCGCCGCCGCGCCCCAGCGATCCACATTGGTCGGGTAAGGCGCAATGCGCTTCACCGTCACCACCAGCGCGGGCGGGGTGGGCTTGCTGGGGAAGGCATGATCACGCCGCGCGACGCCGCGTGTGACTTGCATATAAAGCAGGCCTTCCGTCACGCGGTTGCGCCGCGCCACTTCGCGCAGCACGAGCCTGAGAGAGGCGCGCGGCATGGGCATGGGAAGCTGGATTTCGCGCAGGGACCGTTCCAGGCGGCTCAGGTGCAAATCCTCATCAATGAAGCGGCCATTGAACAGATGCACCACCTCATAAATGCCATCGCCGAATTGATAGCCGCGATCTTCGATATTCACCGACGCATCGGGTTGCGGCACATAGCGGCCATTCACATAGGCGATGCGTGACATGGGACTACCTCAGGCAATGGGGGTTGAAGGCGCGCGGTCTTCCGCCTGCACGCCCAGGAACTTCAGCTTACGATGCAGGGCGCTTCTTTCCATGCCAACGAAATTCGCGGTGCGGCTGATATTGCCTCCAAAACGCAGCAATTGCGCTTCCAGATATTGCCGCTCAAACACTTCCCGCGCGTCGCGCAGCGGCAAGGTCATGATCTCAGACCCGCGATCAAGCGTGAGCACGGCGGGTGCGGCAGCACCAATCTGCGGCGGCAGCATATCCGGGCGGATCGGGTCCCGGCTTTCGCCTGGCGCCATGATCAGCAGCCAATCAATCAGATTGCGCAATTCACGCACATTGCCCGGCCAATCATAGGCCTGCATGGCGGCCAGCGTGTCTTCCGATAATTCGCGCGGCGCCATGCCGGTGGTTTCAATGGCGCGGGCGATGAAATGGCGCGCGAAAAGCGGCACATCTTCCCGCCTTTCCTTGAGTGGCGGGACACGGATCGGCACCACGGCCAAGCGATAGAACAAATCTTCGCGAAAACGCCCGCCGGCGATCTCCGCGGCAAGGTCGCGATTGGTGGTGGCAATCACACGCACATCCACCTTCACGCGCGTGCCGCCGCCGACACGTTCAAACCCTTGTTCCTGTAGCGCGCGTACAATCTTGCCTTGGGTTTCAAGCGGCATATCGGCCACTTCATCCAGCAATAAGGTACCGCCATGGGCGCGTTCCAAAACGCCCGCGCGCCGCGTTTGTGCCTGGGGATCAGCGCCCGGCTCAACGCCAAAAAGCTCTTCCTCAAACCGGCCAGGATTAAGGATGGCGCAATTCAGCACCACGAAGGGGCCATCGGCACGGCGCGATTGAGCATGGATCATGCGCGCTGCCACTTCCTTGCCGGCGCCGGCAGGCCCGGTCAGCAGTACGCGCGAACCGGTGGGGGCCACTTTTTCAATCGCGCTGCGCAATTGGGCAATGCCGGCGGAACGGCCAAGCAATTCTGTCTCCGGCCCCGCGCGCAGCCTAAGGTCGCTGTTCTCGCGCTTGAGCCGCGCTGCTTCCAGCGCACGCGCCAGCACCAAAAGCAGCCGATCCGATTTGAATGGCTTTTCAATGAAATCATAGGCGCCCTGCTGAATCGCCTGAACCGCAGTTTCAATCGTGCCGTGGCCCGAGATCATCACCACCGGCACTTGCGGTTCTTCCGCATTCATCGCGGCCAGAATACCAAGCCCATCCAGGCGCGAATTCTGCAACCAGATATCCAGGATGACCAAGGAAGGCCGGCGCGCGCGAAAGGCGGCCAGCGCCGAATCGGCATCATGGGCCTGACGCGTTTCAAACCCCTCATCGTTCAGGATGCCTTCCAGCAGCGTCCTGATATCGGGTTCATCATCAACGATCAGAATCTCATGCGCCATGCGCGACCTTGCTACCCCTCAATTTGCTGCTTGCGCCGCTTTTGCGGCTGGACCGTCAGACTGCCAGGGAGACTCGCCAAGCGGCAAGACCAACCTTGCGAGCGTACCGGGGCCATCGGGCCGATCTTCCAGAATGATTGAACCGCCATGGTCTTCCATGATCTTTTTCACAATGGCAAGGCCAAGCCCAGTGCCCTTGGGCTTATGCGTGACATAAGGTTCGGTCAATCTTTCGCGCGGTTCTGCCTTGGGAAGGCCAATACCATTATCGGTGACCTGGAAGGATAGCGCCCCGCCCTCCACAGTGATCCGTGTTTCAATCCGCCCTGCCTCGCCACCTTCGCGCATGGCAATGGCATCTGCGGCATTCTGCAACAGATTGGTCAATGCCTGGCCGATCTGGCGCCGGTCACAAGGCAGCTTCAAACCTTCTGGGCCCGGATGGTTTTCGTAAGTGACCTCCGGATGGGCATTGCGTTGCAGCACCAGCGCTTCCAGCATCAGCCTGTTTGGATCTTCTGTCTTGATCACCGGTTGGGGCATGCGCGCAAAGGCCGAGAATTCATCCACCATGCGCCCAATATCTTCTACTTGCCGCACAATGGTATCCGTGCATTGGCGGAAAGTATCAGGATCATCCGTGATCTGGCGCAAATAGCGCCGCTTCAGCCTTTCGGCAGAAAGCTGAATCGGCGTCAGCGGATTCTTGATTTCATGCGCAATGCGCCGTGCCACATCCGCCCAGGCTGCCTTGCGTTGCGCGGATTGCAATTCCGTGATGTCATCAAATGTCAGGACATAGCCTTCAATCCGCCCGCCCAAGGTCTCCGTACCGATCCGCGCGAGCAAGGTGCGGCGCGCATTGGCCGGCCCAATCAGTATCTCCGCAACCCTTGGCCGTTCCGGATTGGCCGAAGCCGCTTCCAGCAATTCTGCGAATTCGGGCGCGATCCGTGCGAAGGAAAGCCCAATCGCGGCATCCAGATCAACGCCGAGCAGCGTACTTGCCGAACGATTGGGCAGGGTGACGCGCCCTTCGCTATCAAGCCCAACCACACCAGCGGAAACGCCTGACAACACGGTTTCGGTAAAGCGCCGGCGTTCATCAATCAGGCTATAGGCATTCATCAATTCAGCGCGCTGGGCGCCAAGCTGGCTGGTCATACGGTTGAAGGACCGTGCGAGGCGGGCGATTTCGTCATCTGCCTCCCCTTCTTCCACCTTGGTCGCCAGATCGCCGCCACGAACCCGTTCCGCCGCCAGGATCAGGCGCGAAATCGGCCTTGCGATGCGATTGGCCATGAGCAAGCCAATCAGCACGGCGGCAAGCAACACGAGCAAGGTTGCAATCGCAAAGATCAGGAAGAAGGTAATCTGCAGACTTCCGCGATTACGATCCAGCTGATTGTATTCATTGAAGGAAATCTCGGTCCGCCGCATATGGCCCAGAACCGAAGGATCAAGCGGCCTGCTGATCAGCAGCACCAAGCCGGGCGGGATATTGAGCTGCACCATGGCACGCACGCGCCCTTCCTCAGCCTCACTCGGCAGCACCACAACCTCTCCAGACCGCACTGCCTCCATCGCCCAGGCCGGCGGTAATTCCACGAGGTTCGAAATGCCAAGCCCCGCATTGGCAACCACCTGCCCCAGTACGGGTTCAAAAATGATCGAACTCGTCAGGCCACGGAGAGCGGTGTGGGTCGCCAGCAGCCGGGCAAAGGCCACGCCATTATCGGGCAGCAGCACCTGCGCCGCGCGATTGAGGTCATTCGCCATGAACAGAATATCAGCACGGATGGTATTGCGGTGCTCATCCAGATACCCGCGGGAGGCAACGAGCGATGCCTCCAGCGTATCGCGCACACGGTCGCTGAACCAGGCCTGAATGCCAAGGTTGAAGAAAAGGGCGGCGAAGCCCGCAACAAGCAGCGCCGGCACCGCCGCCACAACGCCGAACAACAGCACAAGCCGCACATGCAGCCGTGAGCCCGCCGCGCCGCGCCGGCGTTCCAGCCACATGCGCGTGAGCCGCGCGGCGAGTGAGGCCACAAGCAGCAGCAAAAGCGCGATATTCGCCAGGATCACACCGGCCAATTGTCCCGCGCCGGTGGGCCCGATTGGTGTACCGCCTGAAAGTGCCGCGAAAGTCGCCAACCCCACACCAAGGGCCAGCAGCGCAAGGACGATGGTGAACGACTTGCCGGTGACAATATCCGCCAGCCGATTGAGCAGGCCGCGGGGCCGAACTGCCTCCTGCCCCGGTACGGACGGGGCTTCGGACAAGCCTTCGGTGGGCATGGTCAGTTCATGCGGCGATGCCGGATCATCACGCGCCGCGCACCACGGGAAGTTCCAATTCCCGCAGCTTCTTGCGCAGAGTGTTCCGATTGAGCCCGAGCATGGCCGCTGCCTTGATTTGATTGCCTCTTGTCGCGCTCAATGCCATGCGGAGCAAGGGGCGTTCAACCTCAGCGAGCACTCGGTCGTATAATTCCTTCACCGGCATGCCATCCTTATGGGCGGCCATGAAGCTGGCCAAATGGCGTTCCACCGCCTGTTCCAGCGTCATGGGCGCGGCCTGGCCATCGGGGCCAGCAACCGGCGCGGCTTCGGCAAGTTCCGCCGCGACCGCATCGGCGCCGATCACTTCTTGCGGATAAAGCGCCGCCATGCGGCGCATCAGGTTTTCCAATTCGCGCGCATTGCCGGGCCAGGCATGGGCCTTCAAGGCTTCCAACGCATCGGTCGCCAATTGCTTGGAAGGCAGGCCAGACGCGCGGGCGCGGTCCAGGAAATGCCGCGCCAGCAAGGGGATATCCTCAAGCCTTTCACGAAGCGGTGGCAGGCGGATCGGCACCACATTCAGGCGATAGAAAAGGTCTTCGCGGAACAGCCCCTGCCGGATTTGGTGGCGCAAATCGCGATGGGTCGCCGCCACGATCCGCACATTTGCCTTGATGGGCTGGCGCCCACCGACGGTGGTGAATTCGCCCTCCTGCAAAACGCGGAGCAAGCGGGTCTGCGCTTCGGGCGGCATATCGCCGATTTCGTCAAGGAACAGCGTGCCGCCGGCAGCCTGTTCAAAACGGCCAATGCCACGATTAAGCGCGCCGGTGAAAGCGCCGCGTTCATGGCCGAAAAGCTCAGCTTCGATCAATTCGCGCGGGATCGCCGCCATATTGATGGCGACAAACGGACCAGCGCGGCGCTTGCCGTAATCATGCAAAGCACGGGCGATCAATTCCTTGCCGGTGCCGCTTTCCCCGGTGACCATCACTGTCAGGTCAGTGGTCGTGAGCCGCGCAACCGTGCGGTAGATTTCTTGCATGGCGGTTGAACGCCCAATCAGGGGCAGTTTTTCGCCTTCGCCTTCTTCGGGCGGGGGCGCATCGGGGGGCGCGGCCAAGGCGCGTTCCACCGTGCCCAGAACTTCCTTCAAATCAAAGGGCTTGGGCAAATATTCAAAAGCGCCGCGTTGGGTTGCCTTGATGGCGGTGGCGAAGGTGGATTGCGCGCTCATGACAATCACGCGCATCTCGGGGCGCACGCGGCGGATGCGCGGCACCAGATCAAGGCCGTTTTCATCCGGCATGATCACATCGGTAATCACCAGATCACCTTCCCCATCCTCCACCCAGCGCCATAAGGTGGAGGCTGAGGAAGTGGCACGCACCTGATAGCCTGCACGTCCCAGCGCCTGGCTCAAAACAGTGCGGATGGCGCGATCATCATCGGCAATCAGGATGGTACGGGATTCGTTCATGATGCGCTCTCCTGCCAACCGGCCGGGGGCGCCGGCATGGAAAGTCTGAATTGTGTGCGGCCCGGGCGGCTATCGCATTCGATCAGCCCCCCAAGATCCGTCACCAGCTTCGCCACCAGCGCGAGACCAAGCCCCTGCCCGCCGCGCTTGGTGGAAACGAAAGGCTCAAACAGCGTCGCCTGGATTTCCTCAGGAATACCTGGGCCATTGTCGCGCACCGTCACCAGCAAGGGCAGATGCACCCGCTCAGCCGAGGTCGGCACGGCAATCCGCACGCCATGCTGATAGGCGGTAGCGAGCACGATTTCCCCATGGATCGGGTCCACCGCTTCGGCGGCGTTTTTCACCAAATTCAGGATGATCTGCACCAGAATGTCGCGATTGCCCCAAACAGCCGGTAATGATGGGTCATATTCCTCAGAGATTCTGAGGTGCGCAGCAAAGCCAGTTTGCGCAATGCGCCGCACATGATCCAGCACTTGATGGATATTGACTGGGCCCAATTCCACGGGCCGTTCGGAGAAGATATCGAAGCGATCTACCAGGCCGCGAATGCGGTCCACCTCATCCTGAATAAGGAGGCAAAGCTCCTTATCCGCTTCAGGCGCATTCTGTTCCAACAATTGCGCGGCACCGCGAATGCCGGAAAGCGGGTTCTTCACCTCATGCGCCAACATTGCCGCCATGGCAGACGCACCCCGCGCCGCGCCACGGAAGCTGAGCTGTCGATCGAGCATTTGCGCGGTTGACCCATCCTGCAAGGTCAGCACCACAGCGCCTTCAATTTCATGTAAAGGCGCGCCATGAACGGATACGCCACGGCGATTGATGCGCGGGCTTTCCAGGGCAAGGTCGTAATCGGAAACGGGCGAATCAAAACGCCGAATTTGCGCAAGTACGGCAAAGACACGGTTATCCTGCGGCAGAATGTCACTCAGCTTCATTTGGCACAGCGCACCGGCGGAAAGCTTGAAGAATTGTTCGGCGGCGCCATTGGCGAAGGTAAAGCGGTCTTCCGCATTCAGCACCACCGCTGGCACCGGCAAGGCGGACAGGACCATGGCGCTATCAAGCCGTGGCGTGCTGCGGTTTGCGCCGGGAACACTCGTGCGCGCATTCATGCCGCAATCTGCCCTTCCCCGGCTTCGCGGAAGGCATCGCGCAAGGCAGTGACACCCTTTTCAATCAGCGGATCAAAGAAGCCATCAATCAGGCCATACACCGCTTTCGCCGTGGTCGCGTGATTGACTGCCACGCGAAACTCCGCCGAACCAGGCAAGCCCTTGGAATACCAAGCGACATGCTTGCGCGCGATGCGAATACCAGGCTCCGTGCCGTGGTGTTCCAGCATGAGCGCGTAATGTTCCAGCAGGATGCGTTTTTGCTCGGCGAGGCTTGGTTCCTCCGCGCGGCTGCCATACATTAGATGGGCAGCGACCTGACCAAGCAGCCATGGCCTTCCATAGGCGCCGCGCCCGATCATCACGCCATCGGCGCCGGATTGGCGGAGCGCTTCCTCGGCATCCTCAATGGACAGGATATCGCCATTGGCGATCACCGGGATCTGCACCGCTTCCTTCACGCGGCGAATGAAGGCCCAATCGGCCTGGCCCGTATAAAATTGCTGGCGAGTGCGGCCATGGATGGTGACCAGCCGAATGCCGCACGCTTCCGCGATGCGGGCCAGATTTGGGGCATTCAGGCTGTTATGGTCCCAGCCCATGCGCATCTTGAGCGTGACCGGCACCGGCACGGCCTTCACCATGGCCTCCAGAATGCGCGCGGCGGCGATTTCATCGCGCATCAGCGCGCTGCCGGCGCTCTGCCCCAGCGCCACTTTTTTGACGGGGCAGCCAAAATTGATATCCACCACGGCGGCGCCACGATCCACGACCAGCTTCGCGGCTTCCGCCATGGTGGCCGGGTCGCAGCCGGCCAATTGCACGGAAGCGGGGCCACCAAAGCCGTCCAATTCGGCCATTTTCAGGGTCTGGCGATTTTCACGCACCATGGCTTGAGAGGCGATCATTTCCGACACCACCATGGGTGTGCCGAGCGAACGCGCCAGCCGCCGGAAGGGCTGGTCGGTCACACCGGACATGGGGGCCAGGATCACAGGCGCCGAAATGGCCAAGCCGCCAAGGTCAATCGGCTTCAGAAGAGGCAGATTCATGCCGCGCACACCAGTTTTGCATTGAATTTGTGCAAAATACCCGAAATCCCCTAAACGAACAACCGATTTCTGCCTGCTTCGCAGGATTCATGCCGCGCGTCTGGGCAGGGTTCCACTAAGGGGTTGTTTGCGGCGGAGTGTTCTGGGCAGGATTCATGCCGCGCGTCTGGGCAGGGTTCCACTAAGGGGTTGTTTGCGGCGGAGTGTTCTGGGCAGGATTCATGCCGCGCGTCTGGGCAGGGTTCCGGATGAATCCATTCCATCTTATGCTCTCCGCATGAAAACCGTGGCGCTTCTTCTCTCCGCTGGGCATGGCAGCCGCTTTGGTGCGGCGCGGCCCAAGCAATTCCTGCCGCTGCTGGGCCGGCCCGTGCTGCGCCATGCCGCTGAGGCGCTTTTGGCAGAGGGGCGGGTGGCTGCCCTGCAACCTGTCGCACCGGCTGGTGAAGAAGGTTTCGTGGCAAGCCTGCTGGACGGTCTGCCCTGCCTGCCCGTGGTGGCGGGAGGTGCCACGCGGGAAGACAGCGTGCGCGCTGGGCTTGAAGCGATTGCTGCCGAGGCACCCGATTATGTGCTGGTGCATGATGCCGCGCGGCCCGTCATCCCGCGCGGCACCATCCCTGCCCTATGTGCGGCGCTTATGGCCCATGCCGGCGCCATCCCTGCCCAGCCAGTGGCGGATACGTTGAAGCGCGTGGCAGATGGGTTGATTGAGGCGACCGTCCCGCGTGAGGGGCTATTCCGCGCCCAAACCCCGCAAGCCTTTCGGTTTGAAACCCTGCGCGCCGCCCATGAAGCCCGCGCCGGGGCAGTAACGGATGATGCCTCCCTGCTGGAAGCCTTGGGTGAGAGGGTTGCCATTGTCCCCGGCAGTGAGCGTAATGTGAAGATCACCTGGCCCGAGGACCTTGCCCGCGTGGAAGCTGACATGATCGCCCGCATGATCCCGCGCACTGGCACGGGCTTTGATGTGCACCGCCTGGTGGCGGGCCGCTCCTTGATCCTTTGTGGCGTCAACGTGCCGCATGAGCTTGGCCTTGATGGGCATTCTGATGCGGATGTCGGGCTGCATGCGCTGTGTGATGCGATTTATGGGGCGCTGGCCGAGGGCGATATCGGGCGCTGGTTTCCACCATCCCAAGCGGCTTGGAAGGATGCCGATAGCGCGGCTTTCCTCCGCCATGCCGCGGGCCGTGTCGCCGCGCGCGGCGCCGTACTGGTGCATCTGGATGTGACGCTGATTTGCGAAAGGCCGAAAATCGCCCCGCATGCGGATGCCATGCGCGCGCGGATTGCCGAATTGGCCGGGATGGATGTGGCGGCGGTTTCCGTGAAGGCGACCACCACGGAACGGCTGGGCTTTACCGGCCGTGGAGAGGGCATTGCCGCCCAGGCGGCAGCGACGATCCTGCTGCCAGCCTAAAGCGCGGCCTGCCTGCTTTAGAGCAAGCTGTTTTTTCATTGAATCGGGATTCCCGAATCGGGTTGATTTCTGATTCAAGCTCTGTGCTGGGTTGAGGAGGCCAGCACGTCAGCCCCTATTCCGAAGATCTGCGTGAGCGTGCCGTTCAACGTGCCGAGGCTGGCGAGACGATCCGCTCGATCGCTGCTGCCTTGCGGATCAGTCCTTCTTGCGTCTCCAAATGGCGCAAGCGGCAGCGCGAGACCGGGGCGTTGACGCCAAGCCAGATGGGCGGTCACAAGCCACGCACCCTGAGGGGCGAGTGTGCGGATTGGCTGCGAGCGCGGATCGCGGCGGGGCCTTTCACCACGCGCGGCCTGACGGCGGAATTGGCCGCGCGCGGCATCAAGACCGATCGGCGCGCGGTGTGGTTTTTTCTGCATGCCGAGGGGCTGAGCTTCAAAAAAAACCATACTGCCGGCCGAGCAGTCCCGTCGCGACATCGCGTTCAAGCGCGCACGCTGGAAGGCCCATCAGAACAAGGTTGACCCCAGGCGCCTGATCTTCATTGATGAAACCTGGATCAAGACTAACATGGCGCCGCTGCGCGGCTGGGGCCTGCGCGGGCAACGTCTTGATGCGCGCGTGCCGCACGGCCATTGGAAGACGCTGACCTTCATAGCCGCCTTGCGGCACGACCGCATCGACGCGCCCTGGGTGATCGATGGTCCAATCAATGGCGAATTGTTCGCAACCTATGTCGAGCAAGTGCTCGTGCCGACCCTGGCCGCAGGCGACATCGTCATTCTCGATAACCTCGGCAGCCACAAGGGGCACCGCGCACGGCGCGCCATCCGGGCCGCAGGGGCTCATCTGATCTTCCTGCCAGCCTATAGCCCCGACCTGAACCCAATCGAGCAGCTCTTCGCCAAGCTCAAGCACCTCATGCGCGCGGCACAGCCACGCACCGTCGAAGAAACTTGGCGAAAGGTCGGCGCGCTAATCGACATTGTCAGCCCAAGCGAGTGCGGCAACTACCTCGCCAATTCCGGATATGCTTCCAATTAAAAGAAGCTTGCTCTAGCTGAACCCGAGCCCGAGCCCCTCCATCGGCGGCGTGGCGATCAGCTTGCCATAAGCCTTGGCTTCCATGGGTTTACCGATCAGATAGCCCTGGGCGCTGTTGCAGCCTTCGTTGATCAGCAGCTGCATTTGATCTGGGGTCTCGACCCCTTCCGCCGTTACGGCAATGCCAAGGCTGCGGCCCAAACCAATGACAGACCGCAGAATAGCCAAGCTTTGCGCGCTTTCCGGCAGGTCTCGGATGAAGGACCGATCCACCTTCAAACGGTCAAACGGAAAGGAGCGAAGCTGGGTCAAGGAGGAATAGCCGGTGCCAAAATCATCCATGGCAATATGGCAGCCAAGGGCGCGGATGGCGGCCAACTGTGCTGGCGCATCGCCGCTCGCGGGCAGCAGCACGGTTTCCGTCACTTCCAATTCCAGCCGCCCAGGCGCCAAGCCGCTTTCGGCCAAGGATGCGCGTATGGTTTCCGCCAGCCGGCCATCCTTGAACTGCGCCGGGGCGATATTCACCGACACCGAAAGACTTTCCGGCCAGGCGGCGGCGGTGCGGCAGGCTTCACGGATCACCCATTCGCCAATCCGCCCCATCAGCCCAAGCTTTTCCGCCAAAGGCAGAAAGTCATTGGGGGGCACCAAGCCGGTTTCTGGATGATGCCAGCGGATCAGCGCTTCAAAACCTGCCAACCGGCCTGCGGGAAGCGCGATAAGAGGCTGAAAATAAAGTTCAAATTGTTGGCCGCAAACAGCGCTGCGCAGAGCGGCTTCTGCGCTGCGCTGTGCCTTGGCGCGGGCATCCATATCGGCGCTAAAGCGACACCAACGGGATCCAGCCTCGCCTTCTGCTTCCAGGCTGGAACGGGCAAGGCCGGCGCAGCGCAATAGTGATGCGGCGTCATTCCCATCCTCTGGCGCCAGCACGAAGCCAAGCCGAGGCGTCACCGCCATGGTTTCATTCAGCACGAGATAGGGATGCGCCAGAAGGCCCGTCAGGCGCTTGGCCATGGCTTCGGCCTGATATGGGGCGGAGGCGCCGATCTGTAGAATGGCAAATTCATCACCAGCAAGGCGCGCTACCAGATCCGTCCCGCGAATGGCAGCCGAAAGGCGCCTAGCCGCAGCGCGGAGCAATTCCTCCTGCGCGGCATGGCCGAGATTGGTTGCCACGCGGCGCAGCCCAGCCAAATCCAGCACATGAACCGCGATGCTCGGGGGGCGACGGCCAGGGCGCGATAAAGCGGTGGATACCCGTGCCGAGAACATGGCGAAATCAGCGAGGCCCGTGACGCTATCAACGCCGCCGCCACCAGGAAGGCTGCTTTGAGCCTGCATGGAAAGCCCCCAGGTGCCAGGGCCAATATTGTGGATATTGAAGGAAAGGCCAGGCGCGCCTTCCAGCACTAGATCACGTTCTTCTTCAACTGTGTTCCAGGTGGCGGCGGCGCAAGCCTGCACTAGGGCGGCGGCGGCATTGGGTTCGATGCGCGGGCTGCCATCCAGAAGATCAGACAGGCTATTCAAGCGCATGGCAGTGCCGCGACCAAGGCCAAGCAGGCCAAGGGCGCCCTGGCCAAGCGCGCCAATTTGCAGGCTGGTATCGAAGGTAAGGCGGTTATCCATCAGGCCAAGCCAGCCCTTGGCCTTAAGCTTCCGGCGCGCGCGTAAGCGCCGCAGCCCAAGCGGTTCTGGCGCCAAGCCCAGCAGAGTTTCATGCACTTCCCTCCAGAGCGGTGCTGCCTCCGGAAAGGCCTGAAAGGCCAAGGCAGCGCCGGTCGCTATAAACGAGGGAGGTGAAGGAATGGTGGAGAGGTTCATATTTTGCACGATGCACGTATAGGTTGAAGGCTGAGGGGGTGTCCACTCCCATAATGAAAATGCGTTGCAAAATGCGAAGAATTTTCGCACGAAAAAAGAGGGCCATCCCGATGGGATGGCCCTGAGGCAAGGTTGAGGAAGGCTAAGCTGCCAGGAGCGGGATCACCCGCCACCAGACAATGTGTTAGATGCATCAATCATGCCAAGGTTATAGGCAGGTGCGAGCCGCACTTTGAGGCCAGCTTCAGCTTGATTGTTCCAAAATTGAGACATAATTCGCCACTGCTGCGCCACCCATATTGAAAACGCCTGCCAAATCCGCACGCGGGAGTTGCATGGCGCCCGCCTGCCCGCAAAGCTGCATGGCCGCCAGCACATGCATGGAAACCCCTGTGGCACCAATCGGGTGGCCCTTAGCCTTCAAGCCGCCCGAACGGTTCACCGGCAGCTTGCCGCCCGCTGAAGTCCAGCCTTCCAGCGCCGCTTGTCCGCCCTTACCTTCGGGGGCCAGGCCCATCGCCTCATATTCAATGAGCTCGGCGATGGTGAAGCAATCATGCGTCTCGACGAATGAGAGATCACCCACGCCAACCCCGGCCTGTTCATAGGCGCGCTGCCAGGCGGCCCGCGCCCCTTCAAAGCGGATGATGTCGCGGGCGGCGATAGGCAGGTACTCATTCACCTGGACAGCAGCGCGGAAGCGCACCGCCTTGCCCATAGCGCGTGCCGTATCTGCATCAGCCAACACCAGCGCCGCCGCACCATCGGATACCAGCGAACAATCGGTGCGCTTCAGCGGGCGGGCCACATAGGGGTTTTTTTCGCTTTCATTGCGGCAGAAATCGAAGCCGAAATCCTTGCGCATCTGTGCCCAGGGATTGTCCACGCCATTCTTGTGGTTCTTGGCCGCAATCATCGCCAGCGCATCTGATTGGTCGCCATGGCGCTGGAAATAGGCTTCCGCAATCCGGCCAAAAACGCCGGCAAAGCCGCCTTCGATATCGGCTTCGGTCTTGCGATAAGAAGCCGTCAGCAGAATATCGCCCACTTTCGGGCCTGGGGTCGCGGTCATTTTCTCGGCCCCCACCACGAGCGCGAAGCGCCCGCGCCCGGCGGCGATGAAATCCCGCGCGCCATGGATGGCGGCGCTTCCGGTGGCGCAGGCGTTTTCATACCGCGTGATGGGGCGGAAGCGCATTTCCGGCACGCTTTGCAGCAACAGCGAGGCCGGGAAGCCCTGGGGCGTGAAGCCTTCGCCAAACACGCCAACAAAGCCGGCATCAATCTCGGCGGGCGAAATCCCGGCATCTTCTATCGCGGCGCGCGCCACGCGGGTGATCAAGCTTTCAAGATCGGGTTCGCCTTCCAGCTTGCCAAAGGGGCTATGGGCCCAGCCGATGATGGATGCCTCGGTCATGATGTCTCTCTCCGCTTTGGTGCCGGTCAGGCTAATGGGTTTTGCGGCGCGCTGGAAGGATTGCCCTGCCCGGATGCTTCTTCTAGCGCGATTTCGGCCGAGATTAGCGCCAGATGGGTCGTGATGGCCTGATCCACCGCAACCCGCCGCAGCGCGCCCGGGGCTTCGGGGTCCGGCAGGCCAACTTCAAGTGCGGCCCCTTGCACCAGGATGGCCGCATGGCCTTCCAGCAGGATCTCAATGGCGGTGAAACCTGCGGGGGCCTCTTCCTTGCGGATGGCAATTCCATCGGCAAGGTCGCCCACCCGATAGGCCCTGCCCTGAAACACCACGCCCTGATCGGGCAGCAGCAGCAAATCATCCTTCGGCGCCATGGTGCCGAATACGCCCGGCAAGACCCGGAAGATTGGCCCGCGATAGGGAATTTGGCGGATGCCAAGCACCCTTTGGAAGGGCGCGACGCCGGGCGTTACGGCGAGCAGCATGATACCGGGGCCTAGCTTAGCGGCAAGCCGGTCTCCGCCCGTGGTCATTACCCGCGTATCCGGTGCCATACCCTTCATCTGGATCCTGCTGGTTGTTCCTGAATGCGCTTTATTACCCAAGCAAAGCTACGCGGCAAAACCCCTGGATGGGCAGTTCGGCACAAGACATGCTGGGAAGCTGCCCAAGACCCAACCGTTACTCACGGATCACCCAGCCCATGCCGCTTGATCTTTCGGCCCTGCCGCCTGCTCAGGAAGCGCGTCCCACGCGGGCCGAAGCCATTGCGGCGGCGTTGGCCGAGGCAATCACGCGGGGCGAAATGCCGCCGGGCACGACGCTGGAAGAAGAACGCCTGGCGTTGATCCATGGCGCATCCCGCACACCTGTCAGGGAAGCGCTGCGCCTTTTGGTCGCAACAGGGCTTGTTGAACAGCGCCCACGTCGTGGCGCGGTGGTGGCGCTGCCTGAACCAAGGCGGGTTGCGGAGATGTTCGCCGTGATGGCGGAGCTTGAGGCGATCTGCGCCCGGCTTTGCGCGGAAGCCTTGCCCCGCAAGGAAAAGGCCAAACTGAAAGCGCGCCATGAAGCGATGGAACGCTTGGTTGCGGCGCATGATCTGGCCGGCTATCGCGCGGCCAATGTTGCCTTTCATGAAGCGCTCTATCGTGGTGCGGGCAACGCCTATTTGGCGGAATTGGCTGAGACAACGCGCCGGCGTCTGGCACCTTTTCGGGCAGCGCAGCTTGGCGGCAAGGACAGGCTGGCGGCTTCCCATGCTGAACATGGTGCGATCATCTCGGCGATTTGCGCGGGCGATGGGGCATCGGCGGTGACCGCGATGCGCGCCCATTTGGCGGCGACCGAGGGCAGCCTTGGCGTGATGGCGGGCCGCGCGGCGGAGCGCTGATAGCCGCCCCCCGCTTGGGCAGCTGCCCAAGGAGACGCCCAATTTGTATGCAAAACTGTATACAATTTCCGTTTTAGCGACGATTTCGGGGCGGCACATGTTTTGCGGATAGGGCGGTATGGAGATGTCTGCCCTTTCCTTCCAACGTGATGCGTTGCACGCCGCCTATCGCGCCGGGCTTTCGCCCCAGGCGGTGATAACGGAAGCCCTGCGCCGGCTGGAAGCCGCCAATGATCCCGGGATTTTCCTGGATGTGACGCCGCTTGAGCATCTGCGGACTGAAATCGCCGCCCTGCCTGGCTTCGACCCGGTTGCCTATCCGCTTTGGGGGCTGCCGGTTGCGGTGAAGGATAACATCGCGGTGGCGGGCCGGCCCATGACGGCGGCCTGCCCGGCGTTCAGCCATATCCCGGATGAGGATGCCGAAGTGGTGCGCCGCTTGCGCGCGGCGGGCGCCATCATTCTGGGCAAGACCAATCTGGATCAATTCGCGACCGGGCTGGTTGGCGTGCGTACCCCCTATCCAGTGCCGCGCAATGCGGCTTCGCCTGATCACGTGCCGGGCGGGTCATCATCCGGTTCGGCGGTGGCGGTGGCGCGCGGGATTGTGACGCTGGCGCTGGGCACGGATACGGCGGGGTCTGGGCGCGTACCCGCGGCGCTGAATGGGATTGTCGGGCTGAAGCCAAGCGTCGGCGCCGTTTCCACGCGCGGTGTGGTGCCGGCGTGTCGCAGCTTGGATTGCGTTTCTGTCTTCGCCACGTGCCTTGAAGATGCCTGGGCGGGCTTTGGCGCTTTGGCGGGTGAGGCTCGCGCTGATTCTTTCAGCCGACCGATCATTTGGCAGGAACCGGGGGCGGTGCCAGTGCGTATTGCAGTGCCGTGCGCGGCGGATACGCATTTGGATGATGCCGCCGGGCGCGCGGCCTGGGCTGCGGCGCTGGCCTTGCTGCCTTCAGCAACCGAGGCCGCGATTACCGAGATGCTGGATGCTGCCAAGCTTTTGTATGAAGGCCCATGGGTTGCCGAACGCGCAGCGGCTTTCGGTGATTTTGCGCGTGTCCATCCCGGCGCGCTACATCCGGTGACGCAGAAAATCATTGATGGCGCCAGTGGCTTCAGCGCCGTGGATGCCTTTCGTGGCATGTAGTAAGCTTGCTGAATATCGCCGTGTGGCCGAGGATTTCTTCGCTGCGCATGATGTGTTGGTGGTGCCATCCGTGCCCTGCTTCCCAACACTGGCGGCACTGGCGGCGGATCCCTTCGGGCCTAATGCGCGGCTTGGGGTCTATACCAATTTCGTCAATTTGCTTGATCTGGCAGCGCTTGCGGTGCCGGGGCCGAAGCGCCCGGATGGCTTGCCCGCAGGCATCACCCTGATCGGCCCGCGCGGTAGTGATGCGGCGCTGATGGCGCTTGGCTTGGAATTCACGCGCCGTCAGGCAGCAGCAGAAAAGGCAGTGGCCGCATGATCGAAATCGTTGTCGTGGGCGCGCATCTTTCGGGCCTGCCGCTCAATCATGAATTAGTGTCAGAAGGTGGTGCGCTTCGCCGCGCAGCGCAGACAGAGCCCTGCTACCGGCTTTATGCGCTGGCAGGTGGCCCGCCGCGCCGGCCTGGACTGTTGCGTGTTGCAACCGGTGCAGGAGCCGCGATTGCGACCGAGGTTTGGGCCCTGCCCGATGATGGCTTTGGCCGCTTTGTCTCCCGCATTCCTGCCCCGCTTGGCATTGGCACGCTGCTTTTGGCCGATGGCAGCCGCCCCAAGGGTTTTCTGGTGGAACCGGAAGGCTTGCAGGGTGCTGAGGATATTACCCGTTTTGGTGGCTGGCGCGCCTTTCTCGCCAGCATCACAACCCCCGCTTGAGGCTTCAACAAAGGAGAATTCATGATGCAACGTCGTCATCTTCTGGGTGCTATCGCACTTGCACCCCTCGCCGCCCCTTCCATCGCACGCGCACAAGCGCCGCGCACGGTGAAGATGGGTTCACTCAGGCTGATCCATTCAATGACACCGCATTTCTATCAGCGCTTCGCGCCGGCTGGTCTTACGATTGAGATCATCACTTTTGACAGCCCGACCGATGGCAAAAATGCGGTGGTCACACGCAGCGTTGATTTTGGCGGCTTCGGCATCGCGGCTGCAACGCTGGGCGCTGCGGCGGGTGAACCCGTTGTAGTGGTTGGCGCCTTCTGCAATCGCGGCATGGGCGTGATTGCCAAGGCCGGGTCTGGCATTCGCGACATTGCCGGGCTGCGCGGCAAGCGTGTTGCCATTTGGCCGGGCTCCACCCAGGAAGTGTTCATCCTGGAACGTCTGCGCCAGAACGGTATGACGGTGCGTGATATCACCAGCGTGCGCGTGCCTTTTGGTGAAATGAACGCCATGCTGTCCCGCGGTGATATTGATGCTTATGTAGGTGCGGAACCGGGGCCTGGGCTTTCGCTTTCCTCTGGTGTCGGCGAATTGGTGGAATACCCCTACGGCACCGCCATGGGTGGCCTCAACATGATTTTCGCCACATCTGAAGCGGTGATTGCGCAAGACCCTGCCCTGGTGCGGACCATGCTCGGCATTCATCGCCGCGCCAGCGAACACATGATGGCGAATAAGGCTGAGGTGGCGGAAGCGACGGTGCGTATTTTGGGCGCGCCGCGTGCGGCTGTGGACCGCGCCTTGGCCGAAAACAATGTCGAATATACCTGGAAACTTGACGATACGGTGATGACGCAATCCCGCGCTTATGCGCAGCAAATGCTGGAAATGCGCCAAATCCGCGCCCTGCCGAATTTCGACAAGTTCCTGAACCCGCGCTTCTCCAACGAAGTCGCGACTTCCTGAAGGTTGGATTGATGAGCGCGAGTGTGGCTGCCGAGGGATCGGCGGGGGACAAGAAGTCTCGGCCAGGGGGGATGCTTTGGCCGCGGCTGAAAGCTGTTCTGCTCGCGCTCGTGGTTCCGCTGGCCCTGCTATTGGGCTGGCATTTGGCGGTAAAGGCGGGGATGACGCGGCTTATTCCCTCGCCAGCTGATGTTGCTGAATATATGGTGGATTTCGCGGTTGGTGGCATTTGGGATGATGCGTTTTCCGCCACACTGCATATCCACCTGTTTGCTTCCATGACGCGGGTTTATGGCGGCTTTGCACTCGCCGCGCTGGTTGCGGTGCCGCTTGGGCTACTGATCGGGCGCAATGAACAGATCCGCGCGCTGCTGGATCCCTTCCTGCAATTGATGCGCCCCATTCCCGTGACGGCCTGGCTGCCGCTTTCCATGATCCTGTTCGGGCTTGGGCCACGTTCGGCGTTTTTTCTGGTGTTTCTCGGCGCCTTTTATCCCATTCTGCTGAATACGGTGTTTGGCGTGCGGAGCGTGGAAAAGCGCCTGTTCGAAGCAGCTTCCATGCTCGGCTGTTCCGGCACGGCGCAATTCTTCCGCGTGGTGCTGCCGGCATCGCTACCTTCCATCTTCACCGGGCTTCGGTTGGGCTTGGGCCTTGCCTGGTTCGTGATTGTGGTGGGTGAAATGACCGGCGTGCCGCAGGGGCTTGGCGCCGTGATCATGGATGGCCGCACCCTGTCACGCACCGAATTGGTCATTTGCGGCATGATCGTGATTGGCATTGCCGGCTTTATCTCTGACCGCATCGTTGTTGCCATCATGAACCGTTTGCTGCGCTGGAGCCCTTCACACCATGGCTGAGCTTCCCATTCTTGATCTGCGCAATGTCGGTAAGGTCTATGAGCTTAATGACCAACGCATTGAAGCCTTGCGCGATGCCAATCTGGTTGTCGAGAAAGGCGAATTTGTCTGCCTGATCGGCGCTTCGGGCTGCGGCAAATCCACCTTGCTTCGCATTGTCGCTGGCTTCGAGCCGCCAAGTGCCGGTGAGGCGCTGATGTGGGACAAGGCCATTGCCGGCCCCGCGCCGGATCGTGGCATGGTGTTTCAGGATTACGGGCTGTTTCCCTGGCTTTCTGTACGGCAGAATATCGGCTTCGGTCCGGCGTCTCGTGGGCTGCCCAAGGCTGAGTTGCGCGCTTTGGTGAATCGCTTTGTTGATATGGTGGGGCTGACGCGTTTCGCCGATGCCTATCCACATCAGCTTTCAGGCGGCATGAAGCAGCGTGTGGCCATTGCGCGCGTGCTCGCCAATGATGCCGAGATGGTGCTGATGGATGAACCCTTCGGCGCGCTTGATGCCATGACGCGCGAACGCTTGCAGGATGAATTGCTGGATATCTGGCAGCGCACCAAGCTGACCGTACTTTTTGTGACCCATTCGATCGAGGAAGCGATTTTCCTCGCGGATCGTGTGGTGGTGATGGAACCGGGCCCAGGGCGGATCGCAAGCGAACATCGCATAGAATTGCCGCGCCCGCGCGATGTTTCCTCCCCCGAATTCAACGCGGTGCGGCGTGATCTTTCGGCGCGGCTGCATAGCCATCATGGAAAGAAAGCGGCATGACCGAACCTGTTGCAAGGCTGCGCTATACTGCGCCTGCTGATCGGCCCAAGCATGCGCTGCCTGGTGGGCAGAAGCTAATCCTGTGGCCGGTGGTGAATATCGAAAACTGGCTGATCGAAAACCCCATGCCGCGCCAGGTACTGGTAGCGCCGACGGCCGCTGTCTTGCAGCCTGATCTGCCGAATTGGGCTTGGCATGAATATGGGATGCGCGTTGGCTTTTGGCGCTTTCTTGAGATGTTTGAAAAGCATGGCATGCGCCCAACGCTTTCCATCAATGGCAGCGTGATTGAGGCTTATCCGCGTGTGGCGGGTGCTGCGCGCGATGCCGGTTGGGAATTCATGGGTCATGGCTGGGTGCAGGTGCCGACGCATAAAATGCCCGATCAGGGTGAGGCGATTACGCGCACCGTGAAGACAATCACGGATTTTACAGGCCGTCCTTGTCGGGGCTGGCTGGGGCCGGGCCTCACGGAAACTTTGGAAACGCCCGATCTGCTGGCCGAGGCCGGCATCACCTGGCTTGGCGATTTCGTGGTGGATGATCTGCCGGCGCGCGTGGCAACGGCCCATGGGGATATCCTGTCGCTCCCCTATTCGGTGGAGCTGAATGACATTCCCGTGGTGATGATCCAGCACCATGATGAAGAGGAATTGCCCCGCCGCGCCCGACTGCATGCAAAGCGCTTGGTTGCGGAGGCTGAGGCTTCTGCTGGCGTGAAGATAATGTGCATCGCGATCCATCCCTATATCTCGGCTGTGCCGCATCGGATTGATGCTTTGGCGGCGCTTTTCGCGGAATTGGCGGCTGACCCGCGCGTGGCCTTCATGCAAGGTGATGAGATTGCCGCCTGGTATCGGGCCAGTGGGGATGGGGCGTGAGGGCGCGCTTTAGGTAAGCAGAAATCCCCGCACCAAGCCAAACATCCCCGTACAGAAAAGGATCGCCAAGGCCACCTGGCGGTAGAGCTGTTCATTGCCAAGGCCCTGAAAGGCGCGCCCGCCCACCCAGGCACCAAGCAGCATGACGGGCAACAAAATGGCCGCGCGGATCAGCGCATTCACGCCTGCAACGCCTGATGCCATGACAATGGCAATCAGCAGAAACTGCGTCAGGAAATAATAGGTAACGATATTGGCCCGATTGACCTGCGGCGGATCATTGCCTGAGAGCAGATAAAGCAGTACCGGCGGGCCACCCACGCTGGTGGTCGCCATCATGGCGCCGGAAACCGCACCAACCAGGATCGTGGCGGGCTGCGTTCGCCGCCCCTTGTAGCGCCAGCCGGTCCACATGATGACCACGAAGAAGACAATCACCGCCGAAACCGCCGTGATGATCGCGTTCTTGTCCACATTCGCGAGTAGCCAAACACCAAGCGGCATGGCGGCGCAGGCCGCGATGCTCATTGGCGTCAGCAGCTTCCAATCCGCCTGATGGCGCACCTGCGGGAAAAGCTGGAAGGAGACAATGAGTTCAATGGCAACGACCGTCACCACCATATCCGCCGAGCCGAACAGCATGGCGAAGATTGGCGCCATGAGCATCGCCGAACCAAAGCCGGCAAAGCCGCGCATCAGGCCCGCGAGCAACGTCACGCCAAGCGCGGCCCAGATATTGATCCCGTCAAAAATCGGCGTGAGATGGGCAAGGATGTCTGGCACGAGGGGAGCTTAGAGCATTTTAAAGCCAAGTGGAAAACTTGGCGGCTCGGAAAATGCGACCAATCAGAGCAATGATTGTTTGAAGCGCGCCCTGGTGGATTCGAACCACCGACCCACAGCTTAGAAGGCTGTTGCTCTATCCAACTGAGCTAAGGGCGCCCTGATCAAGCAGGCTTAGTGTGACCAATTCTCGTGCCGGCCAAATTTGAAGTTATCTGCATAGACCTTGGGCTTGATTTGCCCCGCGGCCTTGGCTGGCGCTTCTGCTTCATACCGCAGGCCCTGCGCCTCGGCATAGGTAATTGCCTGTTCGCGGGTTTCAAAATGCAGCGTCACCTGCTTTGCCGTGTCAGCGGAGCCATACCAGCCCACCAATTGATCGGCGCGCTGCGCTTCGCTGGGCACGAAGCTCAGCACCCAGCCGGCCTTGCCGGCGCGGCCTGATTGCATGGCCGATTTCGCCTGCTGGTAGATGCGCGCAAAACCTTTGGTGTCGGACATTGGGGTACCTCTTCCTCAGGGACGTTTGTCCAACATTCGGCGCAAAATCTCAAGGGAAACTGGGGGTGCAGATGGCGGCCTTCCCAGGCACGCGAACTGCCCCTAAGCTTCCCCATCCAAGCCTTAGAAGCCAAGGAACCCCGCCATGCTGCCCAGCCAACGCGACGCTTTCGATATCCCGCGGGATGTCTGCTACCTGAATGCGGCTTCCTGGAGCCCGCTGCCGCGTGCCGTTCAGGCCGCCGGGCATGAGGGGGTGGACCGCAAGGCACGCCCCTGGGAAGTGGACCCGGGGCTTGCCCGTGCGCAGCATGAACGCACGCGCGCGGCTGCGGCGGCGCTGATTGGCGCGGCCCCGGATGATGTGGCGCTGATCCCCTCGGTCTCATACGGCGTTGCGGTGGCAGGCAAGCTTTTCGCTCCGCCGGCTGGTACGCGGGTTTTGTTGATTGAGGATGATCATTCCTCACCCGTGCTGGAATGGATGACGCGCGCGGCGGCCCAGGGTTTTGCGGTGGAGGTGGTGCGCCGCCCAGCCAATGGCGATTGGACATCGGCGGTGCTGGAAGCGATTGCGCGGCCAGGTGCGGCGCCTGTTTCGCTTGCCTCCATTTCCTCAGTGCATTGGGCCGATGGGGGCGTGATTGATATCGCGGCCATTACGCCGGCCTTACGCGCAACGGGGGCGGCGCTGCTGGTGGATGCGACCCATGGCGCGGGCGTGACGCCGCTGGATATGGCGGAACTTGACCCTGATTTCCTGATTTTCCCAACATACAAATGGGTGCTTGGCCCCTATGGGCGCGCCTTCATGTATATCGCCAAGCGCCGGCAGGAAGGCGTGCCGCTGGAGCAAACCGGGTTTGGCCGGCGCGCCATCGCTTCTGAAGTTGCGCCCTATATGAAGGATACTGCCTTCGCCCCCACCGCGCGGCGTTTTGATATGGGGGAGCGGGACCATTTCATCTCGCTTGAGATGGCAGCGGTCGGGATGGAAATGATGGCGCAATGGGGTCCGGGCGCCATCAGCGAAAGGCTTGGCGCGCTGACGGATAGGCTGGCGGAGGGCCTCGCCGCTCAGGGTGCGGTGCTGACGGAAAAGCGCTTTCGTGTGCCGCATATTCTGAGCATCGCCTTCCCCGCCGGCATGCCGGAAGGGCTGGTGGAAAAGCTCGCGGCAGCGGGCGCGCATGTCGCGCCACGGCTGGGGCGCATCCGTATCAGCCCGCATGTCTATAATGATGATGCGGATATTGATCGCTTCCTGGAAATCTGGGGTAATGTTACCCGATAACGTAGTCCGCAGGATCAAGGTTTTCCGTCATGCGCCGATAATCCACCAGGCGGAAGGGTGAATTGGTCACCACCCTGCCCGTCTTGTTCTTGTACCAGCTGCCAACGCCCGGATGCGTCCAGACCATGCGCGCGTGCGTCGCATCCAGGAATTCATTATAGGCGGCGCAGCGTTCTTCGCGGATTTCGATGCTGCGCGCACCGCTTTCCACCACTTCCCGAATGGCCTGCATGATGTAGCGCACCTGGCATTCCGAATGGAACATGGCACTTCCACCATGCGCGAGATTCGTCCCCGGCCCATACAACATAAAGAAATTCGGGAAGCGCGGCACGGTTATGCCAAGAAAGGCGCGCGGATCATCCTCGCCCCAAAGCGCGCGCACGGAAACACCAGCGCGGCCAAAAATCTCGAAGGACCCAAGCGCCTTGGCGCCATCAAAACCCGTTGCCATGATGATGACATCGGCAGGGTGATGCCGGCCATCCTTGGTTTCCACGCCGTCCTTGGTGATGCGCGCAATGGGTGTGGTGATCAGTTCCACATTCGGCGCCGTCAGCATCTTGTACCAGCCATTATCGCGCAGCATGCGCTTGCCATAGGGCGGATAGGGCGGCACGACTTTCTCCAGCAGATCCGTGCGATTGCCGATCTGCGTCTTGATATAAGCGATGATATCTTCGCGCAGCTTCTGATTGGTGGCGTTGAGCGATTGCGCTGGTTGATCCCAATTCGGATCCTTATGCAGCGAGGCATGCATGCCATCGGCGGAGGCCCATAAAAGCTGGAAGCGATACCATTTGGCGTAGAAGGGGATGTGCTTCAGCGCGGCCTTCTTCGCTTCCGTCACCACCGCATGGTAATTGGCGTTATAGACCGCCCAATGCGCCTGGCGCTGGAAAATCGTGAAATGGCCAAGCTTGGGCGCGATGGAAGGCCCTGCCTGCATGCCGGATGCGCCGGTGCCAATCATCGCCACGCGCTTGCCATCCAAGGCAACGCTATGATCCCAGCGCGCAGTATGAAATAGCGGGCCGCTGAAATCCTCAACGCCTGGAATGGGCGGTATAACGGGGCGGCTGATGGTGCCAACGGCGCCCACCAGCGCTTCGAATTCATGCGTCTCTTCGCGCCCTTCGGCATTGCGCGTTGTCACGTGCCAAAGTGCTGCTTCTTCATCATAGCGCGCTTCGGTGACCGAGGTCTTCAGATGCAAATGGGGCCGCAGACCGTATTGGTCGGCAATGCCTTCCAGATAGGACCAAAGCTGGTCGCGCTTGGAGAAATGCTCTGGCCAATCATGGTTCGGTTCGAAGGACAGCGAATAGAAATGATTGGGCGTATCCACGCCGCAGCCCGGATAGTCGTTTTCATACCAGGTGCCGCCGACCGCATCGTTCTTTTCGAAAATTGTGAAGGGCAGCCCGGCTTCCTGCAGCTTGATCGCCATCAGCAGGCCGGAAACGCCGGCGCCAATAATGCCGGTGCGGAACGCCGCACGGCGCGCTTCCGGCACATCGCGGCGCCACCGCACCGTCTTTGGGTCCGGCGCATCCACCACGGTTTCTTCGCGGATCAACGGCAGGTATTCCGGCGGAACCTCCGCCCCCACGCCAACAGAAAGCATACGATGCAGCAGATGCGCGGGCGGCTCCGCAGGCAGCGGGCGCCCGCTTTGCGCGTAATCCAAAAGCACATCACGCAGCCGGGCGCGGAGTGCGGCGCGCAGCGCATCAGGCGCGGCTTCGTGGAAATTCCAGGGGCCCTTGATATGCGGCGCCAGCCGGTCAAGCCATTCCGCCTCACCGCTCAGATGCACCAGCACCATCAGCAAGGGCGCGATATCGCCACCCGCCAGCGCCTCATCCAGTAAGGCAGGGTTGGACGGGAAGGTTTTCGGGTCTGGGATCATGGACGCTAGGTGACCACGACAGCCGCCCAAATGCAAAAGGGCCTCGCGAAATACGCGAGGCCCTTTCCCGTTCCGATCCGGTCAGGATCAGACGGAGTAGTACATTTCGAACTCAACCGGGTGCGGCGTGTGTTCAAACTTGTACACATCCGTCCACTTCAGTTCGATATAGCTTTCGATCTGATCCTTGGAGAAGACATCGCCGGCGAGCAGGAAGTCGTGATCCGCTTCCAGCGCCTGCAGCGCTTCACGCAAGGAACCGCACACGGTCGGAATGCCCTTCAGCTCTTCCGGCGGCAGGTCATACAGGTCCTTGTCCATCGGGTCGCCCGGATGGATCTTGTTCTTGATGCCATCAATGCCGGCCATCAGCATGGCAGCGAAGGCGAGGTAGGGGTTCGCACCCGGATCCGGGAAGCGCACTTCAACGCGCTTCGCCTTCGGGCTGGTCGCGTAAGGAATGCGGCAGGAAGCGGAACGGTTGCGCGCGGAATAGGCGAGCAACACGGGCGCTTCAAAACCCGGGATCAACCGCTTGTAGGAATTGGTCAGCGGGTTGGTGAAGGCATTCAGCGCCTTGGCGTGCTTGATGATGCCGCCAATGTAATAGAGCGCGGTTTCGGACAGATCAGCATAGCCATTGCCCGCGAATACCGGCTTGCCGGCCTTCCAGATGGACTGGTGCACATGCATGCCCGAACCATTATCGCCATAGATCGGCTTCGGCATGAAGGTCGCGGATTTGCCATAGCTATGGGCGACATTGTGCACGCAGTACTTGTAGATCTGCATGAAGTCAGCCTGCTGCACCAGCGGGCCGAATTTCGTGCCGAGTTCGTGCTGGGACTGCGCCACTTCATGGTGATGCTTTTCGATTGGCAGGCCCATCTCACCCATGGTGGAGAGCATCTCAGCGCGCAGATCCTGTTCGCTATCCACCGGCGGCACAGGGAAGTAGCCACCCTTTACAACAGGGCGATGGCCCATATTGCCTTCCGGGAAATCCTTCATATTGGCGCCGGGGCCTTCGATGCTATCCAGCGAGTAATGGCCGAAATTGCCGCCCGTGCCGAACTTCACATTGTCGAACACGAAGAATTCCGCTTCCGGGCCAAAGAAGGCAGTGTCGCCCAGGCCGGTGGACTTCAGATATTCTTCGGCCTTCTTCGCGGTGGAGCGCGGGTCGCGATTGTAGCGCTGGCCGGTGGAGGGCTCATAAATGTCGCAGAACAGGATCATCTGCGGCTTGGCCGAGAAGGGATCCATCACCGCGGTGCTCGCATCCGGCATCAGGATCATGTCTGATTCATTGATCGCCTTCCAGCCCGCGATCGAGGAACCATCAAACATGATCCCTTCTTCGAAGACTTCCGGTTCGATCGTGGAGACATGCTGGGCGGTGTGCTGCCACTTGCCGCGCGGATCCGTGAAACGGAAATCCACATATTCCACGCTATGTTCCTTGATCATCTCCATAACCTTGGAGACGGCACTGCCACCCGCGGCGGCTGCTGGCTTCTTGGCCATCCTATGCGATCCTATTCCCTGCTAGCGAACCCCGAAAGAAACTGCCCCGAACCGCGATTTCGGTACCTCGCGCCTCAGTCCGGCACCGGCTGAAGACCCTTCAAGGCCCCCTGCCGGCTTGTTCAGGCACGGCCGGGCCCTAACCCCGCCGTTCCTCGCCGCATCGCCCCCTGCCGTAGGGGGCTCGGCGAAACCCTTGGTCTTCAGACCGCGTCTTCGCCCCGTTCGCCGGTGCGGATGCGGATCACTTCCGAAATGTCTGATACAAAAATCTTGCCATCGCCGATCCGGCCCGTGCGGGCGGCGGCCTGGATGGCTTCAACAGCCCGGTCAAGCATGTCGTCACTGCAGATCACTTCCACCTTCACTTTTGGCAGAAAATCAACGACATATTCAGCGCCGCGATAAAGCTCCGTATGGCCCTTTTGCCTGCCAAAGCCTTTAGCTTCGATGACTGTCAGGCCCTGAAGACCGATTTCATGCAGCGCATCCTTCACTTCATCCAGCTTGAAGGGCTTGATGATCGCCTCGATTTTCTTCATCGCTCCGTCCCGTCATAGGGGTTGCGCCCCAAACCCTACCAGCGGGGGGCCGCACCGCTTGCTTGCGCGGCATATGGCATGCGCCATGGGGGGGCGACAATCGCGCCAGGGTAAAAAAATCGCTTTTCTGGGCATGACGCGCCTATTTTTCGTTCAAATTGCTCTAACTTTAATCATGTACAGCGGGTGGCTTGCCCCGCGCGGCGCGGCACCGCATAAGCCAAACAAGGCTGGCGCGGTCCGGCCAAGCATCTTCAGGATTCAGGCAAGGTAGATGAAGCCGCAAAACGAACTCCTCTCCGGCATCGGCACCACGATCTTCACTGTCATGTCGGCGCTCGCCAATCAGCATGGCGCGGTCAATCTGGGCCAAGGCTTCCCCGATTATGATGGCCCGGCGGATGTTATCCATGCCGCCGCTGCGGCCCTTTTGGATGGTCGCAACCAATACCCGCCGATGAGCGGCGTGCCGGAACTCCGCCAGGCGGTCTCGCACCATAACAAGCGCTTCTACGGCATTGAGGCAGACCCGAATGCCGAGGTGGTGGTGACCTCTGGCGCCACTGAGGCCATTACCGCCTGCCTCATGGCCGTGCTCAATCCCGGCGATGAATGCGTGCTGATTGAGCCGCTTTATGACACCTATTTGCCGGTCGTGCGGTTGCTGGGTGCCGTGCCGAAGCTGGTGCGGTTGAGCCCGCCGGAATGGGCGTTGCCGCGCGCGGAATTAGCCGCGGCCTTTGGGCCGAAGACCAAGGCTTTGCTCCTGAATACGCCGATGAACCCGACGGGCAAGGTATTCACACAAGACGAATTGGCCTTCATCGCGGGCTTGCTTGAACAGCATGATTGCTACGCGATTTGCGATGAGGTCTATGAACACCTGACCTTCGATGGCGCGAAGCATATCCCGCTGATGACGCTGCCCGGTATGCGTGAACGCTGCATGCGTGTGGGCAGTGCGGGCAAGACTTTTTCGCTAACCGGCTGGAAGATCGGCTATATCACGGCGGATCGCAGCCTGGCACCCAATGTGACGAAGGCGCACCAGAACCTTACCTTCACCACCGCACCCAATCTGCAACGCGGTGTGGCTGTGGGGCTCATGAAGGATGATGCCTATTTCGCTGGGCTTTCCACGCATTTGCAGGCCAAGCGCGATAAGCTTGGCGCTGGCCTCGCGCGGCTTGGCTTTGATGTGCTGCCGACCAAGGGTTCCTATTTCATCACGACGGATTTCCGCCCGCTTGGCTTCAATGGCGATGATGTCGCCTTCTGCCAGACGCTCACGGAAGAAGCGAAGGTCACCGCGATTCCGGTGACGGCGTTTTATGCCAGTGAGGATGCGCCATCGCATTACGCACGCTTTGCTTTCTGCAAGGGTGATGCGGTGATTGATGAGGCGCTGGCGCGGATGGAAAGCTGGTTGGAGAAGCGGCGTGGGTGAGGCCAGGTGCTGGGGGCATCAACAAGTCATCGGTTTAAATGCCTTTGAAGTCGAGGCTTATGATCTCCCTAAGCGGAGATGTTTCCTGCTTAAGGGAACTTAGATGCGGGTCATTCTTTCACATGTACCTCGATGGTGGCCACTAGCAGTTCTAGCAGTGCCAGCCCTTGGCTACACCCTTTTTCGTTCCGACCAATTGCAGTATTGGGATGGGGCGGTAGGCAATTTGGTGGCAACCCTCTTGGGCATCATTGCTGGCGTTCCCGTTGCACTTCACTTGGAACGGAGACGCGCCGCGAATGATGCTGAGGAGAAAAGGAGTGAAGAAATTCGGATTAAGCGGGAAATTCTTACTCTTCTGCGTGAGGAACTAGAGAATAATTTGAGTAGATTTGGACTTGTCGCATATTTATGCCGCTCCGATTACTCGTTTAGGCTGCTTGGCGTTCGAAGGCCAGGGGGCTTTTACCTCCCAAAGCTGAATGCCTTCGGCGCGGGTTATAGAAGCCGTTGATGTAT
>JBIJAH010000010.1:0-97169 GCA_044345845.1 Roseomonas sp.
CACCTCGGGACGCCACAGAACACGATGTCGACTAACCTCGCCATCCTTGCCCGCGCCGGGTTTGTCACCTCGCGGCGTGACGGCCGGTCGGTGATCTATGCCGCCGACTACGCTGGGCTACGGAGACTGATCACCTTCCTGCTTCAAGACTGCTGCAAGGGGCGGCCCGAGGTCTGCACGCCCCTGCTCGACGCCGCACTGGCGCCCGCTGCTGCGCCCTGCTGCCAACCACCTGAATCCTAGGAGACTTGATGATGCCCGATGCCGTCCGCCTTGATCGCTCCTTGCCAGTCGCCATCATCGGGGGTGGCCCGGTAGGCCTCGCCGCCGCCGCTCACCTCATTGAACGCGGTCTGCGCCCGTGCGTCTTGGAATCCGGGTCCGAACCCGGCGCCGCCGTCCGTGAATGGCGCCATGTGCGCATGTTCTCGCCGTGGCAGTTCAATGTGGATGCTGCGGCCCGCAGGCTCCTTGAAGCGAAGGGTTGGAAAGCCCCGGACACGGACGCCTTTCCCACAGGGGCTGATCTTGTAGCCCTCTACCTCGCACCATTGGCCGCTACGCTCGCTAAGGCGGGTGCTGACCTCCGCTATAATGCGAAAGTGGTTGGCGTCTCCCGTCGTCACCACGATCGCTTGCGTGACGGGCAGCGCGCCGCTGGTCGCGGGCGTGATACCGCTCCCTTCGTGCTGCACGTAGCCGCCCCTGACGGCAGCATTCAGGTGGTTGAGGCGAGCGCGATCATCGACTGCTCTGGCACAAGGGACAGTCCGAACCCGGCCGGTGCGCATGGCCTTCCGGCGCCCGGTGAGGCCGCGAATGCCGACCGAATCGCCTATGGCATCCCCGACGTGCTCAGCATCAGTAGAAGCACCTATGCGGGTGCGACGACGCTCGTGCTCGGCGGCGGCCATTCCGCGATGAACACGGTGCTGGATCTCGTCAGCTTAGCCAGGCAATCGCCGAATACGCGCATCATGTGGGCATTCCGCCGCCCGCTGGCCGACCTGAACTTCGGCGGTGGCGATGCAGACGGTCTGGCGGCTCGCGGTGCGCTTGGCGCGAAGGCCAACGCGCTGATCGAGTCCGGGCAGGTCCAGGCGCTGGCGCCCTTTCTGGTCCATCGGATCGAGCGCGAAGGTGATCGGCTGCTGGTCCATGGCGACCGGGGCGGCAGCGCCGATACGGTGCTGACTGACCGCGTGATCGTCGCCACCGGCTTCCGGCCTGATCTTTCATGGCTTGGGGAGATGCGCCTTACGCTCGATCCCGCCGTGCAGGCCACGCCCTCACTGGCTCCCTTGATTGATCCCAACCTCCACTCCTGCGGCACAGTCCGCCCGCATGGAGAGGCCGAGCTTCGGCACCCGGATGAGCCGGGATTCTATGTGGCAGGCATGAAGGCTTACGGCCGGGCGCCGACCTTTTTGCTGGCAACGGGTCACGAGCAGGTGCGCAGCATCGCTGCCCACCTTGCCGGTGACATTGCTGCCGCCCGGCGTGTAGAACTCGTTCTGCCCGAAACAGGCGTATGCTCAACGCGGAGACCTTCATCGGCGTTGCCATCAACGGGCGACTGCTGCGGCCCCAACCGTGCCTCCACGCCGGTCCGCACGCCTATCGTCACAACGGCGTGTTGTGGTCCCATGCCCCGCTAAGCATCGAGAGGGTCTGCATGATATCCGCGATGAAATGGTGCTGGAGTTGAACTGTGTGCGGCAGCTCGGGAGGTGGTTGAACATCTTTGCAGAACATCGGGCTGCCTTCAAATGTATGTTCTGCACCTTATCCGTCATCGGAAACTCTGCACATCGGCGCAGATCAAAGCACGGTGCGATCATAACCCTGCGTCGCGGCACAAATGAAGATTGAAAAACGACAAAGAAGGCACAAAAAAAGGCGGTGTCCCATCGGAACACCGCCTTTTCTGGAAAGCGAAAAATCAGGCCTTCGACTTGCGCTTGCCCTTCTTCACGCCGGCCAGCGCAGCGCCCTTCAGCGCCGGGCTCGCCTTGAAGCGGACGGTGGCGCCAGCCTTGATCTGCACCTTTTCACCGGTCTTGGGGTTCAAGCCAGTGCGCTTCGGGGTTTCGCGTACCGCGAAAGCGCCGAAATCGGGAATGGTGAAACGGCCAGAAGTGACGATTTCTGACTTGATCGCATCAATGATATCTGCGGCCAACTTGCCAGCGGCAACAGCCGACATATCGGCAGATTTCGCGATTACATCAGTGAGGAACTTTTTCGACATGGTTCGATTCTCCCTTAAGGATGCGTCGGCATAGCCGAGCTTTATCTGCTTGTCAGCAGGTGAAAGCTATTTTTTTGCGTCAAGGACAAGAAAATTCAGTAGCAGCCCAGTGATGACGCCGGGCTCCCCCACCCTTGGCCAAAAGAACCCTTGAATTCCGGTAGGCGCCCCCTGTTGTCTTCAATTGATAGAAGCGCCAGAAGTCCGCACAATTGGGGTCCATTTCGCAGTTTCAGTCCGCATGAAGCCTGCCAATTCCTCGGGCGTGCTGGGGGCCGCTTCCAGACCATGGCGGGCAAGATGGGCAACAATCTCAGGGTCACGCAGCGATTCGACCAGCGCCTCATTGACCCTTGTTACAATCGGCCGGGCCAAGTTGCGCGGTCCCATCAGCGCATACCAATTGGCGACTTCATATCCCGGTAGCGGCCCGGCTTCCGCCATGGTTGGCGTGTCCGGCAGAAGCCGGCTGCGTTGTGGCAGCGGCACGGCCAGGGCGCGCAGCTTGCCCGCTTCAATTTGCGGCAGAACGGTAGCCGCCGTGGCCACCGAAAAATCCACCTTTCCTGAGATCAGGTCTGTAATCAGTTGCCCGCCGCCGCGATAGGGCACGTGCACGGTGCTTATCTTCGCCATGAAATCGAGCAAAGCGCCGCCCAGATGCCCTGCGCTGCCAACGCCGGATGATCCATAGGTCAAATGATCAGGCCGCGCCCGGGCTGCGGCAATCAATTCGGGCAGGCTGCGCCAGGGCCGATCCATCGGCACAACCAGAATATTGGTAACTTCAACGGAACGCGAAATCGGTGTCAGGTCGGTGGTTACATCGAAGGGCAGCTTCGCCAGGATCGGGTTCAACACCAATGAAGCAATGGTACCCATCATTAAGGTGTAACCATCAGATGGGGAATTCACCGTGGCTTCGCTCGCTAAATTCCCACCAGCACCAGGTCGGTTTTCCACAATAATGGGCTGGCCCAATAAGGCTTGCAGCTTATTGGTCAGCGTGCGCGTCGTAATATCGGTCCCACCACCAGGCGCGAAGCCGACCAGGATGCGAATGGGGCGCTGCGGATTCCAAACGCCCTGTGCGGCCAGGGGCTTGAAGGCAATCAGGGCGGGCATGGCCAAAAGGCTGCGGCGCTGAAACATGTGCTTCGTTCCTCTCCCAGCGATGCGCTTTGACGCTTGCGCAAATCATGCTGATGTCCATGGCTTCATAGCCGCTGAGATCACGCCGCGCCAGTAAGGGGGAAACCATGTCGCAGAATCGCATCACGCGTCGTCCAATGCTGTTGGCGGGGCTGGCTGGGCTTGCCGCGCCGCGCTTGGCACGTGCCAGCACCTATCCGGAACGTCCGATTCGCTTGGTGATTCCCTTTGGCGGAGGTGGGCAGACCGATATTGTTTCACGTGTGACAGCCGAAGCCTTGCAGCAGCGGCTTGGCCAGCCGGTACTGGCCGATAATCGCCCAGGCGGGGCTGGTAATCTTGCAGCGGAATTGGTCGCCCGTGCGCCAGGGGATGGCTATACCGTGCTCGTCGCGACCATGGGCACGAATAGCGGGCTGAATGCGCTACTCTACAAATCCGTGGGCTATGATGCGCAGCGTGACTTCACGCCGGTTGGGATGTTCTGCACCACTTCAAACCTTCTGATTGTGCATAATTCCATCCCCGGGCGGGATTTCAATGAAGTGGCGGCCTGGATCAAGGCCAACCCCGGCAAATTCACCTTCGCCTCCGCCGGTGTGGGCGCCATTACGCACCTTATCATGGAAGATATGGGCGCCAGGCTTGGGCTGGATATGGTGCATGTGCCCTATCGCCAAACCACCAATGCCATGACGGATTTGATCGCGGGGCGCGTGCATGCGCGCTGCCTTGGCCTGCCGGAAGGCGAACCCCTGCGCCAGACACAAAGTGTGCGCCCCGTGGCCGTCACCACCGCGGAACCGCGCCCTGAATGGCCGGGCGTGCCCACCATGGGCCAGACCATCCCAGGCTTTGAAGGCTCCAGCTATTTCGGCTTGGCTGTGCCAGCGCAAACCCCGCGGGAGATTGTCATCAGGCTCAATACCGCGCTGCGTGAAGCCTTGGCGGATGAGAAGGTTCGCGCGGCCTATAAGCGCGTTGGTGCCGACCCCGCGGACCCCGCCCCGCCCGAAGTCTTCGCCGCTCGCGCCAAGCGCGATGGCGAACGCTGGGCGCCGCTGATCCGCCAGCTGAAACTAGTGGCGGAATAGCCGCTAAGTCCCAAAAGGGGGCTGCCTTATATGCACCGGCGCGCTAAACTCTGTCTGTGAATATTCTGGCCCCACTCCAGCCGCGGCTGGAGATTGATATTGCCTTCGACCTGATCTGCCCCTGGTGTTACCTGGGCGTCAGGCGCTTGCGCCGCGCCTTGCGCGCCCGGCCTGATATTCTCCCCCAGCTCCTGTGGCGCCCCTTCCTGCTCAACCCCGATATCCCGCCCAACGGGGTTTCGCGCGCGGAATTTGTCGCGCGCAAATTCGGCGGGGAGGATCGGGCACGGCGCCTGCAGAATGCGCTTGCGGAACTTGGCCGGGCCGAGGGGATTGGCTTTCGCTTTGACCTGATGGGGCGGGTGCCATCCAGCATCAATGCCCATCGCCTGGTGCGCTTTGCCGAGCGCGAAGGCCTTAGTGAAATGATGGTGGAGGCGCTTTTCCACGCCTATTTCGCCGAAGGTACAGATATCGGCGATCTGGATCGGCTGGCTTTACTCGCTGGACGCATTGGTCTTGATGCCCGCGCAGCGCTGGCGTTTCTGCGTTCCAGTGAGGAGATCGAGGCGGTGCATACGGAAAACCTCCGCGCGCATCGGCTGGGTATCAACGGGGTGCCTTGCTTCATCATTGCCGGCCAACAGGCCATTGCCGGGGCGCAGGAGCCTGAGGTGCTGGAAAGGCTGCTGGATGTGGCACTCCAGCAATGTCACTTTTCTGCCGGAGAAGCAGGCCGTTAAAGCCTGACGATCACAGGCTTGCGTCGCCGGGGCTAGGCGTTTATGGAACCCTGCATTGGTTAGGGCGCATAGCTCAGTGGTACGAGCGCCTGCTTGACACGCAGGAGGTCCGTGGTTCAATCCCACGTGCGCCCACCATGCCCTCCACCTACTTCAGAAGCGCATACGGAAGCCCACAACAAGGGAATTCGCGCCCTCGTAAACGCCGTTATAAGTTCCGAAAATGCCGCTGCGATGCATGTAGCGAATAGCGATTTCTTGATGCGACCGAGAGGGCAGGGCGAAAGTGAATTCCGGCGCGAAGAAATTCAGGAAATGTGATTGGTTTGGTTCTGGCCGCGCATCCGTGCCTCGTTCCACCTGCGGCAGGCGCGTGACGTAATTGGGCCCCATGGATAGCCCGAAGGTGGTGTAGACGTAGTTGGTCCAAGGAAAGCCATCATAACGCAGATAGGCAGCCGCCCAGAATTCCCCGCCTTCCGTATCGCCGAAGCGATAGGCGCCGCCCAATTCCGCATCAAGCATGAAGAACTTCCAGAACCGCGCCAAGCGATAGCTGGCGGCCCCGCCGGCCAGCGTGTCATCGCCCCAGGAACCGGTCCAAGGTGCGACCATGATATCGCGGAGCTTGCCATCGGCTACGGATGAGCCGGCAAAGATCATCCCGGCCCAGGGCCGCGCATCGGCCAATTCACGCGCCCGATCCGCAACCGTTAGGCCGCTTTGCGCGGTAGATTGCGCATGGGCCAAGGGCGCCAAGCCAAGCAGCAACATTAGAATAGTTGCACGCTGCGCGGCGCGCTCAAGGGGGGGCATTCACAACTCCGTGACGGAAGGCAAGGCAGCCTTTTAAGTGGCCGGGCGCGAATGGCAAGCACGCCACCAAGCGCCAGCCTTGTTACAATAGGCTTCCGTGCCTTGTTTGCTGGATACCGAGGCGCCAATTCTGCGTCATGGTCATTCTACGTCCGTCGTTCCCGCGCAAAATCATGGGCTGGGCCATGCTTGTGCTCGGCGTGCTGGGTCTGGTGCTGCCCTTTTTGCAAGGTTTTTTGTTTCTCGCCTTCGGTGTTTTCGTGCTGCGGGACCAGCATGTTTGGGCAGCGCGCCGTTGGACCTGGGTAGCTGGGCGATGGCCCCATATGGTGGGTCGGCTAGAAGCGATGGAAACCAAGCTTGCAGCCCGCATGCGCCATTATGCCGGGCGGGCGGGAAGTCTATTGCGACTGCGGCGATAGTTTGGGCTATGGCCTCAAGCGCCCATGCGGCGTAAGGGCGGCTTCATGTATCGCATTTGGCTCATTACTGGCGCGCTGGCGGGGTTGATTGCGGTCGGGCTTTCCGCCTGGGCCGCGCATGGGCTGCCCGCGCGGCTTGAACCGGGGCAGCTCGCCGCAATCCAGCAGGCGCTGACCATGCAGGGCTGGCATGCGCTTGCCCTGCTGGTAGCGGGGCTGATGGCGGAAGGCGGCAGGCGCTTGGCCCATGGTGCAGCAGCAGCCTTTTTGGCGGGTATCATCCTGTTCTGCGGCGCCGTCTGGGTCACGGCGCTTTCCGGCCTAAGGCTTGGGCCGATTGCCCCCCTGGGCGGTACCCTGCTCATGCTCGGCTGGGGCTTGTTGGCGCTGGCGGCGCTGAAACGTTGATCCGCGCTGCTTATCTGGCCTCCGATGGCTTCGAGGCAGAATTGGCCGAGGAGCTGCGCCTGACCCGGCGGCGCGTGGATGTCTGGCACGGTAGGCTGGCGCTTTCACCAGACCCGCCCGCACCGGCGGTCTGGGCCCTGGATACCTGGACCGATCCGCAGGAATTGCCCGCCCCTTCAGTCAAGGCGGCTGCCGATGCGTTGCGCGCCATCCAGCGCAATTGGTCCCATTTGCCCCTGCTCCATCATCGCCGCAGCACGCTGATCGCCGAGCGCCTGCCGCCGGTGAAGGCGCGCCCCTTGGTCTTCCCGGAACCCGCCCCCACCGCCCCCTTGGGGGCCTGGACTCTGCTGGCACCGGACCGGCTTCTGGCCAGCCCCAGCAAGACCAGCCCCTTTGTGAATGGCGAGCCCCGCTTCGTGGAAGACAAGGCTGGCCCACCATCCCGCGCCTACCTTAAATTATGGGAAGGCCTGACGCGGCTTGGCTGTCATCCCGGCCCTGGCGATCGCTGCCTGGACCTTGGTGCTTCCCCCGGCGGCTGGAGCTGGGCCATCGCGCAACTCGGTGCGCAGGTCACGGCTGTGGATAAAGCACCCTTGGACCCGGCCATTGCTGCCCACCCCGGCGTTAATTTCCGCCCAGCGAGCGCTTTTGCCCTGGACCCCCGGCAAGAATCACCGGTGGCCTGGCTGTTCAGTGATGTTATTTGTTACCCAGCACGGCTTCTGGGCCTGGTTCAGCGCTGGATTGAAGCGGAAAAAGCCCAAAACATCTTTTGCACCATCAAATTCCAGGGCATGACCGATCACGGCATGATTTCCGAATTTCAGCAGATTCAAGGCGCTATTTTATTTCATTCAAGCCAGAACAAACATGAAGTGACCTTCGCGCGCCTCGGCTGCTGAATTCTTCGCGACCTCACGAAAAAGCTGGCACGGCATCTGCAATAGCCCTGGTGTACCAAAATGGTACCGCCGGTCAAAACGCCGGCGCCAACCAAAACGGGGTTGCGACGATGTTGGTGGTTTCGGAAAAGTCTTTGACAGCTCCTCAGGAGATCCGAGCCCGCCGCATGCAGAGCACGCAAGATGCGGCTCGGCTTAACGTCGCAGGGGGGCAAAAAGATTTTGCTTCCACGCTGCAAGAATTGCGGCACAGCCCGGCAAAAACTGCCGGTCCGGGGACACCCACGGGCAACACGCTCGCTGCCATGCTCCAGCGGATCGATACGGACCAAGACGGCCGCATCTCTCCGCTGGAGCTGCGGGCTTCTGCCAAACGCGCCTATACGGTGCCGGCAAAGGCCAATACGCGCGAAACTTGAGCTTCATTTGGCCGTCCCCGTTGGGCGGTTGGGTTTGCCTAAAACTACCTGATCCAAGGACGCCGCGGCGCAGAAAAGCTCCTCGCGACATTGCTGCACTGCTTGTGGCTGCCAGAGGGCCTGTTTGGCTATTGTTCGGCATCTGCCGGGCGTAAATCAGGGATTTGCTTGACGTGCCGCTCTGCGGGCGGGAACCTGATCTGCTGGTTCCTGGATGAGTCGCCATGTTGTCATTCCTCCGCGCGAATGTCGGTTTACTGCCGATGATCCCTTATCTGGTCGGCTCCGGTGCGGGGTGGCCGGCCTTGGGTGCGCTGGCCGGCTTGCTTGTGGCTATGGTGCGGGCGGTCCTGCTGGCCCGGCGGCGACGGTGGCTTGTTCTGGAATGGGCGCTTCTTCTGGTCCTGGTCGCGCTAGCCGCGCTGCATTTTTTCGACCCCTCGCTGTCGCCCCACTCAGGAAATGGGCTGCTGTTTGGCGTGCTTGCCGCGGGCGCGGCGGTCAGCCTGGAGATTCGCCGGCCGTGGACAGCCGAAAGCGCCGCCGCAGACTACCCTGGCATGGTGGACATGCCGCTGTTCAAAACAATCAATATGCAAATGTCCGGTCTTTGGGCGGCCATCTTTGCCTGGTTGGCGCTAACTAGCATCATAGCCACGCCAGCTTGGCTGCATTGGGGGCCATTACTGCTTGGCGCGGCTGCTTCCTCCATGGCGCCAAGACTGATGGTGAAACGCGGCCTTAAGGCGATGCTGCATGATCCGGAAGCGGGTGACTGGCCCGCACCGGCTTTGGTGGGCCAGGCCACAGACCCGGTCCGCATTATCGGTGCTGGCTTGGGCGGCTTGACCGCTGCGGCGCTGCTGGCAGATGCCGGGGTGCGTGTGGCGGTGCATGAACAGCATCATCTGCCAGGCGGCTTCGCGCATAGTTGGGTGCGACGCGCCCGCGGCAGGGATGAGAAAACCGGCAAGCCACTTATCTTTCGCTTTGATTCCGGTGTGCATGATATCTCGGGTTGGCAGCCAGGTGGGCCGGTGCGGGCGGTCGTTGCGCGCCTGGGGCTGGAAGATTCGCTTGGGATGGAGCGGCTGGATCATCGCCACTGGGATCATGGCGCGGTACTGGACCAATCACGCAACCCTGCCGTGCATCTTGATGCGCTGATGAAGTTGCATCCCGCAGACGCCGCTGGCCTGCGCACCTTCATGACGGAGACACGGCTGATCTATGACGCCATGTATGCAACGGGTATCGCGCGTGATGGTATCCCCGGTACACCGACCTCGCCGGAGGCTTTACTGAGCTTCGCACATGATCATCCTTTGGCCGCCACATGGATGCCGCGGCTTTGGTCTGATTTTCTGGATCGTCACTTGGTGACTGCAGCCGCACGCCAGGCAGTGACCAGCCTTTCCTATTACATCACTGATCAACCAGAATCCTTGACCGTCAGGGAAATAATACCGTTGTTTGGCTATACGTTCTTCGGGGGCTATTACCCGATTGGTGGTTCAGGCCGGCTGGCTGAACTTCTGCAAGGCGCGATTGAAGCGCGCGGCGGTGAAGTAAATCTGCGCCATCAGGTCACGAAGATACTTGCGCATCATGGCCGGGCCAGCGGCATTGTCGTGCGCGACTTCAGGGGTAGTGAGCAGATTCTGCCCGCTTCAGCAATTGTGCTGAACGCCGATCCCCTTCACGCTGCGCGCCACCTGCTGCCGAAGGGTGCAATGGCACGCCGCACCCAGATGTTGCGCCCTGCCTGTTCCGCAGTGGCGGTGCATCTTGGCCTGCGAGGTGATCTTCACTTGCCACCAATAATTCATGCGCAGACCAAACAGGGGCCAATACATATCGTAGTGCCTTCCGCGGTTGATCCCTCAACCGCGCCAGAGGGCTATTCCAGCCTTGAATTACTCGGTCTGCTTTCTGAAGCAGAAGCGAAAGGTTGGTTTCCCAGTGAAGATACGTATCCGCCCGAATATGATGCCTGGCGCAACAAGGATGATTATCTGCGCCGCAAGGCGGAAGCGGCGGATTCCCTGATTGCCCGTGCGGCAGAAGTGATTCCTGATCTCGCGGAGCGCATCGTTTTCCGGACTGATGCCTCCCCCATTACTTATGCGCGCTATGCATGGAGTACCGGCGGCGCAATTTATGGCGTGCAAGGCACCCTACCGACCAAGCAACCCTTGCCCGGCCTTGTGCTTGCCGGCGCGGCGACTCATGGCGCGGGGGTTGAGGCAGTCACGATTTCGGGCGCCTTGGCCGCTGAGGCGTTGGTGCCGGGGCTACTTGGCTCAAAGCGGGGGTCAAGCCAGGACGCCAAAAGCGGCGAAGCGGTTTCATAACGCAGCCGGGTTTCTTGCTGGCGTCGCGGTGCGTTTTCCCTGAGTTTGTCGTATCTATTCCAGCCTTCCTTTTTTCATTCCGGGATTACTGGAAATCTGAAAATTGCCTATACAGCACCCATGTCTCTGCCCAGGCCAGACCAATTCAATGTCACCGCCATTCTGCTGCGCGTTCTGCGCGCTTCGGCTTCTGATCGGATTGCCCTGACCAGCGCGGGCTGCGCCTTCTATGCCATGCTGGCGCTGTTTCCTGGCATCTTCCTGCTGATTTCGCTCTACGGCATAGTGTTTGACGCGGCGGCGGTGGAACCGCAACTTGAAGTGCTGCGCGAATTGGTGCCGGAAGACACTTTTGAAATGATCGCATCGCGGGTGCATGATCTGGTGGAAGCGCCGCGCCCCCGGCTGGAATGGAGTGCGATCCTGAGCGCAAGTATTGCGATATGGAGCGCTTCTGCTGGCACGCGTGCGACCATCGGCGCGCTGAATATGGCGCATGATGTGGAAGAATCGCGTCCCTTCTTTCGCTACCACGCTTTGGCCATTGGGCTGACGCTGGGGGCAACCTTGGCCGCCGTAATTGCGATTGCAGCGCTGGTGGCCCTGCCCGGCATTTTGGCGCTGTTCGGCTTGCCGGCGTTGCGCGCCTTGTCGCTACGTGGGCTTTCGCTGCTGACGCTATTGCTGCTGATTGGGCTTTCGCTGCTGGCGGTATATCGGCTAGGTCCGGCATCGCGACGCTTGCCGATCCGGCGCATCCTGCCGGGTGTTTTTTTGGCAACGCTACTCTGGGCTTTGGGGTCTGCGGCCTTCAGCCTTTATGTCTCGGACTTCGCAACCTATGACGCCATGTATGGGCCGCTTGGTGCGACTGTTGGCCTGCTCATGTGGTTCTATGTGAGTGTTTATGTCGTGCTGCTGGGTGCCGAATTGAATGTGGCCTTGGCGACGCAAGCCGGGGCGTGGTGACAGCGGCGCTCAGCCGGGCCAGACTCGGTGCGGAGGCCTCTCATGACCGATACGACCATCAGCGCCATCAACATTCGCTGCGTAGATGCGCCCATTGATCCACCCTTACGCAATAGTTTGAACGTCATTCCCCGCGCGCCCTTGGTGATTGCGGATGTCAGCACCAAGGATGGCGCCACGGGCACGGCCTATGTCTTTCCCTATACGCGTGCTGCCCTTGGGCCGACCGCGTCACTCGCGCGTTCGATTGGTGAGGGGCTGATTGGCCGGCCTTTGGCGCCAAATTCGCTCTGGCGCGAATTGCATGACGGGTTTCGTATTCTGGGTAGCGAAGGGCTGGTGCAGATTGCGCTTTCCTTGCTGGATATGGCGCTGTGGGATGCGCTTTCCCGCCGCGTTGGCCTGCCGCTTTACGCCATGCTGGGCGCTGAGGCGCGACCCATGCCGATTTACGCCTCACTCCGCGGCTGGGGGCCGGCGATGCTCTCGGAAGAAGCCGGCCAGGCGGTAGCGCGGCTTGGCGCGCGGGCGGTGAAATTCAAGCTCGGTCATCCACGGCTTGAAGATGATCTGGCGACGGTGCGCGCGGTGCGCGGCGTGGTGGGCGATGATGTCTCGATTTTCGTGGATTACAATCAGGCATTGACGCTGCCGGAAGCGGAACGGCGCGGGCGCGCATTGCAAGCGCTTGATGTGCGCTGGCTGGAGGAACCTTTGCCGGTGCAGGATGATGCGGGGATGGCGGCACTTGCCACGCGGCTCGAAATTCCGATCCAGGGAGGGGAGAATTGGTGGGGCCCGGCGGGCATGCAGCGCGCCTTGGCTGCTGGTGCCTGCGATTTCTGCATGCCGGATGCGATGAAGATTGGTGGTGTCACTGGCTGGCTACGCGCCGCTGCCATGGCGGCGGCGCATCGTGTGCCGATGTCATCGCATATCTTTGTCGAAGTCAGCGCGCATTTGCTGCAAGCGACGCCCACGGCGCATTATTTGGAACATCTGGATATTGCGGCACCCTTGCTGCGCCAGCCCTTACGGGTGCGTGACGGTATGGCGCTGGTGCCTGATGCGCCGGGTCTTGGGCTTGAATGGGATGCGGCGGCGCTACGGCATTTTGCGGTGGATGCATAAGGCCAACCGCCATTCGAAAGCGGCGATTGGCCTCGGGGTTCTATGCGGCCTGCGCCAAGGTCGGCGCACTATCAGCGACAGTTGTCCGATGCAGATCGCGTGGCTTATCCGCCGGGTAGCGCCGCGCGCGGTGCATGGTCACGCGGTTATCCCACATCACCAGATCATGCGCGCGCCAGACATGGGCATGGACGAATTCGCGCTGGGTCGCGTGTTCCGTCAGATCACGCAGCATGGCGCGGGCTTCCGGCACGGGCCAGCCATGAATCTGCCCGGCATGGGCTGAAAGAAACAGCGAAAGCCGCCCTGTCTTGGGGTGGCGGCGCACAAGGCGCTGCGGTACCGGCGCCCATCTTTGGCGTTCTTCGTCCGTGAATTCGGTGAAGCCCAGAATACCGCGCGAGAAGACCTGGCTGTGATCTGTGATCATCTCTCGGATTTCCGCTTTCATCGCCGGGTCCAAAGCATCCCAGGCCGCGCGCATATCGGCGAATTCCGTATTGCCGCCTTCACCGGGGATCACACGTGCCGACAGCAGGGAATATTTCGCAGGCGTCGCCTTGAAGGATGAATCGCTGTGCCAGAGCATATTGCCCAGGCTGAACAGGCGCCGCCGATCATCGCGCGCCAGCACATTTGAATTCTTATCAAGGTTGGAGATGTCATTCACCTCCATGGCAAGGCGCCGATCCTGAGCCTTGGCGATATCGCCGGTGGCGGTCTCAAGCGGGCCGAAGTTGCGGCTGAAGGCCAATTGCTGTTCGTCATTAATGTCCTGGCCGTGAAAGACCAGCACACCGAAGCGATCCATGCCGGCATCAATGGCGGCGGCATCTGCGGCGCTGACGGGCTGGCGCAAATCAATGCCGGCAACCACGCCGACGAAATCGGGCCGCGCCGGATTGGCGGGGGTGATCGTGATACTCATTGGTTCCTCCATCGTCGTGCTGACCACGCCTTTTGGGACAGCATAGCGCGGAAATCGGCGCTTTGAAGCGGTTTGTGCGGCGTGGCCCGTTCATGCCAGAAGAACCCCATGTCTGACGCGCCAAAACGCCCCCGCCGCCCCGCCGGCCCGCCGCCCAATGCGGCGCGGCTGCGTGAGGCGGCGTTGGCCCATCTGGCGCGCTTCGCCGCGACGGAGGTCGGGCTTAGGCGCGTTCTGGAACGCCGCATCTCGCGCTGGGCCCGTGCCGCCGAGGCTGAGGGCCAAGCGCGAGAGGCCATTGCTGCCGCCACCGCCGCGTTGCACGTGGAAATCACCAGCTTGGCGCAAAGCCTGGTCGTGGCGGGCGCGGTAGATGATGCCGCCTTTGCCGAAAGCCGCGCGCGGCGCCTGGCACGGTCTGGCCATTCCCGCCGCGCCATTGCCGCGCACCTCGCTGCCAAGGGGATCGAGAGTGAGACTGCCGCCGCTGCCCTGCCGGCGGGAGAGGAGGCTGAGCTTTTGGCCGCCATCGCCTTCTGCCGTCGTCGCCGGATTGGCCCCTTTGCGCGTGTAGTCCCTGATGCGCCGGCGCGGATGAAGGCTTTGGCCGCGCTGGCACGCGGGGGCTTTGCCCAGGGCATTGCGCGCCGCGCCTTGGCGATGGAGCCGGATCAGGCCGAAGAAATGCTGCTGGCAGGCCGGCGCGCATGAGTGATCAGGCAGAAATCAAAGGGCCGGTGATCTTCACCCGGCATGGCGTGGCGCGCGGCATCCGCACGGCCCTGCCATTGGTGATTGGCACCTTTCCCTTTGGTTTGGTGGTGGGGGTGATTTCCGACCAAAAGGGGCTTTCCTGGCTTGAAACCCTGCTGATGTCGGCATTGGTTTTCGCTGGGTCTTCGCAATTACTGGCGCTTGAACTCTGGTCTGAACCGGCACCCATTCTGGCTGCGATCATTGCCGCAATTGTAGTGAATATCCGCATGGCTCCCATGGGTGCTGCCTTGGCGCCCTGGCTGGATAAGCTGCGCGGCGTGAAGCTTTGGGGTAGCCTTGCCTTCATGGTGGATCACGCCTTTGCCCTTTCCGCCGCCGAACAAAGGCGCGGCGGGCGGGATGCGGGCTATCTGCTTGGGATCGGCTTTACGCTTTGGTGTTTCTGGAACCTCTCGGTCAGCCTGGGGCATGTGCTGGGCTCGGCGGTACGGTTTCCGGCGGGGCATCCGCTATACTTCGCCGCCATCGCGACTTTTGTGGCGATCCTCGTGCCGCTCTGGCGCGGCGTCAGGCGTGATTTCTGGCCTTGGTTATTGGCTGGCGCGCTGGCGGTACTTGCCTGGAAGCTGGGGCTTGGGTCGCCTTGGCCGCTGCTGATCGGCGCCTTTGCTGGTGCGGCGCTGGGTGCGTGGTTGGAGCTGCGCCGCGAATGACGCTGCGCCCTGATGTATTGCTCGCCATCATCGGCATGGCGGTTGCGACTTACCTGTGCCGTGCTGGTGGTTATGCGCTGTTTCGCGCGCTGCGCCCGCCACGTTACGTGGAAGTGGTCTTGCAGCATCTGCCCGGGCCGATTTTCATGGCCTATGCAATGCCGGCACTCGCGGCGCATGGCTGGAAGGGTTGGGTGGCGGCAGTGGCGGTGGTGGCGGTGCAGTATTTCTCGCGCAACCTGGCAGCGGCGATCCTGGTTGGGGTTGGCGCCATGGCCGGGCTCGGGGCGTTTGAAGCCTGGTACCTTGCGCGCTGAGGTGACACTTCCCCGTATTGGCGCACCGGGCATTCTGGTGCTGGTCATCATCGCAATAGGTACGATGATTGTGCCGCTAGATACCTCGGTGAATATCGCCTTTCCGGCGATTACCGAGCGTTTCGAACTTGGGCGCACCGGCATTCAATGGGTGGTGATCTGCTATGTGCTGACTTATGGCAGCCTGATGCTGGGCATTGGCCGGCTTGGCGATATTTTCGGCTATTTGCGCGTGTTTCGATTGGGGCTGGCCTGGAGCATTCTGGCCTTCATCCTTTGCGCCACGGCGGAAAACTACGCCTGGCTTTTGGCGGCGCGCGTCATGCAAGGCATTGGCGCGGCGCTGGTCATTGGTTGCGGCGCCGCGCTTGCCACCAGCCATTTCACTGAGGATTTGCGCCCGCGCATTCTGGGCTTTTACGCCTTTGGCTTTGCCGCGGGTGGCGGGCTTGGGCCACTGATTGGCGGCGTGCTGGTGGAGCATTTCGGCTGGTCGGCGGTTTATTGGTATCGTGCGCCGCTCGCGGCTTTTGCGCTGGCCTTGAGTGTGTTTCTTCGCGCCCCACCGCGCGCGGCTGAGCGCGAGAGTTTTGATCTGACCGGTGCAGTGCTGATCACGGGCATGATGTGCTGCCTGCTGCTGGGCATTAATCGCGCGCCGGATATCGCGGCGGGTAATCCGCTATCCTTGACGCTGGCCTTTGGGTTCTTGGTATTGGGGTGGTGGTATGGCCGCCATGCTGGGCGCATTGCGCGGCCGGTGATTGCGCTGCGCTATTTCCGAGACGCGGATTTCCTGTTTGCCTGTATTGCAACCGCCGTTGTGAATTTCGCCTGTTTCGCTGTGCTGCTGTTTCTGCCTTATCTGCTTCTGCATGGCGCGGCCTTGCCTGCGGGCTGGGGCGGCCTGGTGCTCGCGATTGGGCATTTGGCGGCGATGGCGGCTTCGCCCTTTGCGGGCGCCCTGCTGGCGCGGATCAACGCGGCGCGGCTGGCTTTGATTGGTTCTGTCATGACCGCTGCTGGGCTTTGGCTGATTGGCAGCATTGGTGCTGCTGACGGCGCGATTCCCCTGCTGGTTGCGGCGCTGGCGCTGCAAGGCATCGGCCTTGGGCTGTTTCAAGTGAGTGTCACGGATCTGCTGCTGGAACGCATGCCGCGTGAGGATCGCGGCGTGGCGGGCAGCCTTGCGCAGGTTTCACGCACGCTTGGCGTTGTGACCGCAGCGTCCCTGCTGAGCACGGTTTTCGCAGCCTTGGAAGTGGCCGGCGCCGCGCGCGGCCTTATGGGGATGGAGGCATTTCGCGCCGCCTTCGGGGTTATCTTCAGCTTCGGCGCGGCGCTGGTCGGGGCCCTGGTGGTGGCTGGATTCTTCGTCAACCGTCGCTCTTACCGTTCATGAGCAGGGCGGGCCGTGACAAGGTTCGGTAATCGCGTCGCGCGAAACACTCTACCGCAAGGTTTGCACAATCGCCTCAATATCCAAAGCCGCTGACGCGCTGGGGTGGCGGGTCATTAATGGTGTCTGATGACGGATGGCGTCACGCACCTTGGGATCACGCCGCACCACCCCCGCCAAGGGAATGTCTCGCTTGAGGAAGGCACCAGCTGCGCGGCGCAGCGCTTCATAGGTACGCTGCCCGCTTGCGCGGTCATCCGCCATATTGACCACGATGCGCGAAATACCCTTCGGGTTATCCATACTATGCAGTTTCAGGACAGCATAGGCATCCGTCATGCTGGTGGGTTCTTCGGTCGCGACCACCAGCAGCAGATCAGACGCGGCAGCAATGCGCCGCTGCGCCATATCAAGCCCAGCACCCAGATCCACCACAACATCCTGCCAATGCTGCCGCGCCCCCTGCAACGTGGCCATGAAGGTTTCCAAAGCCGCAGGGCTGAGCGAGGCAAGCGCACCAGTGCCAGAGCGCCCGGCCAGGACATCAAACCCAGCATTGGTGATGGGGGTGGCAGCTTCAATGGTCGTCAACTTGCCAGAGAGCACGCCGACAAGATCGCGTTCAGGTTGTATGCCAAGCTGCACATCAATATTGGCAAGCCCAAGATCGGCATCGACCAGCAGCACGCGCCTACCCTGACGCGCCAGTGCCTGGGCCAAGCTGATAGAAAACCACGTCTTGCCGACACCCCCTTTACCGGAAGCAACAACAATCATACGCCCAGCCGGGGACATAAAGTGACCTTGCGACATTAGGAGTTTTCCTTACCGGACGTAGCAGTCCCGCGCTGTGCAGAAGCAAGCAAGCGCGATGCCAGCCCTTCCGGGGTCAGTTCTTCAAGCCCATCGGCAACTTCCGGGCCAATGCCCGCTTCCGTGAGCGCTAGCGGCCCTGCCTTGGCCGCCATCACAATACTGCCGAGCCGCCGCGCAACATCAAGCCTGGTCGGCAAGAGATGCTGCGCGCCAAGCGCGGCGAAGGCACGGGCTAGATCTGCCGCTTCAGCTGTATCCAGACCGGCGGGAAGCACCAAGGCCATATCCGCATGGGCCTGCACCGCCAATTGGCGCAGGTGACGGGCCTGATTTTCGTTGAAAGGGTCGCAACCGGCGGTATCAATCAGGACCGGCTGACCAGCGTTGCGATGCGCCAAGGCCTTGGCGAGTACGGCGGGGGTTGGCGCCACCGCCAGCGTTACACCCAAGACGCGGGTGAAAGCGGCAAGCTGTTCCACGGCACCAGCGCGCTGGCCATCCGTGGTGATCACCAGGGGCGCGTCACCGCCCAGAACCATGCGCGCGGTAAGTTTTGCAGTCGTGAGGGTTTTGCCCGCACCTGGTGGACCCGCAAGTAACAAGGGCCGATCCCGCCCCAGCGGCAGAGGCGCAAAGGCCAGTGCTTCAGCCAGGCTTTGCGGCAGGGGCGCCGCCGCCAAGGTCTGCACCATATTTGGCGGAAGGTTATGAAAATCGAGCGGTCCGGATAATGCGAGAGGCGCCGGCCTAAAGGCAGGCTGGATCAGCAGCGGTTCTTCAGGTTCCAGCGCCGCGGTTATCTCCACACCAAGGCGGGTCCGGCGCTGTTCCAGGATAATCGCATCCGGGCCAAGTTCCGCGCGGATTTGTGCCATGGCTTCGGCCATATTGGCGCCATGAAAAATCTTGAGCCGCATGTTTCAGCAGCCCCAATGCGCTGTAGCGAGGATGGGTAGAAGGACCAGCACTAAAGCGAACCTACCGTGCGTATCCGCGCGCGCGGATGAATTTCTGTATGTGCCAATACGGGGGTGGATGGGCGAAAACGCTCAACAATGGCGCGGACATGAGCACGAATGGTACCGGAACAGACCAGCACAGGCTGTTCCCCCATGGCATTGGCGTTATCGAAAACGTCACGCAGTTTTTGCATGAATTCGGAAAGCTTGGAAGGGGCCATGGCAAGCTGCCGGTCATCGGCAGGGCCAATCAGCGCGTCGGCAAAGGCCACCTCCCAATCTGCGGATAGCGTGATCATGGGCAAATAGCCTTCCGGCCCACGCGCCGCATCGGATAATTGCCGCGCAAGCCGCTGACGCACAATGGCAAGAATGGACGCGACAGTGCGCGCGCCAGCGGCATTGGCTTCCTGCATGCCTTCCAGAATGGTCGGCAGGTCGCGGATGGAAACGCGTTCGGTCAGCAAGCTTTGCAGGATGCGCTGAATGCCGCCCACGCCAATCGGTTGCGGCACAAGATCGGACACAAGCTTTTTCTGTTCCGCGGGCAATTCATCCAATAATTTCTGGGTTTCCGCGAAGGAAAGAAGTTCGGACATGTGCTCACGCACAATTTCAGTTATGTGCGTGGCCACCACACCGGCGCAATCCACCACTGTGCAGCCGCGTGCAAGCGCTTCCTCTCGTCGCGTTTCGTCCACCCAAAGCGCTGGCAGTCCGAAAGTCGGTTCTGTACAGTTTTCGCCGGGCATATCTGGTATGCCGCCGGAAGGATCAATCGCGAGCAGCATGGGGTGGCGCAATTGGCCTCGGCCCGCCTCAATTTCCTTCACCTTGATGCTGTAGGTATCGGAAGGCAGGGAAAGATTATCCTGAATCCGCACGGAGGGCAGGATAAAGCCCATTTCCTGCGCGATGGTTCGGCGTAACCCCTTGATCTGTTCCGTCAGGCGCGGCGCATCACCGGCAGCAAGTGACAGCAGCCCATAGCCCAATTCCAACCGCAGTAAATCCATCTTGAGGGATTCAGCGACGGGCTGGTCAGCCTCCGGCGTTGGCAATGGCGGGGCCAGTGCCGCGCTCTGACGCTGATCTTCGGCCTGCATAAGCCGCCAAGCGCCAAAACCCGCGGCACCCGCTAGGGCGACGAAGGGCAGGAAGGGCATGCCCGGCATGATGGCCATAAGGCCTGAAGCTCCGGCGGCGATGGCAAGAGGCTTGGGGCTAGAAGCCAACTGCTGGATCAGTGCCTTATCGGCTGTACCTTCCGTGCTGCCCTTGGTCACTACGATACCGGCAGCGACCGAAACCAGCAGCGCTGGAATTTGCGTGACCAGCCCATCGCCCACCGTGAGCATTGAAAATGTGGTAACGGCCTCACCAAAGGCCATGCCATGGCGGCCAATACCTATAGCAATGCCGCCCACCAGATTGATGGCGGTGATAATCAGCCCGGCGATGGCATCGCCGCGGACGAATTTCGCGGCACCATCCATCGCACCATAAAACCCCGTTTCGGCCTCAAGCTCCTTGCGTCGAAGCCGGGCTTCGCCTTCTTCAATCAGCCCCGCCGAAAGATCGGCATCAATCGCCATCTGCTTGCCTGGCATCGCATCCAGGCTGAAGCGGGCGGCAACTTCCGCAATACGCCCGCTGCCTTTGGTGATGACAACGAAATTCACGATCAGCAGGATGAAGAAGACAATCATCCCCACCACCACATCGCCGCCCATCAGAAAGCCACCAAAGGCCGAAATGACATGGCCGGCGGATTCCGGGCCTTCATGCCCATGGGTCAGGATGATGCGTGTGGTCGCTACATTCAGCGAAAGGCGCAAAAGCGTGCTCAGCAGTAGCAAGGTCGGGAAGGAAGTGAAATCAAGCGGGCGCGTAAGAAACAGCGATGTCATCAGTACCAGCACGGAAAGCGTGATGGAAATTGCCAGGCCAAGGTCAAGCAGAATAACGGGTAGCGGTACGATAAGGACAACAAGCAACAGCGCAACGCCAAGCGCCAGCCACACATCATTGCCGGGTTGGGCCCGGCGCAACCATGATGGAACCAGTGTTTCTGACACGCGCTTCAGTCAGCCACAGCGGTCGCCGGCATCTGCCCGGGGATGGGCGGCACCGGCACGCCAGAGGCGCGATATTCATGCAGTTTGTTTCGCAAGGTGCGGATGGAAATGCCCAGCATTTCCGCTGCGCGGGTGCGGTTGCCCAAGCAATGGGATAGGGTTTCCAGGATCATTTCCCGCTCCACTTCCTCCATCCTGCGTCCAACCAGGGTAGTCACACCGCGCGGCGCCCCGGCAACTATCGGAGGCGCCGCTGGCGGGAAGGCGGGGGCCATTGCCTGCGGATGGGCGGGCGCCTGTTCCGGCATGGCCGCGGTGATGGGCGCTGCGTCGGCGGCAACCGCGGTTGGCGTCATCAATTCAACCGCATCCGGCCCAATGCTGCTGCCTTCGGCCAGCAGCACAGCGCGATGGATGGCGTTTTCCAATTCGCGCACATTGCCGGGCCAGGGATGGCGCAACAGCATGGCTTCCGCTTCAGGCAGCAAGGGCCGATGGGGCAGGCCATTGGCATGGGCGTAGCGTTCGGCGAAATAGCGCGCCAAAGGTAGGATATCGGCGGGTCTTTCACGCAGCGCCGGAATGCGCAGCCGCACTACTGCCAGGCGGAAATAAAGGTCTTCGCGGAAACGGCCTTTGGCGACTTCGACCTGTAGGTCCCGATGGGTCGCAGCCAAGATACGCACATCAATCCGAACAGGCGCCATGCCACCCAGACGATCTATTTCGCGTTCCTGGATCGCGCGGAGGATCTTAGCCTGAAGGCGTGGATCCATTTCGCCAATTTCATCCAGCAGCAGCGTGCCGCCATTGGCCTGTTCGAATTTGCCTTTGCGCGCTGCGACTGCGCCAGAAAAGGCCCCCTTTTCATGGCCAAAAAGCTCACTTTCCAGCAGCGCCTCCGGCAAGGCAGCGCAGTTCAGTGCCACAAAGGGGCCATTGGCGCGGCGCGATGCGGCATGCATGTGGCGCGCGAGCACTTCCTTGCCCGTGCCACTTTCCCCGGTGATCAGCACGGAAGCATCGGCACGCGCAATTTGCGTGGCCCGATCCAGCAGCACCACCATGGCCGGGTCTTTGACCACGGGCTTGTCAGCCTCACCCGCCACGGTCTGCAGCATGGCAGCGATGAGTTCGGCATCGGGTGGAAGGGGCAGGAATTCCTTGGCGCCGGCACGTATGGCGCGCACGGCTGCATCGGCATCATTGGGTCGCCCGCAGGCAATGACTGGGCAGGCGATACGTTCTTCCGCAAGGCAGGAAATCAGCCATGCGACATCATGGGTCACGTCGCAAAGTACCAGATCAGCGCCTTCGGCACGCAGCCGCGCAAGGCCGGCGGCGGCACCTTCGGCAACGGTAAGGCGCGCACCGCGCGCCACGGCAATGCGCGCGGCCTGGCCGAGTTCTGCTTCCAGCGAACCAATGATCAGGACGCGCGCCATTTTAGCTGCCGCGATCCGATTTCACGATTTCCGTCATGGTGATGCCAAGGCGGTTATCATCCACCATCACCACTTCGCCGCGCGCGACCAGGCGGTTATTGACGTAGATATCCACCGCTTCACCAAGGCGGCGGTCCAATTCCACCACCGCACCACGGCCAAGCTTCAGCAATTGGCTGACCTGCATGGTGGCACGGCCCAGCACGGCGCTGATTTGCACCGGGATGTCATAAACCGCATCAAGGTCACGCATGGAACTGGCCTGCACCTGCGGGCGCTGTTCCTGCTGCGGCGGCGGTGCCATGGCTTCAAAGCTATCCGATCCACTCATTTTTCTGTCCTAGGGCTTCGGGTCTTCTAAGCAGGCGGCCTTTTTCAGATCAAAGGCCGCCGCCAGATCACCCTTGTTTAAATTCTGCTTCAGGATCGAGACCGGCGGCCCGCATCACATCCATAATGGCCGCGCGGCGCGCTGCAAGATCAAACTCTGCGCCGCCGCCTTGCCAGGCCGCGCGTGCATCGCCGGGGGCAAGCGCGGCATCCGGCACCAGCGTTACCGGCAGATCACCCGCCAGCGCACGCACTTCTTCGACCAGGGCGGGATTGAGGCGTATTTCGGCCTGAGGCAGGAAGGCCAGCGCCGGGCGCAGCCTTTCGGCAAAATCACCGATCAATTGGGCGCCTTGGCGTGAGGCCAAGCCCGGCAAAGCGGCTTCCAGCATCGCAAGTGCCAGGCCGGCCATGCCGTTACTGGCTTCAGCGGCCATGTCGGCCGCGATCTGCTGGCTGGTAGCCAGAATTCTCGCAACCTGCGCCAAACTTTCAGTCGCGCGCTGGGCAGCCTCCTGCGCCATGGAGGCGCGGCCCGCAGCAAAGCCATCCTCCCGTGCGGCTGCGGCTACTGCGCGCAGCGTTTCCTCCATAGGGTCGGGTTCAGGCTCTAAGGGTGGGGGCGGCGGGGCTCTGGCGGCCTCAGCGCGCGCGGCATCCAGGGCCGCGATCAATGATGTCGGCGCAAAGTCGCTTTGCAGAAAGCGTACACCGGGGGCGAAACCGTCAGACATCAATACACCAGCTCATCCTCACGCCCTTCCTGGAGCGTGATCTGACCTTGCGCGGCAAGATCCTTGGCCATGACGACGATGGCTGCCTGCGCCTCATCCACATCGCGTAGCCTGACGGGGCCAAGACCTGCCAAGTCTTCCTTGAACATCTTGCCGGCACGTTCACTCATGTTCTTCAGGAACAAGTCGCGCAAGGATTCCGAAGCACCCTTCAGCGCCAGGACCAATTGTTCCTTCGGCACACTGCGGATAAGCACCTGCACGCCCGCGCCATCCAGCCGCACCAGATCATCAAAGGTGAACATCAGGGCACGGATACGTTCCGCAGCATCGCGGTTGCGTTCTTCAAGCGCGGCCAGGATGCGAGATTCAGATTGACGATCCAGATTATTGAAGATTTCAGCCATCATTTCATGCGCATCGCGCCGCTGCGCCCGTGCCAGATTGGACATGAATTCCGCCTTCAGGGTCTTTTCAACACCTTCAAGCGCTTCCTTCTGCACGCTTTCCATGCGCAGCATCCGCATCACCACTTCCATGGCGAAGCTTTCCGGCAGCATGGACAATACCCGCGCCGCATGTTCAGACTTAACCTTCGTCAGCACCACGGCGACAGTTTGCGGATATTCATTCTTTAGATAGTTCGCCAGCACCGCCTCATTCACGTTGCCAAGCTTGTCCCACATGGTGCGCCCGGCGGGACCACGAATTTCTTCCATGATCTGCGCAACGCGTTCGCGCGGAAGTGTGCGCAGGAGCATACGTTCTGTAGTCTCCCAGCTGCCCACTAGGCTGCCGGTTTGGCTGATATTTTCTGAGAACTCACGCGCCAAATTCTCAACCGCCATGGCGGGCACGGTGCCCAGATTGGCCATGGCTTGAGAAATGTCGCGAATTTCATCTTCATGCATCATGGAGAAAAGCTTGGAAGCATGCTCCTCGCCCACTGCCAGCATAAATGTGGCTGCCTTTTGCGGGCCGGTCATTTTGTCGCTCATGCCGGTTCCTCAGGTGGCGCAATCCAGCGCCGCAAGACGTTAAGCGATTGCTCGGGGTTGGTATCCACCAATTCCTGCATGCGATTGATGGATGAAGCGCGCATCTGCCCTTGCACCATGGCTAGGGTGACAAGTTCTTCGCCATCTGGCGTCGCGTCACCCTGCAGGGCGGGCAAGCCACCGCCGCCACCCGCACCCAAGGCCGCAGCCCCGCCAGCGCTTGCCAGCGCTGGGCCAGGCTGGGACGGCTTGGCCAGAGTCACCAAGCGCCGGACAGCCGGGCGCCCCAAAAGCAGAATGGCGACTAGCGCGACCAGGGCGAAGAGGAAGCTTTCGACAATTCGCGCTATGGTGGACGAAGTGAACAGCCCTTCAAAGAAGCCGCGCTCACCGGTATCCATCGGAACTGGAGGCTCGGCAAAGCGCATGGCCACGACTTCAACCTTGTCGCCGCGGCGTTCATCAAATCCGACCGCACTCCGCACCAGCGTCGCGATCCGCGCCAATTCTTCGGGAGAACGGTCCCGATATTGTGGCGGGCCACTGGCCTGTGGTTCCCAAACGCCGTCCACAAGAACACCAACGCTGATCCGTCGCACCACCGGTTGATCCCGCGTGGTGCTGCGCATGATCCGCCCAATCTCGAAATTGGTGGTTTCTTCCTGGCGATTTTCCTGCGTACTGCCAGGTGAGTTTTCATTGCCGCCGGGCAGGTTGTTCTGCACCGTTGTGGGCGCCGGTTCAGTCCCGCGAGAATTTTCCTGCACACTTTGCTGGCTACGCGCCACCTGATTGTCAGGATCAAAGCGCTCTTCGGTGGTTTGAACCCGATCAAAATCCATATCCACCGAAGCTTCGGCCCGCACGCGCCCAGCACCCAGGCTGCGTTCCAGCATCTCCTCAACCACACGGGTGATCCGCAGTTCCTGGCCGCGCCGGACCTCATCCTGGGATGTGGCGCCTGCCGGGCCGGTTATGGGCTGACCGCCGCGCGCCAAGAGTGAACCGCGCGAATCAACAATCGAAACATTTTGCGGGCGTAACCCGGGCACCGCGGTTGAAATAAGGTGCAGCACGGACTGAATCGCTTCGCGATCAAGCCGCTGCGCGCCCTGCATGGTCAACATAACCGAAGCTTGCGCATCACCGCGTTCACGCGAAAAAGCTTCTCGACGCGGCAGCACCAGATGCACGCGCGCAGACCGAACGCCCGCCAGGGAGGAAATACTGCGCGCCAATTCGCCTTCCATGGCGCGGATGCGGTTCATATCCTGCTGGAAGGGCGTAGTCGTCAAACTTTCGTTGCGATCAAAGATTTCATAGCCGACATTACCGCCAGCCGGCAGCCCATCTCGCGCCAAAGTAAGCCGCAGACGTCCCACCTGGTCGGCGGGCACCATGATCCTGGACCCACCGCCTTCGATCGAATAGGGCACCTTGGCACGATCAAGCGCCGCGACCACCTGACCGGCATCGCGTTGTTCAAGATCAGCGTAAAGCAAGCCCATTACCGGCTGATTGGCCCGGATCACGAACCAAGTCAGCAGCCCCAGGACAAGAAGCGCTGTGCCAGCCAAAGCCCCCAAGCGCCATAGCCCAAAGGCGCGCAATTGAGCGACGAAATTCGCCATCACCCCCGAACCTTCTTCCCCAGGCTCCCCCGAGCCACAGCTCCGCCTGGATTAGCGTACTTATAACACAATCGGCAAAAAATTCCGTAAGAGATTTTAAAAATACAAAAATAGTTCTTTGTCAAAATTTTTCTACAGCCCGAAGGATGATGGGGCGCATGGGCAGGAGGCCCCCCCCCCGCCTGCCCGCCGATGTGAGGGGGGTCGCCCCTCAGCTCCCCGAGCTAACGCTGCGTAGCTTGTCGAAGCCCACCCGCATTTGGCCCATGACGAGCATCATTTCCCCATTGACCCTCTCGGCCCCTGTCACCTTACCAAGGGTTGTGGAGGCAAGTGCTTCGGTTTTACCGTCAGTGCCAATACCGGTCACGCTCACATTATAAGCGCCATCCGGCATGGTCGCGCCCTGCCCATTCTTCCCATTCCAGGACCAGGTAGTGGGTCCGCTGCCCAACTGCACCGTTTCCTGGCGGACAATCTGGTTGCCGCTGCCCCTAATGGTGACCTGCGCCGTCTGCGACGAGCCAGCAGAAGGCAATTTCAGTGCCCCAACCCCCTCCTGCAGGCTGATTTGGGGGGCTTCCACCTCTACCTGGCGCCCAATGAGCGGTGCGCTGGCCGTGAACTGGGATGCCTGTTCCAAGGAGATCAGCCGCTGAAGATTCTGGTTCATGGAGATCTGCTGCTCGACCGAGGCGAACTGGACCAATTGATTGGTCATCTGGTTGGCGTCCAGTGGGTCGGTTGGGCTTTGGTTCTTGATCTGCGTCGTCAGCAAGGTCAGGAAGGTATTGAAATCTCCCCCGAAACTTGACGATTGCGTCGTGTTGGTGGCGGCATTAGCGCTGGCGGCAGCGATGGATCCGGACATGGTTTGGGTTCCGTTCAGACAGCAAGGTCAATAAGAGAGGTGGAGGCGCGTGGTGGCGCCGGCATGGGTGGAATCAGGGCGCGTTCCGCTTCCTGTCCGGAGGTGAGGGCGGCGAAGCGGTTGGCGCCATCCTGCGCAGCATGTTGGTGCTGCTGCCGGCCCTGATCCGAAGCAAGAGAGAAAGATAGCGAACGCGCCATATCGCCAAGGCCGGCCTGGTTCAGGGCGCGGTCCAATTCACGCTGGTCGCGTTGCAGCAATGCAAGGGTTTCCGGGCGTTCTGCGATGATACGGACCTGTCCGGCATCCTTGCCCTGGCCAATGCTGACTTCAACCCGGCCAAGTTCGCCCGGGTCCAGCGTAATGGTTAGTGCTTCGTTACCCCCGCCAAGGGCCAGAGACACGAGAACTGGTGCAAGCTGCCGCACGGGCGGGGGCGGCGCCGGCAATTCGCGCGCCGCAGCGCTCTGCATCGGCGCATCGGCACGCGGGAACGTGCCATCCTGGATGGCAAGGCCAAAGCCCTGCCCCGGTATAATATGGCTCTCATTTTCCACCACATGTTTGGCGATGACGTTCTTGGCCCCCCCAAGCTCTACTGAGCCAAGGCCAGCTTCCGCTGCCTCACCGAGCAGAATGGGATTCGCTTCTTCCGCCGCATCCCCGGCGCCCAAGCTTTGCGCCAGCAGCGCGCTTGGCAGACCGGATTTGGCTGCTTCCGCCGCCTCAACAGGCGTTAGAATACTGGCCTTCGGCGCCGTTTGGGCGGGTTGGATGGGTTTGCCGACCTGCGTTGCCGCTGCCTGGCCGGAGCCAGCCGCCAGGGTGGCGATAATTGCTTGTTGCTCCGGCGTGCCGAGGCTGGGATCGCTTGACTGAACCAGCGCCGGCTGCGCGGGCGCGGCCTGACCGGAGGGCTGCGCCACCGCCGCCGGACCGCGCTGTTGATTGGCCGCGGCCAGTATCTGCGCGTCGGCAACCATCATATCCGGCTGACCTGGAGGGACCTGGTCCATGAAATGGGTTGGGTCTGCGTTTAGTTTCTGGCCCGTGGGCTGGGCTGTCGGTGCCTCGGCAAGCGTCGCGCTTGCTGGCATTGTTGTGGTCTGCGCCGTGGGCTGATCCGCAATCGGGGCCTTGCCATCCTTAAGGGCCGCAGCAGATGGCATCTGCGCTGATACCGGCATCGCGCCAGCTGTCATGGATGCCGAGCCGGCAATGCCCGTACGGGTCTGACCATCACCGATCAAACCCGCTTCGACCGATGGGATCTGTGGGGCCTGCGGGGGAAGGGCATCAATCGGGGCCTTGCCATCCTTAAGGGCCGCAGCAGATGGCATCTGCGCTGATACGGGCATCGAGCCAGCGGTCATGGATGCCGAGCCGGCAATGCGCGTATGGGTCTGACCATCACCGATCAAACCAGCTTCGACCGATGGGACCCGTGGGGTCTGCGGGGGCACGGCATCAGGTGCTGAGGCAATGCCCCCAAAAGATGAGCCCACAATAGCCGCCGGCAGAAGGGTTTGATTGCTACTCATTGCAGCATTCACCAAGGCTTCCGCGTTGACCGGGGCTTCCAGCTTGGCTGTCGTGGAATCCTCAGGCGTTCCGGACCCGGGCACACCTTCTTCCATCCCCTTCGCGGTTTCGGGAAGCTGCGCACGCTTCGCATCTGTCTGATTCATGCCAGCCTGCTGCTGGGCATCCTGGCTGCCGAGCACTTCGCGCAGCCGGCCCTGAAAGCCCGCATCCTGCCTATCAACATGCCGAATTGCCGCACCCGTCGCCTGGTTGGGCGGAGAGGCTGAGGCCGAGGCTGAAGGCAGTTCCAACATTCAGTGATCCAACATCCAATAATGAAAGGTACCTGCAACCTTCACCTGAACGCGCTCGACGCTGAAAATGATCCAGGCGAACTGCTCGGCAAAAGCCTTGAAGCGAGATGTGAGCAGCAAGGGGCGGGCCAAGGAATTTTCAGCATCGCCCGGCAGGAATTGCCGGAGAGGGCGCAATACTTGCCCTGTGATGACAGGATTAACCCTTCTTAGCGTGTCAGCTGGGCAATTTTCGCTGGCATGGCGTTTGCCTCATGACTCCCAGACAAAGTTTTGGAATCTTTCGAAGGGAGATTGAGCCATGTCGCTCTACAGTTCGATGAATACCGCCATTAGCGGCATGACCGCGCAATCCCGTGCACTGGGACATATCTCCGATAACGTTGCCAACTCCCAAACGGTTGGCTTCAAGCGTACGGACACGAACTTCGTTTCCTTAATAACAGAGAGCAACAATGACATTCATCGGCCAGGTACGGTTCTGGCGCGCCCTGATTTTACCAACCAGATTCAAGGCAATATTGAGCAGGTTGAAAACCCGCTAGCCCTCGCGATTTCTGGCGACGGCTTTTTCACAACGGCCCTGCCGGTTGGTACGGGTACTGATGATGCGCTGAATTTCGACGCGCGCAATTTCTACACGCGTGCCGGCGATTTCAACCGGAACGATAAGGGCTATATGGTAAATGGCTCAGGGTACGTGCTGAAAGGCTGGCCCGTAACCGATGGGGTGATAGACAAGACACAGCTTGTCCCTATTCAAATCAAGGAAGATGTCTTTACCCCAACGCCGACTGAAGAGCTTCAGTTCGTGGGAAATTTAAACGCCAATGGTGCAACGGCACAGAGTACTTCGATTCAAGTTATCGACTCGCTCGGTAATGCTCGGACCGTGACGCTGACATTCACACCGACTGCACTGACCGGTGACAATACCTGGACCCTTTCGATCGTAGCGCCCGATTCAGATACCTATACTGGTGCGCCGGTCGGCACGCCGACTGGGACGCTTGGCAGCTTGACGTTGCAATTCGGCCAGGACCCCGCCGGAACAGCGTTGGATCAGGCAGACGGCACCTTGGCGAACTTCACGACACCAGTCGGGAACTTGGCTGGCAGCACGGTCGGGACTGGTCTTCCCGCCAATGTTACCTTCACAGCTGATTTTGGCACCGGAAATCAGACCTTTTCCATGAATATTGGAAACTTCGGCAGCCCGGGCGGGCTGACGCAATTTGCCAAGGCAGGAAGCAGCGGCCTGAGCGTGAGCAGCTTCACCCAGGATGGCATTCCGCTTGGCGCTTTCTCCTCTGTCAGCACAGGCAAGAATGGTGACATTCGGATCAATTATGACAATGGGCAGAATCGAGTGATTGCCCGCGCGCCACTGACGTTATTCGCGGATCCGGACAAGCTGGAACGCCTGGATGGCCAGGCCTTTCTGCGTTCAAATGAAAGCGGAGAGGCCCGCGATGTGGAAGCCGGTGAAGATGGTTCGGGGCTTCTGACTACGCGCGCCGTTGAACGTTCTAATGTGGATATCGCCTCGGAGTTCTCCAAGCTGATCCTGGCGCAGCGCGCCTACTCGGCAAATACGAAAATCGTGACCACGGCGGATGAGCTGTTGCAAGAAACGCTGAACATGAAGCGCTAAGGCCGCGTGAACATAGGCCCCTGGTGAGACGCCATGAGCATTGATGCCGCCCTTCTGATCGCAAGATCGGGTTTGTTGCATACGCAACGCGCCCTTTCAAATGCCGCGGAGAATGTGGCGAATGCCAATACCGAAGGCTATACGCGCAAGCGCATTGCCGGGGAGGCGATTTCCGCCAATGGCCAAGGTTCAGGCGTCCGCACGCTTGGGCCCATGCGGGAAGTTGATACGGCGCTTGTCAATGAAATGAACAAGCGGCGTTCCGCCAAATCCGCGGCCGAAATTCGCGAAGCCACGCTGGATCGTATCAGCCAAGCCCATGGCAACCCGGCGAATGCGGACGGGCTTGGTGATCTGGTTGCGAAGCTGCGTACCAGCTTTGTCGAACTGCGCGCTGATCCATCACAAGTGGCAAAGCAGCAGACAATTGTCCTGGGGGTGGCAACAAACCTGACCGACCGCTTTAACGAACTGGCACATGTCATTGGTGAAGCCCGGCAGGGCGCGCATGACAGTATTGTTACCGAGATCACGCAGGTTAATTCGACAATTCGTGAGATCACCACGCTGACGCGCGACATCATGGAACGCAAAGGCGCTGGCATTCCCACCGCGGATATTGAAGATCAGCGCGACCTGGCCCTGGCGCGGTTGAGTGATTCGATTGGCGTTACTCCGATTCACCAGCAAAATGGCGGCTTGATACTGCTTGGCGCTGGTGGCCTGACAATACCGCTTCTGGAGTCAGGGGATGTTTTCGCTGTTGATGGCGCGACTATCGAAGATGGTAGTTTCTACGGTACAGGCGGGTCTATCCCGCCCATTACGCTGAAGGGCGCAGATATAACAAGCCAGATGATGGGTGGGCGCATTGGCGCGCAATTGATACTGCGCGATCAGTCGCTGCCGCGTTATCAGGCCGAAATTGATACTGCTGCAGCCGAGATTGCTGACCGCTTCAGGGCTGAGGGCTTGCGCCTTTTCACCGATAGTGATGGCAGCGTTCCTAATCCTGACCTGCCTTATGCGGGTAGTACGCAGATTGGCTTTGCTGCACGCATGCAGGTGAATTCTGCCGTGCAGAATGACGTTCGTCTTGTGCGTGATGGTACCGAAACAATTGTCGGTCCACCCGCCTTCACGCCAAACCCCATTGGCGGACCAGCGGCCTTTACGGGGCTTATTGACCGGGTGCTGAACCAAAGCTTTGGGGCGACGGCATCTGGCGGCGCCAGTTGGGGCGGCTTCAGGACCATCGGCCTTGGTCCCGATGGTTCCCTTTCCAGCCCATTTGGGTCCCCCAGCACGATCCAGGATTATAGTAGCCTGATCACGGGAACCCAGACTGCCGATAGCGCTGAAGCAGTAAGATCGCTTGAGACCGCGAAGCAGTACAGTGAGGGGTTGGAGGCACGTTTCACCCGCCAATCACGCGTGAATGTGGATAGCGAGATGGCGTCGCTTATCCAGTTGCAAAGTGCCTATGCCGCGAATGCGCGCGTGTTGTCCACGGCGCAAAGCATGTGGGAAACATTAATCGGAGCGGTACGATAAACCATGACAGGCATCAGTCTGATAGGTCGCATTGACGTAAATGCCAGCCTTCTGCGGGAGCGCATGACTGTCCTGGGGGAACAGATTTCCACTGGGCGCAAGGGCAATTCCTACGCGACGGTTGGTACGGACGGTTCCATTGGCAAGGATACGCCCAAGGCGATTGATCTACGTGCAGAGCTTGGCAGGCGGGAAGCCTACCAGACCACCATTGGCCAAACACTGTCCAAGATCAGCGTGACGCAAGATGTGCTGACCAGGATCGGTGCGATTGCAGAAAAATTTAATGCCAGCGCCGCCAAGCTGATGGGCGTTGCCCAGGCGGAGGAAATTCAGGTTCAGGCGGCTCAGGCGAAATCCGCGATGGTCGAGGTCGCGTCCCTACTCAATGAACAATTCAATGGTGAGTATCTTTTTGGTGGGTCTGATACCGCAAACCCCCCCATCCCGAATCCAGGCGCTATCGCCACGAGCGGTATGGGCCTTTCGATCATCAATCAGGTTGCCTCGCTTGATGGCAGTAACGTCGCGGCCGTGCTGGCCAATACGAAAACCCTTGCGCAATCCAATGCCGCCGGAACCACACCGTTCTCTGCTTTCCTGTCAGACCCTGCCGGGGGACTAAGCGAACCGCGGCGCAATATCATCGGTAATGATAGCGAACGCGTGGAATATGGTATTCCCGCAAATCGGAATGCGGGCGTGACCAGCCTTGGCGAAACAACTGGTTCATGGGCGAGGGATTTGCTGCGCGGCCTGGCGAGCATTGCCGGTCTCACCCCAGACAGGACGCAGCTTGGTGGGGACTATACAACCTTCATCACAACAGTGCGTCAGGGCCTTGACACTGCGGTCAAGACACTTGCGCTGGAACGCGGCGCCCTGGGTACGACGGAAAAGCGCTTGCAGGATATCTCGACCCGCCAGGAAAGCGTCACCACCACCTTGACCTTGCAGCTGAGCAATCTTGAGGAAGTGGACATGGCAAAGACGATAAGCTCTTTCCAGGCGACGCAATCTCAACTGGAAGCTTCCTATCGCGCCATGTCTATCGCGCAACAAATGAGCCTGACGCGCTTCCTGTAATTCCCTACACCGCCGGCGCCGCGGTAACGGCCGGGGCGCTCAATAAGCAATAAAGACGGGGCCTTGGCGTGCTTCGCGCCTGAGGATGACGCCGCATGCAGTACCATGGGGATTGCACCATGGTGTCCCGCTCCATTAACCCAGAATAAGCTGTAGCCGAGACATCACCCCGCATGCGTTGCCGGCCATGCATAAGCGGCCTTGGAAACATCTTCCCCATGCTTCGGCGAAAGCTACCATGCGCCATAAACCAAAAAAGTGATAGAGAATGAACGCTTCGGTAATTTCTAATTAGCGGCTGGCCTATTCGAAGGATAGAATTGCAGAAAAACAGTAGAAACTTCGTATTCATATCAAAGTTAAATCATGAATGCATAAAAATCTTCGGTGTTTACTGATTTTTTCAGTGGGGGTTTATTCTTTCCCGTCATGATCTCCCTATTCGCAAGAAGCGGATGCAACCTGATCTGGCGTCACTTTCAACAGGACGCGGATCGCGATTTGGAAGGGGAATACCCCAATGGCTATGAACTCAGTCAACACTAACTCGAATGCCCTCGTGGCGCTCCGGTCCCTCAACAACACTTCTGATCAGCTTTCTGTGGTGCAGAAGCGCGTTTCCACTGGCTTTCGCGTGGCTGACTCCAAGGATGATGGCGGCGCCTTTGCCGTGGCGCAGGCGGTGCGTGCCGATGTGGCGGGCCTGACTGCCGCGAATGAACAATTGGGCGGCACCAAGGGTGTTCTGGAAACGACTTTCGCCGCCCTGGGCAAGGTTTCCGAATCCATGGTGAAGGTGCGTGAAACGCTGACCCGCATGGCGGACGGCACTCTGAACGATGAGCAGTTTGATCAGTACTCTGCCCAGTACACGGCGCTTCGGACTCAGATCCAGAACTTCATTTCTGACGCGACCTATAATGGCCGTACCTTGCTCGATACTGCGGATGGGGACATCGTCACAACCCGCAATGAATCTGGTGATACCTTTACGGTGACCGCAATTGATGGCGCTACCGACCTTGTTGTCGCGGCGGCACCCGCTACCGTGGCGGCTGCCCAGACGGCCTTGCAGTCTGGCGGTGACTTTGAAACGGTTGAATCTGCAATCGCCGACGCGCTCAATCAGTTTGGCTCCGACAGCAACTACATTGACGCGCAGATCAACTACAACAAGTCGAAGTCTGACGCCCTTGAGGGCGGCCTCGGGACCTTGATTGATGCGGATCTCGCGAAGGAAAGTGCGAAGCTCCAGGCGCTGCAGATCCGGCAGCAGCTTGGTACCCAGGCGCTTTCCATCTCCAACCAGTCTCCGCAGATGTTGTTGAGCCTGTTCCGTTAATTAGGGTGGTGGCCTCGCTTCAAGCGGGGCCACCTTCTTTGGCGGGAGACAAAAATGTCAACGCTCGTACTCGAACTTCGCCAGGGCGACATGATGATCGTCAATGGCGCCCCGATACGCTTCCGAAATCGTGCACGGATCGAATTGACCGCGCGCGCTCGTTTTCTTTTTGGGAAGCAGCTTATGACGCCGGATATGGCCAATACACCGGCCAGGCGCATCTACTTCGCCCTCCAGACTGCTTATATTGGCGATCATGAGGAACGTAAGATTGGGTTGCAGCTTGCCCGCGATCTGATCGGAGAATTCCGCGAAGCCACCACTTCCAACATGGTTCGTGACTTACTCGACCGCGCATTGCACTCGGCAGAGGCGGACCAGTGCTACCAGGCCCTGAAGTTTGCCCGCCGCGTCATGCGGCATGAAGAAGTGGTGCTGGGACTTCCCCCGGTAGCTTCTGTCTCGGTAGCGGAGGATGTGGCATGAACATGATGCATGCCCGCCGGGCTTACCAGCAGACACGGCAAGCAATGGCCCCCCGCGAACAGGAAGCCGACGTCTTCCGCCGCGTCAATGGTGCCTTGAAGGTGGCCCTCGCGCAGGAAGGTATCGTGCGCGCACGCGCCATTGCTGATAATCGCCGGCTTTGGATTGCGCTTGAAGCCTCCATCCGGCATCCGGCAAATCAGCTGCCGCAGCAAACAAAGGTCACCATGCTGAATGTAGGGCGCGCCGTATTACGGGAAATGGAGGGCACCGAGCCCGATCTAGGCTTTCTCATTGAAGTGAATGAGCAGGTGGCAGAAGGCTTGCGTTGAGGCGTTCTTTTCAAGCTTGATCAAAGGGGGCGGCTGATAGCCGTTCCCACTCAGGCTGTGGGGTATCTTATTAGAACTTCTAAGCTGTTGCTTGTGGCCTTCCGGCAAGGCGCGAAGGCGTGTATTCAAGCCACGCATGAATTCGCACACCATCATACTTGGCATCGAAAGCAGTTGCGATGAAACTGCTGCCGCGGTGGTGCGTGCGGACGGTACCATATTGGCTGAAGCGGTCTTCAGCCAGCAGGCTGAACATGCGATCTTTGGTGGCGTAGTACCGGAAATTGCCGCGCGGGCGCATCTTCAGCATCTGCCTGGTCTTGTTGCGCGTGTTATGAGGTCTGCGGGCATTCACTACGATGAATTGGGTGGCGTGGCGGCCACAGCTGGGCCAGGCTTAATTGGTGGCCTTATCGTGGGCACTTCCTTCGCGAAGGGACTGGCGCTTGCCCATGGGCTACCCTTCCTTGCGATCAATCATCTTGAAGCCCATGCGCTCACGGTGCGGCTGCCAGGCCTTATGGATGGTGCTGCGCCTGAATTTCCTTATCTACTGCTGCTGCTTTCTGGCGGGCATTGCCAATGCGTTTTTGTTGAGGGGCTGGGCCGCTATCGGCGCTTGGGCAGCACCCTGGACGACGCGGTAGGTGAGGCATTTGATAAATCCGCCAAGCTGCTTGGCTTGCCCTGGCCGGGTGGACCGCATTTGGAACGTTTGGCCGCGAAGGGCAATGCTGGGGCAGTGGCTTTGCCGCGTCCGCTTTTGGGCAGACCTGGTTGCGATTTTTCTTTCTCGGGCCTCAAGACTGCCGTGGCACGGGCAGTCATGGCCGGTCAGGCGCGCCCAGAAGACATAGCCGCATCCTTCCAGGCAGCGGTGGCGGCCGTGTTGGTTGATCGGGCAGAACATGCGCTGAATGCGGCGCCTGGTGCAAAAGCGCTTGTGGTCGCCGGCGGCGTCGCGGCCAATACCGCGATTCGTACTTCCTTGAGCGCCCTTGCCGCTACCCGAGGGCTACAGATGCTTGCCCCCCCTTTGCGTTACTGCACCGATAACGCGGTAATGGTAGCCTGGGCCGGGTTGGAAAGGCTTGGTTACGGTGGAACTGACCCTCTTTCTTATAATCCCCGCCCGCGCTGGCCGCTTGCTGAACTGTCATCTGCTTAAGGCGGGCGATGGTTAGAATTTTCCGTATCAGAGATCCCTTAAGCCATCACCTTGTAAGTGTAGAGTTGTCCGACGGGTAGGCCTGGAAAGACCTGCATCTTGCGTTGGTAGATATTCATGAAGGCATCTATGGCGGGCTTTGGCATCAGGAGAACATCTTGTGTGCCTGGGCGATGCATTGACCAAAGGTAATCGTCAAAGATCATAATCCCGCCCTGGCGCAACAATTGAAAGGCAAGTACCGCATCGGCCAAGACATCGGGCGCTTCATGCGAACCATCAATATAAATCAAATCAAAACTCTGTAATTGGCCGGCAGCAATCATTTTCGCCATGGCATCGTGCGAACTCTGTTTGACTTTTCGCAAAGTGACGCGGTTCGAAGCCTTGGATAACGCGATCCTGGTATTGTGATCGAAACGTCGTTCGACTTCACTCATTACCGATGCAACCGGGCCACCTGACTGATGCTCAACGCTGCCTTCCCATGTATCCACGCAGGTTAAGGAAGCGCCGCCGTCGATAGTGGCTGCACATTTCTCGATGATGTAGCACGCTGATCGTCCTTCAAAAGAACCGATTTCCAGCAAGTTGCGCGGCTTATGCTGATCGAAAATCGCGTTCCATACTGGAATTGTGCCAGAAAACCAGTCATGCGTATATTCAAATTCATCATGCTTGCTTGGGGATTGAGGCTCGCGCATGTAACTTCTCCTTTTTGGGCGGCGTTTATGACGGCCAAATCTCAAACGAGAGTAATCTCTTGTTTTAAGCCGCGACAATCCATCTCAAATTCTAGGTCCTTCACCGGCGGGCGGCAATATTGCCAGGTCAGCCCATGGCGTGCGGCCCCGCGGCGCACAACCTCCTCGGCAAAAAATGGTGCCATGTCATGCACTGTATAGGCCTGCACGCCCGTCGTTCCGCGCCAATCAGCGCCAAGCAATCCCATGCGGCGTTCCATTTCGCCTAGCACCCAGCGCGCCTTGGCGAGCATGCCGGCTGGAGAGGTATCACCAAGTGCCACCGTATTGCTGCGATAATCGCCCTTGCCTTCCGCCGCTTCACCGCTGCCGGCAATGGCGAAGGAAGGTGCCGCCGCTGCATCCGGCACCGTATAGACAAAGGCGTGAAAGCAAGGTGCTGCCGGTGGGGCGATTTCTGGGCAGACATTGCTGCGCGCGATTGGGTTCAGCCCATCGCGAAACAGCCCCCATTCCTGCAATACACCACCATAGATGCGGTTGAATTCAGCAAAGCCTGCTTCGGTAAAGGGCGCGGGGGAGCGTAATTCGCAGGCCGCGAAAGCCACCTTGGGCCGCCCAAGCGATTCAAGATAGGCAGCAATGCGCCTAAAGCCCGCCATCAGCGGTACGGGTTCCGCAAAGCGCACACGTTCCAGCCGAAAGCCCGGCTCTGCCGCCACACCAGCGCTATACTGATAGACACCAGGAATGAAGCGGTAGCCCGCTTCAGGGATTTTCTGGACCATGCGCGCTTTTCCGGCCTTTGGGTTGCGGTTGAGCCATAGTGATGGCAGTCAGGCTTCGGAACAAGCCCCATGCAGAAATAGGATCGGTTTTATGGCAACGCCCATTACGCTTGGTATCATCGGCCTTGGCATCATGGGTGAGCGTTTGCTGCGCGCGGCCTTGGACCACGCCAGCGAAAGCGTCACGCCCGTCGCGGTCTGGGACCCGGCACCGGCGGCGGCAGCGCGGCTCGCGGCCATTCCTGGTGCGCCGCGTATGCTGGCAACGCCGGATGCGGTGATCGGCGCTTGCCAATGCCTGTATGTCGCGGCACCGCCTGTGGCGCATATCCCGCTTGCCGATGCGGCCATTGCAGCGGGACGCAGCGTTTTCATCGAAAAGCCTTTGGCAACATCGCTTACCGAAGCGCGCGCCTTTGTCGCGCGAGCAGAAGCAGCCAGCGCACGCGCAGCGGTGAATTTCCCCATGGCGTCGTCTCCGGCAGTGGCGCAGCTTTCCACCTGGCGCGCGATACTTACGCCCGAAAGCCTCGCCATCGAAGTCGCCTTCCCCACCTGGCCGCGCGGCTGGCAGCAGGCGGCGGCAAGCTGGCTTGCGAAACGGGCCGAGGGCGGCTTCACGCGCGAAGTCGTCTCCCACTTTCTGTTCCTCACGCGCCGACAATTAGGCCCGTTGAAACTACTTGACGCACATGTAAGCTACCCACCCGGTGATGGCGCCGAAACCGAGATTGCGGCACGGCTGACTGCGGGTGGGGTGCCCGTCACGCTCACTGGTTCTGTAGGCACCACTGCCAAGGATGATCACAATACCTGGACGCTCAATGGCGCCATCCGGCTCCGTGATTGGTCCTTTGCCGAGAGGCTCGGCGCCGATGGCAGTTGGGCGCAGGCGCCCGATGCGCTGCCCAATGAGAAAATGCGCCCCATGGTGCTGAAAGGGCAGTTGGCGCAGGTCGCCGCCATGACGCGCGGTGAGGCGCATCGGTTGGCAACCTTGCGTGAAGCTTTGGAAGTGCAGGAGATTGTCGAGGCTATCTTGGCTGCCTGAGGCTTGGCACGCCGGCTGATCAGCCCTTCAAAATTTCCGCATTATGCGCGCCAAGTCGTGGCGCCGGGCCGGCCATGCGCGGCCTTTCGCCATTGAAGGAAAGCGGCATCGCCACCAGGGAGAAATCCTCATTCGGTACGGGCTGTACCATGCCAAGCGCCTGGGTTTGCGGTTCCGCCAGCACTTCCGGAATGCTGTTCACCGGTGCGCAGGGCACGCCAATCCGCGCCAGGCGTTCCAGCCATGCCGCACGTGGTGTCACGCGCATCAGCGCTGCGATCATCGGCAGCAGCAGCGACTTGTGTTTGAGCCGCGCGCGATTGGTCGAAAACCGTTCATCGCTTGCCCATTCCGTATGGCCCAATTCAGCAGCAAACTTCGCAAACAACCGGTCATTGCCGCAACAGACCAGCACTGGCCCATCGGCGGCATCAAAGGCCTCATAAGGTGTCAGGTTTGGATGGCCAGAGGCATGGCGTTCCGGCAGCTTGCCCATATTCACATAGGCGCTGATCTTCTGCCCGGCCCATAACAGCGCTGTCTCGAACAGCGATGTATTCACCACACCGCCCTGGCCCGTGCGATGGCGTCGTTCCAGCATGGCAAGCGCGCCGAGCACGGTCCAAAGCCCCGTTCCCTGATCCACGACGGACGCCCCCATGCGCACCGGTGGGCCATCCGGTTCCCCGGTGATGGAAGAAAGCCCGCCGAAAGCCTGCAACAGCGGTTCATAACCAGGCCGCAGCTTTTCCGGCCCGACATGACCAAAGGCCGACATTTCACAATAGATCAAGTGCGAATGCCGCGCCGTCACCGCTTGCGCGCCAATCCCCAACGCCTCCGCCGCGCCGGGGCGGAGATTATGCAGCATGATATCGGCATGGGCGAGCAAGCCATGCAAAGCCTCCACACCTTTCTGCGATTTCAGATCAAGCGTCACGGATTTCTTGCCACGATTGAATTCATGGAAATTCAGCGCATCGCCATGGCGGAAATCGGGGCCCATACGGCGCGCATCATCGCCGCCATCGGGCTTTTCCACCTTGATGACATCAGCGCCGAGGTCAGCGAAAATCGCACCCGCAAAGGGACCGGCCAGCACCTGGCCAAGCTCTACCACCCGCACGCCAGACAACACGCCCGTCATTGCAATTCAATCCCTGATTCGCGCACCAGGCGCTTCCATTTCTCGATCTCGGCGGCCTGGAAACGCGCCAGATCATCGGGCGAACCGGGGCGCAAAACCATGCCGCTTGCGGTCAGGCGTTCGCGCACCGCGGGGCGCGCCATGATCTCATTCACCAGGCCATTGATGCGAGCAATAACTTCAGGCGGCGTGCCGGAAGGTGCATAAATCGCGTTCCAGGATAGCATTTCATAGCCGGGAAAGCCCTGTTCTTCGACCGTCGCCACATCCGGCATCATGGAAACGCGCTGGCGGCTTGTCACACCAATGGCGCGCACCCGGCCTTCGCGCGCCTGCGGCATTGAAGTTGTGGCATCAACAAACATCACCTGCGCCACACCGCCAATGACATCCGTAATGCCAAGCGGGTTTGAGCGATAGGTGACATTCACCATGTCAACGCCCGCCATGGCTTTGAACATTTCGCCGGCGACGCGCGATGAGGCACTACCAGAGGCGAAATTGAGCTTGCCCGGATTGGCGCGCGCGTAATCCGCAAGTTCGCGCATGGAGCGCACCGGCAGATCATTATTCACCACCACCAGCAGCACGCCCACGCCAATTAGTGCGACAGGGGCGAAATCCGCCACCGGATCATAGGGCAGGCGATGAAACAGAGCGGGGTTTGACCCATGCGTGGTATTGGCGGTGGACAGAAACGTATAACCATCTGGCCGCGCGCGTGCGACCGCTTCGGATGCGATGAAGCCATTGGCGCCGCCGCGATTATCCACGACAACAGGCTGCCCAAGCTCCGCACTTAGTGCATCGGTGAAATTGCGCGTGGTGACATCGGTGCCACTGCCGGCGGGAAAGGCGACGATGAAGCGGATGGGCCGATCCGGCCAGCGCCCGGCGGGCTGCGCGGCGGCACTACCCGCCCCCGCTAAGCCCAAAGCCCCCAAAAGCGCCGCGCGGCGCGGCATGATGGTGTGTTTCATGGCGTTTCCCTTTGGCCCTGGCGCGGCGTCGCAGGCAGCGCCATAGTTACGCCCAAGCGTCATCGCGCCGCGCGGCGCTGTCAACGCCTACATCATTTGGGAAACCGCCATGTCTGATTTGCCAAAGCATGTCCATTTCCACGAAGAAGGCCCGCGTGAGGGGTTTCAGATTGAACCCGTAATCTATCCCTTGGCCGATCGTGTGGCGCTGGTGGAAGCGCTGGCGGAAACGGGGCTCACGGCCATTCAGGTGGCATCCTTCGTCTCGCCCAAGGCGGTGCCGCAAATGGTGGATTCAGCCGAATTTTTCGCCGCCATCAAAAAGCGCCCCGGCGTGCGCTATGAAGCGCTTTGGCTGAATGAACAGGGATTCAATCGCGCCCGTGCCGCCCAAGGCGTGGATCTGGTGGGCAAGATCAGCCTTTACACATCAGATGCCTTCGCCAAGCGCAACAACAACTGCACGGCGGCGGAAATGCGGGAACGCGTGGTGCGCTGGCTTGATCTTTACGCTGAAGCCGGTGTCACGGTGGAACGCGCTTTGGTGATGACCGCCTTTGGCTGCAATTATGAAGGGGAGATTCCACCCGAAAGGCCGGTGCAGGAATTGCTTTGGGCGCATCGCGTCTGTGCGGAACGCGGCATCAATCTGGGGAAGCTTTATTTCGCCGATACCATGGGATGGGCCAATCCGCAGGCAGTGCGCCGCCTGGTTGGGATGCTGCGCGAAAAGCTGCCCGATGTGGAAGTGGGGCTGCACTTGCATGACACGCGCGGGCTGGGCACGGCGAATGTCCTGGCTGCCTTGGAGATGGGCGTTTCGCTGTTTGACAGTTCAGTGGCCGGGCTGGGCGGTTGCCCCTTTGCCGGCCATGGCGATGCGCGCGGTGCCGGCAATATTTGCACCGAAGACATGGTGTTTCTATGCCATGAGATGGGCATTGAAACCGGCATTGATCTTGATCGGCTGATTGAAGCCGCGCGGCTTGCGGAACGCATCATTGGCCGCCCACTCGCGGGGCGGATCATGCATGCTGGATCGCTCAGGCAATACCGCGCGGCTTAACTCAGGTTACACGCGCAACCAGGTTTCGCAGAAGGCGAGCATCGCCGTGCTGATCTTACGCCCTGCCACTTCGCGCGGTATGGGCGCGCCGGGGCGGCGGATGCCATTCACCGTCACGGCGGCGCTTTCGCAGCCAATGAACAGGCTCGGCATCACATGCTTGCCCGTCGCCGATTGCGGGGGCGCGAAGGCGAAGCAGAAGGGCTCACCCAGCCCCTGCCACGCCATGGATACGCTCAGATCACCCGCACGCACACTTTCGCTATAGTGGCTGCGTGGGTCGCCGGCGGTTTTCACCTCATCCAGCTTGCGAAAGCGCAGGCCCGCCAGCCCGGCAATGCCGCGAAAGGCACCGAAATGGCTGAGATATTCAGCGATCAACCAACGCGCGAGGGGTTCATTATCCGTCAGGCACCAATTCGCCACCGCATCCGCTGGGTTCGCCTCATGCGGGGATTGCATCAGCACCAGCGCATGGCCCGCGCCATGGGGTGAAAGCACCACGCGGAAAAAGCTCGCCAAAGTGGTGAAGGGGCCATTCGGGTCCTCCTTCAATGAAATGCCCGGGTTTTCGCCGGACCATTCGACCTTGCCGGGGAATAGGATGGTTTCTTGCATGGCGTATCCTCCTTGATGCGCGCCAAGCGTGACCCAGCCCCGCGCCGGGATCAATGCCCAAATGCGCGCGATGCTTGACGCGGCGCGGTGCGGGGGCGCAAGGAAAGCTTCGTTTTTTCTGGACCTGCTTCCCCATGTCGTTCACTGGAATCCCCGCCGCTCTGCAATCGGCGCTCACGGCACGCGGCTATGCCGCGCCAACGCCGGTGCAAAGCGCCGTCTTGGCCGAACAGGCCGCGGGGCGCGATTTGCTCGTCTCCGCTCAAACCGGTTCAGGTAAGACTGTTGCCTTTGGGCTGGCCATCGCGCCTGAATTGCTGGGCAGCGCGGAACGGCTCCCGCCGCCTGGCGCGCCGCTTGCCATCGTGGTGGCCCCCACGCGCGAATTGGCCTTGCAGGTGAAGGCGGAACTGACCTGGCTCTATGCACCGGCCGGCGGACGCATTGCTTCCGGTGTTGGCGGCATGGACCCCATTGCGGAAAAGCGCCAGCTTCTGGCCGGCGCGCATATCATCGTCGGCACGCCAGGCCGGCTTTGTGATCATCTGGAACGCGGTAATCTGAAGCCCGATGCGCTTCGCGTCGTGGTGCTGGATGAAGCCGATGAGATGCTGGACCTCGGCTTTCGGGAAGAATTGGCAGCGATCCTGGATCGCCTACCGCCGGAACGACGGACCTTGATGTTTTCGGCCACCGTTCCGCGCGCCATTGCCGCACTCGCGAAAAGCTATCAGCGCGATGCGCTCAGGCTTGAAGTGGGCGGTGGGGGAGAAGCGCATGGAGATATCACCTATCGCGCCATGCTGGTGGCGCCGCATGAAATTGAACGTGCGGTGGTGAACCTTATACGCTTGGAAAACCCGCCGCTTGCCATGGTGTTCTGCGCGACGCGCGCGGCGGTGGCCCGGCTACATGGCAATCTGGCCGAACGCGGCTTTCCTGCCGTGGCACTTTCTGGCGAGCTCACGCAGGCCGAGCGGCTGCGCGCCCTGCAAGCGCTGCGCGATGGCCGGTCCCGCGTTTGTGTCGCAACCGATGTCGCGGCACGCGGCATTGATTTACCGGAATTGGATTTGGTGATTCACGCGGAATTGCCGCGGGATGGGGAAACCCTGCTGCATCGCAGCGGCCGCACTGGCCGCGCCGGGCGCAAGGGCACCAGCGTGCTGCTGGTGCCGCATCCGCGCCGCCGCCTTGCCGAACGGCTGATTGGCGCTGCCAAGGTCGCCGCCGCCTGGGGGCCTGCGCCCTCAGCCGATGCCGTGCTCGCGCGCGATGCTGAACGCCTGGCGGAACAGGCGCGCAGCGTCTTGACTGAAGAAGCATCGGAAGATGATCTGGCGCTTGCGCGCCGACTGCTGGCGGATCAGCCGATTGCGCCGGACGCCCTGGCGGCAGCACTTATCAAAATGCTCCGCGCGCCTTTGCCTGCGCCCGAAGAAATTGCCGAACAACGCCCCGAAAGGCGCGAAGCGCGGCGCGATGCTTATGAGGCGGATGCGCCACGCGGTGCATCAGGCGTGTGGTTCAGCATGGATGTTGGGCGTGATGGCAATGCCGATCCACGTTGGCTGCTGCCATTCCTGTGTCGGCGCGGCCATGTGACGCGCCAGGAAATCGGGCGCATCCGAATCCTTGGCCAGGAAACGCAATTTGAAGTCGCATCCTACGCCGCCGAGCGTTTTGCCGCCGCGGCACGCCAAGCGAGTGGCGAGAATGCGGAGATCAATATTCGCCCGATGCAACCTCTCCAGCGCAGCCAGGCGCGGGCGAGGCCTGTAGCGGATTCTGCGGCTCCAGCACCAATACCAGCACCAGCACCGCGACGCCCGCATGGCAAGCCAACACAGGGAAAGGTAGCCTGGTCGCGCCAGGAAGCGCCGGTTGAGGCAAGGCCCGCCCCGCGCCCCGTGCGCGAAGCCAAGGGCAAATTGACGCCGATGGGGGCAAAGGATGCGCCGCGCGGCAAGAAGCCGGCGGGTAAGTGGCAGGCCAAGCCTTCGCGCAAGCCAAAGAAATAGTCGCCCGCGTAAGTGGCGGCTGATCTCAAGCGGCTGGCGCTTTATCGGGTCCGGCCAGCATCCGTGAATTGTAGCGCCGCCAAGCGCGCATAAAGCCCGCCTTCTGCCAGCAGCGCCTCATGTGTGCCGGTGGCAAGGATGCGGCCTTGATCCATGACCACAATGCGATCCGCGCGCCGCACCGTGGCCAGCCGATGCGCAACCGTGATGCTGGTGCGCCCCTTGCAAAGCCGCGCCAGTGCCTGTTGCACGGCGAATTCGCTTTCCGCATCCAAGGCGCTGGTCGCTTCATCCAACAGTAGCACCGCAGGGTCGCGCAGGATGGCGCGCGCAATGGCCAGGCGCTGGCGCTGGCCGCCGGAAAGTGTGACACCGCGCGTGCCAAGTTCAGTCGCGTAGCCATCTGGCAGTGCGGCGATGAATTCCGCGGCCGCAGCCGCTTCAGCAGCCGCAATCACGTCAGCGTCGGTCGCTTCAGGCCGGCCCAGCCGAATGTTTTCAGCGACGCTCGCGCTGAAAATGACCGGTTCCTGTGGCACCAACCCAAGCCGGGATCGCAGCGCGCGTGGGTCAAGCCTGGTAATCTCCGCCCCGTCCAGCAGAATGCGTCCTGCGCTCGGGTCATAAAAGCGCAGCAACAAGGACAATACCGATGTCTTGCCGGCGCCTGAGGGGCCGACCAGCGCAATCGCCTCGCCCGGTTCCACCACCAGGCTGAAATCACTCAGCGCTTCGCTATCGGGTCGCGTCGGGTAGCGCAGCGTTACCCCTTCAAACACCACACGGCCCTGCGCGGGCGGCAAGGGCAGCGGGTTGGCGGGGGCGGCGATGGCGGGTGGAATGGCCAGCACTTCGCCAAGTCTGTCCGCCGCCGCGGCGGCGCGCTGGATTTCGCCCCATAATTCGCTGACCGTGGCGCCGGAAGACGCCATCAGCACGGCGTAGAAGACAAAGGCGGATAATTCGCCGCCTGAGATACGCCCTTCAATCACATCGCGCCCACCCACCCAAAGGCTGAAGGTGATGGCGCCAAAACCAAGCAGAATCACCGCCAGGATCAGCAGGCTGCGCGAGAAGATGCGCCGGAGCGCCGCGCGCACCGCTGCTTCTGAACCTGTTGCAAAACGTGCCCGCGCGCGGTCTTCCTGCGTGAAAGCCTGAATGGCGCGAATGCCGCCCAGCGTTTCTTCCGCCTGTGCGGCCAAATCGCCGATCCGCTCCTGCGCGGCACGCGATAGGCGTCTTTCCCGTCGGCCAAAAAACACCAGCGGCAGCACCACCATGGGCAGGATCAACGCAATCAATCCCGCGAGCTTCGCGCTGGTCAGCACCAGCATTAGGAAGGCGCCAATACCGGTAATGGCTTGGCGTACCCCCATGGAAATGGCCGAACCAATCAGCGATTGCAGTAGCCCGACATCCGCTGTCAGGCGCGACATGACATCGCCGATGCGTGCGGATTCGAAATAAGCAGGAGAAAGCCCGGTGACATGATCGAAGAAGCGCTGGCGCAAATCCGCAGCGACCCGTTCGCCCAGCCAGGAAACCAGATAAAACCGCGTGGTGGTTGCGGCAGCGAGTGCAGTGATAAGCGCCCCCATGATCAGCGCCGCGCTATCCAAAGCGCCGAGCCCGCCGGCAAAGCCATCATCAATCAGGTGCTTGAGACCCTGGCCAAGCGCCAGCGTCAGCCCGGCAGCGAGCAGAAGCGCTGCAATGGCCGCAAGAACGCGCGGCAAATAGGGCTTCAACAGCGGCAGCAGCAGGCCAAGTGCTGCCAAGCTTGCGCGCGGAGCGGGCGTCACGCCTCAATGCACCTCAAACGTGCTGGCCACCATTGATGTGGATTTCCGCGCCATTCACATAGGAAGATGCTTCGGTGCAGAGGAAATAAATGGCCTGCGCCACTTCCTCTGGCCGGCCGAGCCGGCGCATCGGGATTTGTTCCTGCACGATCTTATCAGTGCCCGGCGAAAGGATGGAGGTATCAATCTCCCCAGGGGAAATCGCATTCACCCGCACGCCGCGCGGCGCAAAATCCGCTGCCATTTCGCGCGTGAGCGCGGCAAGCGCGGCCTTGGAAGTGGAATAGGCCGCCCCTGCAAAAGGATGCACGCGCCCACCGGCAATGGAAGTGACATTCACGACCGAGCCATTGGCGCGCGCCAATTCATCAACCAAGCCCCGCGCGAGCAGAATGGGGGCAAAGAAATTCACCTGAAACACCCGCTGCCAGCCATCCGCCGGCATGGCGAGCGTACCAAGCCGCGCCCCGCCCTCACCCTTTGGCGAAATCGCGGCGTTATTCACCAGCGCATGCAGCATGCCGCCATCCGGCGCCAGACGCGCGCGGATTTCCGGGATCATCGCTTCAGTCAGTGCAGAGTCGCCGAGATCGAGCTGGATGTGATCTTCTGGCCCCATTTCCCAGGGGCATTGTTCAGGAAAGGGCTGGCGCGACACCGTGATCACGCGCCACCCTGCGGCGGAAAAGCGCTTGACCGTTGCATGGCCAATCCCGCGTGACGCGCCGGTCAGCAGCAATACGCGGCGCGGTTCATTAGGTTTGCTTCGCTTTTCGATCATGGCGCTGAAACTCCGGCCAATGGCCAAGTGCAAGTCATTATAGGCGGGCCTTGGCGTTTGGGGAACCGGGCCAAAATGAAAACGGCCCGGCTACCAAGTGGTAGACGGGCCGAATACAACAAAAGGGCGCAGTTCAGGCTGCGTGCCGATCGGGTGTCGCCAGCGCGCGGCTAGCTGCGGCGGCCCAGGCGGGCGCGGCGCGCAGTAAGCGGTCCAGGGCAGAATCGGGAAGGGTTTCAGCATACTCCATGGCCGTCACTGCCTTAGGATCCCAATGACGCAGGATTTCGGCCACGGCGCGTGTCGCATCGGAAGACGGAAGGTGGAGACTAGCGGCGCGGTGGGCCGCGACCAGGACACGTGCGGCAGCTTCCAGCCGCGCACGTTCCACAAGGCAGGAATCGGACAGTTCCGAGAGAATACGCTCAAGCCCTTGGGCGGCGGCATTATTCGAAATAGTCATGTGGATCCCCTTCATGAATCGCTTTTGCGCAGCCCTCCCCGGTGCGCGTTCTGCCCACATGGTAAGCAAAGGTGGCGATATCAAGGCTTGCGCTGCCTCAAACGGTCAAAATTTCATCCCGCTTACTCGGGTTCTATCCCCGCTGCCTTGATCTGCCGTGCCCAGGTTTCGATCTGGCTCCGGATAAAGGCGCTGAATTCCTCCGGGGTGGAGGTAACACGCTCTATCCCGAGAATAGCCAGACGATCCGCAGTTTCCTGCCTTTCCCATATCTTACGCATGGCGGCATTCCAGGCGGTGACGATCTCAGGTGGCATGCGCGCCGGCCCAACCGCCCCCATCCAGGACAGTAATTCGAAGCCCGGCAGGCCAGCTTCGGCCAGCGTTGGTTCATTCGGCAAAAGGGATGTGCGCGTTGCCGAGGTAATGCCAAGCGAACGCAACCGGCCTTCCTGCAGGAAGCCGCGCGATGCGGCCACATCCACAATAATGCCGGTGACGCGGCCTGAAATCACATCCGTCATGGCAGGCGGGGTGGAGCGATAGGGCACGTGTTCCATTTGGATATTGCCGATGGAGGTCAGCATGGCGCCGCCTACAACGCCCGTTGTATTGCCCGAAGCATAGGTCAGTTTACCTGGCTGAGACCGAGCCAGTGCCAGGAATTCTTGCAGGTTGCGCGCCGGCACCTGGTCATTCACCGCAAGAACAAAGATGTAAGTGCCCATGCGCCCGATCGGGGTGAAATCATTGATCGCGTCATAGGTTGGCCGCTTCATCAACGCGGGTGTGGCGCCATGTGGGCTATTGGTGGTGATCATCACCGTATGGCCATCCGGTGTTGCGCGGGCGGTAGCCACGGCAGCGATGGCGCCATTGGCGCCTGGCCGGTTATCCACCACCACTTGCGACCCCCATTCCTGTTCCAGCAAGCTGGCGAGTAGGCGGGCGACAGAATCCGTACCCGACCCAGCGGCAAAGGGGATGATCAACGTGACGGGGCGCGAGGGCTTCCAGGCCGTTTGACCGCTGGCCGCAAAAGGCAGGGCAGCGCCGCCAGCAATAAGGGTGCGGCGGGAAAGCGGCAGATTGATGATTCCTGGCATGGCGTTTTCCTCTCTTGCGCGGGTTCATAAACGGCAAAGGCGACTAATGTCTATCAGCGTCAGTTTAACTGCCTTGACTGTTGCGTAGTGCTGCCAGTAATCTGCTCCTCATGGTACTTCACGTTGCTATGGACTTACCTGCGACCTCGTTCCATGGATGGGGTATTTATGGGCTAAATCTTGCGCTTTCATGGGCGTCTGATCAGGAGGTCGCGCTAGCAACTACCTGCGAAGTCAAGCCACAGTCGATTTCCATTGATCCGTTGCGCTGGCGCGCATTGATGCCTTTCTGCGCTCGTTCACGCGATTTGCTTGGCCGCCTGGCCAAGGAAACGCCAGAACCAATTACCCTTGGCGCAACGTTGTTATCCTTCCTCGACAACAATCTGAATGCCCGGCCCGGCCCACATGGCGGTCCGCTTGGCGGTACGTCGAGCCTCGGGGTGGTATTCTTTGAAACCGAGGATCTGGGCAAAGACGCCAACCAAACAACCGCGCATCATAAGTGTATTTTGGCAGGATCAAATTGGAATGCTGAAGTACTGCGAGCGCATGGGATATCGCATGTTGAAACCGTCCTACAAGGCATAGACCCCACGCTGTTTCATCCCGCGCCGCGCCGCGGCATCTTCCCTGATCGTTTCCTGGTCTTCAGCGGGGGCAAGCTGGAACCGCGCAAGGGCCAGGATAATGTCATGGCTGCGTGGCGCATTTTTGCCGCTCGGCACCCGGATGCCATGTTGGTTGCTGCCTGGGATAATCTCTGGCCGCACATCGCCCGCGGGGTGAACGCCACGGGGCGCACCGCGCCGCTTCCCTTCACCCAAGATGACCACCCGGATATTAACGGCTGGGCGGCTGCCAACGGCATCAACCCTGAGCAATTCCTTAATCTTGGGCTAGTGCCAAATGCTTCCATGCCGACCATCTTGCGCGAAATGGATGCGGCGGTCTTTCCCAATCGCTGCGAAGGCGGCACAAATCTGGTTGCGATGGAAACCATGGCTTGCGGGGTGCCTTGCATCCTTAGCGCCAATACCGGCCATCTTGATCTGATCCAGGATGGCTCAGCCCTGCCCCTGACTGATCAACGCCCCATCCCTACCACGCCTGGTTGGCGTGAGAGCAATATCGAAGAAATCGTGGCTGCTCTTGAAACACTCTACACTGACCGCGCTCGGGCGGCGGAAATCGGCGCGGCGGGGGCAAAGCTGCTCGCGGGGATGACCTGGGCGAAAACAGCGGCCGAGACGAAGCGCATCATCACCGCAGTTTAAGTCACGCGCTTTCGATCACCGCACCAATCCGAAAAAGCCCCGCAGCGGCCGCATCTTCTTCTTCCACAACACTCGGCACACCAAACGCCGCCAGTGCGGCACTGTAACGCTGCGTCAGCGCCGCAGCACCGATGATATGCACGGGCGGCGCCACACCCGCTTCCAGGGCCGATGCGACCTCATGCCCAATCAATAGGCCCGAAAGATAGGAAGCGGCTTCCATCTGCGGCATGGCATCAAACAGTGAAAGGCTGCGCAAGCCAAAAAGCTGATGCAGCAAGCCGCCGCCTTGCCTTGCGCGATCCAAACCGCGCGCAAAGGCACCCGGATGATGCGCTGCGCCGCGATGCAGGCTCCGCGCCAAAATCGTATGGGCGGAAAGGGCGGCAAAAACCTCGCCCGTCATATGCGTTGAGAAATCGAGGATTTGCCCCGCGCGCACCCGCACCCATTTGGAATGACTGCCGGGCAGGCAAAGAGTTGCTTCCGCATCCGGCAGGCGGTCCAACACGCCAAGGATTTGGGTTTCTTCCCCACGCATCACTTCCGGCACACCATCGGCATCACGCGCCTTCAAGCCCGGCACCAGGCGTACCCGGGTAGCCGGAAAGGGTACCGGCAGGGTCGCTTGGGCGATTGCCACTACACTTGCCGGGCAGGGCAGGTAGGGCGCCTCCGCCCAGCCCTGCTTGCTGCCGGCCATGCCGGAGATCACCACCAGCTTTTCGCCTGCTTCCAGCCAATCCCCGGCGATTTTGCGCAATTCATCCGGAAAGCCGCCGGGCTTCACGGACAGGATGCCCGATTTGCCCTCTCGCTTGTCCAGCACTACCCCGGCCTGATCCAGCCGATAGGCGCGCAAAGATGTGGTTCCCCAATCCAGCCCGATCATGCCGGCTGCCCCCTTTCTGCGCCGCTTCCATGACGCGAAAAGCTTAAAGGCCCGATAACCGCACGCTATAAGCGAAAACGATCACTTCACCGCGCGGGCAGCAGCCCGATAATCTCCCGCGCTTGCTTCATGATGGGTTCGGAAATGGCATGTGCGCGCGCCGCCCCAAGATGCAACGCGGCATCAAGCGCGCCGGGATCGGTCAATAAGCGGCGCATCTCGGCGGCGATGGGGGAAAGATGTGCCACCAGCGCTTCCGTCAGCGTGCCTTTGAAGGCGCCAAAACCCTGCCCCGCATGTTCGCGCAACACGTTTTCCGGCAGCGTGCCGGTAATTGCCGCCAGAATGCCGACCAGGTTGCGCGCCTCTGGCCGGCCTTCCAGCCCAGCCATGTGTTCCGGAATGGGTTCCGCATCCGTCTTGGCGCGGCGGATTTTCAGCGCAATGGTATCCGCATCATCGGTCAGGTTGATGCGCGACTGGTCCGAAGCATCCGATTTCGACATTTTCTTGGTGCCATCACGCAAGGACATGACGCGCGCTGCAACGCCTTGGATCAGCGGCTCAATGGTTGGGAAGAAATCCACGCCATAATCATGGTTGAATTTTTGCGCGATATCATTCGCCAATTCCAGATGCTGCTTCTGATCATCGCCCACCGGCACCTTGGTCGCGTGATAGGCCAGAATATCGGCCGCCATCAGATTGGGGTAAACATAAAGCCCGGCGGATGCCGCTTCCCTGTCCCCCCCCGCCTTGTCCTTGAATTGCGTCATGCGATTGAGCCAGCCAATGCGTGCGACACAATTAAAAATCCAGCCCAATTCCGCATGCGCCGGCACATGGGATTGCACGAACAGCGAACACCGCTTCGGATCAAGCCCGCAGGCGATCAGTGCGGCGGCCATTTCACGCGTTTGGCGCGACAGCTCCTTCGGGTCTTGCCAAACAGTAATGGCGTGCAAATCCACAATGCAGAAAATGCTTTCATGCGTATCCTGCATCGGCACCCAATTGCGGATGGCGCCCAGGTAATTGCCAAGGGTCGGAACACCGGAAGGCTGAATGCCGGAAAAGACGCGCGTCATGAGCTTGTTCACCAAAGGAAAAACGATGTCGCGTGATCCCGCGCCGTGCCCGCCGCGTCAAGCGGCGGATGCGTGATCAGCCGCGCGCCCCGAAAATGGCGCTGCCCACGCGCACATGGGTGGCACCTTCGGCAATTGCGGCTTCAAAATCGCCACTCATGCCCATGGAAAGAATGGGCAGCCCATGCTTCGCTGCCAGATTGGCGAGGAAGGCGAAATGCGGGCGCGGATCGCCTTCCACGGGCGGGATACACATCAGCCCTTTCACCGGCAGGCCGAAATCATCCCGCGCGGCGCGGATAAAGGCATCGGCCTCAGCCCGAGGGCAGCCGGCTTTCTGCGCCTCATCCCCCGTATTCACCTGCACGAGCAGATCAGGACAGCGGCCTTCCTTGGCCATGGCTTCCGCGATGGCTTGGGCCAGTTTGGGCCTATCCAGCGTTTCGATAACATCCGCGATCTTCACCGCGTCCCGCGCCTTATTGGTCTGCAAGCCGCCAATGATATGAAGCTGCAAGCCTGGATGAGCCGTGCGGAGGCCCGGGAATTTCTGCGCCGCTTCCTGGACCCGGTTTTCACCAAACACCATCTGCCCGGCGGCGAGCGCGGCTTCTACGGCCTCAACCGGATTGGTCTTGGAAACCGCCACCAGGTTCACGGCATTTGCCGGGCGGTTGGCGCGGGCGCAGGCTTCGGCGATTCGCGCCCGAATGCGGGAGAGGTTTTCGGCAATGGCAGGGGCATTGGTCATGGCAAAGCCAAATGGCAGGGAATCGGGCAAGGTTCCAGGGGCGCGCCCCGCTTGGGGCCGATTCGCCCGCCCAGCGCCCGGCGGCCTGCCCAGGCTTTGGCTGTTCAGCGACCCCCTGCGCCTGCCAGACCCGCGCTTTGCCATGGCGGCGCTGCCGCGTGGCGCCGGGGTGGTGGCGCGTGGGCTGGCGCCGGGACTGCTTCGGCCCGTGGCGCGGCTTGCGCGGCAACGAGGGCTTCGGCTCCTGGTGGCGGGGGATGGGCGGGCAGCGCTGGCGCTGGGCGCTGGGCTTCATCTGCCGGATCGGCGGGAAAGCCTTGGATTGCTGCCCTTTCTGCTGGCGCGCCGGGCGGGACCGGGCCACCTTATACTTGCAATGGCCGCCCATGGCGGGCAGCGCGGCGCGGCGCGGGCACGGCGGTTGAAGCCCGATTGCCTGTTCCTGTCGCCGCTATTCGCAACGCAAAGCCACCCCGGCGCGCCGGCGCTTGGCCCGCTGCGTTGGGCCATCCTGGCGCGGGGGCTGCCCGCGCCCTGCATGGCTTTGGGGGGCATTACCGCTACCCGGCTGGGTGCCGTGCCCCGACGCGCGGCGGGGGTGGCGGCCATTGGGGGGCTGGCGCCACCTGTTGCGCGCTTGCCACAGTGATGTGGCCAAGTCGCGTCAGCCCTTGCTGAGAGGTTGCGGTGATCGCGCTGAAATGATCATAGTCCAACAAGGTCTAAAGGCTTTGGGCATCCTTATTGGGTGTTCGGGGTCTTCTTCCTGCCGGGGGCAGGGGCCGAGGAACACTGCCGGATTCTCCGGCGATGAGGAGGACTTAAATGCGTAAAATTCTTCTGGGGACAACGGCTGTTGTTGGTCTCGCGCTGGCCGCGCCGGCAACCTTTGCCCAAGGTATCGCTCCGGGTTCGGGGACGCAGGGCCAGACCCTGACGCCCGCGCCCGCGCCCAGCATCGCTGGCGCTGGCGGCCTGACCGTACGTCTTGGCGGTTACTTCGAATTCAGCGCTGCGAATATCCAGGACGACAATGACCGCGCAACCCGTCTGGGTGCTGCGCATGGCCAGGCGCGCCGCAAGAACGACTTCCGCAATGACATGGAATTGAATGTTTTTGTGGATGGCAGTGCGGCGAATGGCATGGCTTATGGTGCCGTGCTTGAAATGCAGGGCGATAATGTCACCGGCGGCTCGGGCGTTGATTTCGACGAAATGTATGGCTTCTTCAAAGGCAGCTGGGGTGAATTCCGCTTCGGTCAGGAGGACAGCGCCGCGTCCTTGATTTCCGTGCGTGCGCCTGCTGCCGGTGCACTGGGCGGCGATGCCGTTTGGGATGAATTCGTGAGCAATACTGGCCTGTTCGCCGGTAACCCTTATGTGACCTCCGGCATCAATGACGGCAATGACGCGACCAAGGTGATTTACCTGTCGCCGCAATTCTTCGGCTTTGATGTTGGCGTGTCTTACGCTGCGAATTCTGGCGAAGGCGAGCGGGTTGACACCCAACGCGATCGCGTAGGTACCGCAGCCAACCCGGGTGGCGTGGTTGACAATGAAATCTCCGTCGCACTGCGTTATCGCGGCACGATCGGCGCTGTTGGTCTGCAAGGCAGTGCGGGTGCGATGTGGGGCGATGGCCCGGCACGTACGCCGACTGCTGAATTTGAATCCATCAGCGCCTACTTCTTCGGTGCTCAGATTTCAGCTTTTGGCTTCGCAGTCGGTGGCGAGTATGCCTTCGGCAAGTATAATGGGGCTTCTGTTGGCCGTACTGCACTCCGCAAGGGTCTGGATGACAGCAACCATTGGCTGGCTGGTGCCACCTACACCCTTGGTTCTGTAGTGCTCGGCGCCGTTTATGGCAATGGCACGCAGGATAACGGCGGCACCTTGAAGGATCGCGACCACACTGTGTGGGGCATTGGCGTGCTGTATAATCTGGCGCCGGGCCTTGGCCTCTACGCCGCTTACAACAGCATCAGCGATGAGAATGTGCCGACCGGGATCCCGACGGCAACTTCCACTGCTGCGAACCTTGCGACCTTCAATGGCAGCAACACGCGCAACATTGATGTCCTGATGGCGGGCATCCGTCTCGCCTTCTGATCTTCGGATCAATTGGCAAAATGGGCGGCAGGGGAAACCCTGCCGCTCTTTTTTTGTCCGCATCCGATAAGCGCCAGATGATTTTTGGCCAATGAAGCGCAAGGCAAGCCCCATCGCGGCAGCATCCAAGCGGCTACCGCACTGATAAGCACTTCTGCCTTTTTTGGATCAGGCTACCCCTGGGTTGGAACGGTTGCCCCACCACTCTCACGATTCCGCCTGCGCGGATCAGGCGCCAAGGCCCCGGCGATCTGCGCCAGCATTTCCGAAATCCGGAAGGGTTTTTGCAGAAACACAAAATTCTCGGCGACCATCTCGCCGCTCAGCGTGCCTTCCGCGTAGCCGGACATCAGCACCACCGGTAGGCCCGGGTTACTTTCGCGCAATTGTCGCGCCAGGGTCAGGCCATCAATGCTGCCCGGCATGGCGACATCTGAAATCACCAAATCAGGCTTCAACCCCGCGGCAATGGCGCCGAGTGCGGCTTCGCCATCTTCAACCGCCGTCACCTCATACCCCGCATTCGTCAAGGCGCGGGAAAGCAAGCGATGCAACGGCGCCTCATCTTCCACCAGCAACAACCGCCTGCCGGCGCCAAGGGCATGAACACCAGGCGTATGCGCCACCGCGGCATCCGGTTCAGCGGCAACGCGCGGAAACCAAAGGCGAAAGCGACTGCCCTCCCCAAGGCGCGACCGCACAGATACATGCCCGCCGGATTGGCGCAGAATGCCAAGCACGGTGGAAAGCCCAAGCCCTGTGCCGCCGCCATCGCGTTTGGTGGTGTAGAAGGGCTCAAAAATGCGGGAAATCTGCTCGGGCTCCATGCCCGCACCCTCATCAGTCACTTCCAGCACGGCCCATGGACCTGGGGCGATGGTGCCACCCTGCGCGGGTTCAGGCGCCTCAAGATCCCGGCTTTTGACGGAAATATGCAGCTTCCCGCCCTGGGGCATCGCATCGCGCGCATTCACGGCCAGGTTCATCAGCGCCTGGTCAATATGGCTTGGGTCCACCCGCGCGCAGGGGCCGGGGCGTTCAAGATCAAGCTTGATGGGAATGCGTCGGCCCAATAACCGCGCAAGCAGTGGCGCCATGCCATCCACCGCGCGGTCCAGCGCTACAACGCGCGGCTGTACCGCTTGCCGGCTGGCAAAGGCCAGAAGCTGACGCACCAGCCGTGCGCCACGCCCAGCACTATCCAATATCTGGCGGAGATCATCGGTGGTGGCCGCGTCCTGGCCGCGTGCCAGCGCCCCTTCCGCCGCTGCGCCAACAGCGGCGAGAAGATTGTTGAAATCATGCGCAACCCCGCCGGCAAGCCGGCCCACAGCTTCCAGCCGCGCGGCTTCTTCCAATTGCGCCTGGCGGCGCCTGCGCGCGGTGATGTCCAGCACACGCAGCAAGGCGCCAGCTTCACCGCGCAGGGGGCGACAATGCACTTCCACGGCGGCATCGGATGGTTGATCAGCCCCGGCAAGCTGGGCTTCAACAGCCGGTGGGGCAGGGGGGCCTGCCAAGGCAACGGTGATGATCTGGCGCACCGCTTCCTGGCTTGCTTCGGCGAATAGAAGTGACGGGTCGCGCCCTGGCCCAGGTGCCGGCCCATTGGCGCAGAGCTTTTCCAGCACCGCGCTTGCGGCACGGATGCGCCCTTCGGCATCCAATACGGCAAGCCCGGCTTCTTCTTCGGATTCAAAAAGCCTGCGGAAGGAATCCGCTGCTGCTTCGCCGCGCCCGTTCATCCTGTGCCTCCGCTACGGCCACGCAGGCGCCAGACATAGGCAATGATCTCGGCCACCGCCTGATAATGTTCGGCAGGAATTTCGGTTTCCAATTCCTGCTTGAACAAGGCGCGCGCCAGCGGCGGGTTGGATACAAGCGGCACACCCGCTTCTTCGGCCACGGCACGGATGCGGGCGGCAACGGCGTCGGCGCCTTTTGCCACGATCTTTGGTGCCGCCTGAGACTTCTCATCATAGGCAAGGGCGATTGCGTAATGGGTCGGGTTGGTCACCACCACGGCTGCGGTTGGTACCGCTGCCATCATGCGCTGGCGTGCGCGCCCCATGCGGATGCTGCGGATACGCGCCTTGATATGGGGATCACCTTCGGTGTCCTTAGCTTCTTCGCGTAATTCCTGGCGGGACATGCGCAACTTGCGAAAGTGCCGAAAGCGCACCACGAAATAATCCATCACCGCAATGGCCGCGAACGCGATCAGGGTTGCGATGACAAGGTCCATCGAAGTACGCACCATCATGGCGAGCAGTTCGGCAGGCCCCATCGAAATAACCGCGCGCAATTCCACCGGATCGCCAAGTGACCACCATAGCGCGCCGCCCACCACGCCAAGCTTGATGATGGTGCGCAGGAATTCAATGCCCGTTTCGGGGCCAAGCAGACGCTTGACCCCAGCGCCCGGATTGATCTTGGAAAATTTTGGCTTGAGGCTGGCAGCGGAAAAAAGCCCTTTGCTTTGCAGCATGGTACCCGCAATGGCGCCGACCAGGCCCATGACCATTACGGGTAGCGTCGCCAGCAAGCCAAGGCGCAGCATTTCACGGGTTGCGACGTCAATCCGAAGTTCATGCGTATGTTCAAGGATGCCGCGCATACCGCGCATCAATTCATGGCCAAGCGGCGGCAGGCCAAAAAGCATTCCCAATAGCGCGGCGCTAAACGCAACGAAGCCAACCACTTCGCGCGACATGACAATTTGGCCTTCTTCACGCGCTTTTTCGAGCCGCCGTCCCGTGGCTTCTTCTGTTTTGTCTTCCGAATCGCTATCCCCACCAGAACCGGACATGGCTCAGCGTGTCCCTGGCAAGGCTAGGAAGGTTTCGCGTGCGATACTGGCATAAAGGCCGAGCATGCTTGGCAGTAACAGCCCAAGCAGCAGCATGCCAAGCACAAGCTGGCCGGGAACCACAAGAAAGTAGATCTGAACCTGAGGCGCGATGCGGGCCATGAGGCCGAAAGCCACATTCAGTACAACCGAAAGCAGGAAAAAGGGCGCAACAAGCTGCAGGGCAACGACAAGGCTTTGCCCCACGGCCAAGGCCATGGCTTCGGCCCCCGGCCCGGCCAGGAAACCCTCGCCTACCGGCATGACCGCGTAGCTTTCTGCCAAGGCGCGGAGCGGCAGGGCATAAAGCCCGGTGGTCAAAAACAGCAATACAGACATCAGGGTGAAGAAGCGTCCCGTGATCGCATTCTGGCCACCGGTTGCGGGGTCTGGCACCAATACCTGCGCAAGCCCAATCAGTACCGCGAAAAGCTGCCCTGCCATGCTCATGGCAAGCGTGACCAGTCGCGCCAGGGCACCGTACCAGATCCCGATAATGACTTCGACCAATATAAGGCGGAGCAATTCGCCAACGCTATCCGGTGCTGCCGGCAGGGCTGGCGCCAGCACGGGGTGGAGCACGATCACCAGCGCAAAACCAAGGCCAAGGCGGATATTTGTGGGGACTTCCTGTTCGCCAAGCCCGGGCATCAGCATGACCACGGCACCGATGCGCGCCAGCAGCAGAATGGCGCGAAACACCATATCCGGCAGCGCGGCCAGTAATTCTGCCTCTGTCATGTCGGAGCATTTTCAAGCCAAGTGGTCACACTTGGCGGCTCGGAAAATGCGACCAAACGAGCGGGGGTATTTTCAAGCCAAGTGGTCACACTTGGCGGCTCGGAAAATGCGACCAACCAATAGGTTGGAGCATGGCGGGTGAGCGAATGCGCAAAAGACATGCTCTAGTGGTCCGATCGCTGCTGTCGGTTCCCGATAGCGGCGTGAATTGGCCCACCAAATTCATGGCTAGTGGTGCGCGGGCGCATTTTGGGGACGGGAAAGGTCAGCATGAATCGCACCACTAGGGCCTGCTGCCAACCTGGATGATCATATCGAAAAGGCTTTGCGTATAGCCGCGAAGGACGCCAGTGAAGAAAGGTGTCAGCATGATCAGCGCAATGGCAAGTCCGGCAAGCTTCGGCAGGAAAGACAGACTCGCTTCATTCACCTGGGTCAGTGCCTGGAACACCGCAACAACAAGCCCGATGATCAGCAAAAGGATCAGCAATGGCCCGCCAATTTGCAGGCTAACCCAAAGCGCTTCTCGGCTTGCCTCAGCGATGCCGCCCATCGGCCTGCCTTTCCCCGTACCTACTGAACGCCCCGAAAGGGGGCGTCAGATCGGCATGCGCATCACTTCCTGATAGGCGGAAACAACCCGATCTCGCACGGCAACTGCCGTCTGCAGGGTCAATTCCGCGCGGCCCACAGCAACCACCAGGTCCGTGACGCTGCCTTCGCCCATAAGATTGCGGGTTGAAGCGGCATCAGCCTGATGGCCGCTATTGACCGCGTTCTGTACGGCGCGGGACAGCGCATCGCCAAAGCTATTGCCTTCGGTGGCGCCGCCGGTCGGTGTGGCGCCGGGTGCGCCCATGCTGGCGCGATAAGCGGCGGCTGCGACGCCGCCAGGGCTTACGGGTAGGGACATCAGCGCATCGCCTCAATAGTGCGGGTCAACATACCGCGGGTGACTTCCAGGACTGAAAGATTGGCGCTGTAGCTGCGTTGAGCTTCGCGCATATCCATGACTTCGATGGTCGAATTCACATTGGGGGTCTTTACATAGCCCCGATCATCCGCTGCCGGATGGGATGGGTCGAACCGAGAATTGAACTCCCGCGGATCAGTGCTAATGCGCCGGACTTTTGGCGCATTGGCGCCCAATTCGCGGTCAAAGCGATTAGTAAAGGAGACAGTCTTGCGGCGATAGGGATCGCCGCCGGGTGACTCGGCCGTGGTGTCCCGGTTGGCCAAGTTTTCCGCCACTATGCGAAGCCGGCGGGTCTGGATATCCATCCCCGAGGCTGCGATACGCAATGCGCGATCAAGATCCATGGCTGAATGCTCTTTTTACTGCTGGGGCCGCCCGAGGGCGGTCATGAACATGCTCATGTAGCGGCGGCGCACCGAAAGGGCCATCTGATGGGCGGTATCGGTTTCAGCGACCCGTATCGCTTCCCGGTCCAGCGAAACCGAATTTCCGCCTGGTTCCCGGTTCGCCGCAATGCGTTCCTTGGAGGCCCGGCCATCATTCTGCTTTGACCCTTGAAGGTGATTGGCGTTGGTGGTGAGCATTGGTCTTTCGCTCACCTTGCCGGCCAGCACCTTGGCGAAGGGCTGAAGGTCTGAAGGGCGGTAGTTTGGCGTATCCGCATTCGCTATATTCTGCGCCAAGACGCGCTGACGCGCTTCCAGCCAGCGGATACGCTGTTCGGAGAGGGCAATCGGGCCAGTTCTGGTCGGGTCCATAATCCCATCCTTGCACGTTGCGGACCAAAATGCGTTAAAAGCGGACGCGTTACAACATTTTCTAATGGTTTTTTTGCACTGAACCTGTTGGATAGCCCGGTGAGCAATCAGTTTGAGGACATCGCGGCGGCAGAGGCGCGGCGCCAGGGCATGGCGGTGCTTGCTGCCATCTCGGCCATGGGGGAAAGCCTGACCCAGGCGGAGGCAAGTCTTGCCGAGGGCTACCGGCTCGATCTTGCCGGGTTGGAGGTTGAAATGGGAAGGCTTTGTGCCGCCGCGCAAAAGGTAACGCCCGAAATGGCCCCATCCGTCCGGCGTGGGCTTGAGGCGTTGCTCGGCCGGGTTGATCGGTTGAGTAAGGCCCTGCCGCCCCCGCAAGCCCAAGAATCGCGCCCATGACCCTGACCCTGATGGATTGGCTGACGGCTGGCGCCGCCCTGCTGCTGGTGCTGGGGCTCATTCTTCTGCTGGCGCGGCTGCTGCGCGCCACCGGGTTTGCGGGCCAAACCACCGGTCAGCGCCTGAAGCTGCAGGAAGCCTTGGCGCTGGATGCACGCCGCCGATTGCTGATCCTGCGCTGCGATGGGCGGGATGTGCTACTGCTGACAGGCGGCCCGCAGGATCTGTGCCTGGGCTGGTTGCCCAGCAAGGATGAGGAACCAAAGCGTCCATGACGTGCAGAATGACTATCCGCATCCTTGCCATTCTGGCCATGGCGGCACTGCCTGCCGGCGCAGCGTTGGCACAAAGTGTCTCCATTGACTTGGGCCAGACCAGCCAACCCGGCGCTACTGCGCGCCTGGTGCAGCTTACCGCGCTGATCGGCCTGCTTTCCTTGGCGCCATCCCTACTTGTTCTGGCAACGGCCTTCGCGCGGATTATCATTGTGCTGTCCCTTTTGCGTACAGCCATTGGCGCGCCCAGTATTCCGCCCAATACGGTGCTGGTTGGCTTGGCACTGTTCCTTACTTTCTTTGTTATGCAGCCGGTTTTTGAAGCTTCCTGGACGCAGGGCATTGTGCCCATGACGGAAGGGCGGCTTTCGGAATTGAATGGGCTGCAAGCGGCGGCACAGCCCTTCCGTATGTTCATGGTGGCGAATATCCGCGAAGATGATCTTGTGTTGTTCCTTGATCTGGGCGGCATTCAAGCGGTGACCGATCCGGCGCAGACCCCGTGGCGCGCCCTGGTTCCGGCCTTTATCATCGGTGAATTGAAGCGCGCCTTTGAAATAGGCTTTCTGCTTTTCCTGCCCTTTCTGGTCATTGATATGGTGATCGCAAGCCTTTTGATGTCGCTTGGCATGATGATGCTACCGCCATCAGTGGTGGCGCTGCCCTTCAAGTTGATTTTTTTTGTGCTGGTGGATGGCTGGCGTTTGGTTTCCGGCAGCCTGGTGCAGGGCTTCAATGTGAACTGATGGGCTTCGCGCCTGATTGGCCCAAACGCATCAAGCGCTATCGCTGACGATCCGCCCATCCACCAAATGCACGCGGCGGCTTGCCCGTTTGGCGAGTTCCGCATCATGCGTCACCACCAGAATGGCGCGGCCTTCTTCAGCCGCCAGGCGCGTAAAGATGTCAAAGACAGCGGCGGCATTGCGCGTATCCAGATTGCCGGTGGGTTCGTCAGCCAGGATGATCGCGGGGTCATTCGCTAAGGCGCGGGCAATCGCGGCGCGCTGACGCATGCCGCCTGAGAGTTGTTCTGGCAGTTTTGCCGCCGCTTCCGCCATGCCGAGCGCTTCCAGAAGCTTCATCGCCTGCGCGCGCGCCGCGGCATCCTTCAAGCGCCCAAGCCGCCGGATCGGAATCAGTACATTATCCAAAGTGGAGAATTCCGGCAGCAGAAAATGGAATTGGAAGACAAAGCCAAGCCGCGCCAAGCGCAGATTAGCGAGTTCTGCGGCACTCAGGCTTGCCGTATCGCGCCCTTCCAGTAGGACGCGGCCTTCGGTTGGCCGATCAAGCAAGCCCAGCAGATAAAGCAGGGAGGATTTTCCGGAACCGGAAGGCCCCGTGATGGCGATGAATTCGCCCCGCTCCACCTTCAAGGACGCGTCCTGCACCAGCGTCACCCCTTCGGGCAGGCGGCGCGTGATGTGCTGCGCTTCAAGCAAGGCGGGCGGCATCATCATGCTGCGCCACGGATGGTCTGCACGGGGTCAAGCCGTGCGGCGCGGCGCGCAGGCACCACTGCCGCAATGCTGGCCGCAAGTATGGCAAAGAAGGACGCGATGGCGAAAATCCGCCAATCATGGGCAAGCAGAAAGCGGTCATTGCCCGCAGGCGTTTCATTTTGAAAGCGTATCTGTGCCAGGCCTTCGATCATGATCTGGCCCAGCACGCAGCCAAGCACGGCACCAAGCAGCCCAGCAATCATGCCCTGCAACAGAAACAGCCATTGGATATCGCCTTCCGTAAAGCCAAGCGATTTCAGTATGGCGATATCGCGGGTTTTCTCGAACACGACGGTTGAGATGATATTGTAGATGCCAAAGGCAGCAACCAGTAGAATGGCGCCAGTGACGCTATACATGATGGCGTTCTGGATCACGAAGACGGTCAGCACATTGCGGTTCTGTTCTTCCCAGCTTTCGGACCTATCACCAAAGCGCGCCTCAATCTGGCGGGCGAGCGGTTCCGCCCCGGTCACATCATCCAAGCGCAGCAGGATCTGGTTGACCACATTGGGCCGGTCCTGCAGAATTTGATTGACCTTGAGCAGCGTATAGCCCGCCTGATTATCCAGTGCCGTGAGCCCTGTTCGGAAGATGCCCACGATCTTCATTTGCAGGCTGACGCCCTTGGGCGAGACAGCGATGATGGTATCACCCAAAGCCACACCAAGCTTCTGCGCAAGCCCGATGCCGATGATCAGGCCATTCGCGGTACTGCGCAGATCTTCCATCCTGCCTTGGATCAAATCCTTCTCAAGGTTCGAAACGCGGCGATAGCGCGCTGGCTCGATCCCGGTGATGGAAACCGAAACATCGCGTGATCCATAACGCAGCAATGCCTGGCCCGTAAGAATGGGTGAGGAGAAAACGCCCGGAATCGCTTCCAGTATCGCCATTTTCTCAGCGCTTGCGCGAATGCCGCGCACGCGTTCAGTCGGCTTCACGCCAGAAAGCGCCACCGCGCCATTGGGGTGGGCGATTTCCACCGCCTGCGGCAATGGGCGGCGCGTTTCATCCTTCACGATGATATGCGGCTGCACATCAATGACCTGTTCGATGAAATAGGTTTGAAAACCGCGCATGAGTGAAGCGATGGCAATGAAGAAGGCTACCCCCAAGGCAACCCCCATCACCGAAACCAGGGTCTGACGGCGCCGGCGGGAAAGCATGCCGCGCGCCAGATCAAAAATCAGGTTCATGGCTTAAGCCGTAGCGCCTGCCCATCCCTTAGGCCCTGCGGAGGATCAAGCACCACGACATCTCCAGCGGCGATACCCTGGCGGATTTCAACGGCGCGCGGACCCTGGACACCAACGGTCACCTGGCGCCGCCGCGCCACTTCGCCCTGCGCGACAAACACATGATCACCGCGCAGCGCTGCGGGTGGAATCAGCACGGCATCGGCTGACTCACGCAACACGATATTCGCTTCCACCGTCATGCCGATCATCAGCGGCGTGTCTTCCGGCAAGGTCAGCCGGACACGATAGGCCTTGCGCGTTGCATCACCCTTGGGCGTGATTTGCGCGACAGTCGCATTCAGGACTTGCCCGGCAAAGGCATCTGCCCGCAGCAGGGCGCGCTGGCCTTCGCGAATTTGGGCGATGTCTTCCTCATCCACCTCAGCGGTGATGCGAAGCGGCTTCGGCTCGCCAATCCAGAAAAGCGCCGCCGGGGTGTCCACCACCTCGCCTACCTCGGCATCGCGGCGCAGCACAACGCCGGCGGAAGGGGCGCGCACGACATAATCATCCATGCGGCGCTGCGCGGCTTCGCCGACGGCGCGTACGGCACGGGCCTCTGCCTCTGCACGGTCCAGCGTGGCGCGAGAGGCAACATCGCGCGCGACCAGGGCGCGGACACGGGCCAGTTCTTCCTGGGCGAAAACGGCGCGGGCTTCGGCTTCCTCGGCGCGGTGCCGAGCTTCGCGGTCATCCAGCTGTGCCATGGGTTGGCCCGCTTCAACCCGGGCGCCTTCTTCGACCAGCACGGCTGTGATGCGGGCACGCAGCGCTGGGCCGACCTTGGCCCAATGGACCGGTTCCACATTGCCCGTGGCGTAAACGGCCTGCACGGCTGAGCCCGTGGTAGCGGCGGCAACCGCGACCGCCGGCGGCAACCCACGCCAGACCCAAGCGCCTGCCAGGGCGAGGATAAGGAGCAGGAGCGAGATGATGATCCGGGCGCGCATTGTGTCAGTCTAGCATGACAGGTGGCGCTTGGCTTCCCTGCCAGAGCCAATGTCAGTCCGGGCAAATGAAGGGGGCGAGCCGCGATAGTTGTGCGAAGCTTTTGCTGAGGCTAAGAAAGCCCAGCGAAAAGCCAAAAGACTTCGCTTGGCCGACTTAGCTCAGGGGTAGAGCAACTGATTCGTAATCAGTAGGTCCGGGGTTCGATTCCCCGAGTCGGCACCATTTTCAATGGGTTAAGCCGACTTTCTCTGACCCCTGGCCCAGATCACTCCTCAATCATGATCGTTGTATCCCCCCATCGGTACACCCAGGCGAGCAAAGCTGCGGCGTTCTGGCCGGCGTGATTGCTTTGACCTGCCGCGCGGCTACCCTAGTCTTTTGTCCGTCCCTGAATGCTACCGCATCCAAGAAGGGGGCAGGTCCAAGGGAGTGAGGGCGTATGCCAACCGCAATGCATGATTTTATTGTCATAGGGGCCGGTTCATCTGGTGCGGCGCTTGCTGCGCGATTGACTGAAAATGGCCGATACAGCGTCCTCCTTCTGGAAGCAGGCACTGAAGATGCCGATTTCTTCTGGTCCCGCGTGCCCGCCGGTGTTTCCAAATTGATCGGCAACCCGGCAGTGAACTGGTGCTTCTCATCAGAACCTGATGAGGGTTCGGGCGGGCGCCGGATTGAAGTGCCGCGCGGCAAGATGCTGGGCGGTACATCATCCATCAATGGCATGGTGTTCATGCGTGGCCAGCCGCAGGACTACGACCACTGGGCGCAGCTTGGTAATCGGGGTTGGAGTTGGGACGATGTATTGCCTGTGTTCAAGCGTATGGAACGCTATGATGCCGGCGATGATGTGTTGCGCGGACGGAGCGGCCCGCTGCGTGTGACCGACACGCCACGCCACCAAGTGCCCTTGCTTGAAAAAATGATCGAAGCGGCAGGCAGGATTGGCCTTCCCTATAACGCTGATCTGAATGGGGTGCGCCAGGAAGGCATTGGTATGTCTCAGGTAACAATCGCGAAAGGTCGCCGCCAAAGCACCGCCTTCGCCTATCTGAACCCGGCGAAGGGGCGGCCCAACCTGACCATCCAAAAGGGCGCCCTGGCGCAAAACCTTATCCTTGAAGGCAGGCGCTGCCTTGGTGTGCGGTACACTATCCAGGGGCAGCCACATGAAGCGCGGGCGATGCGCGAAGTGATTATCTGTTCAGGCGCGATCAATTCACCAAAGCTTCTGGAATTATCGGGCATTGGACAGCCAGATATACTGCGCGCCCATGGTGTTGCCCCGATACATGCGCTGAAGGGCGTTGGTGAGAATCTACGGGATCATTACTCACCAAGGGTGAAGTTCGAGATTATTGCGCGTAACGCCACCTATAACGACAATGCGCGCGGCTGGCGCTTGATGCGAGAGGCTACAAAATACGCATTGTTTGGTGAAGGTTTTCTTGCCCGGACGGCGGTGCCGATACGCATGTATTTCCGCACGCGGGAAGGGCTGGAAACGCCTGATGCGACAATATCCGTGCTGCCCTTCCTTTATGAGATGGTGAACGGGGAGCGGCGGGTCGCGAAGCGGCGCGGCATTACCATGAATGTCAATGTGCTGCGATCAGAAAGTACCGGGTCCATACATATCAAATCAGCCGACCCAGCCGAGGCACCGGCGATTCGCTTCAACTTCCTTTCATCGCAACATGATCGTGACGGCCTATTGGCGGCTATCCGCAAAGGGCGGGAATTGATGGCTACTTCCCCCCTGAAGGAGCTGACAGGACAGGAGATCGCGCCGGGCGCGCATATACAATCCGATGCCGATCTGTTGGAATGGGTTCGCAACACCGCCGAGACCACCTATCATCCGGTTGGAACTTGCAAAATGGGACAGGATCCGATGGCTGTTGTGGACGCAGAACTGCGCGTACATGGTATTGAGGGGCTACGCGTGGCCGATGCTTCCATCATGCCAACGCTCACCAGCGGCAACACCAATGCACCCTGTATTATGATTGGCGAGAAATGCGCCGAAATGGTGCTTGGCGCGGCTTCGGCCACAGCGCGCCAAGCCGCCTGAGACCAGATGCCCCCTTCATGCCTCATGGCGTTGAATATGGCCGCTTCGCCCTGGCTGCGGCCAGCATCGGCTAGCGGATGAACTGGATTGGCCATTGGCAAATGCTATCAGGAAACGCGTTCATGGCGGCTTATCCCCTATTTAGGCGGTGATTGGCTATCTGCCCATCTACAGACTGGCAGGGCTTTCATGATAGGAAAGCGCCCGGCTTTGACCGTGCAGGAGGCGTTTTGAGTTTCTGGGGCAAGATGATTGGCAGTGTCGCAGGCTTCGCGATGGGCGGCCCGGTCGGCGCCATGGTGGGGGCGGCGCTTGGCCATGCCGCCGATGCGGGCGCGCTTGGCGGTAAAGGTGGCGCGATCCCCTCTGCCACGCCGGACCTCATGGCCTTTCTGGGCAGCAAGGAGAATCTTTTTTCCTTCTCGGTCGTTGTGCTCTCCGCCAAGCTCGCCAAGGTTGATGGGCCGGTGAAGCGAGAGGAAATCGCGGCCTTTCGCCGCTTGTTTCATGTTCCGGAAGAAGCCTTGGGTGAAGTGGGGCGGCTGTTTGATCAGGCGCGCGAAAGCGCTGAAGGGTGGGAACCTTTCGCGGAAAAGCTCGGCGAGACCTTTGCTGACAACAAGGCGATGCTGGAAGATGTGCTGGTGGCGCTGGTGCAGATCGCGCGCGCTGATGGGCCGGTGACAAAATCCGAAGGTGATATTCTGCGCGGCATCCACGCGCGCTTCGCCCTTGATGCCCCGGCCTGGGAACGCGCGAAGGGGGGCAGTGGCAATAGTGGCGCCACTGATGGCGCCCGCCGCGCCGCGCCGGAAGCCCAGGGTGAAGACCCCTATCAGATGCTGGGCCTGAGCCGCCAAGCGAGTGATGAGGAGGCACGGCTCGCCTGGCGGAAACTGATGCGGGAAAACCACCCGGATAGCCTGGCTTCCCGCGGTGTGCCGCAAGAATTCGTCAAGCGCGCAACGGAAAAAGTGGCGCAGATCAACGCGGCCTGGGACAAAATCAAGCGTGAACGGGGCTTGTAGCTTGCTCCGTATCCGCGATGTGCCCAGCCCCAATCATGAAGCGCGCCCCGATGGCGCGGTGATTGACACGCTGGTGTTGCATTACACGGGCATGCGTTCAGGGCAGGAGGCGATTGCGCGGCTATGTGACCCCGCCGCCAAGGTTTCCGCGCATTATGTGGTGGAAGAAGATGGCGCGGTGTTTCGCCTGGTGGCGGAAGCGCGTCGCGCCGCCCATGCCGGCATTTCGCATTGGCGCGGCCGCAACGCGCTGAATGCCAACAGCATCGGGATTGAGATTGTGAATCCCGGCCATGAATGGGGCTATCGCCCTTTTCCCGCGTTGCAAATGGCCGCTGTCTGCGATTTGTGCCTTGAGATAATGGCGCGCCACCCGATTGATCAACGGAATGTGGTGGCGCATTCGGATATCGCGCCGGATCGCAAGCAGGATCCGGGGGAATTGTTTGATTGGCAGGGATTGGCTGCGAATGGCGTTGGGCTTTGGCCGGGGGCTGATGCGGCGCCGACGGATGAGGCTGCGTTGCTGCCCTTGCTTGGCGCGATTGGCTATCGCACGGATTTGCCGCTTTCCGTTCTGCTGACGGCGTTTCAGCGCCATTGGCTGCCTGGGCGCGCCGATGGGATTGCGGATGCGCCGACGCGGGCGCGGGTTGCGGCGGTGGCGAGTCGTGCTCTTTAGCTATTGCTCCAGGCGAGTGATCAAGTGCTCTCGCTCCTGCCGCTACGCTTGGCAAGTGCGCCTTGGTGTAAGCGCTGCCGTTGCCGCTCCGCAGCGCGCGTGGATACGTTGACTGCGTAAGAGATGGACCGGACCAGCGTTTCTGACTCCCTCGACCGCTCCTTAAAGAGAGGGTTTTCATTATCCATCCTGCTTTTGTGGCGGACTAAGTAATCTGCCACCATTCCCGCTACATCGTGTTTGTACGAAAACGATAAGTCCCTATACCTCCTGAGCTTCTCCCAGGTCACCGCAACACGCCGAGCCACGGCTTCGTCAGAGAATGGCATGTGTAGTGCACAAGATGAGATATACTCGATTAACTGCGGGAGCGTTCGGAGGTGAATGATGCCGCTCGGCGTAATCTTGATGAGGTCCTTATCCGTCGGAACTTCAGTTTCCTCACCATCGTAAGCAAGCAGCTTCTGCTGGGCGAGTGCATTTACTCGATCTCTAATTTCGTCCTCCGAAAACCCCATACTTGCCAAGTCTGAAAGCAATTCTTCTAACGAAAAATAACCGCCAGGCCGTACTTCACCAGTCTTTGGTCTAGCGAAAAACCCAAGAATTTCGGCATTTATGAAAACATTTCCCGTATAGCCAGTTTTTGGGACTGAAAAGATGTTTTTGATGAAAGCGGCTTGCTCAGAGTAAACGCGATAATCGGCACGCATTAATATCTTAATTAGTGTGTCGCTTTTTATCCCATCCTCGCCGCCGGTCCCAACACTGATGAGTCGATCAGCATTGAAATGTCCCGACGAAAGTATCCGCGAAAACATGCCCAAAGCCGCGCGAACATCGCGCTCGGAGAGTGCATCTACTATCTGGCCAACCTGTTGTTCGGAGCCAAACAAAGCATGGTAAATGGATTGGAGAAATATACCAAGTTGGGCAGGTGTATACTTGAACTTCATACCTGAGGTGGTGACCTGCTCTACGGCACTCAAATCCTGGAGGCCATGATCTATAGCAAGCCTAAGGCGCTTTTGGAGAACTAGCGAAAATCGTGGGGGTCTAATGTAAAAATTACTCATCTGTGCAAAAGCATCTAATGGAGGTTCATTTTTGAAGCGTTCGAAAGTGACATCCCTTAAAGTGAGGAGTGCAAATGCACGCGTCTCGCTTCGAAACCATTGAGCTGCCTGGAAGATATGCAATTGTTGCGCGCTTTCTCGCCGATCAACGTTGTCGAATGCGATGATTAGAGGCCGGTGCGCATCGCCAGTAATGTATCGTCCTAGCTTTTGGGCAAACCCCTTAGTGTCTGCTGTGAGCTTAAGCAGCTCCGAAGATAGGAACCTTTCGCGCTCCGCCTTATCGGAGATCGCCGCGATAGGGCCTTTATTCAGCCTATTTATATCTACTGAAAATATTCGCCGTAGACCTTCAAGCGAATGAATATCAAATTTTAAATTATCCGCATGCTCGACGAATTGACTACAAATGTAGTCTTCTATGTTGCTTATAGACGAAGGGGCCCGATTGAAATCGATCACGCACCACACCGCGTTATTCTTCAAAAAATCTGAAAGCAAATGGGTAAAAAACCGTGAAATGAATAATGACTTTCCTGAACCTCTTGACCCGATGATAAGGTGCATTCTTCCTTTTGAACTTATGTCCTCTCCGTACCGCCCAAGTTCTGAATTCAGGGTATATTCTTGATTCCTGTCAGTTTCAATCGTTCTGTAATCGCTCGGCAGAGAGCGTTCGATTTGGCGTAGCATTGCGTGCAAAACTTCATCGTACTCGCGAAGCTCCGCAGTATCTACATAAGCTCGATCCAATATCAGCTTATTTTTCTCCGGGTCTTCGGAACGAAAAAACATTTCATAGAGGGGCGCCAGATAGGGTGCAAGAGCATTTGGCTCAATGCGCTCTACAAACAGCTGCGGATCCAGAAACTGCGCTGGCCTAAAATAGGCTGCCGTCGTAATGCGCCGGAGTTTTTCAACCGAAGAGGTGAGGCGTTGAATTCCAAAAGCTTCACGTAGCTTTTCTACTTTACTGGAGCCTATAACCAAATCGCCGACTGAAATTATCTCTGAATCATTGGTGTCGACCGGACCAAACGCTATCTCACTCCCATTACATCCTACCACTATTCCAACAGGATTTACCCGTGTTGCAAATTGCTTGTTGAGGTGATCTGCGTAAGTTCTGGCTTCTGAAATTGCTTGCTGAACACTGACGCCAGGGGCCTTCGCTTCGATAACACAAACAGGAAGACCAGCGATAAAGATCATATAGTCAGGTACGTAACCTTTCGGCAGTGACGCTTTCTCGACAAACCTAAATGATCCCATAGACTTCTTAGTCAATATGCTTTTGGCTGGTATGGCGAGAAAGCTTGGGTGCGTTAGTAGAGGAAAGATGAATTTTTGTTCCACATCGCTTTCAGTAGAGAGATCATACGATGGGATATTCAACAGCTTCATTGAGGGTCGCCTTTGTGCGCATGCAGTAAGCCAAAAAATCCCCGAGAACCCAATCACATTGCAGAAAGTTTGAGTCTGCTTTCAGCGCGGGTTACGCGCGAATCGCTGACATAATCTAAGCGACATTGCGTTACCTACGCAAGGGTTTAACCGGCTTCTTCTAGCATCGGAAGTTTTGAGTGCGAATGCGATGCCTGCCGAACATGCAATAAGGCGGTCCTTGCTTGGCAACATTTACTACTGCGACCATTTGTCTGTCCCGCCTCACCGCCCGGCTTCAGTGCCACTGCTATTTCGCCTTATCGGAAGGAATGCCGCTGCGGCAACGCTGGCCAAGGGTGCGCCTTGTTGGGCTAGGCCCTTCCCCTTGACCGCCCCACCCCCATAGCCCCAGATGCCCCGAGCGTCAGACGGCTGGGCGGCCGCTGGTTCGTGAGCGATCACGGGCTGGAGGAAAGTCCGGGCTCCACGGGAATAGGGTGCCGGTTAATGGCCGGCGGGGGCGACCTCAGGGAAAGTGCCACAGAAAACAAACCGCCGCGGCGTGGCGACACCCCGCGGTAAGGGTGAAACGGTGCGGTAAGAGCGCACCGCGCCCCCAGCAATGGGGGCGGCAGGGTAAACCCCACCCGGAGCAAGGCCGAATAGGGGCGGACGGCGCGGTGCCGCAAGGCGCTGGCGCAGGGGCATTTCCGCCCTTCTGCCCGGGTTGGCCGCGCGAAGCCCGCAGTGATGCGGGCTCCAGAGGAATGGCCGTCCATGCCCCGCAAGGGGCAAGACAGAACCCGGCTTACAGGCCGTCTGACGCTACTTTTCTCACACAATTCCATGCCATTCGGTCACGTGCCGCCTAACCCAGGGCGTTGCGGCGGTTTTCTGCGCCGGATGCCTTCACAAAAGCGTTTTTTGGCTTGTAAGCCCAAATAATCCCATGGTATCCCATCTCATCCCATAAAACCCCAATGCGCTCGGGGGGGCGAGCGGGGTTGAAGCGGGATGGTCGGGCGAGCCGGCGGGGTCGGGGGGCCCCGTCGGCCGCTGAAACGCCCGGTCTGTGATTTTGGCGCAAGGCAGGCGCGCGGGGGGCGATGACCCAATTTCTGGGCACCCATATCGGCAAATTGGACCGCAAGGGGCGGATTTCCGTCCCGGCGCCCTTTCGTGCCGTGCTGGAGCGCGCTGGCTCTGAGGAGCTTGTGCTGCGCCCATCCCATCGCGCGCCCTGCATTGAAGCCTGGCCGATTGCAGCGTTTGAGGCGCTGGCTTCCGGCATTGATCGGCTGGATGCCTTTTCCGATCAGGCTGATGATCTGGCCGCGGCGCTTTTCGCCGATGCGCATGCTGCGCGTGCTGATAATGAAGGGCGGCTTGTGTTGCCCGAAGCGCTGATTGTTTATGCGGCGCTGACGGATGCCATTGCCTGTGTTGGTGTCGGGCGGATTTTTCAGATTTGGGAACCGGAAGCGGCCCGCCGGCGCACTGAAGAAGCCAGGCTGCGCGCCCGCGAACGCGGCCTGACGCTACCCGCTGCCTCAGGACGCACGCCATGACAATGGAAGGCCATGTGCCGGTGATGCTAGCCGAAGTGCTGGCAACGCTTGGCCCGCAGGACGGCGCCACCTATCTGGACGCGACTTTTGGCGGTGGCGGCTATACTCGTGCCATTCTGGAAGCCGCGCCTGGCTGCACGGTTTTCGCGATAGACCGGGACCCGGATGCGATTGCGCGCGGCGCGGCGCTGGCGCAGCGCTTCGCTGGCCGCCTGCATCTGATGCAAGGCCGCTTCGGCGATATGTTGGCACTACTGCGGGACCGAGGCATTGCCGCGCTTGATGGCGTGGTGATGGATCTTGGCGTATCATCCTTCCAATTGGATCAGGCGGAACGCGGCTTTTCCTTCCGCGCCGATGGCCCGCTTGACATGCGCATGGAAAAATCCGGCCCCAGTGCGGCTGAACTGGTGAACAACCTGCCCGAACGCGAATTGGCGGATATCATTTTCCGTTTCGGTGAAGAACGTTTCGCACGCCGCATTGCGCGCGCCATTGTCCTGCGCCGTGCGGAAGCGCCCTTCACCTCTACGGCTGATCTGGCCGCGCTGGTGCGCCGCGCCGTGCCGCGCGATCCTTCCGGCATTGATGGCGCGACGCGCAGCTTCCAGGCGCTGCGTATCGCCGTGAATGATGAATTGGCGGAAGTGGAACGCGGCATCGCGGCCGCCATGGAATTGCTCGCCCCCGGTGGCCGGCTTGTTGTTGTTGCTTTCCATTCTTTGGAAGACCGTATCGTTAAACAGGCGATGGCGGCGGCTGCCGGCCGGGGGGGTGCTTCGCGCCATGATCCGGCGGCATTATTGGGGCGTAGCAAACCCGCCTTTCATTTGCTGACACCGCGCGCACTTCGCCCGCGGGATGGAGAATGCAGCGCCAATCCGCGCGCGCGTTCCGCCAGGCTGCGCGGTATTGAACGCCTTGTTCTGGAACGCGCCGCATGATCCGCCCGCTTACTCTTGTCAGCTTGATTGTTGCGGCTGGTGCGGGGCTTCATTTGTATCAGGTGAAGCATTCCGTTTCCATGTTGGATCGTGAATTGCGCGAAGTGAATCGCCAGACGGAAGTTGTGCGGGAACGCACGCAAATTTTGCGCGCGGAATGGGCGCTGCTGAATGAACCGGACCGGCTGCGGCAGGTTGCGCAGCGCCATCTGGCGCTGGAACCCATGGCACCAGCACAATTCATCCGCGAAGCCGAATTGGACCGCCGCCTGCCTGCGGCACGGGCCTTTGCTGGCCCGCCATCCCTTTTTGGTCCTCCGGAAGTGCCGGCTGCAGCGCCTGAAGTGCTGATGATTCCTCGGCCCGTTGCGGCTGCACCGGTTGCACAACCGGCTGCATTAGCGAACCCTGCGCCAGCCCCACGCGCTGTTCCGGCTGAAGCACCGCCGCGTCTGAGTGCTACAGCTAATCCGCCGCCCGTATCGCGGCCAGCGCCGCCGCCCCGCATGATGGTAACACCGGCGGTCCATCTGGCGCCCGCCGCGCCACCGCCGCCCGCTGTGGTGACCTCCGCACTTGGTGGTGCCAGTGGCGCGCTGCCCCCGCCCGTACCCTTGCCGCGCCCCGTGCCGGTGGGAGCCCCGCAAGGGGCGGCCCGCTGAGTGAGGCGCGCGCAGTATGAGCGACGCTTTCCCCAATAACCCGCGCCAGCCTTCGCCCGATGCGCCACCTGGCAATCGGCTGCGTGAGACAACCGTAACGGAATCTTCTAGCCGCGCCTTGGTGCGCGTGATGCAGCCCGATCTGATGCGTCACGCCCAACTGGAAAGGTCGCGCGCGCGCCTGCTGCTGGCGGCTTGTGGTTTCGCCATGCTTTTTGGCGCGGTGGCGGTAAAGCTTTCGCTTGCCACGGTATTTGATCCAGCCCAACCCAAGCGCGCAGCAATGCTGTCGCGCCCGCCAGCGCCACCGGCGGAAACACCGGTTTCGCGCGCTGCCGTTACGGATCGTAATGGTGAAGTATTGGCGGTTTCCTTGCCGTTGACGGCACTTTATGCAAACCCACGCCAGATTGATGATCCTGTTGAAGCTGCTGACAAGCTGCGCCGCGTATTGCCCCAACTTGACCGAGAGAGGTTGATCGCGCGCCTGACGGGTGATCGCCAATTCGCCTATATCGCCCGGGCGCTGACGCCACGTGAAATGCAGGCGGTGAATAATCTTGGCGTGCCGGGGCTTTATTTCGAGAATGCGGAACGTCGCTTCTTTCCGCAGGGGCGCACTGCCGCACATATCATTGGCGGCGTAGATGTAGACGGCAATGGCATCGCCGGTGTCGAGAAATATTTTGACGAAAGACTGAGTACGCTGCGCCGCGATACGCTTCGGCTTTCCCTTGATATTCGTGTGCAATTGGCGCTGCGCGATGCGGTGCAACATGCCATTACGGATTTCAACGGCATTGGCGGCGCTGGCGTGGTGATGGATGTGCATTCGGGCGAAGTTCTCGCCATGGTAAGCCTGCCCGATTATGACGCCAATGATGTGGGCGCAGCCACTACTGATGAACGCTTCAATCGCGTGACTGTTGGCGTTTATGAACCAGGATCTACTTTCAAGCTCCTGACCGCTGCGATGGCGCTGGATCTGGGCACGGTGCAGACCTGGAGCGGTTATGACGCATCGCGCCCCATCCGTGTTGGGCGGCATGAAATCAATGATTATCGCGGCAAAAATCGTTGGCTCGCTTTGCCCGAAATCATGGCTTATTCGTCCAACCTTGCTTCCGCGCATATGGCCGCAGCCGTAGGCCCGGCGCGGCATCGGGAATTCATGCAGCGTATGGGCATGACATCGCGCCTGGGAATCGAAATTCCGGAAACCGCGCTGCCACTCGTACCCGGCCAAAAAACGTGGCGCGAACTGAATACAATGACCATTGGCTTCGGCCATGGCATTTCCGTAACACCGTTACACGTAGCAACGGCGGGCGCGACTTTGGTGAATGGTGGCATTCTGCGCCAACCGACCATTCTTGCGCAGCCCCCGGGTGGTGAACGTGAAGGGGTGCGGGTGATTGATCCGCGCACTTCGGAAACCTTGCGCCGGCTGATGCGGCTTGTCGTGACCGATGGTTCAGGCAAGGGCGCAGAAGTGCCGGGCTACTTCGTCGGCGGTAAGACCGGAACGGCACAAAAGACTGGGCCGCGCGGCGGTTATCTGGAAAACAAGCGCATTGCCGCCTTCATTGGCGCCTTTCCCATGCAGGCGCCGCGCTATTCCGTCTACGTGATGGTGGATGAACCAAAGCCCAATGCGCGCAGCCATGGCTTTGCGACTGCGGGCTGGGTAGCGGCACCGGCTGCGAATATGGTGATTTCACGCATCGCGCCAATTCTTGGCATGCTGCCGGAGCCCGTGACCCCTGAGATTCAACGCGCCATCGCCATGCCGATGAATGGGCGCGGTGTGCCCGGTGCAGCACCGCCGCCTGCGGCACCAACCGCCAATCGTCCCCCGACGCGCCAAACCACCGAAACGCCGCCGCGCGTCGCTGTCACTCAGCGCGAGGCTGTCCTTGCGCCTCGGTGATCTCATGCGCGGATGGTTGGGCAGTGAGGACGCTGCCTCTCTCGACATAACGGGTGTCACCGCTGATAGCCGTGCGGTACGCCAAGGGATGGTTTTTGCGGCCCTGCCGGGTGCGCGCGCTGATGGGCGCGCCTTCATTGCCGATGCGGTGGCGCGTGGTGCTGCCGCCATTCTTGCCCCCGAAGGCACGGCCTGGCCTGCTGAGGCTCCGCCGCGCCCATTTCTCACCAGCCCAGACCCGCGGCGTGCCTTGGCGCTGATGGCTGCGGCTTTCTATCGTGTCCAGCCGGAATGCGTGGTCGCAATCACGGGCACGAATGGCAAGACAAGCAGCGTGGATTTCCTGCGCCAGATTTGGGGCGCTGCGGGAAGGAAGGCAGCGTCGCTCGGCACGCTTGGGTTGATTGCGGAAGGTCTGCCGCCCGGACCATCGCTGACCACGCCTGATCCGGTGGTACTGCACGAGAACCTGGCGCAGCTTTCGCGCGATGGTGTCGGTTCGGTCGCCATGGAGGCTTCCTCGCACGGGATTGATCAGCGCAGGTTGGATGGCGTCAGGCTGGCGGCGGCGGGGTTCACCAATCTCACGCGTGATCATCTGGATTATCACGGAACCATGGCAGCCTATCGCGCTGCCAAGCTGCGGTTGTTTGAAAAGATCCTGCCCGAAGCCGCACCTGCCATTGCCATGGCGGATATGGAGGCGGAAGCGCTTTCGGCATTGCGGGATATCGCCGCGCGACGCGGGCTTGATTTGCGGCTGGTTGGCGTGGGTGGTGATGCGCTGGCTTTGGAAGCAGCGCGGCCCTTGCCGGAAGGCCAAGAAATCAAATTCCGCCTTGCAGGCGCACGGCATGAAGTGCTGCTGCCTTTGCCGGGGCGCTTCCAGGTGGACAATGCCTTGCTGGCGCTGATGCTGGCGATCACGACAGGCGTTACTGAACAAGATGCGATGGCAGCAATTCAGCGTTTGCAGGGTGTGCGCGGGCGTATGGAGCGCGCGGCGATCCTGCCCAATGGTGCCGCGATTTATGTGGATTACGCGCATACGCCTGATGCGCTGACGCGGCTTTTAGCGGCACTCCGGCCGCATGTCGCGGGGCGCTTGCATGTGCTGTTTGGCGCAGGCGGGGACCGAGACTCTGGCAAGCGCCCGCTGATGGGGCGCGCAGCGGCAGAAGCGGCGGATCGCGTATGGATTACGGATGACAATCCGCGTAGCGAAAACCCAGATGACATCCGCGCGGCGGTCTTGGCTGGCTGCCTTGATGCAGTGGATGCCGGTGCGCGCGAAGAAGCCATCGCCAGGGCCATGGGCGCGTTAGGTCCAGGAGATGTACTGGCAGTGGCCGGCAAGGGCCATGAAACCGGCCAGGAAATCGCCGGCATTGTCCACCCCTTCGATGATGCCGCCGTGGTGCGCAAGCTGGTGGGGCTTGCGCCATGATGCCACTTTGGACGAGCGCCGAGTTGTGCGCGGCAACCGGCGGCACACTTATCGCCGATGCTGCCGTAACCGGCGTTTCGATAGATAGCCGCAGCGTTGCGCCTGGCGATATTTTCATTGCGTTACGTGATCAGCGCGATGGGCATGAGTTTGTTGCTGATGCACTTGAACGCGGCGCGGCCCTTGCGATGGTGGATCACACACCACCGGGTGCCATGGATACGACGAAGCTGCTGCGCGTGACCGATACGCTGGCTGGGCTGACCGCGCTTGGCGCAGCTGGGCGCGCGCGCGCTGCTGCCCGTGTGGTGGGCGTCACTGGCAGCGTCGGCAAGACCACCACTAAGGAAATGCTGCATGTGGCGCTCAGCGCTTTTGGCACTACCCATGCCTCGGCAGCGTCGCATAATAATCACTGGGGCGTGCCGCTGACACTCGCGCGGCTACCGCGTGAGGCTGAGTTTGCCGTGATTGAAATGGGCATGAATAATCGCGGTGAAATCGCGCCGCTGTCGCGGCTTACCCGCCCTGATATCGGCATCATCACCTCAATCGGCACGGCGCATATCGGCATGCTTGGCAGCCAGGCGGCGATTGCTGCCGAGAAGGGTGACATCATCGCCGGCATTGCACCCGGCGGCACCGTGATCCTGCCCGCCGATAGTGTCTTTTTGCCGGAACTCATGACCCGCGCGCGTGATGCGGGGCTGCATGTGATGACGCATGGGGAAGCTGAAGCCGCCAATGCAAGGCCGCTGAATTATCAAGCTTCACCTGAAGGTGGCATCGCGGAAATTACGCTTGGCGGAGAGCAACTTGCGCTGCACCTTGCGGCGCCTGGGCGCCATGTGGCGCTGAATGCCTGCGCTGTGCTTGCGGCAGTGAAGGCGCTTGGCCTTGCGCCCGCTATCGCAGCGCGCGCCCTTGGCGATTTCACTGCTGGTGCTGGCCGGGGCGCACTGCGCCGCATTCGCGTGGCGGGCGGAGAGGCATTGCTGATTGATGATTCCTACAACGCCTCGGTCGCTTCCGTGCGCGCCGGGCTTGCGGTGCTTGCCGCGCAGACTGCCACGCGCCGCCTTTTCGCCTTTGGCGATATGCTGGAACTGGGTACGGAAGGCCCCGCGCAACATGCGACTTTAGCCGAAGACGCGAGCAAGATTTGCGATCTGGTCTTCTGCTGCGGCCCACTTTCGGCCTATCTTTTTGCGGCCCTGCCGGCACAGCATCGCGGTGGGCATTTTCCAGATTCAACCAGCCTTGCGCCCGCGCTGCTTGATGCGCTCAAGCCCGGCGATGCGGTGCTGGTGAAGGGCTCTCTCGGCTCGCGTATGGGCGTGATCATCACGGCATTGACGGCAGGAGTACAAGTTTCGTGATCTATAATCTTCTGCTTCCCTTTGCTGAGGAATATGCGCTCGCCAATCTGGCGCGCTATAGTACTTTTCGCGCGGGTGCCGCCTGCCTGACAGCCTTGTTGATAAGCTTGGTTTTTGGTTCTTCCATCATTCGCTGGCTACGCGGCTTTCAGCGTGGTGGTCAGCCAATTCGTGAAGACGGCCCGGCGCGGCATATTGTGGAGAAAAAGGGCACGCCCACCATGGGCGGCGTACTGATCCTGCTGGGCTTGGTGGGCTCCACCCTGCTTTGGGCGGATTTGCGCAATGGCTTTGTCTGGGCCGTGCTGTTCATCACCTGCGGCTATGGTGCGCTCGGCTTTGCCGATGATTGGCTGAAAGTGTCCAAGCGCAACACCAAGGGTGTATCCAGCCGCATGAAGCTTCTGGTGCAGGCGGGCTTGGGGATCATCACGGCCATTTGGATCACCTGGCTGATGCCGGGCGCGCTTTCCGACAAACTAGCTTTCCCGATCTTCAAGGAATTGCTCCTGCCGCTTGGTATCTTCTTCCCGCTGCTGGCCGCTCTGGTGATGATGGGCGCTTCCAATGCGGTCAATCTGACCGACGGGCTGGATGGTCTTGCCATTGTGCCGGTCATGATCGCGGCAAGTGTCTTCGCCCTGATTGCCTATCTGGTCGGCAACCGCATCTTTGCCGATTACCTCCAACTGCATTACGTGCCCGGCACCGGTGAATTGTCAGTATTCTGCGCGGCCCTGGTTGGTGCTGCCCTTGGCTTTCTTTGGTTCAATGCGCCGCCGGCTGCAGTTTTCATGGGGGATACGGGTTCACTTTCCCTTGGCGGCGCGCTGGGTGGGCTTGCGGTTGCGACCAAGCACGAAATCGTACTCGCCATTGTGGGCGGGCTTTTTGTGGTGGAAACAGTTTCCGTCATCATCCAGGTCTTCTGGTTCAAACGCACAGGCCGGCGCGTTTTTCTGATGGCGCCGCTGCATCACCATTTTGAGAAAAAAGGCTGGGCCGAGCCCACCATCGTGATCCGTTTTTGGATCATTGCCATGATCCTGGCGTTGGTTGGGCTTTCGACACTGAAAATCAGATGACCGCGCCAAGCCCCCCCTTCACCCCCTTTCCCGGCGCGCGCATTGCTGTGGTTGGGCTGGGCCGCGCTGGCCTGCCAGCCGCCTTGCGCCTGGCTGCCTGGGGCGCGGAAATTGAGGCTTGGGACGATAAGCCCGAAGCACGCGCAGCAGCTGCCGCCGCTGGGCTGACCCTGAAGGACCCCACCGCCGGCGCCTTCCGTGCCGATGCGTTGCTGCTTTCACCGGGTATTCCGCACCACTTGCCAACGCCCCATCCTGCCGCCCAGGCCGCCAAGGCCGCCGGCAGGCCCGTCCTTTGTGATGTGGAATTTCTCTACCGCGCGGTACTGGCCAGCCATTCAGGCGCGCGCTTCATCGGCGTGACCGGCACCAATGGCAAATCCACCACGACTGCGCTGATCCACCACATTTTGCGGGGTGCCGGCATGGCCTGTGAGGTGGGGGGGAATTTGGGCCCCGCAGCGCTCGATCTCAATATATTGGGGTCTGAGGGGGTCTATACCCTCGAAATGTCGTCTTACATGTTGGAGCGAATCGCAACTCTGCGCTTCAACGTAGCTATTATGCTGAACCTCAGCCCCGATCACTTGGACCGCCATGGAAGCATGGCCGGCTATGCCGCTGCGAAGGCTCAAATCTTCGCGCGTCAGCAGGCCGGTGATGTGGCCGTGCTCGGACAGGATGACCCAATGACCGCCGCGATGGGGGCTGGCTTGGCCGCATGCGTCGTGCCGATTTCGGGCCTGACGCCCCAGCCTGGGGGTATTTGGGCTGAGAGCGGGACGCTGCGGGACGATAGCGGACCGATCCTTGATCTGGCGGCGGCGGTGGCTCTACCAGGCGCCCATAACGCACAGAACGCGGCAGCGGCAGCAGCGGCCTGCATGGCGCTTGGCGTCACGCGTACGGATATAGCACGCGGCATCGCAAGCTACCCTGGCTTGCCGCATCGGCAGGAAATCGTCGCCGAAGCCAAGGGCGTTGTCTTTGTTAACGACAGCAAGGCGACCAATGCAGATAGCGCGGCGCGCGCACTGGCTTCTTATGACCGTGTGGTTTGGATTGCGGGCGGGATCGGCAAGGAAGGCGGCATTGCGCCGCTGGCACCTTTCTTCCCGCGCATCGCCAAGGCTTTTTTGGTTGGGCGCGATGCACTGAGCATGGCGGCCACGTTGCGCGAAGCGGGCGTTGCGTATGAAGTCGTTGGCAGCCTGGAAGCGGCAGTGCCGGCGGCAGCGCAAGCGGCTTTTGCTGGTGTGGCGCCTGTCGTGCTGCTTTCCCCAGCGGCGGCTTCCTTTGATCAATTCACTGGTTTTGATGCGCGTGGTGATCGCTTCCGTGAACTGGCGCAGGCGCTGGTCGCTGAGCCGAGCAGGAGGGCAAGCTAATGGCTCTCTCCCGCGCGGATAATTCCATTCTTGGGCGTTGGTGGTGGACAGTTGATCGCTGGACGCTGGCGGCGCTGATGGTGTTGATCGGTTTTGGCTATGTGTTGATGCTTGCCGCATCGCCTGCGGTGGCTGAGCGTATCGGCGCATCATCGCGTCACATGTTCTTTCTGAAGCAGGTCTTTTATCTGGCGCTGGCGACGGCTGTGATGGTGGGCGTTTCGTTGCTTTCACCGCGCGGCGTTCGGCGCTTTGCCTTGCTTGGTTGCGCCGGGGCTTTGGTGCTGACCGCGGCAACGCTGGTGGTGGGCGTGGAGATCAAGGGCGCGCGGCGCTGGCTGCCGATCCCCGGGCTTTCTTTGCAGCCATCTGAATTCCTCAAGCCCTTCTTCGCCGTAGTTGCTGCCTGGCTGATTGCGGAAGGCATGGCGCCCGGTTCGCGCTTTTGGGGGCGGGCGATCGCGGTTGGCATGTTTGCCGTCATTGCGGTGATTATGAAAAGCCAGCCCGATATCGGTATGCTGTTGGTGATGACGGCAGTGCTTTTTGCACAATTCGTTGTGGCTGGACTGAATTTTTTCATCGTGGGCGGGCTGGCAGGTCTTGGCGTTGGCGTTGGCGTTCTGGCCTATCTGCTGTTCCCGCATGTGCAATCACGCGTGCATCGCTTTTTGGATCCAAGTTCAGGCGATTCCTATCAGGTGAGTGTCGCCATGGAAGCCTTCGCCAATGGCGGGTTTTTGGGGCGCGGGCCGGGTGAAGGGCGCGTGAAGAATGTGCTACCAGATGCGCATGCGGATTTTGTCTTTGCCGTGGCCGGTGAGGAATTCGGCATGGTGGTCTGCCTGGTCATCCTGTCCCTTTTCGCCTTCATCGTGCTGCGCGGCTTGATGCGCCTGCTGGCTGAAACTGATTTCTTCGTAGTGCTGGCGGCAACCGGGTTGCTGACGCAATTCGGCTTGCAGGCTTTTGTGAATATGGCGTCCACGCTGCATTTGATTCCTACCAAGGGCATGACGCTGCCCTTCGTTTCCTATGGTGGATCTTCCGTGCTGGCCATCGCGCTTGGTATGGGGATGTTGTTGGCGCTGACACGTAAGCGCATTGGCGAACGCGCCGCGGGAACCGGCTTGCCGCACGGCGCGCTTGCCACGGGTGGCGCGCGGTGAGGGGCCCCATGGCGCAACCCATCATCATCGCTGCGGGCGGCACGGGCGGACATCTTTTCCCGGCTGAGGCACTGGCGGCAGAACTGATCCGGCGCGGCGAACGCGTGGCACTGATGACCGATGCGCGATCGGCTGCTTATGACAGCCCGGTTTTCGCGAATGCCGAGCGTTTCGTACTGCAAGGTTCTGGCCTTTCCGGGCGCGGGTTGCGTCAGGCTTTGCGCGGCGCGTCAGCGCTCTTCATGGGAACGCTTCAGGCGCGCCGGCATATTCGCGATTTGTCGCCGAGTGCGATTGTCGGTTTTGGCGGCTATCCTTCCTTCCCGCCCTTGGCCGCGGCGCGATTGATGCGCGCATCACGTCGCCCTGCGCTTATTCTGCATGAACAGAATGCCGTACTGGGCCGCGCCAATCGGCTGATGGCGCGCGGCGCTGATTTGCTGGCGCTTTCCTATGCTGACACCGCCATGGTGCCAGAAACTGCGCGCAGTGCGGTGGTGGGCAATCCCGTGCGCCCCGCACTCGCCGCCTTGGCAGGGCAGCCTTATCCGCTGCCGGCTGATGGCACGGCGTTGCGCGTGCTTGTGCTGGGTGGATCACTCGGCGCGCGGATTTTTGCGGATGTTGTGCCGGCGGCGATCAGCGCGCTGCCTGAAGCCTTACGCGCGCGGCTTTTGGTGACGCAGCAATGCCGCGCCGAAGATTTGGCGCGCACGCGCAGCGCCTATGAAGCCGCTGGCGTTCCTGCCGATTTGGCGCCTTTCTTTCCTGATGTGGCAGGAAGGCTTGCCACGGCGCATCTCGTGATTGGCCGTGCTGGCGCTTCTACGGTGGCCGAGATCGCCTGCGCTGGTCGGCCTTCCATTCTTGTGCCGCTGCCATCCGCGATTGACGATCATCAAACCGCAAATGCGCGTGCCTTGGCGGCGACGGATGCGGCGCGTGTTTTCGCGCAGGCAGCCTTCACGCCGCAAGTGCTGGCTGATGCGCTGGCGTCCTTCCTGAATTTCCCGGCGCGCATGGCCTCAGCTGCTGCCGCTGCATCTGCCCTGGCGCGCCCCCATGCAGCGCGCGACCTTGCGGACCGCGTCATGGCGCTGGCGCGGCGCAATCTTGTTGGAGTTTCCTGATGCGCGCGCTTCCCATCAGTATCGGCGCCATTCACTTCGTTGGTATCGGCGGCATTGGCATGTCTGGCATTGCCGAAGTGCTGCACACGCTTGGCTACCAAGTGCAGGGCAGCGATATTTCGGAAGGCACCAATGTTGCACGGCTGCGCGCCGCCGGCATTCCGGTGATGATCGGCCATGACGCGGCCAATCTGGGCAATGCGCAGGTGATTGTCGTTTCCACCGCCGTGAAGCGCGATAATCCGGAAGTGGCGGCGGCGCGGCAGCGTTTGATTCCCATTGTGCGGCGCGCGGAAATGTTGGCCGAGCTCATGCGGCTCAAATGGGCCATCGCCATTGGCGGCACGCATGGCAAGACCACCACCACAAGCCTGGTCGCCGCGGTGCTGGAAGCCGCGCGGCTGGACCCCACCGTGATCAATGGCGGCATCATCAATGCCTATGGCACCAATACGCGCATGGGCAGCGGCGAATGGATGGTGGTGGAAGCCGATGAAAGTGACGGGTCCTTCCTGAAACTGCCCGCCGTTGTTGCCGTGGTCACGAATATGGACCCGGAACATCTGGACCATTGGGGCACGGAAGAAGCGATGAAGGAAGGCTACGCCCAATTCGTCGGCAACATTCCTTTTTATGGTTTTGCGGTGCTCTGCATTGATCATCCCGAAGTACAGGCGATGATCCCGCGACTTTCGGATCGCCGCATCGTGACTTACGGCTTTTCGCCGCAAGCCGATGTGCGGGCTGAACGTGTGATCACCGACCGCATGGGTGCGACTTTTGAAGTAACGGTGACGGATCGGCTGAGCGGGCGTGTGCGCAACATGAAGCCCTTCCGCCTGCCCATGCTCGGCCAGCATAATGTGCAGAATGCGCTGGCCGCCGTTGCCATCGCTGCTGAGATGGGTGTCGATGAGGTCACCATCCGCACCGCGCTTGCCGGCTTCAAGGGCGTGAAGCGGCGCTTCACGCGCACCGGTGAGGCAGGCGGCATTACGGTGATTGATGATTACGGCCATCACCCGGTGGAAATTGCAGCCGTGCTGAAGGCCGCGCGGCAGGCCGGCGCGCGGGATGTGATTGCCGTGGTGCAACCGCATCGCTATTCGCGACTTGCGACCCTATTCGAAGAATTCTGCGCCTGCATGAATGATGCGGGCACGGTGATTGTGGCCGATGTCTATGCCGCCGGCGAAGCGCCGATGGAAGGCGTGGATAAGGATGCGCTGGTGGAAGGCTTGCGCGCGCGCGGGCATCGTTCCGTCGTGCCTCTGCCCGGCCCCGATAGCCTGGCGGAGATGATTCACGCGATTGCGCGGCCTGGTGACTACGTTGTCTGCCTCGGCGCTGGCAGCATCACCAACTGGGCGCATGCGCTGCCAGCGCAATTGACTGAATTGCAGTCGCGCGCGCGCGGGCGCCTGGCGGGGGCGATGAAATGATGCCTCAGCCCATCAGCCAGGCCGTGCTGCCACCGTTGCGCGGGCGCGTGGAGCGTGATGCGCCGCTCGGTCCCGCTACATGGTTTCGCGTGGGCGGACCAGCGGATGTGCTGGTGCGCCCCGCCGATCTTGATGATCTGTTGCTGCTGCTGCGCGACATGCCTGCCGATATGCCGCTGACCATATTGGGTGCGGCTTCAAACCTGGTTATTCGCGATGGCGGCATTGCAGGCGTGGTGCTGCGCCTTGCGCGCGGTTTTGGTGAGGTGGTGGTGGAAGCCGATGGCGGCATCATCGTTGGCGCCGCCGCTTTGGATGTAACAGTCGCGGAAACCGCTGCCGCTGCCGGGCTTGGTGGGCTTGAGTTTCTGGTCGGTATTCCAGGCAGCATCGGCGGCGCGGTGGCGATGAATGCCGGCGCTTATGGCGTTGAGATCAAGGATGTTCTGGATTGGGCTGAAATCGCGACACCTGAAGGTTTGCTGCGCCTGGATGCTGAAGCGCTGCACTTCGCTTATCGTCATGCGCAATTACCGCCACGCGGTGTTGTGGTGCGGGCAAGGCTGCGCGCCGCTGTGGGTGACAAATCCGCCATCGCGGCGCGGCTTGCTGAAATCCGCGCCGCACGTGAAGCGACGCAACCTGTGCGCGCGCGCACAGGCGGCTCCACTTTCAAGAATCCGCCAGGTGATCGCAAGGCCTGGGAATTGATTGACGCCGCCGGGTGCCGAGGCCTGACTCGCGGCGCCGCGCAGGTCAGCGAAAAGCACTGTAATTTCCTGCTCAATCTGGGGGGCGCTTCCGCCGCCGATATCGAAGCGCTGGGCGAGGAAGTGCGCGCGTGCGTGTTGGCGCATTCCGGCATTGCGCTGGAATGGGAAATCCGCCGTATTGGAAGGACGCTGCCATGAAGAAGCGCGTCGCCGTTCTTTATGGTGGGCGTTCCGCGGAACGCGAAGTGTCGCTTTCTTCCGGTAAGCAGGTGATCGCTGCGCTGCATGAAGCTGGCTTTGCTGTCACGCCGATTGATGTAGGTGATGATCTGGGCGCTGTGATTCAGGCGCTGAACGATCCGCGCCCCGATGTTGTCTTCAATGCGCTGCATGGGCGCTTTGGTGAAGATGGCTGCATTCAAGGTATGCTGGATTGGCTTGGCTTGCCCTATACGCATTCGGGGCTGCGCGCTTCTGCCATGGCGATGGATAAGGCTGCAGCGAAGGCCGTGTTTCGTGCTGCCGGCCTGCCTGTTGCGGATGATCGCGTTGTGACGCGCGCCGAATTGGAAGCGGCAGACCCGCTGCCACGCCCCTTTGTAGTGAAGCCGGTGAATGAAGGTTCATCTGTTGGCGTCACCATTTTGCATGAGGGTGACAATCGCCGCGCCGCCATAGCGCGTGGCTGGCCGCATGGCGATGCCATCATGGTGGAAAGCTTCATCCCAGGCCGCGAGCTGACTGTTGGTGTGATGGGTAATCGCGCGCTAGCGGTCACGGATATTCTGGCCGATGCGGGGCAGTTCTACGATTATGAGAGCAAATACGCTGCCGGCGGGTCACGTCATATTCTACCGGCACGCATGGCACCAGAAAGCTACGCGCAAGCTTTGGATATCGCGCTCCGCGCGCACCATGCGCTTGGCTGCCGCGGCGCATCGCGTACTGATCTGCGCTATGATGACACGCACGGCGAGCCTGGCCGCTTGATCCTGCTAGAGGTCAATACGCAACCGGGGCTAACGCCAACGTCGTTGCTGCCGGAACAGGCGGCGCATTGCGGCATGTCTTTCCCTGCGCTTTGCGCCTGGATGGTGGAGCAAGCCAACCATGGCGCGTGAACGCTTGGCCAGCACTTCCACCAAAAAGCGCAAGGAGCCTGGGCGCCCCACGGCCTTGCGGATTTGGCTGCGCCGTTCACGGCGCTTTGCCGTGCCTGCACTTTACGGCGGCGCGATCTTGCTGGGTTTTGGCGTCATTGCCTATGGCATTGCCGTAGTGGATCCGGCAGGTCAGGCGCGCCGACTGCTTGATCAGGTCGCCATGGTTGGCCCTGATCGTAGCATGACCGTGCAGGCGGTGATCGTTGACGGGCGGCAGAACACGCCAATCGAATTAATCCGCGAAGCCCTTGGTGTTTCGCGTGGTGATTCCATGCTTGGCTTTTCCCCAGACGATGCGCGGCAGCGGCTGGAAGCGATCCCCTGGGTGGCGCGCGCGCATGTGGAACGCCACCTGCCCGGCACTATCGTTCTGCGCCTTGAAGAACGTAGGCCCTTCGCCATTTGGCAAAATCAAGGACGTTTCGTCATTGTGGATCGGGACGGCAAGACGGTTGCTACCGATGGGCTCGATCAATTCGGGCCATTGCCCCTCATTGTCGGCCCCGGTGCGGATCGTGCCGCTGCGACACTTTACGACCTTCTGGCGGCTGAAGCTGCTGTGGCGGAACGCGTTCAGGCCATGGTGCGCATCGGCGAACGGCGCTGGAATCTACGCTTGCATAGCGGCACTGATGTGCTGCTCCCGGAAATAGCCGAAGCGGCGGCCATCAAGCGCCTTGCGGAGTTGCAGCAGGAAGCCAAGCTTTTGGATCGTCCGCTTGCCGCAATTGATCTGAGGCTGCCTGACCGGCTGGTGGTGCGCACCAATCGCGAAGCACCTGAAACCCCGCCTGCTCGACCTGTGGCGCGAAGGGAACGCGGATGAATCAACTTGCCCGCTTACCTAACGCTTTTGAACCCACTGCTGCGCCACCGCGACGGCGGCGCCAGGCGCGCAATGGGATTTTTGGCGTTCTTGATATCGGTTCCACGAAAGTGGTCTGCCTGATTGCGCGCATTGAAAGTGATGGCAGCCCACGTGTTTTGGGTTTTGGTTGGCAGCGCGGACGCGGCGTGAAGGGCGGTTCCATTGTTGATCTGGAAGAAGCGGAACGCGCCATCCGTGCTGCGGTTGGCCAGGCCGAAGAAATGGCGGATACGCGGCTTTCGGGTGCCATTGTCAATCTTTCTTGCGGTCAGCCCGATAGCCGGCAATTGCATCTGCAATGGGAAATCGGCGGACGCGCCGTAACCGAAGCCGATCTACGCGCCATTCTGAACGATGGCCGCCGCCGCACCGCAGAAGAAGGGCGGGAGACGGTTCACGCCATTCCGCTTGGCTTTACCGTGGATGCAACGCCGGGCGCGGATGATCCGCGCGGCATGATTTGCGATGTATTGGGCGCGCGGCTGCATATGGTTTCAGCTGCTGAAGCATCACTGCGCAACCTTGGCGCTTGCTTAATGCGCTGTGATTTGGAAGTGGAAGAACTAGTCTCCGCACCTTTTGCTGCGGGATTAGCGACACTTGTTGAAGATGAAAAGCAGCTTGGTGCCACGGTAATTGACATGGGCGGCGGTACCACAAGCCTTGCGGTCTTCAGCGAAGGGCATCTGGTGCATACCGCGCAAATTCCCGTGGGCGGCGGCCAGGTGACGAATGATCTGGCGACCATCCTTTCCACACCCGTGGCGCATGCGGAACGCATGAAAACGCTGCATGGCGCGGTGCATGGTGGTGCGGATGATGAACGGGAATATCTGCCCGTACCCCTACTGGGTGAAGATGAACATCACATCGCACGCATTCCGCGCGCCATGGTGGTGGGCATTATCAAGCCGCGCCTGGAAGAAACCTTTGAACTTATCAAGGACAGGCTTGACCAAAGCGGGCTTGGCAAGGAAGGCGGCGCGCGCGTGGTGCTAACCGGCGGCGCATCACAACTTGTTGGCGTGCGTGAAATGGCCGCGCGTATTCTGGACCGCCAGGTGCGGCTGGGCCGCCCGCAACCCCTTCGGGGCCTTGCCGAAGCGGCATCTGGGCCAGCCTTCGCTGGCGCCGTTGGGCTTTTGCTGTGGGGCGCCGGTGAAGGCCGCCCTGTGCTTGATATCGCGCCCGGCCCAGTCAAGGCCGGAGGCGCGCTGCGTCGTTTGATTCATTGGCTGAAGGATCGTGTGTGATGCCACACCCTTCGCCCAAACTTTTCAACCCAATTCGCCCGTCAATGCGTGAGGAGGAAAACCCATGACCCTGAACCTGACCATTCCGCAAAACCAGCACACTGATTTCACACCGCGGATCACGGTAGTGGGCGTTGGTGGCGGCGGCACCAATGCTGTCAACAACATGATTTCCATGGGCCTTGATGGGGTTGAATTCCTGGTTGCGAATACGGATGCGCAATCCTTGATCCATTCCCGCGCGGATCGCCGCGTGCAGCTTGGCCCGCATCTCACGCAGGGTCTTGGCGCTGGCGCCAAGCCAGAAATCGGCCGTGCGGCGGCTGAAGAAGCAACGGAAGAACTCGCGCGCCATATCGAAGGCATGCATATGATCTTCATCACCGCCGGCATGGGTGGCGGCACTGGCACGGGGGCGGCGCCGGTGATCGCGCGCATGGCGCAAGAACGTGGCATCCTGACAGTTGGCGTGGTGACAAAGCCCTTCGATTTCGAAGGCCCCAAGCGGCGTAAATCCGCTGAACAGGGCATTGAGGAATTGCAGCAGGTTGTTGATACGCTGATCATCATCCCCAATCAGAATCTTTTCCGCCTGGCGAATGAACGCACGACCTTCCAGGAAGCCTTCAAGATGGCGGATAACGTCCTTTACATGGGCGTGCGCGGTGTGACCGACCTGATGATCAATCCCGGCATCGTCAATCTGGATTTCGCCGATATCCGCACCATCATGGCCGAAATGGGCAAGGCGATGATGGGAACGGGCGAGTCCGAAGGTGAGGACCGTGCCCGCCGCGCTGCGGAAGCCGCAATCAGCAATCCTTTGCTGGAAGATATTTCCATGCGTGGCGCCAAGGGTGTGCTGATCAACATCACCGGTGGCTACGACATGACGCTGTTCGAAGTGGATGGCGCGGTCAACCGCATCCGGGAAGAAGTGGAAGAAGACGCCAATATCATCTTCGGCACTTCAGTGGATGAAACGATGAATGGGCGCATCAGGGTTTCCGTTGTTGCAACGGGCATTGATGCGGCGGGCCAACGGGAAGCAGAAAAGCCCAAACTGGTGGCAATGGGCGGTGGCGCTGCGCAGCCACTCAACGCCGTGTCTAGTCAGACCATCGGCACCACACCTGCGGGCCCTGGCCTGCCCTTCATGCGCCGTGCAGCGCAAGCGGCGCCTGCCATGCGGCCGGCGGTGGTAGACACCACACCAGAACCCATGCCGGAAGTGGCGCCAAATCCGGAACCACCGGTGATGTTGGCACCGCAACCCGCCAGTTTGCCGGAAGTACCACAGCTTCGTGTGCCTGTGGCCGAGCCGATGGAACCGGAAATGCCTCAAGCTGCGCCGCGTTCTGCCGGCTTGCGGGGCCTTTTTGGCAAGGTCACCGGTATGGGTGGCATGATGAAGCGCAATCTCTCACCGCAGGCTGAACCGCAAGGCTTCGCGACCGAGGTATCGCCGCCGGCACGGGTAGAATCAGCGCCCGCACCACGCTTCGAAGCGGCACGGCCTGCGCAGCAGGATGAGATGAGCTTGGAGATCCCTGCTTTTCTGCGCCGCCAACGGAGCTGATGAATCGCGCATTCGGAAGCCATCAGAAATGATGTCTTCCGATTTATCCTGATAAGATTTAATGCCAAGAAACACTCAAGCCCTGAGAAGCAGAAGCGCAGCTGCCGGTTCATTCCCAGTCGGCGGTGTCAATCAATGGTACTGGTGCGAGTCTCGGTCTGTAGGGTGCGGGGAGTTTATGCGCAGGCAGCACCAGTAACTACGAAAAACTAATACCAATCACGCTTTGCGCGCATGACTGAGCGCTTCCAGGCGTAGCGCGCTCGCCAAGGGTAGGTCGGAACCGGCACGCGCCTCATCTACCTGCGCCACTAAGGCCGCCAGGCTTTTGCTCCGGTCTTCTGCAACTTTCTCCAACACAATCCAAAACTCAGCTTCCAAGGCCACGGAAGTTGCGTGACCCGTGAGGCGAAAGGAGCGTTTGATCAAATGGCTTTTCATGCCGCGACATCATTCACGAGAAAAAGCGCAATCTGCGCGCTTTCAATGCACTAACCTGAATAGCTCGCGATTTCGATCAGATTGCCATCGGGATCACGGCAATAGACCGACATGATAGGCCCAAGCGCGCCCGCTTTCGCAACCGGGCCAACTTCTACTGTCACGCCGCAAGCCTTGAGATATTCCGCCACCTGATCCGATTTCATGGTCACCACAAAGCAAAGATCATCCGTCCCTGGAACACCGCCCGCCGCGCCCGTGAACCATTCTTCCTGTGTTGCCGTGACAGGTCGCAGATTGATTTTCTGCCCACCGAAGCGAAGTGAGGTACGGCGATGGGGGCCGAATTCCTCCCGCTCCATTCCCAGCACGCGCTGATACCAGGAAGCGGAAATTTCCACGTCGCGGCAAGTGATAACCAGATGGTCCAGGCGGTCCACGGCAAAACGCATGATGCTCAGCCTTTCTTCGGCAAACGGGCCGTCACTTCGATTTCAATGCGCATGATGTCAGTTTGCAGCCCGGCATGGATCAGTGTTGAAGCCGGGCGGGCCTTGCCGAAATGCTTGCGAAAGACTGGCCAGCACGGCTCCCAATCTTCCCGCCGCGGTACAATGGTCAGCACGCGGACAACATCATCCAAGGTGCAGCCGGCTTCGGCCAAGGCGCGGCTGATATTGGCGAAGCATTGTTCGGCCTGCGCCACCACATCGGGTGCGATGGTCATGCTGGCGTAATCATAGCCCGTGGTGCCGGATACCCAGACATAATCGCCATCCACCACTGCGCGGGAATAGCCGATTTCCGCTTCGAATTTCGAACCAGAGGAGATCAGGCGGCGTTCATTCATGGCTTCATGTCCTTCTCAGGCAGTCAATGGTCCGCCGCATTTTTCCGGGCGGAATTTGCGTTCGGTGGAGGCTGGAAACTTCGCCAGTTTATCCGCTGGCCTGATCGGGCGGCGCAGCAATTCTCCGCCACAATTTGGGCAAAGCCCGCCCGGCAGTTTGGTGCGCGCGCAATCCACGCACCAGGTGCATTCAAAGGAACAGATGAGCGCGTCACGGCTTTCCGGCAGCAAATCCCGCCCGCAGCATTCGCAATTTGGTCTCAATTCCAGCATCGCTTTTCTCCTGTCACGGTGGGGCGACAATGCGCGAGACAATCCGTCGCACAATCGGCAGCACCACCAGCACGGTCGGGAAGGCGATGATCCAGGAAGAAATCCAAGCCACCGGCCAACGCGCCAGAAACTCTGCCCCCGGCCCCAGCGCCAATAGCGTTGAGATGCCGGAGATGATGATGGTCATGATCCCAGAAAGGATGAAGCCCGTGACCGGCAGCATGAAACGCGCTGGCAGGCGGCGGTCGCCCGCCATGTTCACTCCAGCCCCTCATAGAAATCATTGCCCTTGTCATCCATCACGATGAAGGCAGGAAAATCCTCAACCTCAATCCGCCAGACAGCTTCCATGCCGAGCTCCGGATATTCCAGCACTTCAACCTTCTTGATGCAGTCCTGCGCCAACCGCGCGGCAGGGCCACCAACTGAACCCAGATAGAAGCCGCCATATTTCTTGCAGGCATTCAGCACGGCCTTGGAACGATTGCCCTTGGCCAGCATTACCATGGAACCGCCGGCGCTCTGGAAGGCTTCCACATAGCTATCCATCCGCCCCGCCGTGGTAGGGCCGAAGGAACCAGTTGCCATGCCAGTCGGCGTTTTCGCCGGCCCCGCGTAATAAACAGGGTGGTCCTTCATATATTGCGGCAGGCCCTGCCCGGCATCCAGCCGTTCCTGCAATTTCGCATGCGCAATGTCGCGCGCCACCACCATGGTGCCGGTCAGGCTCACGCGCGTCTTCACCGGGTATTTGGAAAGGGTCGCGCGGATATCGCTCATGGGGCGGGACAGATCAATCTTCACTACCTCCCCATTCAGGATATCTGTGGTCGTTTCTGGCAGATATTTCGCCGGGTCATGTTCCAGATCCTCGACGAAAACACCTTCCGGTGTGATCTTCGCCTTGATCTGACGATCAGCAGAACAGGAAACGCCAATGCCGATCGGCAGGCTCGCGCCATGCCGCGCAAGCCGCACCACGCGCACATCATGGCAGAAATACTTGCCGCCGAACTGCGCGCCAATGCCTAGGTTTTGCGTGAGCGTATGCACCTCCGCTTCCAGCTCCGTATCACGGAAGGCATGGCCGGACAGATCGCCGGAGGTTGGCAGGGCATCCAGCCATTTCGTGCTGGCCAGCTTCACGGTTTTCAGCGTTGCTTCCGCGCTAGTGCCGCCAATGACAATCGCCAGATGGTAAGGCGGGCAGGCGCTGGTGCCGAGGGTCTTGATCTTCTCTTCCAGAAACGCAAGCAGCTTCGGCTTGTTAAGCACAGCGCGGGTTTGCTGGAACAGGAAGGTCTTGTTGGCGGAACCGCCACCCTTCAGCACGAACATCAAATGCATTTCATCGGCGTGGTAGTCGCCGGGCTGCGCCATGATGGAAAATTCAACAGGCAGGTTATTGCCGGTGTTCTTTTCCTCATACATCGTGATCGGCGCCATTTGCGAATAGCGCAGATTAGTTTCGGTGTAGGTGCGATGCACGCCGTAAGACAGCGCTTCTTCCTCATCGCCTTCCACCCAAACGCGCTGGCCCTTCTTGCCAAAGACAATCGCCGTGCCGGTATCCTGGCACATGGGCAAAACACCGCCGGCGGCGATATTGGCGTTCTTCAGCAGATCAAGTGCGACGAAGCGATCATTGGCACTCGCTTCCGGGTCCTGCAGAATTTTTGCCAGCTGGGCCAGATGCGCTGGGCGCAGCAGATGGGACACATCCTTGCAGGCTTGGAAAGCGAGCGCTTCCAGCGTGGCTGGCTTCACCTTCAGCACGGTCTTGCCATCCACCTTTATGGTGGAAACGCCATCAATCGGCAGCTTGCGCCAGGGCGTGGTATCGGCGCCCAGCGGGAACATGGGGGAATAGCGGAAGTTTTCCGGGCGCGCCGGGGTGGCGGCATCAAGCGGGGGTGTCATTGGCATTCTCCAACCAGCAACCTATTCGCGGCTCGCTGGCCGCGTTTTCGGGGTATTTTCTACCAGCAGCGGGACTAAACTACCAAACGGCCTGGTCAGTCCCGCCCATCACGCCAGCGGGTCTGCGCCATGGTCCAGGCAATGCCAAAGGCGCGGAATTCATGCCCGCTAATGCGGCGCAGCTTCTTTTCCACCGGCGCCGCAATATCGGCCAAAGCCGTGCCATTGCTCGCCTTGGCCAATTCACGCCCGAGCGCGGTCGCCAAAGCCACGCCGCGGCCATTGCAGCCGGTCCAGGTCAGCACGCCAGGCGCCAATTCATAGACATGCGGCATCTTGTCATCGGTCGCGGCGACATAGCCCCACCAGATGTAATCGAATTGCACATCGCCAATCTGCGGAAAAACGCGCTTCACCCGTTCCGTGATGCGCGACCGGATGCGCCCTTCCCAGCCAAAGGGCACAATCAAGCCGCCACCCGTCACCAGCCTTCCATTCGCATCAAAGCGATAGAAGTAAAGATCGCCCTGCGTATCCGATAGCGCATGCCCCTGCGGCAGGATGGATTTGCGCACATTATCGGATAGTACCGATGTGCCCATCTGGTAGGACCGCACTGGCACAATGCTGTGCTTGAGCCCCGGCCAGAAATCGCCCGTATAGGCATGGGTGGCGATGATCACCCGTTCGGCGTGCAAAACCCCGCGCGGCGTTTCCACCGCCCAACCGCCGGGTTCCTGCCGGATGGCACGCACCGGGCTTCCGGTATGCACCACCGCCCCCGCGCGCATCGCTGCCGCTGCCAGGCCGCGCGCATAACCCAGCGGATTGATCCGCCCGCCGGTCTTATTCTCCCACCCGCCATGCCAGTAATCCGTGCCCGCGAGGGAGGCCATTTCCGCGCGATCCACCATGCGCACCGGGGCGCCTCGGCGGCCCCATTGTTCCACGCGCGATGCCGCCACCTTCATGCGTGAAGCCCGATGCGCCGGCTGAATCCAGCCGTTTTGAACCGCTTCCGCCTGGATGCCGTGCTTGCGGATCAGGTCAAACACCAGGGATGCACTGTCGCGGATGAGGCCAACCAATTCCTCGCCCTTGTCGCGCCCGCCATGCTCACGCGCGACACTCGCCACAATGGCATCGGGGTCAAGGCGCGACATATTGGGAATCACCTGGCCGTTATTGCGCCCGGAAGCGCCCCAGCCGATTTCTGCCCCTTCCAGCACCGTGACCGGCACGCCGGCTTCGGCCAAATGCAGCGCCGCGGAAAGTCCCGTGAAGCCCGCACCCACCACGGCAACGCCAGTGCGCGCTTCGCCCATCAGCGGTTCCGTCGCGGGCGGTGCGGGCGCCGTGGCGGCCCAAAGGCTCGGCGGCATCGGAGTGGTCATGGCATTCATGCGCTTTTCCTTCCGGTGAACAGCACCGCGGCGAGCATCCCGGCAACGGCCAAGCCCGCCCCCAGAATTTGCAGCAGAGAAAGCGGTTCGCGCAACCAAAGCCCCGCCAGCAGCAGCGCCACCACCGGCACCATGACAGAAAGGGTGGCGGCGCGCGTTGCCCCCAGCAGTTCTACCGCGCGGGCGAAGAAGAACATCGCCACACAGCCCAGCACCAGACCCTGAGCGATCAGGTGGAACAGCACCAGGCCCGCCGGCATGGCAAATACCTCGGCCGCGCGCATCGGCAGCCAAAAGGGCAGGATCGCCAAGCCAGAGACGATGGTGATGGCGGCGGTGGCGGGAATGGCGGGCACCTGCCAGCGGCGCAGCAGCAGCGTGAACACCGCCCAGGTGGCGCCGGATGCCATCAGCAGCAAATCACCGCGCCAAGCGCCGGGGTAATCCCCCATCACGCCATCCCAGCCGATCAACAATACACCCATCACCATGACGGCGAGCGCGAGCGCCCGCCCGCGCGTCGGCCACTCCTTCAGCAGCGGTATCGCCAGGATCGCCCCCACAATAGGTGAGGTCATGGGCGCAATCGTCCCGCCATGGGATGCCGGCGCATAGACCAGCGCCACCAGGAACAGCATCAGATTGGGCGCGCCGCCAAACAGCGCCAGCAAAAGAACGCGCTTGAGCCCAAGCCGCAGAAGCGTAGCGCGCGCCGCCCAGGCAAACGGCAGCAGCGCCATCATGCCAACGCCGTAGCGAAACGCCGCCAGATCAAAACTGCCGAAGCTACCATCCGCCAGCACGGGGCGCGCCACCACCGCATGGCCACCCCAGATCAGGGCGGCGGCAAAGCCAAAGGCCAGACCCAGGATGAGTTTCGGGTTCATCGCCCCCCTTTGCACCCTTGAGCAATTTCAAGCCATGCAAAATCGTTCACGAGCACGAGAAATACGATCAGCTGATGTGGTTTAGCCAGTCTGCCGGGGCAATGTGCGATAAAGCGGCTGGACCGGCCAGTTAGGCCGTTGGATCCCATTCAACCATCTCGCAGTTTTCGAAATGCAGTCCAGTGAGCCGATGGAAAAACGTCCCATGTCCGACAACCGCCAGGCGCCCTTGCTGGGCGCCCAACCAAGTCCGGAATTCTTCCACACGTTCTAAAAAATTCTTCTCCGGCTCGACGGGCACTCCACGCATATCCGGCTCGCCCTGATGCCACCATGGGTCATTCAGATGCGAGAATGATAGCATCGGAAACGCGGTGGCCAGCACGCCAGGCGAGCGCCCGACATCGCAGCTATTCCCCAATCGCTCTCGATGACGGCAGGTTACGGTGATGGGTATTTCAGAACCCCCGAAAAGCCCAAGCGTGGTTTCTATGGCCCGCGTGAGTGGCGAGCAGATGACCAAGTTTGGTGTCGGGAGCATTGCCAATTTTTGTCGGGCGAGATCAATCTGCTGTCGGCCAAGGGGCGAGAGCGGCGCATCGAAGTGCAGCGGGTCCACGTTGGTCTGATCGAATATGGCGTTGAAAGTGGATTGTCCGTGGCGGATGAGGAGGATTTGGGCGCTCATGGCTGTAAAGCTAAGGGGCCAGGACCCTTTTGTCACCGATCGCGTTTTGGCAGAAATGTGGACGAGGCACAGCCTTGCTGGATCTCCCAGAGGCTTGGCCGGAAATCCTCAACGCTTCCCTCAATCCACCGCCAGGGTTACAGCACGTTCAACCGAACGAAAGGCTTTCGCATGTTCTACGAACCCCATCTTGGCCATGGCCTGCCGCATGACTGGACTTGTCGCATATTTATGCCGCTCCGATTACTCGTTTAGGCTGCCTGGCGTTCGAAGGCCAGGGGGCTTTTACCTCCCAAAGCTGAATGCCTTCGGCGCGGGTTATAGAAGCCGTTGATGT